>NZ_JBFAKB010000038.1:0-114931 GCF_040655495.1 Nonomuraea sp. NPDC050404
GGGCTCAGAACCACGGCTTGACGAACCGCCGGATGCGGGCCCGCATGTCCGGTGGTGTGAGAGGAGGGTGAGGCGACCTCACCCTCCTACTCGATTGCCCGGCGGGGCCCACCGTGATCTCCAGGGGGCAAGTCATGGCACCCCCGTGAACCTCCTCCGACGATGATCCGCTTATCGTGGGCGGCGACGGCCGATGACGAGGTGGTGGGCGCGATGCCGGGTACGGATGAGATCGAGGCGCTGAAGCGGCGTCTGGGGCGCGTGGGGGTGTGGAACGTCACATTGAGCGGCGAACCGGCCGCGGCCGAGCGGGAGGTCGCCGCCGAGGTGGAGAGTCTGGGCTTCGGGGCGTTGTGGATCGGGGAGACGCCCAACGGCAAGGAGGCCCTGGCCCACGCCGCGATCCTGCTGGGCGCGACGAGCCGGCTGACGGTCGCGACCGGCATCGCCAACATCTGGGCCCGTGACGCCACCGCCGCCGCCAACGGGGCCAACACGCTGGCGGAGGCGTACGACGGCAGGTTCCTGCTCGGGCTCGGCGTCAGCCACGCGCCGGCGGTGTCGGTGAGAGGGCACGACTACGGCAAGCCGGTCTCGGCGATGCGCACGTACCTCGACGCCATGGACGCCACCGAGTACGCGGGCCCGCTGCCGCGGCCGGCGCCCCGGGTGCTGGCCGCGCTGCGGCCCAGGATGCTGGAGCTGGCCGCGCGGCGCAGTTATGGCGCGCATCCCTACTTCGTCACCCCCGAGCACACGGCCCGCGCGCGGGCGGTGCTCGGGCCGGAGCCCGTGCTGGCGCCGGAGCAGACCGTCATCCTGGAGACCGACCCGGACCGGGCACGGCAGACCGCCCGCCGGTTCACCTCCCGCTACCTGGCGCTGTCGAACTACGCCAACAACCTGCTCGATCTGGGCTGGAGCGAGGCGGACCTGGCCGACGGGGGCAGCGACGCGCTGGTCGACGCCGTCGTGGCATGGGGCGACCCCGAGGCGATCGTCGAACGGGTGCGTGCGCACCACGACGCGGGCGCCGACCACGTCTGCCTCCAGCCGCTCGCCGCCGACCCCAAGGAACTGCTGGAGCATCTGCGCGTCCTGGCACGGGCGGGCCTGGCCGAGCGCTGATCCGGTGGCAAACGCCGAGCGCTGATCCGGTGGCAAACGCCGAGTGCTGATCCGGTGGTGAAGACGCCGGTGGCAAAGACAGGGAAAGGATTGGCGGCGGTGAGCTAGGGCGCGCGCAGGACGGGGAAGGTTCCGCCCGGGAGTCCGACCGGGGGAGTGGATCGATCGTGAGGGTCGTCGTCGATCTGACGCGCTGCCAGGGGTACGGCCAGTGCGTGTTCCTCGCCCCCGACGTCTTCACCATGCACGAAGAGGCGCTTCTGTACGACCTGCAGCCCGCCGACGAGCAGCGCGAGCACGTCCTGAGGGCGGCGGCCGCCTGCCCGGTGCAGGCCATCCACCTCGACAGGACCGCCTACCCCACTCCGACGGCGGAGACGGGACCCGCCAAAGCGGGGAGCGACGGCCGTATCGTCATCGTCGGGGCCTCGCTGGCGGGGGCGCGCGCCGCCGAAGTGCTCAGGCGGGAGGGCTTCACGGGCTCGCTGACGATGATCGGCGACGAGCGCCGCGAGCCGTACGACCGCCCGCCCCTGTCCAAGCAGGTCCTCACCGGCCAGGTCCCGCCCGAGCACACCCTGCTGCCCCGCATCCGCGAGGTCGGGGCCGAGTGGTTGTGCGGCACACCGGCCACGGGCCTGGACCTGGCACGCAAGCACGTACGGCTGGCCGACGGCCGCGAGATCGCGTTCGACCGCGTCCTGCTGGCCACCGGCACCCGCGCCCGCCCCTGGCCGAACGAGGCCGAGGCCGCGCTGGAAGGCGTGCACACGCTGCGCGACGCGCGCGACGCCGCCCGGCTGCGGCAGGCGCTGGCCGCCGGGCCGCGCCGGGTGCTGATCCTCGGCGCCGGGTTCACCGGCAGCGAGATCGCCTCGGTCTGCCGTGAGCTGGACCTGCCCGTCACGGTCGTCGAACGCGGCCCTGCCCCGCTCGGCAACGCCATGGGCGGCGTCATCGGCGACGTGGCCGCGCGGCTGCAGCGCGAGCACGGCGTGGACCTGCGCTGCGACACGACCGTCACGGCGCTGGAGGGGGACGCCGACGGGCGGCTGCGCGGGGCGCGGCTGTCGGACGGCGGCACGGTGGAGGCGGACGTCGCCGTGGTGGCGCTCGGCTCGGTACGCAACGTCGAATGGCTGCGCGACTCCGGCCTGGCCGCCGGCGTGTGGGGGGTGACCTGCGACGCGGGCTGCCGCGCCGTGGACACCAACGGCCTGGTCACCGACGACGTGTTCGTGGCCGGCGACATCGCCCGTTTCCCGCACCCGCTGTACCAGTACCAGTTCATGACCCTGGAGCACTGGGGCAACGCGGTCGCCCAGGCGGAGATCGCCGCGCACAACATGGTGAGCGACCAGGCGCACCGCTGGCCGCACCTGGCGGTGCCGGTGTTCTGGTCCAGCCAGTTCGGCGTCAACATCAAGTCGGTGGGCGTGCCCACGTTCGCCGACGAGATCGTCATCACCCAGGGCTCGACGGCGGAGCGGCGCTTCGTCGCCGTGTACGGCTACCAGGGCCGCATCACCGCCGCGGTCACCTTCGACCAGGCCATGTGGCTGGAGTTCTTCCAGCGCCAGATCGAGCGGGCGGTCCCGTTCCCGCCAGATTTCCGACATGTCGGGCGGCGCGCGGACGACGGCGTGCCGGTGCCCGCTCAGGTGCCCGAGCGGCTGGTGGCCACGGCGGGGGCGACGGTCGTGGTCACGGGGCACGACCCGGCGGAGCGCCGCGCCTCGCTGGTGCATCCGGAGTAGGGGGAGAGCATGCACGACGCCTTCCGGCAGATCCTCGATCCGGTCGGCCGCGCGGATCCGTACCGGTACTTCGGCGCGCTCAGGGACGAGCCCGTGGCGCGGCAGGAGGACGGCTCGTACGTCGTCAGCACCTACCGGGAGATCGTCGCCCTGCTGCACGACCCGCGCGTCAGCTCCGACCGCCGCAACCTCGGCGACGGCGGATCGGTGTCGCCGGAGCTGCCGGTCTCCTTCATCGGCCTCGACCCGCCGGAGCACGACAGGCTGCGCCGGCTGGCCATGCGGCACTTCGGGCCGCCGCACGCGCCGGGCACGGTGGAGCGGCTGCGCCCGCACATGCTGGAGATCACCACCGGGCTGATCGACGCGCTGGCCGGCAGGAACCGGGCCGACCTCGTGGACGAGGTGGCCTACCCGCTGCCGGTGGCGGTGATCTGCCGGCTGCTGGGCGTGCCGCAGGAGGACGAGCCGCACTTCCACGCCCTGGCCGACGAGATCATCGAGACTCTCGGGCCTGGGGAGGAGGACCGGGCCGAGCGCGAGCGGGCCCGCCAGGAGAAGGGGCTGGAGCTGGCGCGTTACCTGCGCGGGCTGGCCGAGGCGCGCGGCCGTGAGCCGCGCGAGGACATGTTGTCCGGGCTCATCGCCGACGGCGGCATGACGACGCAGGAGGTGGTCGCCACCTCGGTCCTGCTGCTGATCGCGGGGCACGAGACCACGATCAACCTGATCGCCAACGGCATGCTCACCTTCCTTCGCCACCCGGAGCTGCTGGTACGGCTGCGCGAGGAGCCCCGCCTGATCATCCCCGCGGTCGAGGAACTGCTGCGCTACGAGCCGCCGGTGCAGTTCATCTCCTCCCGGGTGGCGCTCGACGACATCCAGATCGCGGGCACCACGATCCCGGCCGGCTCGCCGATCGTGCTCGCGGTGGCGGCCGGCAGCCGCGACCCGGCCCACCTGGCCGACCCCGACGGCTTCCACCTGGACCGGCCCCGCAACGAGCACCTGGGCTTCGGCGGGGGAGCGCACTACTGCTTCGGCGCGCCGCTGGCCCGGCTGGAGGCGCAGATCGTGCTGAACGAGCTGATCCGCAGGCTGCGTAACCCGCGCCTGGTCGCCGACCCGCCCCCGTACCGGCCGAGCGCCGTCCTGCGCGGGCCGCGTCACCTGCTCGTGGACTTCGACGAAGTTGTCGGATAACTTATGGACTCGTACGATGACATACGAGTTCGTTAGGACCCCCATGGATCGCATCCGGCACGTCACGCTCTCCTCCGTCACGCTCCCGCTCGACGTCCCCATCAGCGACGCCAAGGTCCTCACCGGGCGGCAGAAGCCGATGACCGAGATCGCCTTCCTCTTCGCGGAGATCTCGACCGAGGACGGCCACAGCGGCACCGGGTTCAGCTACTCCAAGCGGGCCGGCGGCCCCGCCCAGTACGCGCACGCCAAGGAGGTCGGCGAGAACCTCCTCGGTCAGGACCCGTCCGACATCGGCAAGGTGTATGAGTCGCTGCTCTGGGCGGGCGCGTCGGTCGGCCGGTCCGGCGTGGCCACGCAGGCGCTGGCCGCGATCGACGTGGCGCTGTGGGACCTGAAGGCGCGGCGGGCCGGGCTGCCGCTGGCCAAGCTGCTGGGCTCCTACCGCGACTCGGTCAGGACGTACAACACCTCCGGTGGTTTCCTGCACGCGCCGATCGAGGAGGTCAAGGCGCGGGCCACGCAGTCGCTCGCGGACGGCATCGGCGGCATCAAGATCAAGGTCGGCCAGCCGGACATGAAGGAGGACCTGCGCAGGCTCGCGGCCGTACGCGAGCACCTTGGGGACGACGTGCCGCTCATGGTGGACGCCAACCAGCAGTGGGACCGGGCGAGCGCGCTGCGGTTCGGGCGGGCGGTGGAGGACCTGGGACTCGTGTGGATCGAGGAGCCTCTGGACGCCTATGACGCCGAGGGGCACGCGCAGCTCGCCGCCGCGCTGGACACCCCCATCGCCACCGGCGAGATGCTCTCCAGCGTCGCCGAGCACGTACGCCTCATCGAGGCGCGCGCCGCCGACATCATCCAGCCGGACGCCCCCCGCGTCGGCGGCATCACCTCCTTCCTGCGCCTGGCCGCCCTCGCCGACCACGCGGGCCTGCAACTCGCCCCGCACTTCGCCATGGAGATCCACCTCCACCTGGCCGCCGCCTACCCGCGCGAGCCGTGGGTCGAGCACTTCGAGTGGCTGAACCCGCTGTTCAACGAGCGTCTCGAAACCCGCGACGGGCGCATGATCGTGCCGGACCGGCCTGGGCTCGGGTTCACGCTCAGCGAGCAGTGCCGCAAGTGGACGGTCGATTCCGTCGAGTTCGGCAAGGCCTGAGCCGTGCGGATCGAATCGGTTAAGTTCGGGCGTTATGCCGTGCCTCTCGCGCGGCCGGTGAGTGACGCCAAGGTGGCCACGGGGCGGCAGCGTCCCCTCTCGCAGATCGACATGCTGACCTGCGAGATCGAAGCCGGGGGCCTGACCGGGCTGGGCTTCTCCTACACCACCCGGGCGGGCACGCCGGCGCAGTTCGCGCACGTCAAGGAGGTCGGCGAGAACCTCCTGGGCGAGGACCCCGCCGACATCGGGCGAATCTACGAGCGGCTGTTGTGGGCGGGCGCGTCAGTGGGCCGGTCGGGCGTGGCGACGCAGGCGCTGGCCGCGATCGACGTGGCGCTGTGGGACCTGAAGGCGAAGCGGGCGGGCCTGCCGCTGGCCAAGCTGCTCGGGGCCTACCGCGACTCGGTCAGGGTCTACAACACCTCCGGCGGCTACCTCCAGGCGCCGATCGAGGAGGTCAAGGAGCGCGCCGCGCAGTCGCTGGCCGCCGGCGTCGGCGGGATCAAGATCAAGGTGGGTCAGCCCGACATGCGGGAGGACCTGCGGCGGCTGACGGCCGTACGCGAGCACCTGGGGGATCAGACCCCGGTGATGGTGGACGCCAACCAGCAGTGGGACCGGGCGAGCGCGCTGCGGTTCGGGCGGGCGGTGGAGGACCTGGGGCTGGTGTGGATCGAGGAGCCTCTGGACGCCTATGACGCCGAGGGGCACGCGCGGCTCGCCGCCGCGCTGGACACCCCGATCGCCACCGGCGAGATGCTCTCCAGCGCCGCCGACCTGGTACGCCTCATCGACCTGCGCGCCGTCGATTTCCTGCAGCCCGACGTGCCCCGCGTCGGCGGCATCACCCCCTACCTCAAGGTCGCCGCCCTGGCCGACCACGCGCACCTCCAGGTCGCCCCGCACTTCGTGATGGAGATCCACGTGCACCTGGCCGCCGCCTACCCGCGCGAGTCCTGGGTGGAGCACATCGAGTGGCTCTCGCCGCTGTTCGAGGAGCGGCTGGAGATCAAGGACGGGCGCATGCTCGTGCCGGACCGGCCAGGGCTGGGGCTCGGCCTCGCCGAGCAGGCGCGCGGGTGGCTGCTCGACAGCGTCGAGTTCCGCGATGGCGACCGGTAGATTGTCCCGCGTGCCGCCAGACCAGAGGCTCGACCGCGACACCGGACGGGGGCTCGCGCACGAGCTCGTGGAGCGGCTCAAGGCCCGCATCCTCGCCGGTGAGATCGCGCCGGGCGAGAAGCTCCCCACCGAGTCCTCGCTCATCCGGGAGTTCGGCGTCAGCCGTACGGTGGTCCGCGAGGCCGTCTCGCGGCTGCAGGCCGCCGGGCTCGTCGAGACCTTCCAGGGGCGCGGCTCGTTCGTGCTGGCACTGCCCGCCTCCACCGCCTTCTCGGTGGAGGCGGCGCAGGTCCGCACCCACCGCGACGTCCTCGACATGATCGACTTCCGGATCGGGGTCGAGTCGGAGGCGGCCGGGCTGGCCGCGCAGCGCCGTACGGACCTGCAGCTCAAGGCCATCGAGCGGGCCCTGGTCGATCTCGGGAGGACCGGCGAGCAGCCGGGCAACGCCGTGGAGGCCGACTACGAGTTCCACCTGAAGATCGCGCTGGCGGCGAACAACCGGTTCTACTCCGACCTGCTCGCGTCGCTCGGGCCGATGATGATCATGTTGCCGCGGACCCGGCTGGAGGACGTGTACACGGTCTCCAACGCGGGCCACTTCACGCGGGTGACGCTGGAGCACGAGAACATCTACCGGGCCATCGCCGGGCAGGACCCGGCGGCGGCGCGGGCGGCGATGCGGCTGCACCTGTCCAACTCCCGCGCCCGCCTCCAGGCGCCCTAGTTCCGGCTCCCGCGCCCGCCTCCAGGCGCCGTAGGCACCTACCAGCGGGCGGTGTTGGGGGAGAAGTCCGGCACGATCGAGCGCATGTACGCCGTGTCCTCCCGGCCCCGCTGCCCGCACCTCACGTACTGCTCGTGCAGCGCCGCCAGCGCGTCCTCATCCACCTCCACGCCCAGGCCGGGCCCGGTCGGCACGGCCACGCCGCCGCCGGAGAACTCCAGCGCGCCCGGCTTGACCACGTCCTCCGTCTTCCACGGATAGTGCGTGTCGCAGGCGTAGGTGAGGTTCGGGGTGGCGGCGGCCAGATGGGTCATGGCCGCCAGGCTGACCCCGAGGTGGGAGTTGGAGTGCATCGACAGGCCCATGCCGAACGTCTCGCAGATGCCGCCGAGCAGCGCGGAACGCCGCAGGCCGCCCCACAGGTGGTGATCGGACAGGACGACCTGCACGGCGTCGGCGGCCACGGCCGGTTTGAGGTGCTCGAAGGCGATGACGCACATGTTCGTGGCCAGCGGCAGGTCCGTGTGCTTGGACACCTCGGCCATGCCCTCGATGCCGGGCGTCGGGTCCTCCAGGTACTCCAGCGCGTCCTTCAGCCGGTCCGCGACCTTGATCGAGGTCTCGACGGTCCAGGCGCCGTTCGGGTCGATGCGCAGGGCGTGCCCGGGGAAGGCGTCGGCCAGGGCCTCGATGGTCTCCATCTCGTGGCGGGGGTCGTACACGCCGCCCTTGAGCTTGATGGCGGTGAAGCCGTAGTCGGAGACCATCCGCCGCGCCTGGGCGACCAGCTGCTCGGGCGTGCGGCCCTCGCCCCAGGTGTCGTCGTCGTGGCCGGGGTGGCCGGCCCACTTGTAGAACAGGTAGGCGGAGTACGGCACGTGGTCGCGTACGGCGCCGCCCAGCAGGTCGCTCACCGGCCGGCCGAGCGCCCTGCCCTGCAGGTCCAGCAGCGCCACCTCGAACGGCGCGACCACGGTGTCCACGGCGCAGGAGACCTCCAGCATGCCGCCGAAGCTCGCGCCCGCCCCGCCGGTGGCGGAGCCGAGCGCGCCGGCCACGATCTTGCGCAGGCCGTTCAGGTCGAAGGCGTCCGCGCCGGGCAGGGCCGCCGCCACCGCCTCCAGCCGGCCCAGGTGGGCCTGGTCGGCGTAGGTCTCGCCCAGCCCGACCAGGCCCTCGTCGGTGTGCACCCGGACGATGGCGCGCAACACGTACGGCTGGTGCACGCCCACGACGTTGAGCAGCGGCGGGTCGCGGAAGGCGACCGGCGTCACCTCGACCCGGCTGATCCGTCCCGCCACGCGCGGGCTCATTGGGCGGCCGTCTTCACCGTCAGGACCGGCACGGTGGACTCCATGAGGATGCGCTGCGCCTCGCTGCCCATGATGAACTTGCCCACCAGCGAGCGGTGCCGCAGCCCGATCACGATGAGCGTGGCGCCGGTCTCGGCGACGAGCCGCTCGAAGGTCTCCGGCAGGTCGTCGTCGTGCAGCGGCTGGCGCAGCTCGGCGTCCACGCCGGCCTCCCGCGCGCGCCGCAGCAGCGCGCTGCCGGCGGCGTCGTCGATCTTGTGCTCGTCCACGGGGGCGCCGCGGCGCGGGGAGTTCACGATGATCACGCGTTCCCCGCGCAGCGCGCCCTCACGCAGGCCCGCGTCCACGGCGGCCTCGCCCTCGGGCGTCGGCAGGTATCCGACGAGGATGGTCATGAGACTTTCTCCTTGGACTTGCTCGGCACCGCTTTGCGGATCAGCGGCCAGATCAGCACGACCACGACCAGGGCGAAGATCGTGCCCGAGATGGGACGGGTGAAGAAGCCGGTCGGGTCGCCGCCGAAGATGAGCAGCGACTGCCGCGCCGAGCTCTCGATCATCGAGCCGAGCACGAAGGCCAGCACCAGCGGCCCCGGCTCGAAGCCGAATTTCTTCATCAGGTAGCCCAGCAGGCCGAACCCGATGACCAGGAAGATGTCGTACACCTGGTTGCGCACCGTGTAGGCGCCGAGCAGCGTGATGAGCACCGTGATCGGGGCCATGATGGCCGGGCGCACCCGCAGGATCTTCACGAACAGGCCCACCATCGGGATGCTCATGATCAGCAGCAGGATGTTGCCGATGTACATCGAGTTGATGACGCCCCAGAACACGTCCGGGTGCTCGGTGACGAGCTGCGGCCCCGGCTGGATGCCCTGGATGAGCAGCGCGCCGAAGATCAGGGCCATGGTCGCGTTCGCCGGGATGCCGAGTGTCAGCAGCGGGATGAACGAGGAGGTGGCCGCCGCGTTGTTGGCGGTCTCCGGCGCGGCCACACCCTCGACCGCGCCCTTGCCGAAGCGCTCGGGCTGCTTGGCGCGGCGCTTCTCCAGCGCGTACGCGGCCAGCGAGGACAACACCGCGCCGCCGCCGGGCAGCACGCCCAGCACGAACCCGATGAGCGAGCCCCGCCCGATCGCGCCCTTGGCCTGGCCGAGGTCCTTGCGCGAGGGCCACACGTTGCCGACCTTGGCCGGCGCGTGCACCTTGTTGTGCCGCTCCTCCAGGTTGTAGAGGATCTCGCTCAGGCCGAACAATCCCATGGCGATCGGGATGAAGTCGATGCCCTCGGCGAGGTTCAGGCTGCCGAAGGTGAAGCGCTCGGCGCCGGTGAAGGTGTCGCGGCCGACGGTCGCGAGCAGCAGGCCGACGCCGGCCGCGATGATGGCCTTGAGCTTGTTGCCGTTGCCGATCGCGGAGATCAGCAGCACGCCGAGGATGCCCAGGGCGGCGTACTCGGGCGGCCCGAAGTCGACCGCGAAGCCGGCCACGATCGGGGCGACGAGCGTCAGGCCGAGAATCGAGACCGTGCCGCCGACGAAGGAGCCGATGGCCGCGATGCCCAGCGCCGTGCCCGCCTTGCCCTGTTTGGCCAGCGCGAAGCCGTCGAAGACGGTGACGACCGAGGACGCCTCGCCGGGCAGGCGGAGCAGGACCGAGGTGATCGTGCCGCCGTACTGGGCGCCGTAGAAGATGCCCGCCAGCATGATGATCGCCGAGACGGGGCCGATGCCGTACGTGATCGGCAGCAGGATGGCGATGGTCGCGCCGGGGCCCAGGCCGGGCAGCACGCCGATGAGCATGCCGATGATGACGCCGATGAAGCAGTACAGCAGGTTGGCCGGCTCCAGGACGACGCCGAAGCCGTTGAGGATCGGGGAGATGTCCATGTGACTTTCTCAGATGAGGCGGGGGAGCGGGATCTGCAGCAGCAGCACGAAGAGCACGTAGAACACGGCCACGGCGGCGATGCTGATCACGATGGACGAGCGCCACGACTCCTTGCCCAGCCAGCGCAGCCAGATGAACATCAGCAGCAGCGAGGGGACCTCGAAGCCGATCACCGGCAGCAGCGCGGCGAGCCCGACGAGCGTCACCACGCCGACCGCGACCTGCACGCTGGCGCGGGAGAAGCGCTCGCTGTCCTCCAGGTGGCGGCCGGTGACGACGAGCACCGCCGACAACACGGTGATGACCACGCTGATGGCGAACGGCCACAGGCCGGGGCCGGGCTGGGTGAGCTGCCCGAGCCCGAGCGCGTACGAGCCGGCCATGCCCAGCACGCCGACGGCGAGCGCCACCACGGCAGCCGAGATCTGGGAGATCGGGCCACCGTGCGGCGGTCTGGCCTCCTCCATCTCGGCCTGGAGCCGGTCGGCCTCGGCCTGCAGCAGATCGGCGTCGGCAGGTTCCGCGCCTGGCGGCCGGGCCGGGTCGGATGTGGACATGAGCGCTCCTTCGTGGCGGGCAAGGACAGGGACCGGCGGCCGGGCTGCGCCCCGCCGCCGGCCGGGCGTCAGCCGGTCAGGCTGATGCCGAACTTGTCCAGCTGCGACTTGAACGTGGTGGAGTCGTTCTGCAGCGAGGTGAGCACCTCCTGCGGGGCGACCTCCATCGGGGTCAGCGAGTTCTCCTCGTTGAACTTCTTGTACTCCGGCGTGGCGAACGTCTTCTTGGCCGACTCCAGCAGCTTGGCCTTGACGTTCTCCGGTGTGCCCTTGGGCGCGGTTAGGAACCGGTACTGGGTCACCTGGACGTCGAAGCCCTGCTCGATGGCGGTCTTCACGTCGGGCAGGTACGGGATGCGCTCCTTGGAGAAGACGGCCAGCGGGACGAGCTTGCCCGCCTTGATGTTCTCGATGGCCTCGCCGATCTGCATGGTGGAGACGTCCACCTGGTTGCCCAGCAGCGCGGTCAGGTTGGGTGCGCCGCCGTCGAACGGCACGGCGGTGGCCTTGACGTCGGCCGCGCCGAACGTCAGCGCGGAGGCGAGCTGCGCGCCGGTGCCGACGCCGGTGGTGCCGTACCTGATCGTCTTGCCGGCCTTCTTCAGGTCGTCGATCGACTTGTAGCCGGACTTGGTGTTGGTCGCCATGACGTAGTCGTCCCGCGAGACGCCGGTGATGACGTCGAAGGAGTCGATCTTCGTGGCCTCGGCGGGGGACACCGTGAGCGGCGTGATGGTGAACAACGACGCGTTCTGCACGGCGATCTTGTAACCGTCGGGCTTGGCGGACTGCAGCTCCTTGGCGGCCAGCGAGCCGTTGGCGCCGGGCTTGTTCAGCACGGGCGCGGTGACCCCGAGGTCCTTGGCCATGCCCTGGGCCAGGGCCCGGGTGATCAGGTCGGACGAGCCGCCGGCCGAGGCGCCGACGCTGAACTCGATGTTGCCGGAGGGATAATCCCCATCGCCGCCGCCCGAGGAGGTCGTCTTGACACCACCGCAGGCGGTCAGCGAGACCGCGGCGGCGACGCCGGCCACACCCAGGAGGATACGGCGGGGGGCTGTCCGAGATGTCAGCATTGACTTCTCCTTCATGCGGGCGGAGGCCGCCCGTGGATCTCTGTGAAGCGGAGTGAGGGGGTTGCGTAAGGTTACGGCAAGGTTTCCGCTCTGTAGTCTCCGGAGACTAGGGACCAGCCTCGATGCCTGTCCAGGCTCAATTCGGTATCAAGTGATACTCTATGCGCATCATGCTAACACTCGATCAGATCCGAGCATTCGTGGCGGTCGCCGAGGAGTTGCACTTCGGCCGCGCCGCTGATCGGCTGCGCATGACCCAGCCCCCGCTCAGCCGCCACATCCAGAAACTGGAACGCCTGGTCGGGGTCACCCTGCTGGAACGTGACAACCGGCGTGTCGTGCTCACCGACGCCGGTCGCGGTTTCCTGGAGGACGCCAGGCGCATGCTCTCGCTCGTGGACACGGCCGGTGACCGGGCGCGCAGGATCGCCAGCGGGGCGGCGGGCACCGTACGGCTCGGCTTCACCGCCGTCTCGGCCATCAGCATGCTCGGCGCGCTGCTGCGGCGGTTGTCGGAGCGGCTGCCGGAGATCGACGTCATCCTGCACGAGCGGGTGACGGCCGGGCAGGTGGACGGCCTGCTGCGCGGCGAGCTCGACCTGGGCCTGGCCCGCCCGCCGTTCGACATCGACACGCTCAGCTCCCGGGTCGTCTTCCGCGAGCCGCTGTGCGCCGTCGTCCCGCTCGGCCATCCGCTGGCCGCTCTCGGGCGGCCTCTGGCACCCGACGACTTCGACGGCCTGCCCGTGGTCAGCTACAACCCGGTCCAGTCGCGGTACTTCCACGACCTGACCGTGCGTTTCCTCACCAACGCCCACCCCCGCATCGAGCAGCAGGTGCACCAGATCCTCACCGCCGTGCTGCTCGTCGCGGCCGGCCGGGGCGTGGCGCTGGCCCCCGCCAGCGCTCGCTCGCTGGGCGTGGACGGCGTAGCCTTCTGTGACCTCCTGCGCGGCGGCGGCGACCCGCTGGACGGCGACGGGAGCACGGGCGAGCCGGTCGAGCTGCACGTCATCTGGGACCGCGAATCGACCAACCCGGCACTCGGCCGGGTGCTGGAGCTGCTTCCCGATCTTGGTCTGGCCAAGGCATGATGCTTTGTGGGTATCGCCAGATACAGAATCGCACTTGGACAGGAATAACTCCACTTCCTTAGCCTGACGAGCGTCAGTCCCTATCGGCGGTGCGGGGAAATCCCACGACCGCAGTGAAGCGAGGAGCGCCAGCCATGCCCAGTTACTCCCCGCAGGAGCTCGCCACACAGCTCAAGAGCGGCCTGTTGTCGTTCCCCGTCACCCATTTCGATCAGGACCTGGAGTTCGACGAGGCGGCCTACCGTGAGCACCTTTCGTGGCTGAGCTCGTACCCGGTGGCCGGGTTGTTCGCCGCGGGAGGCACCGGTGAGGGCTTCTCACTGACCTTCGCCGAGACCGACCGGGTGGTGCGCGCGGCGGTGGCCGAGGTGGACGGCAGGGTTCCGGTCGTGGCGCCGGCCACCGGCGGCACCGCGAACGCCGTGGCCCAGGCCAAGGCCGCCGAGGCCGCGGGCGCCGCGGGGCTGCTCCTCATGCCGCCCTACCTCACCGAGGCCGGCCAGGAGGGACTGGTCGAGCACGTCTCCGCGGTCTGCCGCGCCACGAGCCTCGGCGTGATCGTCTACAGCCGGGCCAACGCGGTGCTGAACGACCGCTCCGTCGCGGCGCTGGCCGAGCGGAACGAGACCTTCGTCGGGTTCAAGGACGGCGTCGGCAACATCGAGAACATGACCCGCATCTACGCCGCCGTCGGCGACCGGCTGGCCTACATCGGTGGCCTGCCCACCGCCGAGACCTTCGCGCTGCCGCTGCTGCAGCTCGGCATGAGCACGTACTCCTCGGCGATCTTCAACTTCGTCCCGCAGTACGCCCTCGACTTCTACGCCGACGTACGCGCCCAGGACCAGGCCGCCGTCTACCGGCGCATCCGCGAGTTCGTGGTCCCCTACCTCGACATTCGCGACCGCACCAAGGGGTACGCTGTGTCGATCATCAAGGCGGGCCTGACCGCCGTCGGCCGCAAGGGCGGCCCGGTCCGCCCGCCGCTGACGAACCTCACGGACGGCGAGCTCGCCGAGCTGACCGCCCTCATCAACAAGATCAGCTAAGGGCGGTCACTTGTCTCCCACCATCCAGAGCGTCGAGGTCGTCCCGGTCGCCGGCTACGACAGCATGCTGCTCAACCTGAGCGGCGCCCACGGGCCGTTCTTCACCCGCAACATCGTCATCGTCACCGACTCCGACGGGCGTACGGGCCTGGGCGAGGTGCCCGGCGGCGAGGCCATCGGGCAGACCATCGAGGAGGCCGGCGCGCTGCTGGCCGGCCGGCCCGTGGCCGCCTACCGCGGGCTGCTGCGCACCGTGGCCGACCGCTTCGCCGCCAGGGACGCCGGCGGGCGCGGCCTGCAGACCTTCGACCTGCGCACCACCGTGCACGCGGTGACCGGCCTGGAGTCCTGCCTGCTCGACCTGCACGGCCAGTACCTCGGCCTGCCCGTCGCCGACCTGCTCGGCGAGGGCCGCCAGCGCGACCGGGTGCCGATGCTGGGCTACCTGTTCTACGTCGGCGACCCCGGCAGGACCGACCTGCCCTACCTGGTGGACGACGACGGCCGGGACGCGTGGTCGCAACTGCGCCGCCGGGAGGCGCTCACGCCCGACGCCGTGGTCGCGCTGGCCGAGGCCGCGCGCGAGCGCTACGGCTTCAGCGACTTCAAGCTCAAGGGCGGCGTGCTGGCCGGCGAGGAGGAGATCGAGGCGGTCAAGGCGCTGGCCGCCCGCTTCCCGACCGCCCGCGTCACGCTCGACCCCAACGGCGGCTGGCTGCTGGCCGACGCCGTACGGCTGTGCCGCGGCCTCGGCGGCGTGCTCGCCTACGCCGAGGACCCGTGCGGAGCCGAGGGCCGTTTCTCCGGGCGGGAGACGATGGCCGAGTTCAAGCGGGCCACCGGCCTGCCGACCGCGACGAACATGATCGCCACCGACTGGCGGGAGATGGCGCACGCCATCCGCTCCGACGCGGTGGACATCCCGCTCGCCGACCCGCACTTCTGGACCATGGCCGGATCGGTCCGCGTCGCCCAGCTCTGCCACGACTTCGGGCTGACCTGGGGCTCGCACTCCAACAACCACTTCGACATCTCGCTGGCCATGTTCACCCACGTCGGCGCCGCCGCGCCGGGGGAGATCACGGCGCTGGACACGCACTGGATCTGGCAGGACGGCCAGGCCCTGACGACCAGCCCCTTCCGGATCGAGGACGGTTCCATCGCCGTGCCGGACACCCCCGGGCTCGGCGTCGAGCTCGACCGGGCGGCCCTGGCCAAGGCCCACGAGCTGTACCTGCGCCACGGGCTCGGCGCCCGCGACGACGCGGTGGCCATGCAGTATTTGGTGGAAGGCTGGACGTTCGACCCCAAACGCCCCTGTCTCGTGCGCTGACCGGCCGGAAAGCCGTTCAGAACAGGGTCAGGGGCTCGTTCGGCATCGGCTCGGGCAGCGGTTCCAGGGCGGGGACGCGTTCGCGTACCTCGTCGTGGAACCGCCGGGCCAGCAGCGGCGCGTCCGCGTTGTCCGGCGTGTGGATGAACACCGTCGGCTCGCGCCCCTCGCGCAGCCACGCCACGGCCTGCTCCACCCACGGCCGCCAGCCCCCGACCGTCCGCTCCTCGGCGTCGCGCCCCAGGTAGCGGACGATCGGGTGGCCGGTCAGGGCCCGCGTGCGGCGCGGCACGCGCGGCTTCTTGGTCCACGCGTCCCGCTCGGCGTCGCTGGTGGGCGGCCCGTCGAACATCACCGTGGTGTCGAACGGAACCCACTCGGCCCCCGCACCGGCCAGGACGCGTTCGAGCAGCCTTTCCGAGCGCTCATCCTCGAAGAAGGCGCGGTGCCGCACCTCCACGGCGCAGCGATGCCCCTGGGGCAACTGCCTCAAAAACGCCGCCAGCGAACCGAGACCCTCGGGGGAGAAGGAGCCGGGCAACTGGATCCACCACGCGTGCACGCGCGGCCCCAGCGGCTCCATCGCCTCCAGGAACGCGCGCAACTCCTCGCCCGCGCCGGTGAGCCGGCGCTCGTGGGTGATCGGCTTGGGCAGCTTCACCACGAAACGGAAGTCAGGGGAGGTCTGGGCCGCCCAGGACTCCACCGTGGCCCGCGACGGTGTGGCGTAGAACGTCGTGTTGCCCTCCACGGCGTCGCACCAGGTGGCGTACGCCCGCAGGCGCTCCCCGGGAGACAGGTGGGCGGGGAGGAAACGTCCTTGCCAGCGCGCATGTGTCCACATCGCGCATCCCACGTGAAGCCGCATGAGCACGACGCTATCGTTCCCCGGCCACAGCGTGGGCCGGTCGTGAGGACGCCGATCGGTCCGGCATAAGGTTGCGACATGGGCATGGTCGGGACGGTCGGGCTGGTGTTGCACCCCCAGCGCGACTCGCAGAAGGCGATAGACACCATCCTGCGGTGGGCGGCCGGCAAGGGCGCCACCGTGCTCGGCCTGCCCGAGGAGGTGGGCCGCATCGACTGCACGGCCGTGGCGGTGGACGCCGAGACGCTCGTGGAGCGGGCCGACCTGATGGTGGGGCTCGGCGGCGACGGCACGATGTTGCGCACGATGCGGCTGCTGGCCGGGCGGCCGACGCCCATCCTGGGGGTGAACCTCGGACGGCTCGGCTTCCTCGCGGAGATCGACGTGGACGAGTTGCCCCGTACGCTGTCGGCGATCGACGAGCACGCCTACACCGTCGAGCCGCGCATGGCGATCCGCGCCCAGGTGGCGGGGCACGAGGTGACGGCCTTCAACGACATCGCGCTCGCGCGTTTTCCCGGCGACGGGCTGGCCGCCGTGTCCGTCACCCCGTCGGGCAGCCCGTTCGTCCGCTACAGCGCCGACGCCGTGATCGTGGCCACCACCACCGGGTCCACGGCCTACAGCTTCTCCGCCGGCGGGCCGATCGTCTCGCCCCGGGTGGAGGCGGTGCTGGTGGTGGCCGCCGCCGCGCACTCCTCCTTCAACCGGGCGCTGGTGTTGCCGGCCGACGAGGAGGTGACGCTCCAGGTGCTGCCGTCCAGCGGGCGGCTGGCGGTGGAGGTGGACGGGGCCGTGGTGGGCAACCTCAGCCCCGGCGACTGCCTCAGCGTCACCGCCTGGCCCGGCGCGGCCAAGGTGGTGCGGCTGGGCACCACCTTCTACGAGCGCGCCCGCCGCAAACTCCGGGTGGACGGCAGCGCGGAAGCCGACTGACAGCCCTCAGGTACGGCGACGGCGGCGGCCCGGCTGAGGGGTGAAGAAGTCCTCGTCGTCGGCGTGCGGCGCGAAGAAGTCGTGGTCGTCCGCAGGTGAGGCGGACGGGTCGCGGCGGTCCTTGTGCGAGGCGGACAGGTCACGGCGGTTCTTGTGCGGGGCGGCCAGGTCGTCGCGTGAGGCTGAGGCGCGGTCCTGGGGCGGGGCCGGGGTGTGCGGGGTGAACAGGTCGCCGTGGGCCGGGGGCGGGGCGGGGAGCGCATCGTCCGGGCGGGGATTCTTGCGCCGGGAGCCGCGCCGTCCGGACGGTTCCTGGCGGTTGCGGGAGGCCGTCAGGGCGGCCAGGGCCGTGGTGATGGGGACGGCGGCGATGAGCCCGAGCGTGCCCGCCACGCTGCGGACGATCTCCTGCGCGATGACCGGCGTCGTCAGCACGTCCCCGAGCCGCTGCTCCCCGACGCTGAACAGCAGCAGCAACGGCAGCGACGCGCCCGCGTACGCCAGGATGATGGTGTTGATCACCGAGGCGATGTGCGCCCGCCCGATCCGCCCGGCCGCCCGGTAGAGGCGGGCGAAGCCGTAGGACGGGTTGGCGTGGGCGAGTTCGGCGACCGTCACCGCCTGCGTGACCGTGACGTCGTCGAGCACCCCCAGCGAGCCGATGATGATGCTGGCCAGCAGCAGCCCCTGCGTGTCGAGGGACAGGCTCATGTCCAGCGTCAGCGCGCTGTCGTCGGTGATGCCGTTGAGCCGGGCCAGCCCCAGCGCCGCGTACGACACCAGCCCCGTCAGGGTGAGGCTGGCCAGCGTCCCCAGCACGGCCATGGACGTGGTCAGCGAGAAGCCGTGCGTCAGGTAGAGCACCGCCAGCATGATCGCCGAGGCTCCCACGATGGCCACCAGCATGGGCGGGCGGCCCTCCAGGATGCCGGGGATCACGAACGTCAGCAGCAGCACGAACGTGACCGCCAGCCCCACCAGCGCCGTCACCCCGCGCCAGCGCCCGAACGCGATCACCGCCAGCGCGAACGCCACCCCGAACAACCACAGCGGCACCGCCCGGTCGTGATCGGAGATCTGGTACGCCCCGTCGGCCCCGCGCAGCAGGATCACCTCGTCGTCCACGCCGAAGTGCTGCGCCCCCGGCCCGCTCGGCAACTGCAGCTCCACGTCCTTGCCCACGTCGGGCCCCTCGGCCACCTTGACCACGGCCTTGCCGCAGGTCGCGGGGTCCGGCTTGGGCGAGCCCTCGGGCGTCGCGGGGCAGCGGGTGAGCGTGACGCCGGAGACTGTGCCGGCCAGCCGCTCCACGCCCGGCTGCTGCGGCGCCGCGTCCTGGGCGCGGCCCTCCGGCCACAGCCACACCAGTGCGGCCAGCGTGATGACGGCCAGCGGCACCAGGACGGCCAGACCGGCCATCACCGTGCGCCGCGAGCTGGGCAGATCGGTACCGTGCGCGTGGTTGGCGCCCATCGCGTGAAAGGTCCTCCTTGGCTGACGAACTAGGACAGTTGTACTGCACCCGGCACCATGGGGTAGCCAAGACGGCATGACATGGCAGGTGGGCACGTCCGGATGGCAGTACGCGGACTGGCGCGGGGTCCTGTATCCGCAGGGCGTGCCGCAGCGGCTCTGGCTGGAGACCTACGCGGCCGAGTTCGCCACCGTCGAGAGCAACAACGCCTTCTACCGCCTGCCGGGCCCCGAGACGTTCGCCGCCTGGCGGGACCGTACGCCGCCGGGGTTCGTGATGGCCGTCAAGGCCAGCAGGTTCCTCACCCACGTCAAGCGGCTGGCCGAGCCGGAGGAGCCGGTCGCGCGCCTGATGGGGGCCGCCGCGGAGCTGAAGGGCAAGCTCGGCCCGATCCTGCTGCAACTCCCGCCGAACCTGAAGGCCGACCCCGGGCGGCTCGACCGGTGCCTGGGCTGCTTCCCGGCGGACGTGCGGGTGGCGGTCGAACCGCGCCACGAGTCCTGGTGGAGCGAGGAGGTGCGGCAGGTCCTGCGGGCCAGGGCCGCCGCCCTGTGCTGGGCCGACAGGAAGGGCCGGCCGGTCAGCCCGCTCTGGCGTACCGCGGCGTGGGGTTACGTGCGCCTGCACGAGGGCAGGGCGGGTTTCGCCTACGGCGAGCAGGCGCTGCGCACGTGGGCCGGCAGGGTACGCGAGGCGGGCTGGGGGGACGCCTACGTCTACTTCAACAACGATCCCGGAGGAGCGGCCGTGCGTAACGCGAGACGATTTGCCAGACTCGGCTAGTGCACACGCGTCTGTACCGCAACGGCGTCCTCGAAAAGGAGGGTTTCCCCATCGAGGAGGTCTCCGACCATGCCGCGGACCCGGACAACACGGTCTGGTTCGACCTGTGCAGCCCCTCTTCCAAGGAGCTCGGGCTGATCGGCGAGGAGCTGGGGCTGCACGAGCTGGCGGTCGAGGACGTCCTGTCCGACCATCAGCGGCCCAAGGTGGACGTCTACGACAAGCACCTGTTCATCACCGTGTACGGGGTGCACTGCGACGGGGACCGGCTCGACCCGGTCGAGGTGGACCTCTTCGTCACCGGGAACGTCCTGGTCACCGTGCGGGAGAACGAGCACTTCGACATCGGCGAGGTGGTCCGGCGCTGGGACGCCTCCCCCCAGCTCGCCGGGCACGGCGTGACGTTCCTGCTGCACGGCCTGCTCGACTACGTCGTGGACACCCAGTTCGACCTGGCGCAGGATCTCGACGGGCAGGCCGAGGCGATGGAGGAGTCCCTGTTCGAGGACCGGGTGCGCGACGGTAGGCAACTGCAGCGCCACATGTACGTGCTGCGCAGGAACACCACCGGGCTGCGCAGGATGGCGCTGCCGATGCGCGAGGTGGTCGGCACCCTGATGCGCCATGACCGGTCCCTGGCCGCCGGTTCCGGGATGGGGCCGTACTACCAGGACGTCTATGACCACGTGCTGCAGGTGACCGGGGCGGTGGAGTCCATCCGCGAGATGCTCGCCAACGTCCGCGAGACCCGCCTGTCCGAGCAGGGCTTCCGGCTGAACGAGATCATGAAGAAGATCACCAGCTGGGCCGCCATCATCGCCGTGCCCACCATGATCACTGGCGCGTACGGGCAGAACGTGCCCTATCCGGGGTCCGGGCAGGTCTGGGGGTTCTGGACGTCCACCGTCCTGGTGGCGCTGACGTCCGTGACGCTGTACTCGGTGTTCAAGAAGAAGGACTGGTTGTGAGCGCGGCCCGCTGGAGGCGGCCCGCGAACGGAGCCGGGCACGGCCCGCCCCGGACGTCCCGCGTGAGCGCGAGCGCCAGCCTGACCTCGCCCGCCGCGGGGTAGAGAGGCAGGCAACGCCGCCCTGACAACACCGTCCTGCGGCCGATCGGGGTGGTGAGCAGCGACAACTCCGTGTACGTGGCCGGCTCGGCCAGCCGCAGCAGCCACATGCCCTCCGGCAGGCGCACCCGCTCGCCCGCCACCGCGTAGTAGTCGAGCACGCCCTCGCTGGCCGAGACCACCGCCCGCATGGTGAACCGGCCGCCCTCCACAGTGAACACCTCCGCGGAGGGCGCGCGGTAGATCGAATGCACATACCCGATCGCGAATGAGCCCGCCACGACGGGCAGGCCGTGCACGGTCAGGCGCCCGGCCCCGTCACCGGAGCCGAGCGCCGCCACCGTGGCCAGCGCCGCCAGGAGGAGCCTGCTCAGCCCTTCTCCTTGTAGTAGCGCGCGGCGCCGGGGTGCAGCTCGACCGGGGCCACCTGCTGGCCCAGCGCCGGGTCGAGCTTCCTGGCTTCCGGGTGCACGGCCGACAACTCGGCCTTCTTCTCGAACAGCGTCTTGGTGATGTCGTAGGCGAGCTGGTCGGTCATCGACGAGGGCACCAGCAGCACGTTCGCGATCCCGACGGTCTTGATCGTGCCGGACAGCTTGTAGGTGGACATCTGCACGTCGAGCGGGACGTACTGCTGGCCGTAGGTGCTCTGCATCTTCGCCAGCACGTCGCTGGTGTCGAGCATCTTCATGTCCGGCTTGCTGGAGGCCAGGTCGGTGATGCCCGCCGTGGGCAGGCCGCCGACCCAGATGAACGCGTCGATGGTGCCGTCCTTGACCGCCTGCACCGACTCGTTGATCGACAGTTGCTGCTTGGTGATGTCGGTGTCGGGGTTGAGCCCGGCCGCCTCCAGCATGCGCCTGGCCACGACCTGGGTGCCGGAGTTGGCCGGGCCGAGCGAGACGCGCTTGCCCTTCAGGTCGGCGACCTTGGTCGCCTCGACGCCGGGGGCGACCACCAGGTGGGTGTAGTTGTCGTAGATGCGGGCGATCGCCTTGACCGGCTGCGGGCTGGTGAAGGTGTCCTTGCCGTTGACCGCGTCGGCGGCCGTGTCGGCCTGGGAGAAGCCGATGTGCGCCTTGCCCGAGGTCAGCAGCTTGATGTTCTCGACGGAGGCCGAGGTGACCGACGCGGTGGCCCGGGTGTTGGCGACGTTCTTCGAGAGCTGCGCGGCCAGGCCGCCGCCGTAGACGTAGTAGACGCCCGTCGTACCGCCCGTGGCGATCGAGAGCCGGTTGCCCGAACCTCCGCCCGCGCCACCGCCCCCGCAACCCGCCACGGCCAGGACGGCGACGGCGACTATCGTGAGAATCCGCTTCACGCTTTGTCCCTTCTCCTTCTTCTCATGAGATGCACGCCGGCGGCCACGAGCAGCACGGCCAGACCGGCGACGATGGGGACGGGTTCGAGGAACAGCAGCAGCACCGCGGCGACCGCCGCCATCAGCCGCTCGGGCAGGCCGAACAGCCCGCCCGTGGCCATCGCCAGGGCGGCCACCGCGACCGCGGAGACCGCCGCCATCAGCAGCACGGTGCCGATCGGCCCCTGGCCGAGCAGCGCCTGCCCGTTCGGCGTCAGCACGAAGGCGAACGGCACGAGGAAGGCGGGCAGCGTGTAACGCCAGGTCATCATCATGGTCTTGTACGTGTTGCCGCCGGTGATGGCCGCCGCCGCGACCGCGGACAGCGCCGTGGGCGGGCTCACCTCCGACAACACCGCGTAGTAGAAGACGAACATGTACGCCTCCGGCCTCGTGACGCCGAGGTCGAACAGCGCCGGCCCGATGATCACGGCCGCGATGATGAAGCTGGCCGTCACCGGCACGGCCAGGCCCAGCAGCAGCACCGCGACGGCCGCCATGACCGTGGTGATGATCAGGCTGCCCGCGCCGATGTCCACGATGATGTCGGCCAGGTTCTGGCCGAGCCCGGTCAGCGTGATCGCGCCCACGATGATGCCCGCCGCCGCGCAGACCGCGGTCACCGGCAGCACCTCCAGCGTGCCCTTGGCCAGCGCCTGCCCGACGCGCCTGGGCGTCATCCGGTGCTTCGGGTCCAGGAACGACAGCAGGAACGCGACGGCGGTGGCGATCACCACCGACTGGAACGCCGACCGGTCCAGCGCCATCAGCACGACGATGAGGATGAGCGAGCTGAAGTGGTAGCCGAAGCGCAGCAGCAACCTGCCGACCTTGGGGGAGCCCACCTCGACGGCGTGGGTGCCGAAGCGGCGCGAGTCGATCTCGATGGCCAGGAAGATGCCGAGGTAGTACAGGAGCGTGGGGATGGTCGCGTACAGCAGCACCTGGAGGTAGCTCACGCCGAGGTACTCGGCGATGATGAACGCCGCCGCGCCGAGCGTCGGCGGCGACAGGATGGCGCCGATGCCGCCGGCCGCGAGGATGCCGCCCGCCGGCTCCTTCGGGTAGCCGGCCCGCCGCAGCACCGGCCAGGCGACGCTGCCCAGGCTGACCGTGGTGGCCACGCCCGAGCCCGAGACGGTGCCGAGCAGGAAGCCGGCCGTGGTGACGGTACGGCCGGGGGCGGCGCGGGACTTGCGGAAGGCGGCGAAGCTCAGGTCGATGAAGAACTTGCTCGCGCCGGAGTAGTCGAGCACCGCCCCGTAGATGGTGAACAGGATGATGTAGCTCGCGGCCACCTGCATCGGCACGCCGAAGAAGCCCTCGGTGCCGGTGTAGAGCTGCGAGATGATCTGCCCGAAATCGAACCCGATATGGCCGATGGTCCAGTCAATCGGCAAATATGCGCCGTAATAGGTATAAAGCAGGAAAATGATGCAGATGATGGCGAAGGACCAGCCGACGGTGCGCCGTACCGCCTCCAGCAGCAACACCGTCAGCACGACCCCCGCCACGATGTCCAGGTCCGTCAGCGCCGCGCCCGAGCCCCGGTTGCGGAAGGACTCGATGTCGACCAGCGGGTAGACCAGCACGGCCAGCGACGCGGCGGCCAGCAGCCAGTCGGCCGGGCTGGGCCACTCCACCCGCGGCCCCGCCGGTCCCGGCCCCGGCTCTGGTCCCGGCTCTGGTTCCGGCCCCGGCTCTGGTCCCGGCTCTGGTTCCGGCCCCGGCTCTGGTCCCGGCTCTGGTTCCGGCCGCCGCAGCAGGCGGCGGGCCAGTGGCGCCATCCCCGATCGGTAACAGACGAAGACCAGCGGCAGCGCCACCGCCAGGAACGTCATCCGGTGCTCGATCGCCTCCACCGGCCGGAAGACCACCACCAGCGAGTACGCCGACAGCAGCCCGCCCAGGACCCACACGCCGAGCTTGAGCGGGCCGCCCAGCCGCCGCGCGGGACGTTCCTGTTCGTGCGCGGCGACCAGCTCGGCCTCACGATCGCTCAGTTCGGTCAAGTTCGTCCTCCCCGACACTGCGTTGCAGGGACTTTACGAGCCGATTACATGATCAGGGAAGCCTCCGTTACCCAACTGATTCGCGCCCGTCAGCCGAACGGTCGCGATCGCGCGGCCAGCTGCTCGATCGGCACCTCACCCGCCTGACTCCCGTCGCGCAGCCGCACCGCCGCCCGCCCGCTCGCCACCTCACGCGGCCCCACGACGAGCTGGTACGGCACCAGCCGGTGCGCCCTGATCCTGGCCCCGAGGCTGCCCCGGTCGGCGGCGGCCAGCTCCGCCCGCAACCCCGCCTCCAGGCAGCGCCGCAGCAGATCCCGCGCCGCGGGCAACTCGGCGTCCGACAGCGGCAGCACCACGGCCTGCACGGGCGCCATCCAGGCGGGGAACGCCCCGCCGTGCACCTCGATGAGGTGGGCGACCAGCCGCTCGATCCCGCCGACCACACTGCGGTGCACCATGACGGGCCGCGCGTCCCGCTGCCCGCCCGAGCCCGGCCCGCCGCTTGAGTCCGGCTGCCCGCCGCCCACGTAGCGCAGGTCGAAGCGGCCGGGCATGAAGTAGTCCACCTGGACGGTCGACAGGGTGGACTCGCGGCCGGCCGGATCGGCGATCTGGATGTCGATCTTCGGACCGTAGAAGGCGCCCTCGCCGGCCTCCTCGTCGTACTCGCGCCCGCGCTCCTTCAGCACCTCGCGCAGCACCGACTCCGACCGCGCCCACATGCCGGGGTCGTCCACGAACTTCGCGCCCTCGCCGCGCAACGACAGCCGGTATCGCGCGGCCTTGATGCCGAGCCGGTCGTGCGCCGCCTCGATCAGGTCCAGCGCGGCCGACACCTCGGCGGCCGCCTGCTCCGGCGCGCAGAACACGTGCCCGTCGTTGAGCTGGATGGCCCGTACCCTGGTCAGCCCGCCCAGCACGCCCGACAACTCCGAGCGGTACATGCCGCCGATCTCGGCCACCCGCAGCGGCAGATCGCGGTGGCTGCGCTGCCGCGAGCGGTAGATGAGCGCGTGGTGCGGGCAGATGGCGGGCCGCAGCACGAACTCCTCGCCGCCGACCTCCATGGGCGGGAACATGTCCTCGGCGTAGTGCGCCCAGTGGCCCGAGCGCTCGTAGAGCTCGCGTTTGCCCAGCACCGGCGAGTTGACGTGCAGATAGCCGCCGCGGCGTTCGAGCTCGTGCACGTAGTCCTCGATCGCCTTGCGCACGGCGGCACCGGCGGGCGCCCAGTAGGGCAGGCCGGAACCGATCAGCGGGTCGGTGTCGAAGACGCCCAGCTCACGGCCGAGCCTGCGATGGTCGTTCATGATCGTCCCCTTCGTGGAAAGGGCGAACGACCAGGCTCCCGGGCGTCCGCCCGGGAAGCATGGAATCAGCGCGCCGGGACGTGGTCCGGCGTCGTCGTGACGAGAGCGCGCTGCATGGAACCGACCATAGCACCCGCCCACGGGGGCCGTCCCCGGTAAAACCTCCGTCAGAAAATGGCCGATGATATAAAAGCAGCGTGGCCGAGATCACCGTGGACGTGCCGAGGCTGCAGGCGTTCGCCGAGGTCGGATACCAGGTCGCGGGCGGTGGCGGCGCGCACGGCGCGATGGCGGCGCTGCGCCGCGTGGTCGCGCTCGACGCCTACGAGTTCGTCGCCCACGACCCCGCCACCGGGCGGCACCACAGCGTCATCTCCTCCGGGCACCAGCGCATCGACCGCGACGCGGCCGAGGAGTACGCGGGGCTGGAGGCGTACCGCAGGGCCATCGACACGCGGGCCCCCGTCGGCATGCCCGAGCCGGGCACCGAGCGCTACTTCCGCCGTCACCTGGCGCCCTACGGCTGGCGGGCGGGGCTGACGGCACCGCTGTTCCTGCCCGACGGCCGCTACACGGGCCTGCTGCACCTGGCGTCCAGGCACGCGTTCCCGCTGCTCACCGGGGCGCTGGTGGCGGCGGTCAGCCCGACGCTTGCGCACCTCACCGATCTGAGCCGATGCGTGATCGACCCGGTGGGGCTGCCCGCCGGCTTCCGCGCGGTCGCCTTCGACCGGCTCGGCACGCGCCGCGAGGTGCCGGGACACGACCTCTCGGCCGCGCTCTGGGACGACCCCGCGATGGCCGCGTACGCGCGGGACTTCATCGACTCGCGTGAGCTGAGCCGGCACGGGCTCTGGCCCGCCCGCGACGGCGGGTGGCACGAGGTGCGGATGGTGCGGGCCGGCGTCGGGTTCGAGGGGCGGCTGCAGGGCGCGGTGGCGGCCGAGCGGCCATGCCGGCTGCCGTACGAGCTCACCGGGCGCGAGGTGGACGTGCTGACCCGGGTGGCGGCCGGCGACTCCAACCCGCAGATCGCCGCGGCGCTCGTGCTCAGCGTCCGCACGGTCACCACCCACCTGGAGCACATCTTCGCCAAGCTGGGCTGCGACAGCCGCACCCGCCTGACCACCAAGGCCCTGGCCGAGGGCCTGTGCCGCCTGGACCTGTAGCCGCTAGGAGGCGGCTCGCACCATTCTGAGCTGGCCGATCTCGGTGACGTTCTTCGTCAGCTCGACGTTCAGCCAGGCGATCATGTGGGCCACCGTGTAGGTGGGGTCGTCCGGCCACGGATAGGGGGCCGGGGCGTCGAGATCGGCGTCGGTGAGGCGGTCCAGCACCGCCAGCCACTCCTCGCGCAGGCCGCGCAGCCATTCGACGGCGGCCTTCCCGTCGCCCGGCCACGTGATCTCGGTACGCTCCCGCGGCGTCCGGCCGCTCAGGTGGTCGATCGCCACGCTCCACCACCAGCCGATGTGCCAGCTCACCCAGCCGATCGTGGGCACCGGCACGGGGTCGGGCTCGGCCTCCGCCCAGTCGGGCAGCCACCGCCCACCGGCGTCGGGGCGTACCGTCCAGCAGGTGTTCGCCGGCTCCCAGAGGAAGTCTCCCGGCTCCAGCCGTTCCAGGTGATACTCGAACAACGACCAGCTCAGGTCGAACTGCCAGCGCAACAGGTCACATCGGGAGATCGGCATCGGCCGATCCTGGCACACCGCCGTACGGCTTCAGAAATGATTTTCCGGGTGTGTCCTTCCGCGTCCATCTCGTTCGTAGAGATGGCACACGACACAGTAGGGAGACCGGACATGAAGTACATGCTTCTCATCAACAGCCTCACTGACGGCAACAAGCCCGAGGGCGGCGAGGCATCCTTCGAGGAGTGGATGGCCTACGACAAGTCGGTCAGGGACTCGGGCGTTTACGTCTCGGGGGAGTCGCTCGCCGACCTGACCACCGCCACCACCGTCCGCGTCTCGGCGTCGGGCGAGCGGACGGTCACCGACGGGCCGTTCGCCGAGACCCGGGAGATCCTCGGCGGCTTCTACGTCATCGACGTACCGGACCTCGACGTCGCCCTCGACTGGGCGGCCCGCTGCCCCGGCTCGCGCGGCGGCTCGGTCGTCGTCAGGCCGGTCGCCGACTTCGGCTGATCGGCGTCAGAGGAAGCTGATCGGCGTCCGAGGAAGCTGACCGGCGTCCGAGGAAGCTGATCGGCGTCAGAGGAAGCTGAGCGGCCTCCGAGGAGGCTGGGCGTTCAGGGGAAAGAACGGAGATGACGATGGACGGGGACGGCGACGCGGCGGTGGTGGGGCCCCGCATCGAGGCGGTGTTCCGCGAGGAGCGCGGGCTGCTGCTCGCCGCCCTGGTCCGCCGGTTCGGCGACCTGGACCTGGCCGAGGAGGTCGCCTCCGAGGCGATCGAGGCGGCCCTGGTCCGCTGGCCCGCCGACGGCGTGCCGCCCAATCCCGGCGGCTGGCTGATGACCACGGCGCGGCGCCGGGCCGTCGATCGGCTGCGCCGCGACAAGACGTACGCGGCCCGCCTGGCCATCCTCCAGGTGGAGGCGGACCGCGCGGCGCCGGCGCCGTCCCCGGAGGGCGGCGAGCTGCCCGACGAGCGCCTCCAGCTCTTCTTCACCTGCGCACACCCCGCCCTGCCCGCCGAGGACCGCGTGGCGCTGACGCTGCGCTGCCTGGCCGGGCTGACCACGCCGGAGGTCGCGCGGGCCTTCCTGCTCCCGCCCGCCACCATGGCCAAGCGCATCGTGCGGGCCAAGAAGAAGATCCGCGAGGCGCGCATCCCGTTCCGGGTGCCGGCCCCGGACGAGCTGCCCGAACGGCTGCCCGGCGTGCTCCAGGTGATCTACTCGGTCTTCACCGAGGGGTACGCGGCCAGCTCAGGCCCCGACCTGCAACGGCTGGACCTGGCCGAGGAGGCCATCAGGCTGGCGCGCATCCTGCGCAGGCTGCTGCCGGCCGAACGGGAGATCGCCGGGCTGCTCGGGCTGATGTTGCTGATCCACGCCAGGCGCGCCGCCAGGATCGGCGGGGACGGCGAGCTGGTGCTGCTCGACGACCAGGACCGGGGCCGCTGGGACCGCACGATGATCGAGGAGGGGCGGCGCCTGGTGGTCGCGGCGCTCACCGGCGGGCCGCCCGGCCTGTACGGCGTGCAGGCCGCCATCGCCGCCCTGCACGACGAGGCCGCCGACGTGGCGACCACCGACTGGCCGCAGATCGTGGCCCTGTACGACGTGCTGCTCGCGCTCGCGCCGTCCCCGGTGGTCGCGATCAACAGGGCCGTGGCGGTGGCCATGCGCGACGGTCCCGAGGCGGGTCTCGTCCTGCTCGACGAGCTGGCCGGGGAGCCCCGGCTGCGCGGCTACCACCCGTACCCGACGGCGCGGGCGGGCCTGCTGGAACGGCTGGGCCGCCATCGCGAGGCGGCGGCGGCCTACCGCGAGGCCCTCGCCGCGGCCGGGACCGAGCCCGAGCAGGCGCACCTGCGGCGCCGGGCGGGCGAGTGCGAGGCGGCCGCCCGGGAGGGTTCCTAGGTCTCTGTCAGACGGCCAGGCCGGCGGGGACACGTTCGTGCAGCAGCTCGAACCAGACCGTCGTGGACCCGGACTCGCGGGTGAAGCCCCAGCGGTGGCTGAGCGCCTCGATCAGCGGCAGGCCGCGGCCGCTGGTGGACTGCGCGCTCGTACGGCACACGCACGGAGGTTCGGGTGAGCCGCCGTCCGACACGAACACCCGCACCCCCACCTGGGAATTGCTCACGGTCACCGTGAACGAGCCCCCCGAGCCCGACTTGGTGTGCAGGATCGCGTTCGTGGCCAGTTCGCTGGTCAGCAGCAGCACGTCGTCATGGAGCGGATGGTCGCGGCCGAGCGCCGCGCCGATGAGCTCCCTGGCCCTGCCGACCTGGGAGGCGACCCCGGGCAACCGCACCACGAGATCGCCGCCGGGTTGGCCTCCCGCGGGTTTGTCGTCCCCGTCCACTTGGTGCGATGCCACAGCGACCTCCCCCGGAATTCGGTGACGTTATGAGACGCGCGGGAGGGGTCCCGGAGATTATCGCCAAAAGGTAGGAATGACCTTTCCCGAGGTCGCCTGCACGGTCTCCGACGCCGACCGAGTACGCTGCGATCGACGAGTCGTCTAGGTCCGTGGGGGAGCAGGAGGTCGCGTGAGCAGCCTGGAGGCCGTCTGGACGCAGCCGTACGAGCGGCCGGGGGCGGCGATCGTGACCGGTGTCTTCGACATCCTGCACGTGGGCCACGTGCGTTACCTCGGCACGGTGGCCGCGCGAGGACTGCCGCTCATCGTCGGGGTCGAGGACGATCCGCGGGTGCGTGCCTGGAAGGGGCCGAGCCGCCCGTTCAACCCGGCGGCGGAGCGGGCCGAGGTGCTGGCCGCGCTCCGCTTCGTGACCGGCGTCTTCATCGTGACGGGCCCGCCCGGCGCGCACGGGCCCGAGGACTACATCGACCTGCTCGCCCCGATGCGGCCGGCCGCGCTGGCGCACACGGCGGGCGACCCGCACGCGGGCGCGCGCGCCACGGCGGCGGCGATACTCGGCGCGGAGTGCTGGGAGATGTCGGCCATCCCGGACCGCTCGACGACCCGCATCGTCAACGCGGCCGGCAAGGGCTGACCCTCCCTCCGCCCGGATCCGACCCTGCCTGCCCGATCCCGAACCACCTGTCTGACCCCGACCCGCCCGGACCTGCACCTTCCGCCGGGCCCATGGTGGGCCGATGGGACGGGCGTGGCTCATGATCGCGTAATGTGTCCTGACATGACGGCCGACATCGTGGCGAAACGGGTGACGAACCTGCTGGCACCGCAGGTGCTGGTGATCGCCATGCCGCCGATCGTCGGCCTGGTCGCGCAGGGCTGGGCCGGGGCCGTGTGGGGGCTGGTGGCCTCGGCGTTCTGCGGTGGCGTGCCGGCGGCGGTGATCGCGGTGGGCGTGCGGTCGGGGCGGCTCGACTCCCACCACATCGTGGATCGTGCCCGTCGTACCGGGCCGTTGCTCTCGGCGGTGGCGGCCGTGCTGGTGGCGCTGGCGCTGCTGGTCGTGATGGGCGCGCCGACGCTGCTCCTGGCCACCGTGACCGCGATGCTGGCGGCGCTGGCCGTGACCGTGCCGATCACGTTGCGCTGGAAGATCTCCTTCCACGCCGCGGTGTCCGCCGGCACGGTCGTGGTGTTCGCGCACGTGCTGCCCGCGTGGCCGACCGCGATCGCCGGGGCCGCCGTGGTGGGGCTGGTGTGCTGGGCCAGGGTACGCCTGACGCACCACACCTGGGCCCAGGTCGCCGCCGGGACCGTGGTGGGCACGCTGACGACCTGGGGGACCCTTACGGCCTTCGGCGTGTGATGGGGCTGACGCCGGAATAGGGGAGTCGCCCGCGGGGTTGGCGCGGACATGGATGCCACGAACCGCGGCCGGGTGCGTGTGGAGCCCGCGGCCAAGCGTGTGAGGACCTATCTCGGCGGCCGGGTGGTGGCCGACACCACCTCCGCCCTCCTGGTGTGGGAGGTGCCCTACTACCCCACCTACTACTTCCCGCTGAACGACGTGGACGAGGCCGCGCTCAAGGCCACCGGAGCCACCAAGCGCTCCCCGAGCAGGGGCGAGGCCGTGCTCTACACGGTCACCTCCGGCACCGCCGAGGCCGCCGACGCGGCCCTGGCCTACCCGGACTCGCCGCTGGAGCAGATCCGCGGGTACGTGCGTTTCGAGTGGGACGCCATGGACGCCTGGTTCGAGGAGGACGAGGAGGTGTTCTTCCACCCGCGCGACCCGTACACCAGGGTTGACATCCTGCCCAGTTCGCGGCACGTGCGGATCGAGGTGGACGGCGTCACCGTGGCCGACTCCCGCAACCCGCACCTGCTCTTCGAGACCGGGCTGCCCACCCGCTACTACCTGCCGAAGACCGACGTGCGCCTGGACCTGCTGGAACACACCGACACGGTCACCCACTGCCCCTACAAGGGCACGGCCCAGTACTGGTCGGTCAACGGCAAGAAGGACCTGGCGTGGTCGTACCGGACGCCGCTGCCGGAGAGCACCAAGGTCGCCGGGCTGGTCGCCTTCTACGACGAGAAGCTCGACGTGTACGTGGACGGTGAGCTGCAGGAACGGCCGAAGACCAAGTTCGCCTGACGTCTGGCAACGAGCCACCCTGAAAGAGGCATGGGCCCGCCACCGTTCCCACGGCGGCGGGTCCATGGCCGTTTGGGGGCCGGGGGAGATCGCGACCATCGAGTTCGGCGAAGGGCCCGGTGAGCGGGACGCGCCCGTGACGGCCGCCGAACTGCAGGGCAGCCTGCGGCGGGTGACCGGGCTGGAGGTGGTCGTCGAACACGTGGAGACCGGGATCCGGTACGGCGACAACACCCGGCACGCGGAGACGTACAGGAAAGGGCGGGTGTTGCTGGCGGGGGACGCGGCGCACGTGCACTCGCCGATCGGCGGGCAGGGGCTCAACCTGGGGCTGCAGGACGCCGTCAACCTGGGGTGGAAGCTGGGGCTGGTGGTTCGGGGGGCGGCGCCTGAGAGCCTGCTCGACAGCTATACCGCCGAGCGGCATCCGGTGGCGGACACGGTGTTGCGTAACGTGCGGGCGCAGGTGGCGCTGATGCGGCCCGGGGCGCAGGTGGACGCGTTGCGGGAGGTACTGGGTGAGGTGCTGGAGCTGCCTGAGGCGTGGCGGTACTTCGCGGGCATGATGACGGGGACGGCGGTGGACTACGCGCCGGGTCGGCCCTTCGTCGGGGGGTTCGCTCCCGAGCTGGAGCTTCTCGGCGGCGAGGGTTCTCAAGGGCTCGCCGGGCGGATGCGGGATGGGCGCGGGCTGGTCGTCGAGCTCGTAAAGCCGGATGAGGGGCCGGGGGCGGTTGGTGATGCCGTGGCCGGATATCGCGGGCGGGTGGGGTTCGCGTGGGCGCGGGCGGGATCGGGGCTGGAGGACGTGAGCGGGCTGCTGGTGCGGCCCGACGGCTATGTCGCGTGGGCGGGTGGGCGCGACGGGCTCGCCGACGCGCTCACCACCTGGTTCGGGCCGCCTGAGTGACGTATTAGGTCAGAAGGCGAGTCAGTACGCGGGTGCCGAACTCCAGGCCCTCCACCGGGACACGCTCGTCCTTGCCGTGGAACATCCCGAAGTAGTCCAGGTCGGGCCGGAGCATGAGCGGCGCGAAGCCGTACCCCTTGATGCCGAGCGCGGCGAAGGACTTGGCGTCGGTGCCGCCGGCCATCACGTACGGGACCGGCCTGGCCTGCGGATCCTCGGCCACCAGGGACGCGGCCAGCTCGTCGAAGAACGGCGCGGGGTAGGGCGCGTCGGGCGCGTCCTCCAGGTTCACGAACTCGCGGGTGATCTTCGGACCGAGCAGCTCGTCGATCGTCGCCAGGAACTCCTCCTGAAGCCCCGGCAGGAAACGCCCGTCCACGTGCGCCGATGCCGTCGAGGGCACGACGTTGACCTTGTAACCGGCCTCCAGCATCGTCGGGTTCGCCGAGTTGCGGATCTGGCCCTTGAACAGGCTGCCCAGCGCCCCGAGCCGGGCCGCCTCCGCGTCCAGCCGGTCCAGGTCGATCGGCCGGCCGGTGATCTCCGACAGGCTGCGGATGAGCGCCGCCACCGACGGCGTCAGGCGCACCGGCCACTGGTGCGCGGCCACCCGCGACAACGCGTGCGCCAGCGTCGCGACCGGGTTGTCCACCGGCGGGCGCGAGCCGTGCCCGGCCACGCCGTGCGCGGTCAGCTTCATCCAGGCGGTCCCGCGCTCGCCCACCGCGATCGGGTACACCCGGTGCCCGCCCGAGCTCACGCTGAACCCGCCCGACTCGCTGATGGCCTCGGTCACGCCGTCGAACAACTCCCGGTGCTCGCGGACGGCGTGCCGCGAGCCGTAGTCGCCGGTGGCCTCCTCGTCGGCGAGGAAGGCCAGCACCAGGTCCCGCCGGGGGCGCTCGCCCCGGGCCAGCATGCCGAGCACGGTGGACAGGGTCATCGCGACCGAGCCCTTCATGTCGACCGCGCCCCGGCCGTACACGCAACCGTCGGTGATCTCCCCGGAGAACGGGTGCAGCCGCCACTCGGCCGGGTCGGCGGGCACCACGTCCAGGTGGCCGTGCACCAGCAGCGCGTCGCGGGAGTCGCCGTCGATCCTGGCCACGACGGTGGTCCGCTTGGGCGCCGACTCGAACACCGTCGGTTCCAGGCCGGCCTCGGCCAGCAGTGTGGCCACGTACTCGGCGGCCGGGCGCTCTCCCGAGCCCGGGTTGGTGGTGTCGAACCTGATCAGATCCGAGCAGATCTCGGCAACGCTCTTCACTTTCGTCCCTTCAGCGTCAACGACGGCACACCGGGCGTCTCCATGTCGAAGATCAGCCCGTAGAAGGCCAGCTCCGCCTCCAGCACCGCGACGATAGTCTCCTCCCTGCGCCAGCCGTGCTGCTCGCCGGGGAAGGTGAGCAGCGCCCACTCCTTGCCGTGCCTGTCCAGTTCCTCGGTGAAGCGCCGGGCCTGGCTCACGTCCACGATCGCGTCCTCCAGGCCGTGCAGCATGAGGACCGGGCCGGAGGCGCGGAAGGCGTTCAGCAACGGGGAGCGCTCGGTGTAGCGCTGCCGGGTCTCGGGCAGCGGGCCGACCAGGCCGTCCAGGTAACGGGACTCGAAGTCGTGCGTCTCGGCCGCCCAGCTCTCCGGGTCGGTGATCGCGTAGTGCGCCACCCCGCCCGCGAACACGTCGCTGTGCACCAGCGCCGCCACCGTCGTCCAGCCGCCCGCGCTGCCGCCCCTGATGGCCAGCTTGTGCGCGTCGGCCCGGCCCAGCTCCACCAGGCCGCGCGCCACCTTGGCGCAGTCCTGCACGTCCACCACGCCCCACCGGTGCCGCAGCCGCTCCCGGTAGGCGCGGCCGTAGCCGGTGGAGCCGCCGTAGTTGACCACGGCCACGCCGATGCCCCTGCTGGTGAAGTAGGCGATCTCCAGGTCGAGCATGATCGGCAGGTGGCCGGTGGGGCCGCCGTGCACGAAGATCACGTACGGTCCTGGTCCCCGTACGCCTGCCGGTGGGTAGAGGTGTGCGTGCACACCCTCGATCGTGACGGCCTCCGGGGTGGGGAGCAGCGCGCGGTCGGGCAGGGGCTTGCGCGGCGAGACCACCTCGTGCGCGCCGTCGTCCAGACCGACCAGCGTCACCTCCAGCGGCGTGTACGGCGTCGCCCCCACCGCCACGGCCACGGCCTCCCCGCCCGCCTTTCCACCCGCGTCTCGGCCCGCTCCTCCAGCGGCTCCTGCGGTTGCTCCTCCACCGGCTCCTCCACCGGCTCCTCCACCGGCTCCTCCACCCGCTTCTCCGCTTGCGACGGAGACGGTCGATGACCAGTGGGTGGCCGTGCCGCCGATGTCTCTCAGGCTGCCGTCCTCCGGGTCCAGTACGCCCAGGCGGCGGTGGTCGGCGGTGCCGTAGACGACGACCAGGCGGCCGTCCTCGGCCACGGCGAAGCAGGTCAGGCCCGGTTTCCAGACTGCCGGGCCGAACTCCAGCTCCATCGGGGTCAGGTTGCGGGCGGGGGAGCCGTCCAGCCGCAGGAGGTGGATGTTCCACCAGCCGGTGGGGTCGGTCACCGCGTACAGGCTCGCCTCGTCGCGCCACTCGGCCTGGGTCACCGACTCGCTGGGGCCGCCCGCGATCACCTCGTACGGGCCGGCCGTGCCGTCCTCGCGCAGCGGGGCCACGCACAGCTCCGTGCCGTCCCAGGGCATGTTCGGGTGGTCCCAGCCGATCCAGGCGACATGTCGGCTGTCGGGGGAGATGCGGGGATTCATCAGGAAATGCTGGGCTTTGGCGACCACTCTGAGCGGGCCCCCATCCAGGGGCACCGCCACCAGGTCCCGCACGTCTTCCAGCTCCCTGACCGCCCACACCTCGTCCCTGCCGGGCGGAAGGTAGAGGTCACCGTAGCGGGACAGGCCCTCCGGCGTGAGCGGCACGGGAGCGGCACCGTCCCGGCCGATCCCAGCGCCACCCGGACGGGGAGCAGCGCCGTCTGGACCTGGAGCTGTGCCGTGTGGGCCGGGAGCGGTGGTGTCCGGGCCGGGAGCAGCGCTGTCCGGGCCGGGAGCAGCGCTGTCCGGGCCGGGAGCAGCGCTGTCCGGGCCGGGAGCAGCGCTGTCCGGGCCGGGAGTGGTGCTGTTCAGGCGGTACAGGCGCTGGTCGGACCAGTTCGTGAAGACCAGGCCGCCCGCGGGAAGAGGCCGCCAGGAACGGCCGCCGTACTCCACGAGCCGGTTGCGGGCGTTCCAGCGCTCGGGCAGCGCGTCCACGCGGGAGCCGTCCGGCAGGCGGCGCACCACGCAGCGCCTGCCGCCCTCGTGCGGGCGCGGCTCGTCCCACCACACCTCGACGCCGGCGGGCGTGGCCACCGCCTCCACCCACTGGGGGCCGCCGTCGGTACGGGCCACGTCGATCGGTCGAATGCTCATGTACTGACTCACCAATTGCCGATGGTAGATGGAGGAAGGGGGGCGTCTGGGGGATGCAGCACGTAGGCGATGCCGCCGCTGCCGGAGGCGCGCAGCCACACGTGCTCGAACGCCGCCCGCGGGTAGACCCGGCGGACCTCGGCGTCGCTCGCGGCGGCCGGGTCGTTCACGATCACGTCGCCGCCGGCCGTGATACCGGTGACGACCAGGAGGTGGCCGCCGGTGGAGTAGCAGGAGCCCGGCAGTTCGCGCGCCTTGAACGACTGCGAGGTGATCACCGGGATGCCGGCCCGCAGGAACAGCTCCAGCTCCGCCGCCGAGCGCAGCCGCGTGACGAATCCGGCCAGCCCGTACCGTCCCGCGTAGGCCACGTTGAACGGCCAGTTGCCGGTGCCCTGATAGCTCTCGTCGTACGTGCCCGCCGCCGCGTGATCGACGGCCGGCGCGGGATCGCCGTCGCCCACCCAGCCCAGCTCCCCGGGCTCCGGGCCGCGACCCCAGAAGCCCAGCACCATGGCCACCGACGCCGGGCCGCACCAGTTGGCGCCCCCGCCGTCGTAGCGCGGATGGTGCCCGGCGTGCGCGTGTTGCGAGTGCCTGGGCACCGCCAGCTCCACCGCGCCGCCCGGCCCCGGCGCGCTGGGCTCGGGCGGGCCGGGCGGCAGTGCCGAGGCCATCACGCTCAGGCCGGTCACCCGGGCGCCGTCGCCATGCCTGCTCACCCGTACCTGGTAGGCCACCACCGGCCGCCTGGCCACGAACGTGTCCACCGCCACGTCCCCATGCGCGTCGCCCTGGCCGGGCACCGAGGTACGCGGGTCGCCGTGCTCGGACCAGCGGCCCATGACGTACCACTTGGTCAGCTCGCCCCCGGCCGTCCTGGCCCGCAGCGCGATCTCGATCCAGGAGCCGGGCGGGGTGCGCGCGGTCCACGAGGGCACGATCTGGGTGGCCGCGAACCCGATCAGGCGTTCCCCACTGATCCACACACCCGCTTCACCGTTCCGTACGCCCGGCTCGCCTTTCCGCACACCCGGCTCGGCGGCCCGCACGCCTGTCCCGGCGGCCTGTACGTCCAGCTCACCGTTCCATACGTCCAGCTCATCGTTGCGTATGTCCGGCTCGCCGTTCCGTACGTTCGTCTCGGCGGTCCGTGCGTTCGCTTCGGCGAGTACGGCGAAGCGGGCGAAGGCGACGCGGGCCAGATCGACGGTGAGCACTGAACACATTGTGCTTTCGCACCGCATGTCGCACATCGGATGTTTTACGTACGGGACCGATTGTGTCGGTGATCATCTCTATGGTTCCGGACATGACTTCAGCGACACAGGCGTACTCCTACGCCGGGCCCTCCATGCTGTCCGACGGCAGGCTCGGCCTCTCGACGTCCGGCGGTACGGCGTTATCCGGGCCGCAGGCCCACCCCCGCTTCTTCAGCGGGCTGCTCACCCACGCCGCCCCCGCGGCCGCGGGGCTGCTGGCCGTGGCCGACGTGGCGCTCGCGCGCTACCACCAGCCCCGGCCCGGCTGGACCCGCGACCCGGTGGTGACCTGCGACGGCGGGCGGCTGCGGTTCGAGTCGTTCTCGGCCTGCGGCGGCGTCTACGCCCGTCTCGACGTGCTCGAACTCGACGGCGACGTGCTCGACCGGGGCACCACCAACGTCGACGTCAACGGGCCGCTGCGCGAATCGCTGGCCAGGGTGGGCGGCAGGGACCCGCTCCACGTGGGCGTCGGGCCCGACGAGCTGACCGTCACCACGCTCGACGGGGCGGTGGTGGAGAAGAAGGTGCCGCTGCCGACGCGGTGGTTGCGCGGGTTCGCCGAGGTGCAGGTGATGGCCGCCGGGTGGGATCTGCGGGCCGAGCTGGCGGGGCCGCAGGCGGTACGGTTCCTGCGTTCGCTGCCCAAGGGCGCCCGCTCCGCCATCTGGGCCGTCCCGTCCGGCCGCGACCTGCGCCCGTCCGCCGCCGCCACGCGCGGCGGCGTGTGCCTGCAGGGCACCGGGCGGGTGGTCACGCTGATGCCACTGCTCCGCTTCGCCAAGGCCCTGCGCGTCTACGGCCCCGCCGGCGGCCCGGCGAACGGCCCGGCGAACGGCCCGGCGAACGGCTCGGCCAGTAGCTCGGCATACGGCTCGGCCAGCGGCTCGGCATACGGTTCTGCAGGCGGTTCGGCCGATGGCTCGTCCACGGCGAGCGCGTGGGAGCTGGAGCTGCCCGGCATGCGCTACACGCTGGCCGTCTCGCCCCACCCGGCGCGCGGCTTCTCCGGCGAGGGCCAGGTCCTCGACGACCTGGCCACCGAGCAGGCCGCCGGCGACGCCGACGTGGTCGGCATGCTGCTCAACTTCGAGCCCACCGTCGAACTGGGGCTGCTCGCCGAACGCGCCGGACTGCCGATCGAGCGGGTACGCGCCGCGCTCACCCAGCTCGGCACCGCCGGCCGCGTCGGCTACGACCTGCACGAGGCCGCCCACTTCCACCGGGAACTGCCCTACGACAAGGACCAGGTGGCCGAGCTCAACCCGCGCCTCACGGCGGCCAGGCGGCTGGTGGACTCGCACGCCGTCCGCCTGCTCCCGGACGACAGCGCCGAGGTCACGACCCCGGGCGGCGTGCGGCTGGTGCGCATCGCCGAGGGACAGTGCACGTGCCCGTGGTGGTACGACCACCGGGGCTCACGCGGGCCGTGCAAACACGTGCTCGCCGCCCGGATCGCCGCCCGTGCGGCGGTGGAGGCAACCCCGTGATCGCGGGAGCGGAGCGCGACACGCCCGGCCCGGGACTCGGACCCGCCTGGGCCACAGGCATGGGGGCAGGGCCGACCCGGGATGCGGCCGGAGCGGAGGTCGGGGACGCGGGGGATTCGGCCGGTGCGGGGGTCGGGGGCGCGGGGGTGTCGGTCAGTGCGGTGTGGGAGGCCGTGGTGGCTGCCATCGACAGTGGTGACCCCGAGCTGGTGGCCGAGTGTGTGCTGGGTCTGGACGAACGGGCTCGCCGTGCGGTGGCCGGCGCGCTGCCGGGGCACGTCGTCGTGGCCGAGAAGCGGGCGCAGGCTCGTACGCAGGAGCGCGTGGCCAGGCGCGACCGGGCCAACGAGGCCGCCTGGCAGGAGTACGTACGCGCGGGAGCCCGCGCCGGCCGTACCGTCTACGACCACGAACGCTGGCGCTGGGACGCCCCCTGGAACCGGCCCGTCCACACCGGCCGCGACGAGAGCTGGGCCGGCGCCATGCGGGTGGCGGGCGCGGTGGCCATCGGCGGCGCGGCGGCGGTGGCCGCCTGGCTCAGCCGCCGCGACCTGCAGCACCGCTCGGACGACGGCACCTGGGCCGTGCTCGAACGCGTGCTCGCTGCCCGCCCCGCCGCCTGGCAGGCCGACTTCGCGGTCCGTGCCGCGCGCAGGCTCCGTCCCGTCCCGCGCAGGCGTGGCGGCCAGGACGGCATGGCCACGCTCGTGCTCTCGATGTTGCGCCGCACCGGCGCCGTCCCGCCCCGGCACGACCCGCTCGTGGTGGCCTGGGCCGCCCGCACCCCCGTCGCGGCGGAACTGCGCGAGGATCCGCTGCTCGACCACCTGCTGCCCCGCCTGTTCGAGGCGGAGGGGGTCGGCCGCGTCCTGCGCACCGAACGCGCCGACCCCCTGCCGGTCTTACCCGGCGTGTACGACCAGCGCCCCGAACGAGCCACCCCACCTCCGGCGCTGCCCGGCGTAGACGACCAGTGCCCCGAAGAGGCCATCTCACCCCCGACGCTGCCCGGCGTGGACGACCAGCGCTCCGAACCCGCCACCTCACCCCCGGCACTGCCCGACCTGCGTGACGAACTCGTCCAGCCGCTCCCGGCGCTGCCCGGTGTGCACGAGCGGCCCGCCGAGGGTGAGCGGGTGCGGACCTGGCTGGCGGCGCTCACGACGCTGGAGCGTGAGGGGAGGATCGGGCGTGACCTGCTGCTCAACGGGTGCCTGCGGCGTTTCATGCGTGGCGGAGAGCCCACCGACCTGCGCTTCTTCCTGCGCCTGCACGAACTGCTCGACCCCGCCCACGACGAGGTGAGCGAGCGCCGCCGCGACTACCTGCGGCTGCTGCCCGCCGGTCCGGGCGCCGTCGCCGAGCCGGCGCTCAGGCAGGTGCGGCGGCTGGCGGACCTGGATCCGGCGGACGTGACGGAGGCGCTGCGGGCGCTGCTGTCCAGGAGCGAGCGCAAGCTGCTGACGGCCGGGCTCACCTGGCTCGACGAGGTCGCCGGAGACCCCGCGACAGACCTGGGCCCGCTGGCCCCCGCCCTCGGGTACGCCTTCGCCTGCGAATCCGCCGACGTGCAGGGGAGGGCCGTGCGGGTGGCGGTCAAGCACGCCAAGCGGTTCACCGGCGACGGGGCGCAGGCCGTCAGGGACGCGATCGGCGTCCTGCCGCAGGGTCTGGCCGAGACGCTGGCGGCGGTGTTCGGCGCGGAGACGGGTGAGGTTCCGGGGGAGAGCGACGGGTTCACGCCCGTGCCGCTGCCCGAGCCGGCCCCGGTCAAGGCGTTCCCCGCGCCCGTCGTGGCGGCCCGGGAACTGGACGGGCCGCCCACCGGGGCCAGGTGGGAGGCCGCAGAGCTGTGGCTGGCGGGGGTCGTGCGGCTGTACTCGCGGGATCGGGGCGGGCTGGTCTCACGGCTGACCTCGCGGCCGATCGACAGACACCAGGACGGGGATTCGCCACCCGCCGGGCGATTGGTCTCGGGGCCGGCCGAGAGGCGCCAGGACGGGGATTCGCGATTGGTCTCGCGGCCGATCGACAGGCGTCAGAGCGGGGATTCGCCGCCGGCCGGGCGATGGCTGGAGGTCTCGCAGTGGGCTCAGGAGATCGTCCGCCTGATGGCGGGGCGGACGGGCGGACGGGGGGACTCGCGGTTGCCCGAGGCCGGTGAGGTGCCGGGGCCGCACCTGTTCCTGCTGCGGCGCTGGGCCGAAGTGTGCGACGCGATCGAGGCGGGGACGCTCCCGCCGTACCTGCTGGCAGAACCCACCAACATGACCGGCCACCTGGACGCGAGGGAACTGGTGGAGCGGCTGGCCGGCTACGAGCGCGCCGGGGCCGAGGCCATGCCCACCGACCTGCGGCAGGCACTGCTGCGGTTGCCACGCGAGATCCCGGCGGAGGTGGTGGCGCGGGCAGGGCGGCTCACCTCAGGGGCCGGCCGGGCGGCGGCGTGCTGGATGAGCGGCGCGCGGCCCGAGCCCGTCGCGGAGATCTCCTGGTGGTACTGCCCGCCGGAGGGGACACCGGGGACAGGCGACAGCCGGCTGTACGGCGACGACAGGGAGTCGCCCGGACCGGGATCGGTGTTGTACGAGCTGACGCCGCACCTGAGGACCACGAACCCGGCGGCCGGTGAGCCGCCGGGCGGAGCCGTCGGGCATCGGCTGGGGGAGCACAGCGGGTTGATGCACTGGTGGCCGTACCTGCTGCCGTCCGACCGGGAGACCGTCGCGGCGCACCTCGTGCCGCACCTGATCGAGCGGTGGCAGCGGGCCCGCGCCGAGCCGTACCAGGCCGAGGCGCTGGCGCGGGCCGGCGGGCCGCCGGGGGAGGCGGTCGCGCTGGTGCTGGCGTACTTCGCGGCCGACCGGAGCCGGTCCGCCGACCCCGCCGGGCGGGCGCGGCCCCTGGTGGAGCTGGCCGCCCGGGGGGAACTCGACGCCGAGCAGATGGGACGGCAGTTCGCGCTGCTGGTACGCAGGACGGAGCTCAAGCCGGGACCGGTGTTCGAGACGCTGGAGAGCGCGGCCGTGCTCGGGGCGCATCAGGAGGTGTGGCGGATCATGGCGGGTTTCCTGGCGGTGTTCCTGCCGGCGCCGGGGGAACGCTCGCACACGCGGCACACGCAGGGGCTGGTGTTCGCCTTGCGGGCGGCGCGATGGGCACGGGCGCGCGGGGCCGTGCCCTGCGTGGCGGAGATCGCGCGACGCAGGGCGTCGAACAACTTCGTCCGTGAGGCCCGCCGCCTCCACACGTACCTGACCTGATCATGCGCGGCCATGGGAGGTGGGAGCGCTCCCGCCCCACCTCCGGCCTTCCTCAGGCGGCGCGGGCCGGAGAAAGCGCGGGGTGGGCCGGAGGAAGCGCGGAGTGGGTCAGAGGTACAGGCCGGTGGACTCGTCGCCGGGCGTCGGGGTGATCTCGCGGCCGGAGCGCAGGGCGTACAGTTGCGCGAGCGTCGCCCCCGACGGCCCCACACCTTCCGACGACCCCAGCCACGCGACCGCCTCCTCCTTGCTCAGCGGCCCCACCTCGACCTGCGCCAGGCAGCGGCCGGGCCGGACGACGGCGGGGTGCAGGCGGGCCAGGTCCTCGTTCGTGGTGATCGCCACCAGGACGTCACGGCCCTGCCCGAGCAGCCCGTCCGTGAGGTTGAGCAGGCGCGACAGCCCCTGCCCCGCCTGGGCCTTCGCGCCCGAGCTGATCAGCTCGTCGCAGTCCTCCAGCACCAGCAGGCGCCAGCGCTGCGTGTCCTCGTCGGTGTCGTAGCCGACGGCCACCTCCATGAGGTAGCCGGGCTCGTTGAACAGGCGCTCGGGATCGAGCACGCAGTCCACCTGGCACCAGTCGTGCCACTGCTTGGCCAGCGAGCGCAGCAGCGTGGTCTTGCCGGTGCCCGGCTGCCCGTGCAGCAGGATGAGACGGCCGTTGACGTCGGCGGGGGTGATCGTCATCAGCCGGTTGAGCGCCGGCAGGACCTTGGCCGAGTAGTTGGAGGCGATCTCGTACCAGGGCTGCGCGGTGATCGGCTTCTCCGAGCGGGTGCCGCCGTGCATGCCGCGCCACCAGAAGCCCATCTCGACGTGATCGACGTCGGGCACGGGCTCCTCGGCGCCCTCGATGCTCTCGGCGAGCACCGTCTTGGCCAGATCCTCATCGACCGCCGTGACGCTGACGGTCGCGGTCCTGTTGCGGTGCCGCACGACGCGCAGGGTCCAGCCGTCGCCGCAGATCAGCCGCGACTCCGAGCCGTCCTCGACCCGCGCGGTACGCAGGACGCGCCCGCCGGCCGGGGCGAGCGTGGCGTCGGGGCGTACCCGCTCCAGATTGGCCAGGCGCGACCATGGCTGCGCGCCCGTCGCGAACGGCGACAGCGCCAGCGCGTCGATGACGTCGATGGCGGAGTCGGCGTCGTCGATCCAGATGTTCATCGGGAGCTCGGAGGAGTCCGGGCTGGGGAACGGCACCTCCCTGATCACAGACATACCGTTGATGATCTCCCGTCTCGGCGCCGTATGTCGAAGGCTTTTGCTGGGGAATCCGCTTTCAGTTCCTCTTGAGAGTACCCGTCTCGGTGACGAGACCGGCGCCGGGAACGTCGCGCCAGGTGTAGGTGAGGTCGTTGCCCCGCAGCTCAAGGGTGATGGTGCCGGGGACACACGGACCCTCGATCTGGCTCAGGCGGAAGGTCAGCCGTTCGGCCTCCACCTTGGTCAGGGCGATGTCGCTCTTGCACTCGGTGTCGCCCCTGTGCTCCTCCCACGCCGCGGTGGACTCACCCTCCTCAAGCTCCACCTGGTTCTCGGTGTCGCCGGCGTTGAACGGGTTCGTGCTGGTGGTGCGGCCCGACCACTCACCCACGAAAGCGGCCGGGATCTTCAGCGACGCAGGTTCGCCGACGTCGCTCTTTTCCGTCTCCGCGGGCTCCGGGCTCTGGGCGGGTCGCGCGGTGCCGGAGGGGGCCACGGCCGGCGGTGTGGGCCGGATGCCCGGGTCGGGGGTGCGGTCCAGCAGGAGCACGGTGGCGCCGGCCGCGCCCAGGGCGGCCACGACCGCCACGACGGCGATGAGCGCGCGGCTCGAACGGCCCCCGCGCTTCGTGCCTTCCGTGCCCTCCGCGCTGCCCTGCGGCCCGGTGGGCCCGCCGTCATGCGGCACGCCCTGGTGAGGGGGCGGGTTGTACGCCCCAGGCCCAGATCCCAAGCCGTGCGGGGGCGGAGGGGCGGATCCCTGGCGCGCGTTCTGCGGCGGGGTCCTCGGGTTGACCAGGGACACCATGAGCTGCGCCGCCGTGGGCCGCCGCGCCGGATCCTTGACGAGGCAGGAGGCGAGCACCTCGCGCAGCCGCGGCGGCAGCACCGACAGGTCCGGCTCGGCGTGCAGCACCCGGTGCAGCACCGCCGGCACGGTGTCGGCCCCGAACGGGCTGATCCCCGAGGCGGCGAACACCATTGAGGCGGCCCACGCGAACACGTCGGAGGCCGGCCCGGCGGGGGTGCCGGCGATCTGCTCGGGCGACAGGTAGGCGGGCGTGCCGATCAGCCCCGACGTCATCGTCGCCGCCCCCTCGGCCCTGGCGATGCCGAAGTCCACCACCCGCGGTCCGTCCGGCCCGAGCAGCACGTTGGCCGGCTTGAAGTCGCGGTGCACGATCCCGGCCGCGTGGATGGCCGCCAGCGCGGTGGCCGTGCCGACGACCAGGCGTTCCAGCTCACCGCCGCGCAGCGGGCCGCGCTGGGCGACCCGTTCGGCCAGTGAGGGGCCTTCGACGTACTCGCTCACCACGTACGGCCGCGGCCCGCCGGTCGAGACGTCGATGACCCGGGCGGTGCAGAAGGAGGCGATGCTCTCCAGCGCGTCCAGTTCGCGCGCGAGGCGGGCCCGCGTCTCCCTGTCGCCCGTGCTCAGCAGCTTGATCGCGACGGGTTCGCCGTCATGGCCGTGGGCGAGGTAGACCACGCCCTGCCCGCCCTCGCCCAGCCGGCCGGCCAGGCGGAACCCGCCGAGCGTCGCCGGGTCGTCCGGGGCGAGGGGGAAAACCATAGGCCGATACGTTACCTGTCGCCATGCGGAAGCAAAGATCCACCGGTACCTTATGTCGTCGGTTAAATCACTCCTTACGCGGAGGTATCGGGGAAGTGTCGAAGATCACGTTCCGCGAAAGAGCGCGGTACTGGTTCGACAACACCATGTCCAGAGGCACGACGTCGTTGATCGGCTGGCTGTTCGTGGTGTCGATCGGGCTGATCGTGGTCGTGACGGGGCTCACGTTGTGGCTGGCGCCCGGTGAGCCCGAGGGCGTGAGTCACGCGGGGGAAGTGCTCTGGATCGCTCTCATGCACGCACTCACCCCGGGCAGGGTGGCCAGCGACGAGGGCACGATCCCGTACATGACGGTGATGTTCGCGGGCTCCCTGGGCGGCCTGTTCATCGTCAGCATGCTCGTCGGTCTGCTGTCCAACGGGCTCAAGCAGAAGGTGGACCGCCTGCGCAGGGGCCGCTCACGCATCGTGGAGTCGGGGCACACGGTGGTGCTCGGCTGGTCCGACCAGGTGTTCACGATCGTGTCCGAGCTGGTCAAGGCGCACGCCAGCCAGCGCAACTCGGTGATCGCCATTCTGGCCGACCGGGACAAGCTGGAGATGGAAGAGGCCATCCGCGAGCACATCGGCGATCTCGGCAGGACCAGGGTGGTCTGCCGGACCGGGCGGCCGACCGAGCCGCGCGACCTGTCGCTGATGAACCTGGCCGCGGCCCGTTCCGTCGTCGTGCTCTCGCCCGAGAGCGAGGACCCCGACGCCCACGTCATCAAGATCCTGCTCGCGCTGGCCAAGCGCGACGGCATCCACCCGCCGGTGGTCGCCGGGCTCACCTCCAGCCGCAACATCGCCGCCGCCCGCCTGGCCGGCGGCCCGGACGTGCACCTGGTCGACTCCGACGACACCGCCTCCAGGCTCATCGTGCAGTCCTCGCGCCAGTCCGGCATGTCCGTGGTCTGCATGGACCTGCTGAACTTCGACGGCGGCGAGATCTACCTGCGCACGCCGAAGAAGCTCGTGGGCGTCACGTACGGGGACGCGCTGCACGCCTACCAGACCGCCTCCGTGATCGGCCTGCGCCGGCCATCCGGCGTCGTGCTGAACCCCGCCACGGACACCGTCATCAACGCCGACGACGAGGTCATCGTCATCGCGCACGACGACTCCCACGTACGCCTGGCGGCCGGCAAGCCGTCACTCGACGAGTCCGCGATCGTCACCTCGGATCTGACACCCACGGCGACCGAGCGCACGCTCCTGCTCAACTGGAACGGCCGCGCCGAGCACATCGTTCGCTACCTCGACGGCTACGTCGCCCCCGGCTCGGTCCTGGAGATCGCCGCCGACCACCCCGGCGCCGGTTCGAGCCTCGTGGGCCTGCGCAACCTCACCGTGAACGTCAAGGACTGCGACACCACCGACAGGTTCGCCCTGGAGTCGCTCGGCGTCGGCCTGTTCCAGCACGTCGTCGTGCTGTCCGACGACCGCTTCGACCCCCACCACTCCGACACGCGCACGCTCATGACGCTGCTGCAACTGCGCGACATGCAGACCGCGCTCGGCGAGCACTACTCGATCGTCAGCGAGATGCACGACGAGAACAACCGCTCGCTCGCCGAGGTCACCGAGGCCGACGACATCGTGATCAGCGACACCGTCATCGGCCTGCTCCTGGCCCAGCTCGCCGAGAACCGGCACCTGGCCGACGTCTTCGCCTACCTCTTCGACTCGCGCGGCTCGGAGATCTACCCCCGCCCCGCCGGCGAATACGTCAAGACCGGCACGCGGGTCTCCTTCTCCACGGTCGTGGAGTCGGCGCGGCGCAGGGGCGAGACGGCCATCGGCTATCGCAACTCCACGGCCCGCAACAACCCGCCGCACTACGGCATCGTGCTGAACCCCGACAAGAACGAACCGATCGTCCTGGGGCAGAAGGACTCGGTAATCGTCCTCGCCGAACGCTAGAACGCTGCCCACCGCCGGTGGTTTAAGTTAGCGTTTGCCCGTGAGGACCATCGACTGGACCGACGGAGCCATCGAGCTCGTGGACCAGACCCTGCTCCCCGACAAGTGCGTGATGCTGCGCATCAGCACCGTCGGGGAGCTCATTGAGGCCATCCGGCGGCTGGCCGTGCGCGGCGCGCCCGCACTCGGCGTGGCGGGGGCGCTCGGCGTCGTCCTGGCCGACGGCGATCCCGCCCAGATCGCCGCACTCCGCGCCGCCCGGCCCACCGCCGTCAACCTCGCCTGGGGCGTCGACCAGGCCGCCGCCCATCTGCCGCAGGGCCGCGAGGCGGTGCTCGCGGCGGCGCTGCGGGTCCGCGACGAGGACATCGCCGCCTGCAGGGCCATGGGCGAACGCGGGGCCGACCTGCTCGAAGGCGACCGGCTGCGGATCATGACCGTGTGCAACACCGGCGGGCTGGCCGCCGTCGAACGCGGCACCGCGCTCGGCGTCGTCCAGACGCTGCACGAGCGCGGGCGCCTGGCCGAGGTGCTCGCGCTGGAGACCCGGCCGCTGCTGCAGGGCGCCAGGCTCACCACCTGGGAACTGGCCAGGATGGGCGCGCCGCACCGCCTCATCGCCGACTCGGCCGGGCCGTACCTGCTGGCCAAGGGCGGGGTGGACGCGGTGCTCATCGGCGCCGACCGCATCGCCGCCAACGGCGACACCGCCAACAAGATCGGCTCGTACGCGCTCGCGCTCGGCGCGGAACGGGCCGGCGTGCCGTTCATCGTCGTCGCGCCCGAGTCCACGATCGACCCCGGCACCCCGTCGGGCGACCAGATCGAGATCGAGGATCGGGGCGCGGAGGAGGTCGTGAACGTCAGGGGCGTACGCGTGGCGCCCGAGGGCACACCGGTGCTGAACCCGGCGTTCGACGTGACACCGCACGACCTCATCAGCGCGATCGTGACCGACCAGCGGGTGATCAGGCCGTAGGGGGAATTCGCCGATCACGGAGACCCGGACGCGGTCGCCGCGTTACGCTCAGTCATCATGTTCTCGACCCCCGGAGAGCAACCATGGCCATCGATCTGGTAGCGCGGCGCGACTGGCTGGCGCGTACACCACGCGGCGACTACACGCAGCTCGACTCCACCAAAGGGGTCAAAGTTCACTACACGGGCGGAGCGGTCTCCCCGAGCATCGTGGCAAACCATGATGAATGCGTTGCTCTGGTCCAGTCCATTCAGGGGTACCACATGGATGGCAACGGCTGGATCGACATCGGCTACTGCGTGGATGAGGAAACGGAAATCCTGACGCGGCAGGGCTGGCAGGATTACCGGTCACTGCGTGCCGGGGACACGGTCCTCACTCTCAACCACGAAACCGGTATGTCGGAATGGCAGCCGGTTCTGGAAGTCTGCGTCTTCCCTGCCCGTGCCCGCGAAATGGTGCGTATGGAGGGCTCCTGTCACTCCTCGCTGACCACGCCGCAACACCGCTGGCCGGTTGAGCGACGACGCAGGCGCACGGCTGAGGGCAGGCGGACGGGACCTGACGGCAGATGGCTGCGTGCCGGAAAGGCCCCTCGGGATGCCACCAGCTTCGAGCGCCTATGGGTGACCACGGAAACCATCGGTTACTGGGATCGAGTCCCACTCGCCGCCCCTTGCGCGGAACTGCCCGCAGAGCCGAAGTGGTCCGATGCTTTCGTCGAACTCGTCGCCTGGTTCTGGACGGAGGGGCATGCGTCCCTTCTGCGCGGCGGAGAACGTTCGACGAACGTCACCCTGTACCAATCGTTGAAGAACTCGGCATACGTGGCCAGGATCCGAGCAGCGCTCGGGGCCGTCTTCGGGCCTCCCGTGGCGCAGTTTCCCCGGCTCGGCCGGGGAACGGATGGAGTGCCTCGGTGGCGGGAGGCTCCGAACAGGCATCTCGTCGAATTCCACCTGTCCGCCGACGCCGGACGAAAGCTGGTCGAGGTGGCGCCGGGGAGGGTCACCGGCCACGAATTCCTGCTCTCCCTCACCAGGGCGCAACTCGCACTGTTCATCGAGACCTCGCTCGCGGCGGACAACGGCGGAAAGAACCTGCTGGCGCAGAAGGACCGGGCCGCTGCCGAGGCGTTCATGTTCGCTGTGCTGCTGACCGGCGCCTCGGCGTCCCTGCGCCGCAGGCCGCCCACGGAGTCGTGCAAGAGCGGCATGTGGGAGGTCCACATCCGGCAACAGCAGTATTTCGGCCCCCGTATGGCCCTGCGCAGGGGTTCTTTCACAATCACCAGGGAGACATATCACGGTGAGATCTGGTGCCCTCGGACTGAGAACCAAAGCTGGCTGGCCCGTCGCGCCGGCACCGTCTACTTCACCGGCAATTCCTACGTCGCCTGTCCGCACCAGAAGGTGTTCGAGGGGCGCGGCCTGTATCGGCTGCCCGCCGCGAACGGCCCCGGGCTGAACGCGGGCCACTACGCCGTGCTGGGACTGGTCGGGAACGTGGGCCTGGTCGAGCCGCCCACCGCGATGTTGCGCGCGATCCTCGACGCGGTCGAGTACGTACGCCTGCACGGCCGCGCCGGTAAGGAGATCAAGGGGCACCGCGACGGTTATGCCACCGACTGCCCCGGCGACCCCCTCTACGACTGGGTCAAACGCGGCGCGCCCCGGCCGAAGGAGGACGGAACCCCCGCCCCGACCCCGACCCCGACCCCGCCTGCGACGCCGGCGTTTCCAGGACGGCTGCTGAAGTATCCGCCGGTCATGCGCGGCGAGGATGTGCGTGCCTGGCAGGAGCGGATGCGGGAGCGCGGCTTCGACCTGGAGGCGGACGGCGCGTACGGCAGCCGGTCGAGCGAGGCGTGCCGCCAGTTCCAGCGGCAACAGGGTGTGCGGGACGACGGGATCGTGGGGCCGGTCACGTGGCGACTGACCTGGGAGGCGCCCGCCGCCTGACCGTCACCGGCCCTTTCGCCGGTCGGGTAGGGGTGGGCCTCGGTTACTGAGGGGGAGTGGTTCGGCCTACTATCCGAACCATGGAACTGGCAGCGGGGTTCGCGTCCACATCCCGGGACGACTGGCGCGCGCTGGCGGCGGAGGTGCTGCGCAAGTCCGGGGCGGAGACCGACGCGCCGGAGCGGGCCCTGTCGAGGACGACCTACGACGGGGTCACCGTCGCGCCGCTCTACGACGCCGGCGACCTGCCGGGCGATCCCGGGCTGCCGGGCGCGGCCCCGTACGTGCGCGGCTCCCGGGCCGTGGCCGGCTGGGACGTGCGGCAACGGCACGCGGTGGCCGACCCCGAGGCGGTGCTGGCCGACCTGGAGAACGGCGTCACCTCGTTGTGGCTGGTCGTCGGTGACGGTGCGATCCCGGTCGGCGAGCTGGGCGCGGTGCTCAAGGACGTCTACCTCGACCTGGCCCCCGTCGTCCTGGAGGCCGGGGATTCCGTACGCGAGGCCGCGGAGGCCCTGTTCACCCTGGCCGCCACCCGCGCGTCCGGCCCGGAGCCGGGCGGCGATCCGGGCAGCCACGCCACTCCGGGGGACTCCTCAGGGCCCTCCGCCGCTGCCAAGGCGGCGCTCAGCGACAATCTGGAGCCCTCCGCCGCTTCCACGCGAGCGGTCAGCGGCAGCCTGGGGGCCTCCGTCGCTGCCGTGGGGGCGCTCAGTGGCAATCTGGGGGCTTCCGCCGTGCGCGGGCCCGCCGGGGTCGAGCTGGCGTTGCGTTGCGCCGCCGAGTTTCCCGGGCTGCGGGCCATCGTGGTCGACGCGACCCCGTACCACGACGCGGGTGGCAGCGACGCGCAGGAGCTGGCCTGCTCGATCGCCCGGGGCGTCGCGGAACTGCGCGCGCTGACCGCCGGCGGGCTGTCCGTGGCGCAGGCGCTGGGGCAGATCGAGTTCCGGTACGCCGCCACCGCCGACCAGTTCGCCACCATCGCCAAGCTGCGGGTCGCCCGCCGCCTGTGGGCCAGGGTCGCCGAGGTCTGCGGCGCGCCCGAGGCCGGCGGCCAGCGGCAGCACGCCGTCACCAGCGCGGCCATGATGACCGCCCGCGACCCGTGGGTGAACATGTTGCGCACCACCGTCGCCTGCTTCGCCGCCGGAGTGGGCGGGGCGGAGGCGGTGACCGTGCGGCCGTTCGACGCCTGTCTGGGCCTGCCCGACGGCTTCTCCCGCCGCATCGCCCGCAACACGCAGTCGCTGCTGCTGGAGGAGTCGGGGCTGGGACGGGTGATCGACCCGGCGGGCGGCTCCTGGTACGTCGAACGCCGCACCGCCGACCTGGCGGCGGCGGCCTGGGTCTTCTTCCAGGAGATCGAGGCGGCAGGCGGGATCGGGGAGGCCGGTGACCTGGTGTCCGAGCGGGTCGCCGCCACCCGGGCCCGCCGCGACGACGACATCGCCCACCGCCGCCTTCCGCTGACCGGGGTGAGCGAGTTCCCCGATCTGAACGAGAAGCCCGTACGCCGCCCGGCCCCCGCACGGCCCCCCGAGCCGTCCAAGCCCCCCGAGCCGTCCAAGCCCCCCGAGCCGTCCAAGCTCCCCGGGCCGGGACGCGGGCTGCCCAAGGTGCGTTACGCCGAGCCGTTCGAGCGGCTGCGTGACCTGGCCGACGCCCGGCCGGAGCGCCCCAAGGTGTTCCTGGCCACCATCGGCGCCCTCGCCGCGTACACCGCGCGGGCCGCGTTCGCCGCCAACCTGTTCCAGGCGGGCGGCCTGGCCACCGAGACGGCGGGCCCCGGCGCCGACCCCGAGCAGATCGCCACCGCCTTCGCCGTCAGCGGCGCCACCGTCGCGTGCCTGTGCTCCAGCGACAAGCTGTACGCCGAGCACGCCACCGCCGTGGCCGCGGCCCTGCGCCGGGCAGGGGCGAGAAAGGTGTGGCTGGCGGGGAAGGGAACCTATGAGGGCGTGGAGGGCAACCTGCACGCCGGATGCGACGCGCTGGCCGTGCTCCGCGAGACCTTCGACCACCTGGAGGTGACCCGATGATCCCGGACTTCTCCAGCATCCCGCTCAACCCCCTGCCCGAGCGGGACAGTGCGGGGCCGGAGCCGGTGGGCGAGGTGTGGCAGACGCCCGAGGGCATCGCGGTCAAGCCGCTCTACACCGCCGCCGACCTGGCGGGCCTCGACTTCCTGCGCACCTACCCCGGCGTCGCCCCCTACCTGCGCGGACCGTACCCCACCATGTACGTCAACCAGCCCTGGACGGTCCGCCAGTACGCGGGCTTCTCCACGGCCGAGGACTCCAACGCCTTCTACCGGCGCAACCTCGCCGCCGGGCAGAAGGGCCTGTCGGTGGCCTTCGACCTGGCCACGCACCGGGGCTACGACTCCGACCACCCCCGCGTGGCCGGCGACGTGGGCATGGCGGGCGTGGCGATCGACTCGATCTACGACATGCGGCAGCTGTTCGACGGGATCCCTCTCGACCGCATGTCGGTGTCCATGACCATGAACGGGGCCGTGCTGCCGATCCTGGCGCTGTACATCGTGGCGGCCGAGGAACAGGGCGTCGCGCCGGAGCAGCTCGCGGGGACGATCCAGAACGACATCCTCAAGGAGTTCATGGTCCGCAACACCTACATCTACCCGCCGGCGCCGTCGATGCGCATCATCTCGGACATCTTCGCCTACACCAGCGAGAAGATGCCGAAGTTCAACTCCATCAGCATCTCCGGCTACCACATCCAGGAGGCCGGGGCCACGCTGGACCTGGAGCTGGCCTACACGCTGGCCGACGGGGTCGAGTACCTGCGGGCCGGGGTCGCCGCGGGGATGGACATCGACCGGTTCGCGCCGCGGTTGTCGTTCTTCTGGTGCATCGGCATGAACTTCTTCATGGAGGTCGCCAAGCTGCGCGCCGCCCGGCTGCTGTGGGCCAGGCTCGTGTCCGGATTCGGCGCGAAGAACCCGAAGTCGCTGAGCCTGCGCACGCACAGCCAGACCTCCGGCTGGTCGCTGACCGCCCAGGACGTCTACAACAACGTCGCCAGGACCTGCGTGGAGGCCATGGCCGCCACCCAGGGCCACACCCAGTCGCTGCACACCAACGCCCTGGACGAGGCCCTGGCGCTGCCCACCGACTTCTCCGCGCGCATCGCCCGCAACACCCAGCTCCTCCTGCAGCAGGAGTCCGGCACCACCCACGTGATCGACCCGTGGGGCGGCTCCTACTACGTCGAACGCCTCACCCACGACCTCGCCGAGCGCGCCTGGACCCACATCCAGGAGGTCGAAGCCGCCGGCGGCATGGCCAGGGCCATCGAGGCCGGGCTGCCCAAGCTGCGCATCGAGGAGGCCGCCGCGCGGGCCCAGGCCCGCATCGACTCCGGCCGCCAGCCGGTGATCGGCGTGAACAAGTACCGCGCGGACGCGGACGAGGACATCGAGGTGCTCAAGGTCGACAACAGCGCCGTACGCGACCGGCAACTGGCCAAGCTCGCCCGCCTGCGGGCCGAACGCGACGACGCGACCGTGCGGCGCACCCTCGACGCGCTCACCAAGGCCGCCGGGCATCCCGCCCCCGGCCTGGAGCACAACCTGCTCAAGCTGGCCGTGGACGCCGCCCACGCGATGGCCACCGTGGGGGAGATCTCCGAGGCCCTGGAGAAGGTGTTCGGCCGGCACGCCGAGCAGGTGCGTACCATCACTGGCGTGTACCGCGACGAGTCAGGCCAGGACGCCGACATCGAGCGCGCCCGCGACGCCTGCGCCGACTTCGAGCGGGCGCAGGGCCGCCGCCCGCGCATCCTGGTGGCCAAGATGGGCCAGGACGGCCACGACCGCGGCCAGAAGGTCATCGCCACCGCCTTCGCCGACCTGGGCTTCGACGTGGACGTCGGCCCGCTGTTCCAGACGCCGGAGGAGGTCGCCAGGCAGGCGGTCGAGGCCGACGTGCACATCGTGGGCGTCTCGTCGCTGGCCGCCGGGCACCTCACGCTGGTGCCCGCGCTGCGCGAGGCCCTGGCCGGCCTGGACGCCGCCGACATCATGATCGTGGTGGGCGGCGTCATCCCGCCCGGCGATCACGACGAGCTGCGGGCCGTGGGCGCGGCGGCGATCTTCCCTCCGGGGACCGTGATCGCCACCGCCGCCCTCGACCTGCTGCGGCAGCTGGAAAGCCGTCAGTAGGCGCCTTGCTCGCACATCGCGACCGAGATCGTCTTCTGGGCGGTGACGGGCGAGGTGATCCGCAGGGTGACGCGGTGGGTGCCGCCGGTGCTCTCCAGGCCGCTCGGCGCGGTGACGTACCGCCGGCCGTTCTCGGAGACGAGCGCCGAGGAGCGGCCCACGGACGTGCCGTCGATGATCCAGCTGTATTCAAAGGTCACCGGCTCGCCCGTGCGGCGGACCAGCGCCCGCAGCGTCACCTCGCCGCCGGACCAGCACTCGCCGTTCCTGGTGCCGTTCGCGCGCACGGAGACGACCTTCAGCCCCTCCTGCGCGCCCGGCGTCGACACGACGCCGTCGCCGTCGTCCGTGACGGTGTCGGGGGTGCCGTCCGTCTGCGGGGTCGGCCTGGGGGTACGGGTGTCCCCGGCGGACGGCGTGGCCGGCGCGGAGGTGGTGGGGACGCCGCTGACGACCGACATGTTCCTGGTCTTCGGCGTGGGCTCGGTGGGGGTGAGCCAGACGATGGCGGCGGCCAGCGCGCACACGGACACCCCGGAGACGACCGCGATCAGCACCTTCTTGGCCCGCCGGCCCTTGCGCGGCTTGACGGCGGCCCGCGGGACCGGCTCCTGCGGCGGGACCGGCTGCTCCTGCTGCGCGTGAGCCTGGTACGGCTGGGCGGCCTGGAACTGCTGGGCCGCCGCCTCATAGGACTGTGCCTGCTGGACCGCCTCATAAGGCTGGGCCTGCTGGACCGCCTCGTGGGGCTGGGACCTTTGGCGCCGCCGGCCCGCCTCATGCGGCGGGTTCGCCTCGTGGGGCCGGGCCGCCTCATAGGGCGGGTTCGGCTCGTGCGGGGCCGGCTCATAGAGCGGGCGCGCCTCGTGGTGCTGAGCCCCCACCGGCTGCTCCGGCTCCTGGTGCTGGTGCACCCCCGGGACCGGGCCGGTCGGCGGCGTGGGCTGCCGCGAGTGAGCGCCGCTCTGCGACGCCGCATGGTCCTGTGTCCCGTACCCGGCGGCGGGCGGCGGCTGCTCGACCGGCGAGGAGATGTCGAACAGCGCCTGCAGGGGCGAGCCTCCCGGACCGGGAACGTTGTCCTGCGTGGCCGGCTCGGTGTGCGGCCCGCGCCCCTGGGCCATGCCCTCCTGGGGCCGCTCGAACGCCGCCTCGGGCGTCGCGTGCGGGGCCGCGAACGGAGCCGGGGGCGGGGTCTGGTGCGGGGCCGCGAAGGGAGCCGGAGTCTGGTGCGGGGACGAGGGCCGGCGCGAGGGGGCGGCCAGGCGCAGCAGGACGTCGCGCATCGCGGGCCGGGCGCCGGGATCCTTGACCAGGCAGACGGTCACGATCTCGCGCAGCGGCCGGCCCAGGTCCGCGAGCTGCGGCTGCTCGTTCAGTATGCGGTTGATCACCGCGGGCAGCGCGTCGTCGCCGAACGGCGGGACGCCCGTGGCCGCGTACACGATCACCGAGGCCCACGAGAACACGTCCGCCGCGGCCCCCACCGGCTTCCCGGCGAGCTGCTCCGGCGCCATGTACGCCGGCGTCCCCACGATGTTGCTGGTCGCCTTCATGCCCGAGCCCAGCGCCGCGGCGACGCCGAAGTCCACCACCCGCGCCCCGTCGGGGCCGAGCAGCACGTTGGCGGGCGTGAGGTCCCCGTGCACGACCCCGGCCTGGTGCAGGGCGTCGAGCGCGGTCGCGGTCGCCACGGCGAGCCGCTGCAGGTCCGCCCCGCCGAGCCGGCCGGTCTGCTGCAACGAGGGCCCGTCCACGTACTCGGACACGATGTACGGCCTGCCGCTGGTCGAGGCGTCGAGCACCTGCGCGAGGCAGAACGGCTCGACCTTGCGCGCCGCGGCGATGTCCCTGGCCAGGCGGTCGCCCACGGCCAGCCCCTCGCGCAGCACCTTGACGGCGACGGGGGTTCCGTTGCGGGCCTGGCCGAGATAGACGACACCGTGGCCGCCCGCGCCGAGCCGTCCGACCAGCCGGTAGGGCCCCACCGCTGCCGGGTCGCCCTCGCGGAGGGATTCGACGTTGGGCATGAGGGGAGTGACTCCTGTGACGGCTGAGGTGAACTCCAGCACCCTACTGGCAAAAGTCAAACCTTGTCAGAAGATAAGCTGATCAACTGGGAAGAAAGGGGCCAAGCGGGTGCACTCGCTGGAGGACTACGCGCGGGGTGTCCGGGAGGGCTCGCGTACCTGGATCGCCCGTGCCATAACGCTTGTGGAGTCGAGGCGGCCCGATCACAACGCCCTCGCGCAACGACTTCTGGTCGAACTCACCCCTATGTCCGGACGGGCCTGCCGGGTGGGCGTGTCGGGCGTGCCCGGCGTGGGCAAGTCCACGTTCATCGACGCGCTCGGCACCCGCCTGACCGCACAGGGTCACCGGGTGGCCGTGCTGGCCGTTGATCCCTCCTCCACCAGGACGGGCGGCAGCATCCTCGGCGACAAGACCCGCATGTCCCGCCTGGCGGCCGACCCCGCCGCGTTCATCCGCCCCTCGCCCACCTCCGGCACGCTCGGCGGCGTCACCAAGGCCACCAGGGAGGCCATGGTCGTCGTGGAGGCGGCCGGCTTCGACGTCGTCCTGGTCGAGACCGTCGGCGTGGGCCAGTCGGAGACCGCCGTGGCCGACATGGTGGACACGTTCCTGCTGCTGACCCTGGCCCGCACGGGCGACCAGCTCCAGGGGATCAAGAAGGGCGTGCTGGAGCTGGCGGACGTCATCGCCGTCAACAAGGCCGACGGCGAGCACGAGCTGCCGGCCAGGAAGGCGGCCCGCGAGTTGTCGGGGGCGCTGCGCATGCTCCGCTCCGAGGGGCCGCCCGCCGTGCTGACCTGTAGCGCGCTCACCGGGGACGGGCTGGACAAGCTCTGGCAGCGGGTGCTGGCCCACCAGGGCGGGCTCGACCTGGCCGCCAAGCGCCGCCGCCAGCAGGTCCGCTGGACGTGGGCGCTGGTGACCGACCGGCTGCTGTCGGAGTTGCGCGACGACCCGGAGGTGGCGGCGATCACGCAAGAGGTGGAGCGCGAAGTGCTCGAAGGCGGGCTGACGCCTTCTCTGGCGGCCGACCGACTTCTGTCCGCATTCAAGCGGCTTTGACCCTTGCGCCCGGCGGGGCCGGAGCAGCATCGGTACCCCCCGGGTGGAGATACCTCCTCCGAGGTTGAATTCTTCCCCTCTCCGGAGCCGGGTGCGGACGGAGCGTGTGCGTGATCCATGTCACGATGACGCCCAACCACAGTGGGGAGGGCTCATGGCTGCGGAATCGATGCTGCCCGGCAGGGTGACCGACGAGCTGGAGGAGTACGGCCGTCTGCTGGAGGAGCACGGGATCACCTGGGGCGAACCAGAGATCCACTACGTGAAGTTCTTCGCCAGGCGCAGGGTGCTGCCGCCGTCGTTGTTCGACCGCTTCTGGCGGCTCGTCGCCGAGGCGGTCGCCGAGATGCACCCCGACGAGCCGCGCGACCAGGTCGCCGCCCGGCTGGCCGAGCCGGACTACGACCGGGTGCTGCGCGACACCCTCGACGGCCTGCTGCCCGGGCACCTGGTCGCCGTGCGGATCGAGGAGGGCGGCGTCAAGCTCGAAGGGGCGCCGCGCACGATCCTGCTCCCCTGGCGGGCGCGCGTCGCGGGCAGAGCGGCCGGGCGCTGGGGCAGGGACCTGCCGTTCGAGGTGCTGGCGGGCGGCGCGCGGGCGGCCGAGCAGGGCGGCGCCGCCGCGCCGAGCTCCTGGAAGGATGAGCTCGCCCCCGCCGCGTCGCTGCCGGGGCGCGGCGAGGAGCGGATCTCGCTGCTGTTCGACTCCCAGCGGGACGCGCCCTGCCAGGTCAGCGTGGACGACACCCAGCGCTGCCTGCCCCCGCGCGGCGCCTGGCTGGTCGAGGTGGACCAGGACAGCATCGTCGTCGCCGACGGCGTCCGGCTCCGCCTGGACACGCTCCTGCGGCCGATCCAGTCCTCCAGGCTGCGCCTGCGGGCCGGGAGGCCGTGCCGGTGGAGCGTCGTGGCCGCCGACGGCAGCGGCTGGTTCCCGCCCGACACCCCGCACCGCTACGACTACCACGGCCGCCCGTACTTCCACGGCGACGACCTCATGCTCGAAGTCCCGTGCACGTCACTGACGATCACGGCCGCCAGGGGAATGGAGTACGGCGAGGCCAGGCTGGAGCTGACCCCGCGCCCCGGCCTGGAGCACCGCGTCGGCCTGGCCCCCGCCCGCCTGTACGACGCGGCCGCCCGCGGCTGGTACGGCGGCGACATGCACGTGCACCTCAACTGGGCGGGCGACATGGTGGCCGTGCCCGCCGACGCGGCCGTCGCCCAGCACGGCGAGGACCTGCACGTGCTCAACCTGCTGGCGGGCAACGTCTCGGGCAGGCGCGTCTACGACCGCGAGGCGCTGGAGCACTGGACGGACCGGGACCTGCCGTGGTCCGACGCCACGCACGTGGCCAGGATGGGCGTGGAGTACCGCAACGACCTGCTCGGTCACATCTACGCCTTCGCGCCCCGCGCGGCCCCGGGCCGCTACCACACCGGCTTCGACGGCGACGCCGACTGGCCGCCCAACGCCGACGGGCTGCGTGAGTTGCGCGGGCTCGGGGCGCTGGTCGGCTACAGCCACCCCTTCCGCACGCCCATCGGCGACGGCGACCCGCCCAAGGGCGTCGTGTCGCCCGTGCCGCGCAACTGCGCCGCCCGCGAACTGGTCGCCGACGCCGCGCTGGGGCTGGTGGACAGCCTCGACGTGCTCACCCACGCCTCGATCCCGGCCACCGCGGCGGTGTACCGGCGGCTGATCGGCGCGGGCAACCGGATGGCGGTGACCGCGGGCACGGACGCGATGATCTCCTTCACCCGGTCGGACAACCAGTCGAACCCGCCCGGATGGGCCCGCGTGTACGCGCGCGTCGAGGGCGAGCTGACCGCCAGGTCCTTCGCGCAGGCCGTACGTGCCGGCCGGACGTTCGCCACCACCGGCCCCTGGCTGGAGCTGAGCGTGAACGGCCACGGCCCGGGACACGTGATCGACGCCCGCAGGGGTGAGCGCATCAGCGTCACGGCCACCGCCATCGGCCCCGAGGTGGTGGCGGTGCGCATCCGCACGGCGGACGGCACGCGGGCCGGGGCGGAGCGGCTGCGCGCGGCCGGCCGGGGCGACGACCCGCTGACCGTGACGGCCGAACTGGTCGTGGACGCGCCCACGTACGTGATGGCCGAGGTCCTGTGCGACCCCCATCCGCGCACCCTCACCTCCACCGGCTACGCCCTGACCAGCCCGGTGTACGTGGACCTGGACGGCAGGAAGGTGGCCAGGCGCGAGGACGTGTTGTGGTGCCTGGAGTGGCTGGACCTGCTGGAGGACCTGATCAAGCAGCACGGCAGGCTGGCCAGCCCGTACCAGGTCGGCGACCACATGTCCCTGTTGCAGCAGGCCAGGGCGGTCTACCAGGCGCGGCTCGGTTGAGAAACTGGCCCGGCGGGACAAAACCAGGCCGTGTGTGTTAAATTTTGGCCATGCGGCCAGAAAATGAGCCAGCGGGCCAGAAAGGACGCTCCTTCATCGAGGAGGCCAGACGGGCCCAGATCGTGGCCAGCGCCATCGAGGTCATCGCCGAGGTGGGCTTCGCGCAGGCGTCGCTGGCCAAGATCGCCAAGCACGCGGGCATCAGCAAGGGCGTCATCTCCTACCACTTCACCGGCAAGGAGGAGTTGATGGAGGAGGTGGTCGAGCGCACCTACGGAGGCATCGCCGAGAACGTGGTGGTGAGGATGGACGGTCTGACGACGGCGACCGAGCTGCTCAGGGCGCACATCCTCAGCGTGGCCGAGCAGATGGCCGACCACCGCACCCACATCAAGGCGCTGGGCGAGATCCTGATCAACCTGCGCACCGCCGACGGCGAGCTCCGCTACGGAATGCACACCAACGAGGGGCTCTACCAGCCGATCGAGGGGATCTTCCGCCTCGGCCAGGAGAGCGGGGAGTTCCGGCCGTTCGACCGCCGTGTCATGGCCGTCACCCATCAGGCGGCCGTCGACAACATGTTCGCGTATTGGATCGCCAACCCGGGCCACGACTTGAACGCGCACGCGGCGGAACTCGCCGATCTTATGGAAAGGGCCTGCAAGGCATGAAGGTGGAGACACGCACGCGCCTGTACGCGGTGGACAACCTGCGGATCTTACTGACCGCGCTGGTCGTCGCCCACCACGTGGCGCTCACCTACGGCAACATCCCCCTGTGGTACTACTCCGAGCCCGCCAAGGACCCCACGGGCATCGCGCTCGATGTCCTGGTCGTGGCCGACCAGGCGTTCTTCATGGGGTTCTTCTTCCTGATCTCCGGCTTCTTCACCCCCGGCTCCATCGACCGCAAGGGGCCGCGCGTGTTCGTGCGCGACCGGCTGGTGCGGCTGGGCATCCCGCTGCTGGTCTACCTCCTGCTGCTGCGCCCGCTGGCCGGCATCGGCGGGGTGCTGGGGCGCGGTGAGCTGTCCTTCTGGGAGTACTACCTGATCTCCTGGGACCCCGGCCCCATGTGGTTCGTCGAGGTGCTGATCGTCTTCGCGCTGGCGTACGCGGCCTGGCGGGCCGTGCGCGCGCCGCTCGACGAGCGCAGCGCCCCGCTCAGGCTGAAGTGGATCGTGCTGTTCACGCTGGGGCTGGCCGTGGCCACGTTCGCCTGGCGGCTGCTGGTGCCGACGAACACGTACTGGCCGGTGATCGGGCTGCCGACGCCCAGCTTCCTGCCGCAGTACGCCGCCATGTTCGTGCTGGGCTGCGTGGCCTTCCGGCGCGGCTGGTTCGAGACGCTGCCCGAGCGGGCCTCCGCGCTGGGCTTCACCGTGGCAGGTGCGTCGGTGCCGGTGCTGCTGGTGCCCTCGCTCGTGACCACCGGGGCGCTGTCGTCGGGGCTGACGGCCCTGTGGGAGTCCGTCTTCGCGGTCAGCCTGATCCTCGCGTTCTCCGCCTACTTCAGGAAGCGGCACAACACGCAGGGGCCGCGCGGCCGGTTCCTGTCCGAGCACGCCTTCACCGTCTTCATCATCCACCCGCTCGTGCTGGTCGGGCTGGGCCACGCGCTGCAGTGGCTGGACACGCTCGCCATCGTGAAGTTCGCCGTCATGCTGGCGCTCGCGCTGCCGCTGTGCTGGTGGCTGGCCTACCTGGTACGGTCCCTGCCGGGCGCCAAGCGGGTGTTGTGAACAGCCGCCGGCGCCCTCGGCGAGTGCGTCAGGTGTAGAAGGAGTCGAGGGTGGTGCCGTGGCGTTCCTCGACGGCCTTGCGCTTGATCTTGAGGCTGGCCGTCAGCTCGCCCGTCTCCACCGAGAAGTCCTCGGCCAGGATCGCGAACTTCTTGACCGTGGCGTAGCCGGCCTCGTCCGCGTTGACGCGGGTGATCGCCTGCTCGACCTCGGCGCGCATGCGCGGGTGCTCGCGCAACTCCTCGGCCTCCGTGGGCAGCGACTCGGCCCGCGCCCACGGGCCGACCACCTCCATGTCGAGGGTGACCAGCGCCGTGACGTAGTTGCGCCGGTCGCCGTGCACGAACACGTGCGACACGTACGGGCAGGCCGCCTTGATCCGGCCCTCCAGGTACGTCGGCGCCACGTACTTGCCGCCCGAGGTCTTGATCAGCTCCTTCTTGCGGTCGGTGATGCGCAGCCGGCCGGCCTCGTCCACCTCGCCGATGTCGCCCGTGTGCAGCCAGCCGTCCTCCAGCGCCTCGGCCGTCTCGGCCGGCAGCCCGTGGTAGCCGCGCATGATGCCGCGCCCCCGGATGAGGATCTCGCCGTCGTCGGCGACGCGGACCTCGGTGCCGGGGAACGGCTCGCCGACCGTGCCGAACCTGACCGTCTCCGGCCGGTTGAGGAAGCTGCCCGCCGACGACTCCGTCAGGCCGTACCCTTCGAGGATCGTCAGGCCGGCGGCGTCGAAGAACTCGGCGACGTCCTGGTTCAGCGGGGCCGCGCCGGAGATGAAGTAGCGGATCCGGCCGCCGAACCGATCACGCAGCTTGGCGAAGACCAGGCGGTCGGCCAGGGCGTACTCGGCGCGGGTGGTGATCGGGATCGTGGCGCCGCGCTGCCTCGCCTTGCTGACCCGCAGGCCCGTCTTGCGCGCCCAGTTGAAGATGCGCAGCTTGACGCCGCCGTCGCGGATCATGTTCGCCGCGACCGTGTTGTGGATCTTCTCGAAGATGCGCGGCGCGGCGGCCATGACCGTCGGCCGCAGCTCGCCGAGGTTGTCGGCGATCTTGTCCAGGCGGCCGTCGATCGCGGTGGGCACGCCGATGTCGATCATCACGACCTCCAGCAGCTTGCCGAACGAGTGCGACAGCGGCAGCCACAGGAAGTGCAGGTCGGAGGGGGAGATCAGGTCTATCTCGCGGACCGCGCCGGCCGCGTAGAGCCAGTTGTCGTGGGTCAGCTCCACGCCCTTGGGGCGGCCGGTGGTGCCGGAGGTGTAGATGAGCGTGGCCAGGTCGTCCTGGGCGATGGCGTCCACCATCGTGTCGTAGGCGGCCTGCCGGTCCTCGCCTTCCGCCCCGGTCAGCGAGTCGAGCGTGACCACCCAGCCGTCGTCGCTCGGGGAGCCGTCGATGACCACCACGTGCGTGACGTCGGGCATCTCCTTCTGCACCGAGCGCAGCTTGGTCACCTGCTCGTCGTTCTCGGCGATGACGATCGTGCTGCCGGAGTCGGTGATGACGAACGCGCACTCGGCGGCCGTGTTGGACGGGTAGATCGTGGTCGTGGCCGCGCCGGTGGCCAGGACCGACAGGTCGCAGAGGATCCATTCGAGGCGGGTGGAGCACAGGATCGACACCCGGGTGCCGGGGGCGGAGCCGAGCCCGGACAGGGACAGGGCCAGGGCGCGTACCCGTTCGCCCACCTCGCGCCATGACAACGAGGCCCACGCGCCGTCCGAGGGCACACGGTAGGCCTCGGCGTCGGGGGTCGCCGCGATGCGGTCGCGCAACAGGGAGGGAATGCTGGACATGCCGGACCTCCTGGGGGTGTTGGCCCCGACTCTAGGACGGCGGCACCGTCTCAGTCGATGGTCACGGCCGATCAAGGGCGTGGCGTCGCGGGTCGGGTACGAGGTTGGGGTGTCTGCTTGCGATGTGCTCCGGGCTCGTGTATAGTGCCCAGCGTCTTATCGCCAATCTACGGGGGCAGTTGACGTGAGGGTCTGAGGTCGCGGGCACCGCGCCGTTCCGCCCTTTCCTGGGCACGTGCGCATCACCTGGACCTCGTAGGCACCCTCGTCCCCCGATTGCGGGCCGCGGCGAAGCCTGGTTTCCACGTGTCGCGTGCGTATGCGGTGATTCCCGCCAAGTCACGAAATTTCGACTTTTGTGATGGGAACCGCCTTATGTCATTTTCCATTGTCATCGACCACGTGTCCTTCGGCTGGGCCGACGGGACCAGGGTGCTCGACCGGCTCGACGCCGCGTTCCCCGCCGGCCGTACCGGGCTCATCGGGGTCAACGGGTCGGGCAAGTCGACCCTGTTGAAGATCATCGCTGGGGAGCTGGCCCCGCTGTCCGGATCCGTGTCGGTCTCGGGGGTGGTGGGCTATCTGCCGCAGAACGTGCCGCTCGGCGCCGACCGTACCGTCTCCGACCTGCTGGAGATCAGCGGGAAGCGGGCCGCGCTGCACGCCATCGAGAGCGGTGACGTGGCCGAGGAGCACTTCACCGCCGTCGGCGACGACTGGGACGTCGAGGAGCGCGCCCGCGCCGAGCTGGACCGGCTCGGGCTGGACCACATCGGCCTGGACCGCACGGTCGGCACGCTGTCGGGTGGCGAGACCATCATGGTCGCGCTGGTCGCGCAGCTGCTGAAACGGCCCGACGCGCTGCTGCTCGACGAGCCCACCAACAACCTCGACCTGGAGGCGCGGCGGCGCCTGTACGCCGCGGTCGCCGCCTGGCAGGGGGTGCTCCTCGTGGTCAGCCACGACCGGGCGCTGCTCGAACTGGTCGACCAGATCGCCGAGCTGCGCGACGGCGACGTGCGCATGTACGGCGGCAACCTCACCTCCTACGAGGAGCAGGTCGCCACCGCGCAGGAGGCCGCCGAGCGCTCGGTGCGCAACGCCGAGGGCGAGGTACGCCGCCAGCAGCGCGAGCTCATCGAGGCCAGGACCAGGCTCGACAGGGCCGCGCGGACCGGTCAGAAGGCGTTCGAGAACAAGCGGGTGCCCAAGATCGTCGCGGGCACCCTCAAGCGCAAGGCCCAGGTGAACGCGGGCAAGCAGCGCAACCTGCACATCGACAAGCTGGAGGAGGCCCGTGAAAGGCTGACCGAGGCCGAGCTGGCCGTGCGCGAGGACGCCGAGATCCGCATCCAGCTCCCGGGCACGGAGGTGCCCGCCGGCCGCACCGTCCTCACCTTCCCTCTGGAGTGGCAGCAGGATCGGGCCGGGAAGGCGGCACCGGAGCGGGAGGCCGTGCCGGAGCAGGGGAGTGCGCCGGAGGGACAGGGCGTGCCGGAGGGACAGGGCGTGCCGGAGGGACAGGGCGTGCCGGAGGGACAGGGCGTGCCGGAGGGACAGGGCGTGCCGGAGGGACAGGGTGCGCCGGAGGAGCAGGATGCGCGGGCGGCCGGGCGGGTGGCCGTGCTGGAGACGCTGGTCGTGCGGGGGCCCGAGCGGATCGCGTTGCTCGGCCCCAACGGCTCGGGCAAGACCACGCTGCTCAGGCGCATCGTCGAGCAGGGCGCCCACGTGCCCGTCCGCTACCTGCCGCAGCGGCTCGACCTGCTCGACGACGCCCTGAGCGTGGTGGACAACGTGCGCGCGGTGGCGCCGTCCGCCTCGGTGAACGACGTGCGCGCCCGCCTGGCCCGCTTCCTGTTCCGCGGGAACCGGGTCAACCAGGCCGTGGGCACGCTCTCGGGCGGCGAACGGTTCCGCGCCACGCTCGCCGCGCTGCTGTCGGCCGAGCCGCCGCCGCAGCTCCTGCTGCTCGACGAGCCCACCAACAACCTGGACATGGCCAGCGTCCGGCAGCTCGCGCAGGCGCTGGCGGCGTACAAGGGGGCGCTCATCGTGGCCAGCCACGACCTGCCGTTCCTGGAGACCCTGGGGATCACCCGCTGGCTGCGGCAGGATCGGGACGAGGGACTGGCCGAAACGTCATTGACGGTTGGGGATGAACCGGACGATAGTGTGGCAGGTGGTTAGACCCCGGTTGATCTCCTGCGTTGTGGCTGTGGCGACGCTCTCCACCCTTGGCGCGTGCTCCACCGGCACGCCGGCGTCCACCGGCGGCGAGCCGAGGGTCACGGGCGTCGCCGGCGGCGGTGGCGCCGTCAACGGCGGTCCCACGGGCGGGACCCCGGGCAGCCAGAGCACGGCGGCGCTGACGCCGGAGGCGTACAAGGGCGAGCTGGAGAGCAGGCGCAAGCCGACGGCCGACGCCATCTCCGCGCTGGCCTCCGCGCGCGGCGTCAAGGCCCTGGACCAGCGGGTGGGGCGGGCCGAGGAGACGCTGACCGGCGCGGCCGACGCGCTGTCCGCGCTCACGCCGCCCGAGGCCGTACGCGCCCAGCACGAGGCGTACGTGAGCAGCCTGCGCGACGTCGCCACCGAGCTGGGCTCCACCTCGGGCAAGGTCGGCGCGCGGGACCTGTGCACCTCCTCCGCCGTGCTCGCCGACCTCGGCGACAAGCTGGGCACGCTCGACGAGGCGGGCCGGGCACTGCAGGAGGCCGGCGACTACCCGGCCGACGTCGTCTCGGTCAAGGCGGGGAACCGGCAGAGCAGGAGGCTGAGCAACGGCTCCTACATCCGCAAGGGCACGCTCAACGGCCGCGGCTCACTGGAGATCAACAACGGCAGCAGCCTCGACGGCGTGGTGACCGTCGTCAGGGGCGGCAGCAAGGCGTTCAGCGTCTATGTGCGCAAGAAGGCGAAGTTCAAGGTCAGGGGCGTGCGGGACGGCAGCTACAAGATCTACTTCACGCACGGCGCCGACTGGGAGGGCAAGAGCAGGGCGTTCACCAGGAACTGCAGTTTCGAGCGGTTCGACAAGACGGTGAAGTTCAAGACGACGTTCACCGCCACCCAGGTCCTCTGGCACGACTATCGCATCACGCTGCACGTCATCTCCGGCGGCAATGCCCGCACCGCGCCCGTGAACCCGGAGGATTTCCCCAGCTGAACCCATCAAATTCGGACAATTACCCCATTTGGGGATATTTCTCCTTCTGGAGGCTCGCCGAGAAGGCCGCGCACCCCCGGGGTGCGCGGCCTTTCCGCATCAGGTCGAGAACAGCATGCCCACCCAGCTGTCCTTCTTGCGACGGTGGCCATAGTGGCCGCCGCCGTGGTGCGGGGCGCCCCAGGCGGGGCCGGGGGCGTGTCCGGGGGCGGGGGGAGGAGGCGCGTGGTACTGCGACTCCATCCGGCTGAGGGTCTCCAGCTCGCCGTAGTCGAGGAAGATCCCGCGGCAGTTGTCACACTGCTCGATGTGGACGCCGTTGCGCTCATAGGTCCGCATGTTTCCGCGGCACTTAGGGCACTGCATCTAAGTCGCTCTCCTTGGCTTTGAGGTCTCCAAAGTGAAACCTACCGCGCACAACTCCGTCACGCTCTGACGATTCTGTTGCACGATTCGATTAACGAATGTTCGACCTCGTCCAGTTCCCGGCCTTCGTAGTCCGCGTTCATCACCGCCACGGCGGCCAGTTGCACGGTGAGCGCGCGGGCGGGCACGTCGAGCCGCGCCCAGGGGTCGTCGCCCTGGCCGAGCGCGGGACCGCCCGAGGCCAGGTACGCCCCCAGGAAGCGTTCCCACACGGCCGGTTCGAGCAGCCCTGCGGCATACCAGGCGGCAGGTCTGGCCAGATCCCAGGCCGGGTCGCCGACGCCCAGGTCGTCCACGTCGATGAGCAGCCACCGGTCCCGGTGGACGAGCTGGCCCAGATGCCAGTCGCCGTGCGTGAGCAGGCCGGGCAGCGGAGGCGGCTCCGGCAACTCCTTGAACGCCCGCCGTACGAGCTGCTCGACCGGGCCGTCGCCGACCATCCGGCCCACCGCCCGCGCCGCCCTGGCGGGACCGCCCGCCGCCGGCAGCCCCGGCAGCAGCGTGAGGGGAGTGGCGTGCAGCCTGGCCAGCAGCCTGGCGCCCTCCTCCCACGGCGCGGAATCGGGATCCTCGTGCGAGACCGGGCGGCCCGCCGGCCACACCGTCACCGCGCGCCCGGCCGCCGACAGCACCTCGGGCTCCAGCGGGGGCAGCATCACGCCGTTGACCGCGGCCGACGCGACGGCGCGTAACCTCGGCCGCAGCTCGTCGGCGTCGTCGCGGGCCGAATGGGCCTTGACCACCACCTGTCCCATCCGCAACACCACGACGTCCGTACGCGTCGGGTGTAACACGGGCTTGCCCGTGCCGCCGTACGCCTCGGCGATACCCGCCAGCTCCGCTCGAAGACCCACTCATACAGACTAGATCTCATGAGAGTCGGTTTCGCCGTACCCGTGTCAGGGCCCTGGGCCACACCACAGAACATGCGCCGCATCGCCGTCCGGGCCGAGGAGCTCGGCTACGACGCGCTCTGGACGTTCCAGCGGCTGCTGTACCCGGTCGGCCATCCCATGGGCGGCACCTACCGCGCCGTGCACGACCCGCTGATCACCCTGGCCCACGTGTCGGCCGTGACCAGCCGCATCGGGCTGGGCGTCGCGGTGGTCAACGCGTACGTGCAGCCCGTGCTGCTGGCCAAGCAGCTCGCCACGCTGCAGACGCTCTCCGGCGGCCGGGTCACCGCGGGGCTCGGCCTGGGCTGGCTGCCCGAGGAGTTCGAGGCGACCGGCGTGGACATGGCGCGGCGCGGGCGCAGGGGTGAGGAGTTCGTGCAGGTGCTGCGCAAGGCGTGGGCCGACGACGTCGTCGAGCACGACGGCGACTTCTACCGGGTGCCGCCCGCGCACATCGACCCCAAGCCCGTGCCGGGGCCGCCGCGGATCCTGCTCGGCGGCACGGCGGAGGTCGCGCTGCGCCGCGCGGCGCGGCTGGCCGACGGCTGGGTCAGCTCCAGCAGGGAGGACCTGGCCGCCATCGCCGGCCGGATCGGGCTGATCAAGGACGAGCTGGCGGCGGGCGGGCGGGACGCGGACGGGTTCCGCTTCGTGTGCCGCGGCGTCACCCAGGTCAGAGCCGCGGATGAGGATCGTCCGCTGACCGGAACGTACGACAAGATCAGGCGCGACGTGGACGGGCTGGCCGCGCAGGGCGTCACGGACGTCTTCCACGACCTGAACTTCGACCGCGAGATCCCCGCGGCCGGCGCGGGGGAGGCGATGCGCCGGGCCGAGGAGGCGCTGGAGGCGCTGGCGCCCTAGCCGCCGCCGTACGGCACCGTGATCAAGGCCCTGAAGACCGCAGGCTCCGTCCTTCAGGGTGGAGATGGGCCGGGACAAACGAGCGAGCTTTGACACGATCATGCGATATCATGTTAAGCATGTCCCAGGTCGTGAAGCGGGCCTACAAGTACCGCTTCTATCCGACTCCTGAACAGGCGGATCTGCTGCACCGCACGTTCGGCTGTGTCCGGCTGGTCTGGAACAAGGCGCTGGCCGAACGCAATCGCCGCTATACCGACGAGCATGCATCGACCTCGTATGTGGACACCGCGAAGTGGCTGACCGCGTGGAAGCAGGACCCGGACCTGGAGTTCCTGCGCGAGGTGTCGAACGTGCCGTTGCAGCAGGCGTTGCGTCAGCAGCAGGTGGCGTTCAACACCTTCTTCGCCCGACGCGCCAAGTATCCGCGGTTCAAGTCCAAGCACAAGTCACGGGCGTCGGCGACGTTCCAGAACAACGCCTTCTCCTTCCGGGATGGCGTGCTGAAGCTGGCGAAGATGGACGCGCCGTTGGCCATCGTGTGGTCGCGTCCGCTGCCGGGGGACGTGGAGCCGTCCACGGTGACCGTGTCGAAGGATGCGGCCGGCCGCTGGTTCGTGTCGCTGCTGGTCGAAGAGAAGATCAGTCTGCTTCCGCCCGCGCCGGTGGACGTGGGGATCGACGCCGGGCTGACCCATCTGCTCACCCTGTCCAGCGGAGAGAAGATTGCCGGCCCGCGTCACGAGCGGGCCGGTCGGCGCAAGCTGGCCAGGGCGCAGCGCGCGTTGTCCCGCACGGCCAAGGGCAGCGCGAACCGGGCCAAGGCCAGGCTGAAGGTCGCCCGGGCCCACGCCCGGATCGCCGACCGGCGGCGGGACTTCCTGCACAAGGTCACCACTCGATTGGTGCGTGAGAACCAAACGCTCGCGATCGAGGACCTGACCGTCCGCAACCTGGTCAAGAATCACGCTCTGGCCCGCGCCATCTCCGACGCCTCGTGGCGGGAGTTGCGCTCGATGCTGGAGTACAAGGCGGCCTGGTACGGGCGCACACTGGTGACGGTGGACCGCTGGTTCCCCTCATCGAAGCTGTGTTCGGCGCGGGGCTGCGGACACATGCACGGCTCGATGCCGCTGAACGTCCGGCAGTGGAGGTGTCCCTCGTGCGGGACCGTCCACGACCGCGACGTGAACGCGGCCAAGAACATCCTCGCGGCCGGGCTGGCCGAGAGGTAAAACGCCTGCGGAGGGCTGGTGAGACCGGCTCCGGAGCCTTCCGGGGAGGCACGGCCCGATGAAACAGGAAACCTCACGGGCGACCGTGGGAATCCCTCTCGCTCACGGGAGGGAGGATGTCAAGGTGTGGTTCAGATGGAGCAGCAGCAGCCCCGATCCCCCGGGCATGACTGCAATCTACGCCAGGGAGATCGGAAGAGCCGCTACGCCGTTGATGAAATTCGACGGCAGCCAGGTCACCGGGCCGGTCACCTCGACGGCCGAGACCGTGGCGCGCAGCTCCGTCAGCAGGGCGCCGATCTCGGCGCGGGCGAGCTGCGCCCCCAGGCAGAAGTGCGGGCCGTAGCCGAAGGTCAGGTGCCTGTTCGGCCGCCTGCCCACGTCGAAGCGGCCGGGCTCGTCGAAGACGGCCTCGTCGCGGTTGGCCGACACCGTCCACAACGCCACCACGTCACCGGCCGCGATGTGCCGGCCCGCGAGCTCGGTGTCGCGGGCGGCGACCCGGCCGACGTGCGCGGCCGGGGTGGTCCAGCGCAGGATCTCCTCGGTGGCCGTGCCGACCAGGCCGGGGTCGGCGCGCAGACGCTCCCACTCCTTCTCGTACGTGGCCAGCGCCAGCAGCCCGCCGGCCATCGCCAGGCGGGCGGTCTCGTCTCCTCCGATGATCAGGTTGTAGCAGTTGAGCAGCACCTCCTCCTCGGTGAGGCCGGCGTCGGCGGAGACCAGCAGGCTGATGACGTCGTCGCCGGGGGCGCTCCTGCGCTCGGCGGCCAGGCGGGTGTAGTAGAGCAGGATCTCGCTCTGCGCGATCCTGGCGGACATGTCGGCGGGGCCTGTGTCGCCCTCGCCCAGCATGGCCTGGCCGGTCAGCTCAAGGACGCGCTGCCGGTCCTTGGCGGGCACGCCGAGCAGCTCGCAGATCGCGCGCAGCGGCACCTGGGCGGCCACCCGGGTCACGAAGTCGCCGCCGCCCTCGCGGACCAGGGCGGCCAGCAGGTCGCGGGTGGCCTCGGTGATCGAATGGGTGATCGGGCCGAGCGTACGGGGGCCGAAGCCGGGGGTGAGCAGGCGGCGCAGCACGGCGTGCCTGGGGCCGTCGGTGACCACGATCATCCGGCCCGAGCCCGGGTCGTGGCCGCGCAGCAGGGTGCGCAACATGTTGCCCTGGAGCGAGGTGAAGGTGTCCGGGTCGCGCACGACGCGCAGCACGTCGGCGTGCCGGGTCACGCTCCAGAACCGGTCGTGCCTGCGTACCGGGTCGTGGGCGCGCAACCTGGCCCAGACCGGGGTGAGGTCGTGGGTGGCGTGCAGGTGGGGGTCGAGGAGGTCCAGGTCGTCGATCCCGGCGGGGTCCGGCTGGGGACGGGTCATTCGAGTTCGTCCAGGAGGTCGTTGAGCAGGTCGTCGTCCTCGCCGTGCACGGCTCGGGAGATGAGGTCGCGCAGGGGGAGCTCGGTGAGGAACAGCTCGACCGGGACCTCCAGGGCGAAGCGGTCGCGTAGCTCGCTGACCAGGAAGACGGCGGTCAGGGAGTCGCCGCCGACCGCGAAGTAGGTCCGGGACAGGTCCTCGGGGCCGGACAGGGCCAGGGTGGCGGTGAACAACTCGGTCACCGCCACCGTGAGGTCGCCGTCCTGGGGGCCGGGGTTCTGGGAGGCGGGGTCGTGGGAGGCGAGATCCTGCGGGGCGGGGTTCTGCGGGGCGGGGTTCTGTGGGGCGGGTGGCGTGCCGAGGGTGAGTGCGCCGTGGTGTTCGCCCGCGAAGGGGTAGGTGGGCAGCTGCGCCCGCCTGCCTCCGGTCCGGGGCCACACGACCTCCTGCCCCGCCACCCACGCCGCGCCCAGCCGGCTCGGCTGGGCCGGTGCGGTTGCCCGCGTCGTTTCCCGGCCGGTCGGCTGGGCCGGGTCCGGCGCGCTGCCTGTGGCGAGGGCCTCCAGGGCGGTGGCAGCCTCCTCGTGGGTCCTGGCGACCACGCAGGCGCGGATTTCCAGGGCGGTGCGGCCGTGGGCGAGGGTGTGGGCGACGTCGGCCAGCGGGGGAGCACCCGGTGTGCGCAGGGCGGCGGCCAGGCGTGCGCAGGCGGCGGCGAGCTGCGCCTCGGTCCTGGCCGACAACGGCAGCGGCAACGCGTCCTGTGCCTGTCCGGAGACCCGGGAGGGTTCCGGGGCCTCGGAGAGGACCACGTGCACGTTCGTGCCGCCGATGCCCAGGGACGACACCCCGGCCAGGCGAAGTCCCGAGGCCGGGCGCGGCCACTGCTCGGTGGTGGTGAGCAGGCGGAACGGGGTGGTGTCCAGGGCGAGGTCCGGGTGCGGGCGGGTCACGTTCACCGTGGGGACCATCGTGCGGTGCCGCAACATCAACGCCGCCTTGATCAGCCCGACGATGCCCGCCGACGCGTTCAGATGCCCGACGTTGGACTTCACCGACCCGATCGCACACCGCCCCGCGCCCGTGGCGTCAGTACCCTCGAACGCGGCCGCGGCGGCCGACACCTCGATGCGGTCACCGAGGTCCGTGCCCGTGCCGTGCGCCTCCAGGTACTGGGCGTCGGCCGGGTCCAGGTCCGCCGCCGCCCACGCCTCCACGATGGCCGCGACCTGCCCGTCCACCCCCGGCGCGGTGAACCCCACCCGCCCCGGGCCGTCGTTGGTGGCCGCCGTCCCGCGGATCACTGCGTAGATCGGGTCGCCGTCCGCCACCGCGTCCTCCAGCCGCCGCAGCACCACCAGCCCGACGCCGTTCCCGCCGACCGTGCCCGCCGCCTTCTCGTCGAAGGGGCGGCACCGCCCGTCGGGGGAGGAGATGCCACCGGGCTCGTACGAGTACCCGCGCGGATACGGCGAGTCGATCGACACCCCGCCCGCCAGCGCCAGGTCGCACTCGCCCACCAGCAGCGCCTGCACGGCCACGTGCACGGTGGTCAGCGAGGTCGAGCAGCCCGTCTGCACGGTCATGCTCGGCCCGTTCATGCCCAGCCGGTAGGACAGCCAGCCCGCCAGGAACTCCCGGTCGGTGAAGACGCGCACGTGCATGGCCCCGAGCCTGGTCCGCAACCGCCCGTCCACCTGGGCCGCGACCGAGTGCTCGCTCGGCCCGCCGCCCACGTACACGCCGGTGCGCGGGGGCGGGCGGCGCGGGTCGTACCCGGCGTCCTCCAGCGCCGACCAGGCCGTCTCCAGGAGCTGCCGGTGCTGCGGGTCCAGCGCCGCCGCCTCCGTGGCGTTGAAGGCGAACAACTCGTGCTCGAACCGGTCCGCCTCCGTCAGAAAGCCCTTCGACGCCACGTAGCCGGGGCCGCGCAACTCGGCGGCGTCCACCCCGGCCGCCAGCAGCTCCTCCTCGGTGAAGTCGGTGATCGAGCAGACGCTCCCGCGCAGGTTCGCCCAGAATTCGCCCAGGTCGCGGGCGCCGGGGAAGCGGCCGCTCATCCCCACGATGGCCACCGCCGGTACGTCGGTCATTGCGTGTCCCCCTTGTGCGTGTTCCTGCGAGCTTGTGCGTTCCTGCGGGCGGCCAGCCGTTCGCGTCTGCCCTGTCCCTGCAGCCGGGACCGCTCGCGATCGTCGGAGTCCGCGCCTTCGAGGCGGGCGGCGAGTGCGGCGACCGTGGGATGCCGGAACAGCTCCACCAGCCGGAGCCCGCCGTCGTGCCCGCCCTCGCGCAGCGCCGCCAGCACGGCCAGCAGCCGGATCGAGTTGCCGCCCAGGTCGAAGAAGTTGTCGTGCAGCCCCACCTGGGTCACGTCGAGCGCGCGGGCCCACACGTCGGCGACCAGCCGCTCGGTGGCGGTGGCCGGGGCCACGTACGGGCTGTCCAGGTCGGGACGGGTGAGCGGCGGCTCGGGCAGCCGCTGCCGATCTACCTTGCCGGACTTGTTCACGGGCAGCTCCGGCAGGAACACCACCGAGTCGGGCACCATGTAGCCGGGCAGCCGCGTCCCCAGCCAGGAGCGCAGCTCGGCCGTGGACGGCGGCGACTCTCCGGAGGGCACCGCGTACGCGGCCAGGCGGTCCCCGCGCACGGTCGCCGCCGCCACCGAGACACTGGGATGGGCGGCCAGCACGGTCTCGACCTCGCCCAGCTCGACGCGGAAGCCGCGCAGCTTGACCTGCGTGTCCACCCGGCCCAGGTAGGACAGGACGCCGTCGGCGTCGTAGCGGCCGAGGTCGCCGACCCGGTACATGCGCGTCCCCGGCGGCCCGTAAGGATCGGCGACGAAACGCTCGGCCGTCAGCCCCGGCCGGTTGGCGTAGCCTCGGGCCAGGCTCGCCCCCGCCAGGTAGATCTCGCCGGTCACCCCGACGGGCACCGGGCGCAGCCGCTCGTCCAGCACGTACGCGCGCGCGTTGGCCACCGGACGGCCGATCACCACGGGCCGTCCGGGCACCAGGTCGGCGGTGGTGGCGTACACCGTGTTCTCGCTCGGTCCGTAAGCGTCCACCACCCGGCGACCGGGCACCGCCCAGCGCTCCACGAGTTCCTGAGGGCATGCCTCGCCGCCGATGGCCATCGTGCGCAGCTCGGGCAGCGCGTCCGGCGGGCACGGCAGCGACATGGCGGCCGACGGCGGTAGGAAGACGTAGGTGATGCGGGAGTCGCGCAGCCGGGCGTACAGGTCCTCGCCGAGCCGTTCGCACTCGGCCGCCACGTGCAGCTCCGCCCCGGCCACGAACGCGAAGAACAGGTCGGACACGGCCACGTCGAACCCGAACGACACGTACTGCAGCACCCGGTCCTCGCCGGTCACGGGGAACTGGGGGCGTACGGCGGTGGCCAGGTTGAGCAGGGCGCGGTGCTCGACCGCGACGCCCTTCGGGGTGCCCGTGGAGCCGGAGGTGTACAGGATGTAGGCCGTGTTGGAGAGGGAGGGGCGTGCGGTGAGCACGGGGCCGACGGGCGGGATCGGGCCGCCGTCCACCGTGGCCACCGGCACGCCCAGCTCCCGTTGACCGTCGGCGATCAGCAGGCGGACCCCGGCGTCCTCGATCATGAACCTCAGGCGGGCCTCGGGGTGGCCCGGGTCCAGGGGCACGTACGCGCCGCCGGCGCGCAGCACCGCCAGCGCGGCCACCGCCATGTCCGTGCCCCTGGGCAGGCAGAGCCCCACCGGGACCTCCGGCCCCACGCCCGCCGCGCGCAGCCGGTCGGCCAGGTGGTCGGCCGTGCCGAGCAGTTCGCGGTAGGTGAGCCTGGTCGTGCCGTGGACCAGCGCCGTGGCCCCGGGCCGCCCGGCCGCCGTCTCGGCCACAAGGTCGGGTACGAGGGTCGCGGGGGTGGGGGCGGCGGTGTCGTTCCAGTCGCCGAGCACGAGGCGGCGCTGCGCGGCGTCGAGCAGGTCCACGGCCGTCACGGGCAGGTCGGGGCGGTCGAGCAGGCCGTCCAGCAGCGTCTCGAAGGCGCGGCCCCAGTGGCGGACCGTGCCCGGCTCGAACAGGTCGGCCCGGAAGACGAGGTGCCCCGCCAGGTCGTCGCCGACCCGCTGCACGCTCAGCAGCAGGTCGAACTTGGCGTCGTCGAGGAGGAGTTCGAGGCGCTCGGTGGTGGCTCCCGGCAGGTCCAGCCGGAGGTCGGTGTCGTCGTCGTAGGCGAGCATGACCTGCACGAGGGGGTCGTGGCTGAGCTCCCTGCCGGGGGCCAGGGCCTCGACGACCGCCTCGAACGGGGCCTCCTGGTGGGGGCGGGCGGCCAGGAGGCGGTCGCGTACGCGGGCGACCAGGCCGAGGAAGGACGGCTCGCCCGCCACGTCGGCGCGTACGGCCAGCGTATTGGCCAGCAGGCCGATCAGGTCCTGCACCTCCGGATGGTCGCGGCCCGAGACCGGCACCCCCACCACGAAGTCCCGCTGGCCGGTGACGCGGGACAGGAACGCGGCGAACGCGGCGAACATCACCGTGAACGGCGTCGCGTCGCACTCCGCGGCGACCTTGGCCAGGCGGTCGCGCAGGTCGGGGGCGAGATCGAGGCGGTGCACGCCGCCCGCCACGGACTGCACGGCCGGGCGGGGGCGGTCGGTGGGGAGCGCGAGGGTCCTGGGGGCGTCCTTGAGCGAGTCCGCCCAGTACGCGACGGCCTCGTCCAGGGCATGCGAGGCGAGGCGCTCGCGCTGCCATCCCGCGTAGTCGGGGTACTGCAGGCCCGGATCGCCGGACGCGGGCCGGTCGAGGGAGGCGGCGAGCTCGCGCAGCAGCAGGCGCAGGGACCAGCCGTCGCACACCAGGTGGTGGGCCGTGAGCAGGACGCGGTGGGTGCCGTCGTCGAGCGCGTACACGACGCACCGCAGCAGCGGCCCCGCCGTCACGTCGAACGGCGCCGCCGCCTCCGCCGCCAGCCGCGCGTCCGCCCCGGCCACCGGGACGTCCCGCTCCACCCGCAGCGCCGCCCTCGCCTCCTCCGCCACGACCTGCAGGTGCTGCCCGTCGTGCCACCGGAACACCGTGCGCAGCGACTCGTGCCGCGCCACCACCGCGTCCAGGGCCGCCCGGAAGGCGCCCACATCGAACGGCCCGCGCACCGCGAAGGCCACCGGCACGTTGTACTGCGCGGTTCCGGGGTGGAGCTGGTCGAGCACCAGCATCCTGGCCTGCGCGGGCGAGACGGGGAATTCGTACTCAACCGGGTCCATCAGAACTCCCTGAGCAGCGGTTCGAGGACTGACGCGATCTCGGCGGCGGGTCCCGGCCGCAGCAGGTCGCTGTGACCGCAGCCGACGTCGTGGACCCGCACGCGGGCGGGCCCCCACCGCTCGGCCTTGGCCGCCGAGGTCAGGCCGCCGGGCTGGGCCGTGGCCGAGAACAGCAGCACCGTCCCGTCGTACGGGGAGGGCCGGTAGGTGACGGCCAGCCGCAGATGCCCGGCCACCGTGTCCGCCACCGCCGACAGGCGGGCGTCGTCCATCCCGGACAGCGGCCCCTCGCTGTCGCGCACGGCGGCGAACACCCGCGCCCGCTCCAGCGGCCCCGGCTCGGCGTAGGGGTGCAGGGCGCGGGTGCGCAGCAGGATGGTCAGCGCCTCCTGCTCGGCGTCGTGCGGGTCCGCCCGGGTGCCGGGCGGCCAGGGGACCGCGTCCAGCGAGGCGACCAGCCCCGCCTCCTGCCCGTCCGCGCGCAGGCGGGCGGCCATCTCGTACGCCAGCAGCCCGCCGAAGGAGTGCCCCAGCAGCAGGTACGGCCCCTCCGGGCGGACCTCCCGCAGTCGCGCCAGGTAGTCATCGGCCATCTCCCGCATGCTCTCCGGCGGCCGGTATCCGGGATCCCGGAGCACCGGCGACTGCAGGGCGTGCACCGGGCGGCCGGGCGCGAGGTGGGGGAGCAGGGCGGTGTAGGACCAGCCGATGCCCCGGCCGGGGTGCACGCAGACCAGCGGCGGTCCCTCGCCGTCGGCGCGCAGCGTCAGCAGCGGGGACAGGTCCAGCTCCGGCGCGGTCCTGTCGAGGCGGACGGCGAGCGCGGCCGGGGTGGGGGCCTCGAACAGGGCGGCTATCGAGGTGCGCAGGCCGAGCCTGGACTCGATGGCGGCGGTCAGGCGCATGGCGAGCAACGAGTCGCCGCCGGACTCGAAGAAGTCCGTGTCCGCGCCCACCCGAGCGCCCGCCAGCACTTCCGAGTACAGCTCGCACAGCTCCTTCTCGCGCGGCGTCCCTGGCTCGGTGACCACGGCGCGGCGGGCGGCCGGTTCGGGGCCGGGGAGTGCCGCGCGGTCCACCTTGCCGTGCGGAGTCAGCGGAAGGTGGTCGAGGGAGACGTACTGGGCGGGCAGGAGGTGCTTCGGCAGGCGGGCGGCGGCGTGATCGCGTACCTGCGCCAGTCTCCCGCCACCGCTCAGCACCACGTACGCGACCAGCCGGGCGGGCCCGGGGACGGCGGCCACCACGGCCCGTTCCACGTCGGGGCAGCTCTCCAGCGCGGCCTCCACCTCGCCCGGCTCGATCCGGTACCCGCGGATCTTCACCTGGCCGTCCGCCCGCCCCGCGAACTCCAGTTCCCCGCCGAACGTCCACCGCGCCAGATCCCCGGTCCGGTACATCCGCGCACCCGCCGCGAACGGGTCCGCCACGAACCGCTCCGCCGTCAGCCCCGGACGGCCGAGGTAACCGCGCGCCAGCCCGGTCCCGGCCACGTACAGCTCGCCGACCGTGCCGATCGGGGCGTGGCGCAGGCGGGAGTCCAGGACGTACACGCGGGTGTTGTCCAGCGGACGGCCGATCGGGACAGGGCCCGCGCCCGGCTCGGGACCCACGCGGTGGCCGGTGGCGAACGTGGTCGTCTCCGTGGGCCCGTACCCGTTGACGACCTGGACACCGCGCCGCGCCAGCCGCAGCACCGCGTCCGGCGAGAGCACGTCGCCGCCCGCCCACACCTCGGGCACCCCGGCCAGCGCGTCCGGCGCCACGTCGGCCAGCGTGCGGAACAGCTCGGCCGTCAGCCAGATCGCGTCGAGCCCGGCCTCCTCGACGGTTTCCCGCCGGAGCGGGCCGGGCGGGGCGATGACGACGGTGCCGCCGTTCAGCAGGGGCGCCCACAGCTCGTACGTGGCCGCGTCGAAGGTGTGCGGGCTGTGCAGCAGCACCCGGCGGTGCGCGGCGAAGCGCCGGTCGCGGGCCAGCTCCAGGATGTTCGCGTGGGTGGTGACGACGCCCTTGGGGGTGCCCGTGGAGCCGGAGGTGTACATGACGTAGGCGGCGGCGTCCGGGCGCACGGGCTCCGGCCGGAACTCCCGATCGCTCTCTTCCAGTTCCGTCAGGACGACGCGCGCGCCGCTGTCCTTGATCAGCCAATCCAGCCGGGCCCGTGGTTGCCCCGGGTCCAGCGGCACGTAGCAGCCGCCCGCCTTCAGCACCGCGAGCTGGGCCACCACCAGCTCGGGCGAGCGCTCCATGAGCAGCGCGACCGGCGTCTCCGGCGCCAAATCCAGCCGCGCGGCCACCCGATCGGAGCGGGCGTCCAGCTCGGCGTAGGTGATCGTGTGCCCGCCGTGTTCGATCGCCACCGCGTCCGGTGTCCCGGCCGCCCGCGCCGCGAACCGCTCGGGCACCGACCCGCCCGCCCCCTCGCGGGCCGTGTCGTTCCAGGCCGCCAGCCGGTACGACTCCGACGGCGGCAGCACGTCGGCCCCGCCCTCCAGCGTGTGTGCGAACCGCGCCATGATCGCCTCCGCCTCGACCTTGGTCACCAGGTCGGGGCGGTACCCGAGACGCAACCAGAGCCGCTCGCCCGCCACCGCCGTCACCGTGAGCGGGTAGTGCGTGGCGTCGTACACGGCGGTCAGCCGCAGGCCCGGGGCGGACAGCCCGTCGCGGGGGTAGTTCTCGAAGGCCAGCAGGGTGTCGAACAGCTCGCCGGTGCCGCGTTGCACGTCCGCCAGCCGTACATGGTGGTACGGGGTGAGCCGGGACTGCTCCTCCTGCAGCCGCCGCAGGAGATCGGGCTCGCCGGTCCTGACGCGTACCGGCAGGGCGTTGATGAACAGCCCCGCCATCGACTCCACGCCCGCCACCTCGGGCGGCCGGCCCGACACCACCGCGCCGAACACCACGTCCGCGCGCCCGGTCATCCGCGCCAGCACCAGCCCCCACGCGGCCTGCGCCAGCGTGTTCACGGTCACCCCCGCCTCGCGGGCGCGCTGCCGCACGGCCGCGCCCGACGCCCGCGACAACTCGCGCTCCACGCTCTCCTGACGCGGGCTGGCCGCGCCCGCACCCGGCCTGAGCAGGGTCGGGCCCGGCAGGTCCGCGAGCGCCTCACGCCAGGCCCGCAGCGCCTGCTCGCCGTCCTGGGCGCGCAACCAGGCCAGATAGTCGCGGAACGGCGGCGCGGGCGGCAACGTGTCCCCGCCGCCCGCGTACAGGGTGGCCAGCTCGCGGGCCAGGATCGGCATCGACCAGCCGTCCACCAGGAGGTGGTGCAGCGTCAGCACCAGCTCGTGCCGCCCCACCAGCATGGCGCGCAGCAGCGGCGGCCTGGTCACGTCGAACGGGCGCAGCAGGTCGGCCTCCAGCATGCGCTCCAGCTCGGCCTGCGACGGCGGGTCCACCTCCGTCCAGGGCAGGCGGACGCGGTGCGGCACGAGCTGCACCGGATGGTCCAGGCCCTTGTGGCGGAAGCAGGCCCGCAGGTTGGGGTGCCGGGTGAGCAGGGACTCCAGGGCCGCGCGCAGCCGGGCCGGGTCGGCGGGCTCGTCGAGGGTGAACCTGGCCTGGATGACGTACGCGTCGGCGCCGCCGCCGTACAGGGCGTGGAAGAGCAGGCCCTCCTGGGCGGGGGAGAGCGGCAGCACGTCCGCCAGCCGGCCGCTCACCAGTCGCCGTCCAGGTCCGCCTCCAGGGCCTCTATCTGGCTCTGTGTCAGCTCGACCAGCGGGAAGTCAGAGCTGGTCGCGCCGCCCTCACCGGCGTGCTCGGCCAGCTCGGTCAGCGCTTCTTCCCATCCCTCGGCCAGCGCCGTCACCTGCTCCTCGCCGATCGCCTGCGCGGCGTAGGACCAGCTCGCGATCAGGTGGGTGCCGTCGCCGTCCGTCCGGGCCACCGCGTCCAGCTCCACCGCGTACGCCATCGGCGTGTCCGGCATGCCCAGCAGTTCGCCCTCGAACCTGCCCAGGTAGTTGAAGCGCAGGTCGGGCTCCGGCAGGGCGCTGAGCTGGGCCGACGTGCCCGGGTTGAGGTGGCGCAGCAGGCCGTGACCGAGTCCGCCCGAGGGGATGGCGCGCAACTGTTCCTTGATCCGCTTCAGGGCTTCGGCGGGGGTGCCGGTGGCGTCCAGGGCGACGGGGTACTGGGTGGTGAACCAGCCGACCGTGCCGGAGATGTCCACGTCGTCGGTGAACGGCTCGCGGCCGTGGCCCTCGACCTCCACCAGCAGGCCCCTGCCGCCGCGCCACCTTGTGACGGCCCTGGCCAGCGCGGTCAGCAGCACCTCGTTGGGACCGCAGTGGAAAGCGGCGGGGAGGTGGGTGACGGCCTGCTCGGTGAGGTCAGGGGGGAGCGTCCTGGTGAGGGTGGAACGTGTGCCGCCGCGCGCCGAGGTCCCTCGGCCGGCGGGCAGGAGGGGTTCGCCGTCCGACGCCATGCGCTGCCACAGCGGCAGCTCGGCGGCCACCCTTTCCGGGCGTGCCGCCTCGGTGGTCAGAAGGCGGGACCAGCGGGCGAACGAGGTGCCGCGCGGCGCCGGATCGGCCCGGCCGGTCTGGTCGGCCTGATCCGCCTGGGTGGTCTCGGCGGGGCCTGGGTCGGGGCCTGGGTCGGGGTCGGGGTCGGCGAGGAGGGCGGTGAGTTCCGGGCCTAGCACCCGCCAGGAGACGGCGTCCACGGCCAAGTGGTGCGCCGTCACCACCAACCGGCCGGGAGCCGTCCAGGTCGCGGCCAGCATCTGGCCCCGCTCCGGATCCGGCCGCGCCTGCGCATCGTCCCGCGCGCGGTCGGCGGGCGTGTGCATGAGGTCCCACGCGCGGTTGGCGGGTGTGCGCGTGTCGTCCTCCCACGTACGGGCGAAGGGGGGCTGTGCGGCCTCCGCCACGGGTGGGACCTCCAGCTCCCAGTCGGTCTCCGAGTGCCGCAGCAGGCGCATGCGCAGGGCGGCGTGCCGGGCGGTCAGCGTGGCCAGGGCCGTTCTGATGCGTTCCTCGTCGCAGCCGTCAGGGACGGGCAGGGCCAGGGACTGGGTGAAGGTGTCCAGGGGGCCGCCGTGCTCGCGCCACCAGTGCATGATCGGCGTGATCGGGAACCTGCCGACGGGGGAGTCGGCGACCGCGCGCCGGGCGAGCCGGGCCAGTGCCGCCAGCGCGGCCGGGGTCCTGGCGGCGAACACCTCGCGCGGCGTGAGCCCGAGGCCCCGGTCGCGGGCCCGGCTGACGAGCTGGATCGCCGTGATGCTGTCCCCGCCGAGCCGGAAGAAGTCGTCCTCCGCGCCCACCTCGGGCAGCTCCAGCAGGTCGGCGAAGAGCGCGCACAGGACCGACTCGCGGTCGGTGACCGGCTCGCGCGAGCCCGCCGAGGGAGTCTGGGGAGCGGGCAGCGCGGCCCGGTCCAGCTTGCCCTGCGGCGTGAGCGGCAGCGCCTCCAGCACCACGAAGTCGCTCGGCACCATGTGCGCGGGCAACGCGGCCACGGCGTGCGCGAGCACCTTGGCGGTGTCGAATCCGGAGGTGTCGGATTCGGGGGCGGCGGTGGCCGCAGGGGGCGCGATGGGGCCGCTGGACGGGGCCTGGGGGATGAGGTAGGCGATCAGGCGGTCGTCGTGGAGGGTTACCGCTGCCTGGGCGACCGTCTCGTGGGCCGCCAGCACCGCCTCGATCTCGGCCGGTTCGATGCGGAAGCCGCGTACCTTCACCTGGTCGTCCGCCCGGCCGAGGAACTGGAGCTGGCCGTCGGCGCGCCGGTGGACCAGGTCGCCGGTGCGGTACATGCGCTCGCCGGCCGGCCCGTACGGGTCCGCGACGAAGCGTTCGGCGGTGAGGCCGGGGCGGCCGAGGTAGCCGCGTGCCACCCCGGGGCCGCCGATGTACAACTCGCCGGGCACGCCGATGGGGACCGGGCGCAGGCGGGCGTCCAGGACGTACAGGCGGGTGCCGATGAGCGGGCGGCCGATCGGCGGGAGTGTGCCGTCCGGGGCGAGCGGGTCGCTCACGCTGGCGGCGACCGTGGCCTCGGTCGGGCCGTAGGCGTTCCAGAAGGGGATGCCCGCCCACCTGGCCACCAGCTCGGGCGGGCAGACGTCGGCGCCGGCGGACAGTCCGGCCAGGTCGGGGTAGTCGCCCTCAGGGACGGTCGCCAGGACGGTCGGCGGGATCAGCGCGAACGTCACCCGCCGTTCGCGCAGCACCCGCCCCAGCTCGTCGCCGGCCAGCGGGCCCTCGGGCGGGACGACGAGCGTGCCGCCGGAGCCGAACGCCATGCACAACTCGGCCACCGAGATGTCGAACGTCGGTGAACCGAGTTGCAGGACGCGGCTGGTCTCGTCGAGGCCGAAGTGCGTCACCAAGGTCCGGGCCAGGCTCGCGACACCCGTGTGGCTCACCACCACGCCCTTGGGACGTCCGGTGGAGCCGGAGGTGTAGATCACCCAGGCCGCACTGCGCGGATCAATGTCCGGAAATTTCGCGTTAGAGCGCGAAATTTCGGGTGTGATGCGCTCGACGTCCAGACCCGGCAGCACCCCGGGCTCCGCGACCAGCAGGTCCGCCCCGGCGTCCTGGAGCAGGTACGCCAGCCGCTTCTCCGGATGGTCCGCATCGAGCGGCAGGTACGCCCCGCCCGCCCGCTGCACCGCCAGGATCGCCACCACCATGGCCACCGACCGGCCCAGCGCCAGCGCCACCACCCGCTCGGGTCCGACCCCCCGCTCGACCAGCGCACCCGCCAGCCCATCCACCCGCTCCAGCAACTCCCGGTACGTGAGCCGCTCACCACCCGACGCACTGGCCGGTGAGTTGTCCGACGCGCTGCCCGACGCGCTGCCCGACTCCACGGCGACGGCGTCAGGGGTGAGGTGTGCCTGGCGTGCCACCAGGTCGTACAGGGTCGTGTGGGGTGGAGTCGCGGTGGTCGCGGGAGTGCCCAGCAGGCGCCGGGTCTCCTGCTCGGGCAGTAGCGCGGCCCGCGCCACGGGGGCGTCCGGTTCGGTGACCAGCGCGCCGAGCAGTGCGGTGAAGCTGTCGGCCCAGGCCCGTACGACCTCGGGCGCGTACAGATCGGTACGGATCTCCAGGCTCGCCTCGAATCCGTCGTCACCGTCGCGCACGATCCCGATCAGGTCGTGCTCCCCACCGGTGTGCACCCGCTCCGGGTCGGCGATCTCGCGCAGCCTGGCCACGCTCTCCTGGCGCGGCAGGTGCATGAACACCCACTGGAACAGCGGCGAGCGCCCGGCCACCCGCTCCGGGTCCAGCGCCTGCACGATCCGGCCCACCGGCACGTCGGCGTGCGCGAGCACCTGCGGGAACTCGGTGGTGAAGCGGGCCAGCAACTCGGCGAACGTGGTGTCGCCGCCGACCCGCCAGCGGACGGGGACGGAGTTCATGACGTACCCGATCACCCGGTCCAGGCCCTTGGCCGACCTGTTGGCCACGGGCGTGCCGGTGATCAGGTCGGGCTCGCCGGTCAGCCGGTGGGCGAAGACCGCGAAGGCCGTCATCAGCACGCCGTACACGGTGGCGCCGCGCTCCCTGGCCAGCGCGCGCACGGCGGACTCCACGCGGGCGTCGATGCGGAAGGCGATCTGCTCGACGCCGAAGTCGCCGCCCGGCGTGGCCGAGCCGACGGTCAGCGGCCTGGGCGGGTCCGCCAGGTAGCCGCGCCACCAGGCGAGCTGGGCGTCGAACGCCCCGGCCGACTCCAGCTCCCGCTGCCATCCGGCGAAGTCGGCGTACTGGATGGCGGGGCGGCCCAGACGCGGCTCGGCCCCGTCGCGCACGGCCCGGTAGGCCTCGGTCAGCTCGCCGTGCAGCACGTCGAACGACCACCAGTCGGTGGCGATGTGGTGCAGCGCCAGGACCAGCGTGGCGCGCGTGTCGTCCACGGTGATGAACTGGCCCCTGACCAGCGCCCCGCCGTCCAGCTCGAACGTGCGGCGGCTGAAGGCGTGCAGCGCCTGGCGCAGGGTGACGCCGGTGCCGCGCAGGTCGAGCCGCTCCAGCTTGAACGGCTCCGCCGGGGCGAAGTCCACCCGCAGGTCGCCCACCTCGCCCGTGATGCGCATGCGCAGGCCGTCGTGCTGGCCCTGCACGATGGTCAGCGCCGCCTCCAGGTCGGCGGGGTCCACAGGGGTGTCGAAGTGGTAGGAGCAGCACAGGTTGAGCGCGGCGGTGTCCGGATAGAGCGACTCGTACACCCACAGGTCCTCCTGCGCGGGGCTGAGCCGCACCGGGCGGGCGGGGTCGCGCGGGGGCACGACGTCGGGAACCGCCTCCAGCCTGCCCGCCGCGACCAGCCGCCGCAGCAACTCCACCCGGCGCTCACCGTCCAACGCGGCGAACCGCTCAGCCGCACTGCCCGCCCCGCGCCCCTGCCCGGCCGCACTGCCCGCCGCCCGTCCCTGTCCGGGCGCGCTGCCCTGCCCGGCCCCCGGGTCGTTCTCCCGCCTGATCTCGCCCGTCCGCTCGCTCACATGCTCCCCCGCAGGTCGGCCAGCCGTTCCAGTCCTGCCAGCACCTCGTCCCTGCCGAGGCCGAAGTCGACGAAGCAGGCCACCTCGTCGCAGCCCAGCTCGGCCAGGTCCGCCAGGCTCTTGCGGCACGTCTCGGGCGAGCCGATGAGGCTGCCCCACGTCAGGTAGCGCTGGAAGGCGAAGCCGGTGAGCGTGTCGAGCTGTTCCTCGCTCAGCGCCGCGGCCCGTCCGCCCGCGCCCTTGTCGGCGGCGGTCTGCCGCACGTACGACCTCAGGTACGCCTTGAGCGGCCCGCCCGCCCGCTCCCTGGCCTCCTCGTCGGACCCGGCCACGTAGGTGTGGGCCATGAGCGTGACCGTTCCCGTGGGCGGGGCGCCGGGCTGCCCGGGGGCGGCGGCGTAGGTGTCGCGGTAGCGGCCGATCTTCCCGGCCAGCTCCTCGCGGGTCTGGCCGATGGTGGCGCCGAGGATGTTCGTCCGCATGCGCCCGGCCGCCTCCCACGTCTGCGGGCTCCCCGAGGTGGTCGTCCACAGCGGCAGCGCGGCCGAGTACGGCCTGGGCTGCGGCGCGACCGAGACCCGCTCGCCCTTGCCGTCGGTGAACTCCGCGGCCTCGCCCGCCCACAACCGCCGCAGCAGCGCCACGTCGCGGAAGGCCCGCTCCCTGCGGTCCTCGTAGGCGTCGGGGGCGAGCACGAAGTCCTTGGAGTGCCAGCCGGTCGCCACCGACACGCCGACCCGGCCGCGCGACAGGTTGTCCACGACGGCCCAGTCCTCGGCCACCCGCAGCGGGTGGTGCAGGGGCAGGACGAGGCTGCCCGCGCGCAGGTGGATGCGCTCGGTGGCGGTGGCCAGGGCGGCGCTGAGCAGGGCCGGGTTCGGGAAGACCTGCCCGACCTGCTGGAAGTGCCGCTCCGGCGTCCAGACGGCGGTGAAGCCGAGCCGGTCGGCGGCCCGCGCGATGGTCAGGATGTCGTCGTACTTGGCGGCGTGTCCCGCGGCGCTCGCGTCGTCGGCGCCGAAGAACATCACACTGAGGTCCATGGTCGTGCTCCTCACCTGGGGCGGGTGCGCGGGGTTCTGGGCAGGCGGGTGATCGAAGGCTCGGGCCGCTCCGCTGTGCGTGCCAGCTCGGCGGCCAGCGTGGCGACGGTTGGGGCGGCGAACAGGTGGGCGGCGGTGACCGGCAGGCCCTGGGCGGCCAGGCGGGCCGCGACCCGTACGGCGCTGAGCGAGTTGCCGCCCACCGCGAAGAACCCGTCGTCCCGCCCCACCCGCGCCAGACCGAGCACCTCGGCCCAGACGGCGGCGATCCGCCCTTCAAGCTCACCGTCCCCGCCGACGGCCGCGCCGTTCCCCGAGGGGATCGGCGCGACGTCCTGGCGGGCGATCCGCGGCACGTCAGGCGCGGGGTATCCGGAGGCGGGCCGCGGTACGGGCGGCACCACGATCCCGGAGACGGGCGCGTCCGGAGCCGCCGCCAGACCCTCCAGGACCCGCACCAGCGCGTCGGCCAGCCATTCCATCAACGGCCGCTCGAAGGACTCCATGCGGTACTCAAGGGTCACCGCGATCCCAGCGGGCACGCCGCCGGGCCCATAGTTGTCGGTCACGTCCACCAGCAGCTCGAAGCGGGCCGCCCCGGTCCTGACCACCTCCACCCGCGACCGCACGCCGGGCAGCGCCACCTCGGCCCGCAGGTTGTTCTGCAGCGCCAGCACCACATCCACCAGCGGGTGCCGTCCCGGGTGCCGCGCCGGGTTCAGGTCCTGCACGACCTGCTCGAACGGCACCTCCTGATGCGAGAACGCCTCCAGGTCCGTCTCCCGCACCCGCGCGACCAGCTCTCCGGCGGACGGATCGCCCGACAGGTCGGTACGCAGCACGAGCAGGTTGACGAAGAACCCCACCAGGTCATCCACCGGGCCCCCGGCGGACCTCCCGGCGACCGGCGCCCCGATGGGCAGGTCGGTCCCCGCGCCCGCCCGTTCCAGCACGACGCCGAGTCCCGCCTGCAACACCATGAACAGCGTCGCCCCACGCCGCCTGCCCAGCTCGGCCAGCCGTGCGTGCGACTCCGCCCCGATGTTCCTGACAACGGTGTCAGCCGTGTTCGCGGTGGAGGGGCGGGTGGCGCGCGGCAGCGCCAGGCGCTCGGGCAGGCCCTTCAGAGCCTTGCGCCAGTACGTCAGCTCGGCGGCGGCGATGGCGTCCACCCGCTCCCGATGCCGTACGGCGTACTCCGCGTAGCGCACGGGAAGGGGCGGCCGGGCGGCGGGCACGCCGTCCAGCCGCGCCCGGTAGGCCAGGGACAGGTCGCGCATGAACGGCGGCAGCGACCACCCGTCGGTCGCGATGTGATGCATGACCAGCAGCAGCGCGTGCTCGTGCGGCCCGGTCGTGAACAGCACGGAATGGATGGGCAGTTCGGCGCCCAGGTCGAACCGGTGCCGCGCCGCCCCGGCCACCCGCTCGTCCAGCTCGCCTGCCGACACTTCGACGTGGGTGAACCCGGGCCTGGCCGCGTCGGTGGACAGCACCCGCTGGGCGGGCTCGCCGTCGTACACGGTGAAGATCGTGCGCAGCGGCTCGTGCCGGGCCACCACGTCCTCCAGCGCCCCGCGCAGCGCGTCCGCGTCCACGGGGCCGTGGAGCCGTACGAGCATGGGCATGTTGTAGGCGACGCCCGCGTCGATCTGGTCGAGGAACCACAACCGGCGCTGCGCCGCCGACAGGGGTGCCGTGTCCTGGTCCGCCTCCACCGGGAGTGGGGCCGGTTCCCCAGAGGCGAGCGCCGGAGCGGCCGGCTCGCCGACGTGGTCGGCGATGGCCGCTGGAGTGGGGGTCTCGAACAGGGTCCTGACGCCGACCTCCGCGCCCAGTTCGGCGTGGATCCTGCTGAGCAGCCGGACCACCATCAGCGAGTCGCCGCCCAGCGCGAAGAAGTCGTCGTGCGGCCGGACCAGCGGCACCCGCAGCACTTCGGCGAACAGCCCGCACAGGGCCCTTTCCACCTCGGTGCGCGGCTCGCCCTCAGGCGGGTTCGTCGTGGCCGGCTCGTAGGAGGGCGCGGGCAGTGCGGCCCGGTCCAGCTTGCCGGTCCCGGTCAGCGGTAACGACTCCAGCAGCACGAACGCCGACGGCACCATGAACTCGGGCAGCACGGCCGCCGCATGCTCCCGCAACGCCTCCACGTCAGCAGGACCCGGCCTGGCAGGATCCGCGTCGGCAGGGTCCGCGTCGGCAGGGCTCGCGCTGGCAGGGTTCGTGTCGGGCACCACGTACGCAACCAGCCGCCGGTCTCCCGGCACGTCCTCCCTGGCCACCACGCACGCCCGCGCCACCCGCGGATGCCGCGCCAGCACCGCCTCGACCTCCGCCGGTTCGATCCGGAAGCCGCGGACCTTCACCTGGTCGTCCGCCCGCCCCACGAACTCCAGCGCCCCGTCGGAGGCCCGCCGCCGCACCAGGTCACCGGTGCGGTACATGCGCCCGCCGGGCGGGCCGAAGGGATCGGGCACGAACCGCTCGGCCGTCAGAGCAGGGCGTCCGACGTAGCCGAGCGCCAGCCCGTCCCCGGCCGCGTACAGCTCCCCGACCTCCCCGTGCGCGACCGGCCGCAGCCGCGCGTCCAGCACGCGTACCGGCTTGCCCCGCAGCGGTGTGCCGATGGGGACGGGGCCGTCCACCGCGGTCACCGGATGGGTGGTGATGAAGATCATGCCTTCGACGGGGCCGTAGCCGTTGCGCAGCCGCAGCCCCGGATGCCGGTCGAGGGCCCGCGCCACGTGAGTGGGCGACAGCGCCTCGCCGCCCACGATCAGGTGGCTCAGCCCGGCCAGCGCGTCCGGGCACTCGTCCACGATCACGTCGAACAGGCTGCTCGACAGGTACATGCTGCGCACCTCGTGCTCGGCGACCAGCCGCGCCAGCACGACCGGGTCCACCCGGGGCCCCGGATACAGCACGCACGTCCCGCCGGACAGCAGCGGGCCCCACAGTTCGAGCGCGAAGGCGTCCCACGACGTCGGCGAGCACTGCAGCCACACCGTGTCGAACGGCGCGTACGACTGCCCGGTCACCGTGGCCGTGATCGCCAGGTGCGGCGCGGCCACCCCCTTGGGCCTGCCGGTGGAGCCGGAGGTGAACATCACGCACGCCACCCCGTCGTGGCGGGCCGGGCCGGGCAGGCGTTCGAGACCGGAGGGGGAGAGCACCGCCGCGGCGCCCGCGTCGGCGAGCATGCCGCGCAGCCGCTCCCCGGGGAAGGCGGGGTCGAGCACCATGTAACCGGCCCCGGCCCGCAACACCGCCAGCAGCGCGACGACCATCTCGACGCCGCGCTCCATGCGCACCCCGACCACGCCGCCGGCCAGGTCGGCCAGGTCGGGCAGATCCAAGGCGCGGGCGCGCGCGTCCAGCTCGGCGTAGGTCAGCCGGTCCGCGCCGCAGATCAGCGCCGTCCTGTCCGGGGTGCGCGCGGCCTGCGCCGCGAACTTCTCGTGCACCGATTCAGACGCGAACGCCTCATGCACCACTTCGGGTACGCCCATGGTCACTCCCGCGTCAGACTCGCCGGGCGCAGATCCGTCCAGTGCGTCTCGATGTAGGTCAGGCAGTCCGCGCGCGGGCTCGGCTCCAGCGCCACCCGCCAGCCGGCCGGCACGTCGATGTCGGCGGGCCAGAGCGAGTGCTGGTTCTCCTCGTTGACCAGCACCAGGTAGGTGCCGTTCTCGTCCTCGAAGGGGTTGGTGGTGCTCATCTCAGCCTTCCGCGGGTTGCTTGTCGAGGTCGGGAGTCAGGACGTCGATGTCGCGTACGGCACGCAGCGCCAGCCCCACCAGGGCGGCCCCGGCGCCCAGCAGACCGGCGATCAGCAGCATGGCCGCCATGCCGCTGCCGGGTCCGGTGCCGACCAGGGGGCTCAGCAGGCCGGGCAGGCCGGTGCCGGCCGCGGCGTGGGGCTCGAAGACCCGGTCGGCGAGCGGGCCGGAGAAGGCCATCGCGACGGGGGAGGAGATCTGGGAGACGAACATGACGGCCCCGAACACCCGTCCGCGCCGGTCCTCGGGCACCTTGGTCTGGATGATCGACTGCATCGAGCCGTTCACGATCGGCATGAGCAGCGCTCCGATGAGCATGGCCGCGGTCCAGGCCACGATCCCGCTCACCGCGGACATGACGATCTGCGCGCTCAGGCACATGCCGACGACGCCGATCATCATGCCGCGTACCCGGTTCTTCGGACCGCCCCAGGCCGCCAGCAGCAGCCCGCCGGCGATGCCGCCGGCGCCGATCCCGGCGTTCACGCTGGCCAGGACCGACACGTCACTGCCCGTCCTGGCCAGGATCATGGGCTGCACCACGGCGAACCCGAACACCATCACCAGGTTGACCGTGAAGAACACCAGGATCAGGCCGCGCAGGCTGGGGTGGGCGAACAGGTAGCGCAGCCCTTCGAGGGAGTCGGCGCCGAGTCGTTTGCGGCTGCCCATCTCGCCCGGCAGGTCGCCGTCCATGCGGACGAGCTGCACGGTCACCAGCGCCAGCACGAAGCTGATCAGGTCGATCCAGAGCACCACGCCGAGCCCGCCGGTCACCACGAGCAGCCCGGCCAGCGCGGGGCCGCCCACGTCGGCGACGCTCTTGGCGGTGGCCAGCAGCCCGTTGGCGCGCTGCAACTGCTCCTTCTCGACCAGCAGCGGCACGGCTGAGGACAGGGCGGGGAACTGGAAGGCGGCGGCGGCGCCGAGCAGCGCGACCGTCAGGTAGATCTGCCACAGGTGCAGGTCGCCGAGGAAGTACACGGCCGCCATGCCGCCCACGGCCACCAGCCCGCCGAGGTCGGCGAGTTGCAGCGCGGTGCGTTTGCGGAGCCGGTCCACCAGCGCGCCCGCCGTGGGGCTGAGCAACATCTGGGGCAGCAGCGCGCACAGGGAGAGCGCCACGACCTGGGTGGCCTGCTGTTCGACGGTCCATGCCTGGATGACCAGGGAGAAGCGGAGGACGGAATTTCCGACCAGGGTGACGACCTGGCCGCACCAGATGGCGCTGAACCTGCCCATTCCCGTGAATCGTTGGAAAAAACGAGATTGCTGGGACGACAGAGATCCGCCCATATGTCCCCGGAGCCCTTCTGGTGGTGCAAGGGCGTCCCCCCGATGACCCGGACGCCCTTGGTACCTTCACACACGTTTTCGAGGCCGGGCAATAAGCTACTTGTGGTGCCGCAATTACCCCGGGTCAAGGGGCCAGGTCAAGCCAGATGCGCGGCCTCCGCGGCCACCGTATTGCGCAGTTCGCGGATGCCGTCGCGGCCCCGCAGCGGGTGCACGGCGTTCGTCAGCAGCACCACGGTCAGGCGGCGGGCGGGGTCGATCACGAGCGAGGTGCCGGTGAAGCCGGAGTGGCCGTACGCGCCCTCCAGCGGGCCCACGATGCCCGGGTCGCCGATACGCACGCCCAGCCCGTGCCGGAACGGCGCGCCCTCGGCCCCCTGGTCGCGCGTCATCTCGGCCACGCTTTCCGGCCGCAGCACCGGCCCGCCGCCGCGCCGCAACGTCTCACCGAAGGCCAGCAGGTCCCCGGCCGTGGCGAACAACCCGGCGTGGCCCGCGACGCCGCCCAGCGCGTACGCGGTCTCGTCGTGCACCTCGCCCCGCACGCAGCCGGGCCCGGCCCGCTCGGGCTTCCACTCGGTCGCGGCGATCCGCCCCACGACGTCCCGCGAAGGGCGGTAGCCGGTGTCGGGGAGGCCGAGCACGTCCGTGATCCTGGTGCGGACCAGCGCGTCCAGCGGCGCGCCGCCGGCCAGCTCGGCCATGCGGCCCGCCATGACCATGCCGACGTCGCTGTACAGGTAGGGCCCGCCGGCCGGGTGGATGGCCGGCGTGCGCACCATGGCGGCCATGCGCGTCTCCGCGTCCGCGTCCGGCAGCTCCAGATCGACGCGGCGGGTCGGCGGCAGGCCGGCCGTGTGGGTCAGCAGGCGGCGCGGCGTGATGGCCGGGTCGGTCACGGGGAGCAGGCGGGCGACGGGCTCGTCGAGGTCCAGCCGGCCCTCCTCGGCCAGCGAGAGCAGCACGACCGTGGTGAACAGCTTGCTGATCGAGGCCAGGTCGAAGATCGAGTCCCGCCGCGCGGGCGGGCGCCCGGCCGCCAGGGTCCCCTGGGCGTCGGCGTGCCGGACCAGTTCCCCGGCGGCGGCAGCGGCCACCACGGAGCCGTCCACCGCGATCAGCGCGACCGCCGCCGGACAGACACGCGGCACCGCGCCGGCCAGAATCGCCTTCAACCGGCCGGACGTCTCCGCCGCCCCCTGCCGGTCGCCGTCAGCCGGTCGCACGTCTCGGCCCCTCCGCCGGTCGCCGTCAGCCGGTCGCACGTTTCGGCTCCCCTGCCGGTCGCCGTCAGCCGGCCGCTGATCTCGGCCGCTCCCGTCACTCGCCGTCAGCCGGTCGGACATCCCCGAAACCCCCTCCTCAGCCGCTGAGCGCGTCGCTGAGGCGCTCGCCGTGGGACTCCAGCAGCGCGCGGGCCGCGTCGGCGTCGAGGCCGTGCCGGATCATCAGCACCGCGACCTTCGCCTGGCCGCCCGCCGCGTCCAGCGCCGCGCCCGCCGTCTCGCGGTCGGCCCCGGTGATGTCGCTGACGATGCGCTGGGCCCGCCCGGCGAGCTTGCTGTTCATCGCCGACATCTCGATCATCTTGTTCCCGTACGTGCGGCCGAGCTTGACCATGCAGATCGTCGAGATCATGTTGAGAACCAGCTTCTGCGCCGTGCCCGCCTTCAGCCGGGTGGAGCCGGTGACCACCTCAGGCCCCACGACCACCTCGATGGCGTGCTCGGCGGCGGCCGACAGCGGCGCGTCGTCGTTGCACGACAGGGCCACGGTGAGCGCGCCGCGGCCGGCCGCCTCGGCCAGCGCGCCCAGCACGAAAGGGGCCCGCCCGCTGGCCGACACGCCCACCACCGAGTCCAGCGGGCCCACGTCCAGGTCCTTCAGCGCGGCGGCGCCCGCCTCCTCGTCGTCCTCCGCCCCCTCGACCGACCGGGTCAGCGCCTCGGGACCGCCCGCGATGACGCCCCGCACCAGCGACGGATCGGTGCCGAAGGTGGGCGGGCACTCGCTGGCGTCGAGCACGGCCAGCCGGCCCGACGTGCCGGCGCCCACGTACAGGAGCCGGCCGCCTTCCGCCATCCGGTCGGAGATCGCGTCGATGGCCGCCGAGATCGCCGGGATGACCACCGCGACGGCGGCGGGCACGGCGGCGTCGGCCTGGTTCATCAAGCGGGCGATGCGCTCAGTCGGCAGCCGGTCGATCTGGCTGTAACGGGGATCGCTCTGCTCGGTGGACAGCTCGGGTAGCGGATCAATCATGTCGCTAATTTCCACCCTTAACTTCTCTCTTGTAAATATCTTTCAGACAATGGGTTCATGCCGTACGTACGAACCGGAGCCGAGAGACTGGCCGCAGATCCCGCACTCGCGGGAGGCGACCGCCTCGGCCTGATCACCAACCCCACCGGAGTCCTGCCCGACCTGACCCCCACGGCCGACGCCCTGCTGGCCGCCGGGCTCAACCTGACCGCGCTGTTCGGCCCCGAGCACGGCCTGCGCGGCACCGCCCAGGCGGCGGGCGCCGAGCCCAACGCGGTGGACGGGCGGACGGGACTGCCCGCGTACGACACCTACGAGTCCTCCGGCCACTCCCTGATCGACCTGGTGGCCTCCTCCGGCGTGGACACACTGATCTTCGACATCGCCGACGTGGGCGCGCGTTTCTACACCTACGTCTGGACCATGTACGACCTGATGAGCGCGGCCGCCCGGCTCCGCCTGCGCTTCGTGGTGCTGGACCGGCCGAACCCGCTGGGCGGCGCCGTCGAGGAGGGGCCGCCGCTGCCGGGCCCGGAGTTCGCGAGCTTCGTGGGCCGATTCCCGCTGCCGCTGCGGCACGGCAGGACGGCGGGGGAACTGGCCGGGCTGTTCGGCCTGGACGTGGAGCTGACCGTCATCGAGATGCACGGCTGGCGGCGGGAGATGACCTTCGCCGAGACCGGGTTGCCGTGGGTGATGCCGTCGGTCAACATGCCGACCCCGGACACCGCGCTGGTCTATCCGGGCACCGGGCTGCTGGAGGGCACGAACTTCTCCGAGGGGCGCGGCACCACCAGGCCGTTCGAGCTGATCGGGGCGCCGTACCTGGATGAGAGGTTCGCGCCCGCCCTGGCCGCGCTGGACCTGCCGGGGGTGCGGTTCAGGGAGGCGTGGTTCACGCCGATGTTCCACAAGCACGCCGCCACCCCCGTGCGGGGAGTGCAGCTCCACGTGCACGACCCGGCCGCCTTCCGTCCGGTGCTGACGGGCCTGTCCATCCTGCACGTGGCCCGTACGCTGCACCCGGACGACCTGAGCTGGCAGGGACCCGAGCTGTTCCTGGACCGCCTGTGGGGCTCCGACGCGCTCAGCCGGTGCCTGGAGGCGGGCGGCGACCCGCGCGAGCTGTGCCCGCCGCCCGGCCGCCCCGAAGGATCGTTGCTCTACGCGTGACATCACGCCAGATCGCGCCGGTAGAGCCAGAAGACGCGTTCGGCTCGCGCGCCCACCGCGCGCGAGTAGAACCGCAACGGCCCCACCCACCCGATCTGGGCGCCGGCCTGCCCCGCGGCCCGCTGCTCCGCCAGGCACCTGCGCAGCAGCACCCGGCCCAGGCCCAGCCCGCGGGCGTCCGGGGCGGTGCCCATGGGGCCGAACCAGGCAGGCCGCGCGCCCCAGGCGGCGAAGCCCAGGATCCGGCCGTCGCGCTCGGCGTAGTGCAGGCCGGTGGCCTGCACGGCCTCCCAGGCCCACCGCTCGTTCCAGTGTTCCTCGACGAACGCCGCCACCCGGTCACGATCCGCACCGGCCGCGCGCACCACGACGCCGGACTTCTCCAGCCGCGCCAGGTCCCCGTCCACGGACAGGTCCGCGCCCAGCAGGTCGGCCGTCATGTTCCAGGCCACGTGGTAACGCTCGTAACCGAGGCTCTCGGCCAGGCAGGCGGCGGCGGTGTAGCGCACGTCGATGCCTGGCCAGGCGTAACACGGCGGGTTCCCGGCGAAGCGGGCCTGCCGCGCCCCCTGCTCGCGCAGCCACTCCTCGGCCGCGCGCACCAGCGCCCGCCCGCGCCCCTCGCCCTGGGCCTCGGGGTGCACGGCGAGCAGGTCCAGGTGCCCGACCTGCGGATCCTTGCCCGACATCGAGGCCATCACCACGCCGCCGTCCGTCGCCAGCGCCGTCCACCGCCGCTCCGCCGGAGGCCGCGACAGGCGCGCGACCAGGTCGGCCGCCTCCCCGGCGTCCAGCGTCAGCGCGGCCCGGGCCACCCCGGCCGACTCGGCGGGCTCGGCGGCCCGTACGGCGTGGGACATCACACCTCGCTCATCGGGCGGGCGATCACACTGCGGCGTTCGGGATAGAGACACGCGTGCTCCTGCGGCACGCCCTCGGTGATCCGCAGCAGCGGCCGCTCATCCACGCACCCCTCGCCGCGGAACGGGCAGCGCCCCGCGAACAGGCAGCCCTCGTCGGACTGGCCCTCGTCCAGCGACTTCAGCGGCACCACGGGCTGCTCGCCCGGCCGCTCCAGGCCGTGCAGCACCGGGATGGCCGACAACAACGACTGCGTGTACGGATGCACGGGATCGGCGATGATCGTGTCCACCGGGCCGCGCTCGACGACCTGGCCACGGTAGATCACGTACAGCTCGCCGTCGTCGCCGATGTAACGGGCCGTGGCCACGTCGTGCGTGATGAACAGCACGCTCACGCCGAGCCGTTCGCGCAGGTCCTTCAGCAGGGCCAGGATGCCCAGCCGGAGCGAGACGTCGATCATCGAGACGGCCTCGTCGGCGACCAGCATCTCCGGGTCCACGGTCAGGGCGCGGGCGATGACCACCCGCTGCCGCATGCCGCCGGACAGCTGGTGCGGGTAGCGCGCCAGCACCGAGCCGGGATCCAGCCCCACCAGCGCCAGCACCTCGGCCGCCCGCTCCTCCATCCACTCCCGCGAGCGCCCGGTCTGCCTGGCGCGCAGGGCCAGCGGGGCGTGCAGCGTCTGGTGGATGGTCCTGGTGGGGTTCAGCGCCGAGTACGGGTCCTGGTGGATCATCTGGATCTTGCGGAAGTGCGGCTGGCGCTGCTTGGGCTTCAGCCCGGACATGGACACGTCACCGATGGCGATCTCACCCTCGTCGTACGTCTCCAGCCCCGCGATGATCCGCCCCAGCGTGGTCTTCCCGCACCCGGACTCCCCGATGAACGAGGCCGCGCCGCCCTTCGGGATCGCGAAGTCCACGCCCCGCAGCGCCCGCACCTCGTGTGCCCCGAGCAGCTTGCCCCGCTGCTTGAAGGTCTTGACGACCCCGGTTCCGGTGATCATGCGTGCTCCTTGACGGTCACGGCGTGGCAGGCGACGACCCGGGAGCCGTGCGCGACGGCCTCGGGGTCCACGGTGTCGCACACGTCCATGCGCAGCGGGCAGCGCTCCCTGAACACGCAGCCCTCCGTGGGGACGGTGGCCAGCGTCGGCGGCCGGCCCGGCAGCGCCCGAGCCTCCCCGATGTCGCCGACGAGCCGGGGGATGGCCCTGATCAGGCCCTTGGTGTACGGGTGCTGCGGGGAGCCGAGCACCTCCCTGGTCGGGCCCTGCTCGACCAGCCGGCCGCCGTACATGACCGCCAGCCGGTCGGCCACCTCGGCCACGACGCCGATGTCGTGCGTGATGACCAGCGTGGTCAGGCCGCGCTCCGCGTGCACCTCACGGACGATCTTCAGGATGTTCGCCTGGGTGATCATGTCCAGCGCGGTCGTCGGCTCGTCCAGCACCACCAGGTGGGCGTTGAGCACCAGCGCCAGCATGATGCCGACCCGCTGGCGCATGCCGCCGGACAACTCGTGCTGGTGGGAGTCGAGCACCCGGGCGCCGTCCAGGCCCATCCTGCCCAGCAGCTCCTTCGCCTCGCGCACCAGGCCGCGCAGCTCCTCCACGCCGTGCGAGCGGCCGAGGTCGAGCAGTTGCTTGCCGACCGTCTTGAGCGGGTTGAGGGAGTTCTGGGCGGCCTGGAAGACGTACCCGATGTGCTTGCCGCGCGCCTTGCGCAGCGCCTCGCCGGAAAGGGCCGCCACGTCGCCGAGCCCGTCGATCTCGACGCTGCCCGCCGCGATCCTGCCGGGCGGCTGCACGGCGTTGAGCAGTGACAGGGCCAGCGTGGACTTGCCGGAGCCCGACTCGCCGACGATGCCGGTGATCGTGCCGGGCTCCAGCGTCAGGCTGACGCCCCTGACCGCGGGCAGTTCGCCCGCGGCGGTCTTGTAGACGACGGTCAGGCCGCCGATGCGCACTCCCGGCGCTTGGTTGCCCACTTCCTACTCCTCGCGCAGCCGGGGGTTGAAGATCTCGTCCATGGCGTCCACCACGAGCACGATGCCGAGCGTCAGCAGCAGGATCGCCAGCAGCGGGGCCATCAGGTAGCCGAGCGCGTACGGCGTGATCATGGCGCCGGCCTGGAAGACGGCCAGGTTGAGCATGACGCCCCAGTTGTCCGACTCGTACGGCAGCACACCCAGAAAGAACAGCCCCACCTGCGAATAGACGGCCCCGGTGACCGAGATGAGCATGTTCATCGCGATGTACGGCGCCATGCTCGGCAGCAGTTCCTTGCCGATGATGTGCGTCGTGGACAGCCCCAGCCCGCGCGCCGCCTCGATGAAGCCGCGCTCGCGCAGCGACAACGTCTGCGCGCGCACCGCCCGCGCCACGCCGCCCCAGCCGAGCAGGCCCAGCACCAGGCCCATCTGCCACGGGCTGCCGAACTGCCACACGGTCGCCAGCACCAGCAGCAGCGGCAGGCCGGGGATGGTGAGCTTCATGTCGGTCAGCCGCATGAGCACGGTGTCCCAGCGGCCCCGCTTGAACCCGGAGTACAGGCCGATCGCGGTGCCGACCACGACCGTGATGAGCGCGGTGATCGCGGCGGTCAGCAGCACGTACCTGGAGCCCTTGATGACCAGCGCGATCACGTCGCGGCCCTGCGGGTCGGTGCCGAACCAGTGCTCCCAGCTCGGCGGCTGGGTGATGGCCTGCGCGTCGGTCGGCAGGTGCGCGGGCAGCAACATCGGCCCGAACACGGCCATCAGGATGAACCCGGCGATGATCACCACCCCGGCCATCCGGCTGGGCTTGCGCCTCATGACCCGCCACACGCCGCGCCAGAAGTTGCGCCGCATGGCCGAGGCCGTCGAGCCGGTCTCGGGGACGAGTGTGGCGCTCACGACGCCTCCTCTCCGCTGCGGACCCGTGGGTCGATCACGGTGTAGAACAGGTCGGCCACGATGTTGGCGATGATGGTCGCGACCGTGATCAGCAGGAAGGCCCCGCTCATCAGCGCGTAGTCGCGATCGGTGACGCTGTTGACGAGCAGCAGGCCGAGCCCCGGATAGTTGAAGATCTTCTCGATGAACACCGCGCCGCCGAGCAGCAGGCCGAGTGACAGGGCCAGCAGCGTGAACAGCGGCAGGATCGCGTTGCGCGCGATGTAGCGGAAGACGATCGAGCGCTTCACGCCGCGCAACTCGGCCGCCAGGATGAAGTCGTCGCCCAGCACGGTGACCACGCTGGACTTCATCGCCAGGATCCAGCCGCCGTAGGCCGACAGCGCGTACGTGACGACCGGCAGGACGGCGTGCTCGATCAGCGAGCCGATGTAGCCGGCGTTGAAGCCCGGCTCGTACAGGATGTCCGCCGACCCGTCAGGGGGCAGGATCGGGATCAGCGTCGCGAAGATCACCACGAGCAGCATCGCCAGCACGTACTGCGGGATGCCGTGCAGCAGCGAGCCGGAGACGGCCAGCACGTCGCCCAGCTTGCCGGTGCGCTTGATGGCCGCGAACACGCCGAGGATGATGCCGACGAGGAAGCTGAGCAGCGTGCCCGCCAGCACCGGTAGAACGGTCCACTTGGCCGCCTCGGTCAGCACGTCGAGCACGGGCGTGCCCGGCCTGGTGACGGACTGGCCGAGATCGAGGCGGAACAGGCCGGACATGTAGTCGGTGTACTGCTGCCACAGCGTGCCGTCCGGCTGGAACCCGTACAGCACCTGGACCGCCTGCTGGGCGGCCTCCGGCGACATGCCTCCCTCGATGAGCTTCTCGTAGCGGGCGGCCATGGGGTCGCCCGGGATGTTGTTGACGATGAAGAACGTGATCGTCGCCACTACGAGGATCATGACGAGCCCGCGGGCCAGGTGGCCCGCGAGTCGCCGTGCGATGAGCGTCATAGGCTACTGCTTCGCCTTGATCAGACCTTGCTGGATCCACACACCGGCCATCAGGACGTTGCCGCCGCCGCGCAGGACCTCATCGTCCTTCGGCCAGCCGGTGAAGCGGCTGTTGTTGACGAACTGGACGTTGACGTAGTCCCAGAGCTGGATGACCGGCAGGTCCTGGTTGGCGGCCTTGGCGAGCTGGGCCATGATCGGCTTGGCCTCGTCCTCGCCGACCGTGTTCAGCTTGGCGGTCAGCTCGCCGGGGTTGATCTTCTCGCCGTCGACCTCGATCTCCTCGGGGCCGCCCATCCAGTTGCCGTTCTTGCCGGGCGCGGCGTGGCTGACCTTCTGGCCGACGTTCGTCCAGCCGTTGGAGGCGCCGTAGAGGCGCTGGAAGATGTCGTACGGCGCGGGGCCGAGCGCCATCAGCCAGAAGCCGACGTCGTACTTGCCGTCCGCCAGTTCCTGGAGGTAGAGCGGGTAGTCGGCGGTCGTCACGACCTCGGCGTCCACGCCGGCCTTGATGAGCTGGCTCTTGATGTTCTCCTGGGCCGACAGCCAGTCGGAGAACCCGGAGGGCGCGTGCATGGACACCTTCCACGGCGAGCCGTCGGCCAGCGTCCACTTGCCGTCCTTCTTGGTCAGGCCGGCCTCCTTGAACTCCGCCTCGGCCTTGGCCACGTCCACCTTGTACGGCTCAAGCTGCGGAACCGTGTCCGGGATCCACGCCTGCGCGGGCTTCTGGTGGATGCCGCTGGTCGTGGCGGCCGGCGTGCCGCCCTCGGGCGAGGCGACCTTGGTGACCTGGTCGCGGTCGATGAGGTAGGCCAGCCCGCGGCGCACGTGCACGTTGTCGTAGGGCTTCTTGGCCTGGTTGAAGGCCATGCCCACGGCGACCGGCGAGTAGCCCTTGATGATCTCGTTGCCCGGGGCCTGCTTGATCCGGTTCATCACGTCGGTCGGGGTGGCGGTGAAGCCTGACTGGTCGAGCTTGCCCTGTGTGAGGTAGTTCCAGACCTGCTCGTTGCCGGTGTAGTTGAGGAACTTCACCTGCGCGGGCGCGACGTTCGCGGCGTTGAAGAAGTGCTTGTTCTTGACCAGCAGCGCCTCGGACGGGTTGACCCGCTCCAGCACGAACGGGCCGGCGGAGACGTCCTTGGGCGGGGCGAAGGCGAGTACCTTCTCGCCGAGCGCCGGGATCTCCTCGCGGGCCTTCTCGGCGTCCGCGCCGTCACCGCGGGCGGTCTTGAGCTTGTCCCAGAAGTCGGCCGGCAACACGCTGCTCCACACGTGCGCGGGCAGGACGGTGGTGTCCAGCACGCCGCGGGCGAACTTCGGGCTCGGGTTGGCCATGTCCTGGGTGATCTTCAGGGTCTGCGGGTCGACGACCGTGACCTCGGCCGCCGCGCCCGCCGCGCCCGGCGTGATCGAGAAGGCCGTGCTGCCCTGCGTGTAGGCGATGCCGATGGACATCTTGACGTCCTCGGCGGTGACCGGCTTGCCGTCGGACCACTTGGCGTTCGGCTGCAGCTTCAGCGTGATCGAGGAGTTGTCGGGCGCGATCTCCCAGCTCGCCGCGATGCCGGGCAGGGCCTGGTTCGGGTCGGTCAGGTGGTTCTTGACCCAGCCGATCCGCATGGCGTTGAAGCCGACGAAGGAGTTGCCCTTGGGGTTGTACGGGTTGGCCGGCGCCGTTGCCTCAAGGCCCGGCCTGGTCGCGTCGATCGTGGTGAAGAGCCCGCCGCCACCACCGCCCGAGCCGGACTGATTGGTGGGACCACCACTGCACGCCGCTGTCGCGGTGGCAAGGCCCAGCAACGCCACTACCGCTGCCAGTCGCTTCATTTGCCGCTCCGGGGGATGTCTCTAGGGATTGACCGGACATTACGATCGCGCCTTATCGGCGTCAATAATCTCCAGAGGTTGTGAGGTTAATGTAACTTTCCTTCATCAGTGTACGAAGTGGTGCTAAGCGCCATCAAGTATTTCCTCAGCTCATTACCAGGACGGCGGCCCCATCGACCCTCCCGGCGGCCAGATCGCCCAGCGCCCGGTCGGCCTCCGCCAAGGGATAGGGAATCGTGCTCACGCGCGGCGGGCGCGCCAGGGCCAGCTCCAGGTAGGCCCGCCCGTCGGCCCTGGTGTTGGCGGTCACGCTGCGCAGCGTACGTTCCTGGAACAGGTGCCGCTCGTAGTTCAGCACCGGCACGTCGCTGAGGTGGATGCCCGCCACGGCCAGCGTCCCGCCCCGGTCCAGCGCCTCCAGTGCGGGCGGCACCAGATCGCCGACCGGCGCGAACAGGATCGCCGAGTCCAGCGGCTCCGGCGGCCGGTCGCCAGCCGAGGCCGCGCCCAGCTCCAGAGCCAGCCGCCGGGCGGCGGCCGACCTGGTGACCACGTGCACGGTGGCGCCCTGCGCGAGGGCGGCCTGCGCGGTCAGATGGGCCGAGGCCCCGAACCCGTAGATCCCCAGCCGCCCGCCGGGCGGCAGGTTGCACTGGGCCAGCGCCCGGTAACCGATGATCCCGGCGCACAGCAGGGGCGCCAGCCGCTCGGCGGGCGGGTCGCCGGGCAGGGGGTAGACGTAGGCGGCGGGCGCGAGGAGATATTCGGCGAACCCGCCGTCCGCGTCCCACCCGGTGTAGGCAGAAGAGGGGCACAGGTTCTCCTTACCCCGCCGGCAGTATCGGCACGTGCCGCAGGTGGCCCGCAACCACGCCACCCCCACGCGCTCACCGAGGCTCACGTCCGCGTGCTCACCGAGGCTCACGTCCGCGTGCTCGCCCAGGCTCACGTCCGCGTCCGCCCGCTCGCCGGTGCCCACGACCCGGCCGACCGCTTGGTGTCCTGGCGTGGTGCCTGGGCGGTGCGGCGGCAGGTCGCCCTCCGCCAGGTGCAGGTCCGTACGGCACACGCCGCACGCCTCCACCCGCACCAGGACCTCGCCGGGCCCCGGCTCGGGCACCTCCCGCTCGACGAGCGCCAGCGGCCCCGACGCCATCGGCCCCGGCCGCCGCACCACCCACGCGCGCACGTCAGGACAGCCGCGCGAACGCCAGCGAGGCGTACAGGGCGGCCCCGTCCGGCAGCACCGCGTCGTCGAAGACCGCCTCGGGGGAGTGGTTGTAGGGCGCGGTCGCGGGATCGCGGTCGGGCGGGCAGGCCCCCAGGAAGACGAACGCCCCCGGCACGTTCTCCAGCACGTACGAGAAGTCCTCAGACCCCATCACCGGCTGCGGCGAGACGAAGTAACGCCCGGGACCGAACAGCTCATCGGCCGTCTTGCCCACGAACTCGGCCTCGCCGTCATCGTTGACGGTCACCGGGTACCCCATCCCGAACGACGCCTCCACCCGCAGCCCGTGCGCCGCCGCGACGCCCTGCACGACCTCCACCAGCCGCCGCTTGACCAGCTCCCGGTTGTGCTTGCTGAAGGTACGCACCGTCGCCTCGAACCGGGCATCGTCCGGGATCACGTTGTCCGCCGACCCGCCGTGGAAGCTGCCCACCGTCACCACGACCGGGTCGAACACGTCGAACGTCCTGGTCACCATGGTCTGCAGCGCCGTCACCATCTCACAGCCCGCCGCGATCGGGTCCAGCGCCCGGTGCGGGCTCGACCCGTGCCCGCCGCGCCCCTTCACCGTCACGCAGAACGTGTCCGCCGCCGCCATGATCGGCCCCGGCCGCGAGGCGAACAGCCCCGGCGGCAACATCGAGGAGACCACGTGCATGCCGTACGCCGCCACGGGCCGCGCGCCCGCCGCGTCCAGCACCCCTTCGGTGATCATGTGCTTGGCGCCCTCGTGCCCCTCCTCGCCCGGCTGGAACATGAAGATCACGTCACCGGCGAGCTCCTCGCGCCGCGCGCTGAGCAGGTGCGCCGCCCCCGCCAGCATCGTGGTGTGCAGGTCGTGCCCGCAGGCGTGCATCTGGCCGGGCAACTGGGAGATGTAGGGCAGGTCGTTCTTCTCGGTCACAGGCAGGGCGTCCATGTCGCCCCGCAGCAGCACCGCGGGGCCCGGCCTGCCGCCCCGCAGCACGGCGGTGACGGAGCTGAGCGCCTTGCCCGTCTGGATCTCCAGCGGCAGGCCCTCCAGCGCCGTCAGCACCTTCTCCTGGGTGCGCGGCAGGTGCAGCCCCAGTTCGGGGGTGGTGTGCAGGGAGTGCCTGAGCCGGACCAGCTCGTCTCGCATGTCCTGGGCGGATTCAGTGAACGACATGATGAACATTGTTCACGTGCCGGGCGGGAAGTCGATAAGGCGCGCTCGGTACGATGGGCGCGTGACTGAGCGTAAGCGGATCGACTCCTGGTTGTCGGACATGGACGGCGTGCTCGTCCACGAGGGACGGCCGGTCCCCGGGGCGGACGAATTCATCAAGCGGCTCAGCGAGTCCGGCAAGAAGTTCCGGGTCCTGACCAACAACTCGATCTACACCCAGCGTGACCTCTCGGTACGCCTGGCGGGCGCGGGCCTCGACGTGCCGGCCGAGTCCATCTGGACCTCCGCCCTGGCCACGGCGCAGTTCCTGGACGACCAGCGGGCGGGCGGATCGGCGTACGTGATCGGCGAGGCGGGGCTGACCACGGCCCTGCACGAGGTCGGCTACGTGCTGACCGACCTCGACCCCGACTACGTGGTGCTGGGCGAGACCCGCACCTACAGCTTCACCCAGATCACCCGCGCCATCCGCCTCATCGAGGGCGGCGCCCGCTTCATCGCCACCAACCCCGACCCGATCGGCCCCTCCACCGAGGGCTCCCTGCCGGCCTGCGGGGCCGTCGCCGCCATGATCACCAAGGCCACCGGCGTGGCGCCCTACTTCGTCGGCAAGCCCAACCCGCGCATGATGCGCAGCGCGCTCAACGAGATCGAGGCCCACAGCGAGACCACGGCCATGATCGGCGACCGCATGGACACCGACATCGTCTCGGGCATGGAGGCCGGGCTGTACACGATCCTCGTCCTCACGGGCGTCACCCAGCGGCACGAGATCGACCGTTTTCCCTACCGGCCGTCCCTGGTCGTCGAGTCGGTGGCCGACCTCATCGACCTCATCTGAACCTGACGCCCCCTGACAGGTACACCTGGCAGGCTCGTTGGCATGACACGCCTTTACCTGGAGACCGGACCGAAGAAGGTGTTCGCCTGCTCGCTCGACTGGCCGGGCTGGTGCCGGATCGACAAGGGCGAGGAGGCGGCCATCGATCGGCTCATGGAGTACGCGCCCCGCTATCGGCAGATCGCCGAGCGGGCGGGGCTGGCGTTCACGCCCGGTGAGCCCGAGGTGACGGCCAAGGTGCGGGGAACGAGCACGACGGACTTCGGCGTGCCGTACGAGGTGCCCGATCTGGACCTGGAGCCCCTGTCAGGGGCCGAGGCCGAGCGCTCGGTCGCCCTGATCCGCGCGGCCTGGGAACTGTTCGACGAGGTCGCCGGGGTCTCGCCGGAGGATCTGCGCAAGGGGCCGCGCGGGGGCGGGCGCGACCTCAGCAAGATCGTCGCCCACGTGACGGAGGCCGAGCGCGGTTATGCCCGCAAGGTCGGGGTGCTGCACAAGCCGTACAGGTCGCAGGGGGACCGTGCGGCGATGCGGGCGGAACTGACGCAGGTGTTGTCGCGGGCCTGGGAGCCCCCCGTGACCGAGAAGTGGCCGCCCCGGTACGCGCTGCGCCGCGTCGCCTGGCACGTCATCGATCACCTGTGGGAGATCGAGGACCGGCGGTGAGGCCCGGGTAGAGAATTCTCCCCCGCCCTCCGCTCGCGTTACTCTCGCCGAGAGATCGGCAATGTCCCCGCTTGTCCGCAGGGTTTTGTACCCTAATGCCGCATATGGCGAGCCGCCGTCGTTCGGGCCGGGGGAAAGAACCACACCCCGGTTCTTCATCTGAACCCCGATCCTGCTCACTCCCTGCGACGATGGGTTGACAGGAGTAAGGGACGACAGGCAAAGGCGGGGCACGGGTGGACGTAAGAGCGGAGATTCTCGACCTGAAACTCCGTGTCGAGGATCTTGAGACCACCACGGAGCAGGCGGGAGGGCTGGAGCAGCAGGAATCCCTCCTGCGCGAGATCATCGAGCGCTCCAGGAAACTGCAGGCGGAGGTCGCCTCACTCAAGGCCGAGCTGTCGCGCGCCAGAACGGAGATCGGCGAGGAGTTCGCCGCCGTCGGGACCGAGGTCGAGGGCGTCAGACGGGAAGTGTCGGCACGGCCGGCCCCGTTCACCCCGTTCCCGTCGTTTGACGGTCAGGACGGCACCGACGTGCGTGCGGAGATCGCCGCCGAGTTCAGCGTCATCCGCTCGGAGGTCCAGCACGAGTTCGACTTCCTGCGCTCGGAGGTCCTGGACCTGAGCATCAAACTCGACCGCCTGCTGAACGCCAAGGAGTGACCGCCCTCCTCACAGGGACAGCGCCGGCTCCATGACCTCGGCAGGGCAGAGCTGGCGGATCACCTTGCGCACCTGCGCCCGCAGGTCGGCGGCGACCAGATGGCCGTCCTCGTCGAAGTGCGGGCAGGAGGGCGAGACCACCAGCTCGGCCCCCATCACGACCGCGCCCGCCCCCAGCAACTGCTTGTAGAGCTCCGCCTGCGCCCACATGGCCCCGCAGGCCCGCGCGCTCGCGCTCATCACCGCGATGTGCCTGCCCGACAGCCCGTCCCGCGCCGACATCCAGTCCAGCGCGTACGTCAGCTCCAGCGGCAGCAGGCTGTGCTCCGGCGCGGTCAGCAGGATCGCGTCCCCGCCCGCGACCAGCGTGAGCAGCTCGCGCGCGCACGCGGGAACGGGCCCGGGACGGTATGGGGAGATCTCACCCAATCCGCGCCAAACCTCGAAGCCGACGCCGGTGGGCCGTTCGGCGCCCGTCGCGTCCAGCAATCTGGTGATGAATGACCCCGCGTGGAGACTGGCGGCGATCCCGATGATTTTCACCACTGCTCCCCAGGGGTTCCGGTGTTACCTGGAACCTGCCCGATGCCTGGGATGTCCAAGACCATCCCCAGGTCAAGAGGGCGCACACGCTTCGCCGGACGGGGGTGGCGTTCGACCACGGACGGGGCCGAGCGAGCGCCGTAACGGCGGCCGGCCCCGTGAACCGGAGGAGCGTCTCCCTGGACTGGGCCCAGCCACGTGCGGTGGTCGGGCCCTCCCGCGCGGAGCCGTAAAACCAGGAGTTTTGAGAGGGAGACGGCGCGGCGCTACTGCCGGCGGGCGGCGGCGCGGGCGCGGCGCTCCTCGCGGCGCTCCACGAATCGGGCCGCCGTGGCGTCGGCCTTGGCCAGGAAGGCCGACAGTTCCTCGCGGGCCTGCTCACCGTCGCCGTTCAGCCCCTGCTTGTCGAACACCGACCACTGCCGCAGCACCGGCATGAGCACGTCGTCCAGGTGCAGGCGCAGGTCGTAGATGCCCTCGTTCGCGATGATCATGGCCTTGCGGGCGAAGCCGTCCATGCCCTGCCCCGGCATCTGGAAGGTGGTCACCACGTCCGTCACCGCGCGCATGGTCTGGTTCGGGTCGAGCTCGAAGGCCGCCTTGAGCAGGTTGCGGTAGAAGAGCATGTGCAGGTTCTCGTCGGCGGCGATCCTGGCCAGCAGCCGCTCGCAGCCCTCGTCGCCCGAGGCCATGCCGGTGTTGCGGTGCGCGATCCGGGTCGCCAGTTCCTGGAAGGACACGTACGCGAGCTGCTGCAACATGGTGTTGTACTCGGTGGCGAAGCCGGACTCCATGTGCGCCATGCGCGCCCGCTCCAGCGCCACCGGGTCCACGGCGCGGGTGACGGTGAGATAGTCGCGCAGGGCCGTGCCGTGCCGGTCCTCCTCGGCCGTCCACCGGTGCACCCAGGTGCCCCAGGCCCCGTCGCGGCCGAACGTCGAGGCGATCTCGTGGTGGTAGCTGGGGAGGTTGTCCTCGGTCAGGAGGTTGACGATGAGCGATACGCGCGCGGCTTCGGGGATCTTGGAGTCCCCCTCCTGCCAGGCCTCCCCCCCGTAGATGCCGTCGAAGTCGCGGCCCTCGCTCCACGGGATGTACTCGTGCGGGAACCACTCTTTGGCCATCTTCTCGTGGCGGTTGAGTTCCACGGCGACCACGGGCTCGAGCGCGTGCAGCAGCTCCGTCTGAGACATCGCCATAAAAGATCTTCTCCTTCAGGTTACGGTACCGTAGGTTAGGCTACCCGAAGGAAAAAGCGGTCCAAAAGTGAGGACCTATGCGACCTGGTGTCCGCGGTGTCCTTCTTGATCGTCACCTCTCCTGTCGTACGGTGTACGGCGCAATGCGGGGCGTGGATCGTTCCAAAAGCGGTGAAACGCCTCGCGGAAAATGTCCCGTCAGGGGTTGCGGCGCAGGCGCTTGACGTCGGAGCGGTGCTTCTTGGCGGTGATGCGGCGCTCGACGGAGCCGCGGCTCGGCTTGGTCGGGCGGCGGCGCTTGGGCGGCGGGGCGATGGCCTCGCGCACCCGCTGGGCCAGGCGGTGCTCGGCCGCCTCCCTGTTGCGCAGCTGGGAACGGTACTCGGAGGCGGCGACCGTGATCGTGTCCGAGCCCAGGCGCTCCAGGGCCCGCGCCTTGAGCGCCGGCGGCAGCGCGGTGCTCGCGGCCACGTCGAAGGTCAGCTCCACGCGGCTGTCGGTGGTGTTGACGCCCTGACCGCCCGGGCCTGAGGAACGGGAGAAACGCCAGACGAGCTCGACGTCGGGGATGACGATCGAGTCGTTGACGACCAGCGGGCCGGGCATGCGCGGAGCTCCTGTCCACGGAACGGGCGTTCGTTACAAGATGTCACCGTATACGGCGGCCCCATGCCGTCCGCAATGGCATTTTCCCCTACCCGGACACCGGTTGGCCGATCGCAAGCGGCGTATGTGAGTATCGCGCGCAGGATCACGGGGTTGGGGAGGCAGCGGTGGCCGTCATCGTCGGCGTGCACGGGATCGGCAAGTACAACTACTACCTGCGGGCCGGCAGGTCCGTCCCGGGGGCGGCCGAGGCCATGCGGCTGAAATGGGACCGCTACCTGCATGCGGCTCTGGGGGGCGAGTCGCGGGCGTACTTCGCCGAGATCGCCTACTTCTCCCACTTCCTGCACGACGGCGGGAACGACGGCCCGGCGCCCCGGGCGGCGGCGGCCGACCTGGAGACGCGGGCCGAGCAACTGCTCGAAGGCTGGGCGCGGCAGATCGGCGTGGGCGAGCACGTCACGGGGGCGCTCAAGTCGTTCACCGGGTGGCTGCTGGACCGGCTGGACGGCCGGTCGGCGGCCTTCGCCAAGCTGTTCGCGCCCGAGGTGGCCGCCTACCTCACCGACCAGGCCAGGCGCGAGCGGTCCCGGCAGGCCGTGGCCGCGTGCATCAGGAAGAACCGGCCGCAGGTGGTGATCGCCCACTCGCTCGGCAGCGTGGTCACGTACGAGGCCCTGTGGGCCAACCCGGACCTGCGGGTCGATCTGCTGATCACCCTCGGCAGCCCGCTGGGCATGCGCAACGTCATCTTCGAGCACCTGCTGCCCGCCCCCGTCAACGGCCGGGGCGAACGGCCCAAGGGCGTCAGGCGCTGGGTCAACATCGCCGACAAGGACGACATCGCCGCCATCCCGCCGCAACTGGCCCGCAGCTTCACCGGCGTGGACGTCGAGGAGCTGGTCAACCTCGACTGGATCGACTTCCACACCGCCGAGAAGTATCTGGGCTGCCCGGCGCTGCACCCGCATCTGCGACCATTTCTCGCATGACGTGGATTGTCTTCGACTACGGCGGTGTCCTCTCCCTGCCCCAGCCCGACTCCGACGCCGAGGCCATGGCACGGGCCGTGGACGTCGAGCCCGAGACGTTCAAACGCGGCTACTGGGAGCACCGCCTGGAGTTCGACCGGGGGAGCCTGACACCGCACGCCTACTGGTCGGCCGTAATCGGCCGGACCGCCACACACAACGAGGTTGCCCGGATGGTCGCGATGGACGTCGCGAGCTGGGCCTATCCCAACACCGGCACGGTCGGCCTGCTCGGCGAGCTGATCGAGGCGGGCCGTGACGTGGCGCTGCTGTCCAACGCGCCGGTCTGCGTCGGCGAAGGGCTGGACGAGCTGCCCTGGATCGCCGCGATCGGGCACCGCTTCTACAGCGGCAGGATGGGCCTGGTCAAACCCGACCGGGAGATCTACGACGAACTCGCCCGCGACCTCGGCACCGACCCCGCCGAGGTCTTCTTCATCGACGACCGTCCCGAGAACGTCGAGGGCGCCCGGCGCGCGGGCATGAACGGCGTGCACTTCACCCCCGGCACCGACCTGCGCGCGGCCCTCCCCGGCACGAACGGCGGCCGCCGCCCCTGATCGGTCAGCGCGCGGCACTCCCCGGCACGAACGGCGGCCGCCGCCCCTGATCGGTCAGCGCGCGGCACTCCCCGGCACGAACGGCGGCCGCCGCCCCTTCTTCGTGAACGGGTGATGCCGTTGCCGGGGGGTGGCGCCCGCTGACCGACCGGTGCTGTTCATCCGCCCTTGACTCCGCTGTCACGGCGGGGTCAGCGCGGGTGGACATACCTGGTGACGTGGACCGCAGAGCCTTCCTGACAGCGGCGACAGCCGGCCTTCTCATCCCGCCGCCCGCCATCCCCGCGGCGGCCGCCTCATCATCGTCCAGAACTCTCAGAGCCGACCCCTTCTCGCTGGGTGTGGCCTCGGGCGACCCGTCCCTCGACGGCTTCGTCCTGTGGACCCGGCTGGCGATCGACCCGCTGGGCGGCGACGGCCGCGGCGGCATGCCCTCCCGTGACATGGAGGTGGACTGGCAGGTCGCCACGGACGAACGCTTCACCAAGGTCGTGAAGTCCGGCACCGCCACCGCCAGGGCCGGCGCCGCCCACAGCGTGCACGTCGAGCTCAAGGGCCTGCAGCCGGGGCGCGACTACTTCTACCGCTTCAGAAGTCAGGGCAGGCTCTCACCGGCCGGGCGCACCAGGACGACGCCGCAGGGCGATACGCCGCTCAACTTCGCGGTGGCCGCCTGCGCGCACTACGAGCACGGCTACTACACCGCCTACCGCCGCCTGGCCGAGCAGGAGCCCGACCTGGTGGTCTTCCTCGGCGACTACATGTACGAGTACGGCCCCAGCGGCTACAAGTCCATAGCCGGCCGCGTACGCGACCACACCCCCGGCAAGTGCGAGACGCTCGCCGACTACCGCCTGCGGCACGCCCAGTACAAGAGCGACCCCGACCTGCAGGCCGCGCACGCCGTGGCCCCGTGGCTGGTGTCCTTCGACGACCACGAGGTGGAGAACAACTGGGCCGGCGAGGTCTCCGGCAGTGACACGCCGGGCTTCGAGCAGCGGCGGTCGCAGGCGTTCAGGGCGTACTACGAGAACATGCCGCTGCGCCGCGCCACCCTCCAGGGGGCGGTGCTCAAGGTGAACCGGCGCATCTCCTGGGGCACGATGGCGCGTTTCCACCTGCTCGACACGCGGCAGTTCCGCGACGACCAGGCCTGCCTGGACGGGGTACGGGCCGGCTGCGACGAGCGGCTGGCGGACAAGCGCACGCTGCTCGGCTCCGACCAGTGGCGCTGGCTGGAGAGCGGCCTGCACGACTCCACCACCCGCTGGAACCTGCTCGGTCAGCAGATCATGGTGGCCCACCGCGACTTCAAGATCGGGCCGGGCCGCGAGGTGAACCTGGACTCCTGGGACGGTTACGCCGCCGAACGCACGCGGCTGCTGGAGTCCCTGTCCAGCACGCCGAACCCCGTGGTCCTGACGGGTGACGCGCACATGCACCACCTGGCCGAGCTCAAGACCGACTTCGACGACCCGGACTCGCCGGTGGTGGCCAGGGAACTGGTGGCCTCCTCCATCGCCAGCGACGGCGACGGATACCGGGACCGTACGTGGATCGCCGAAGCCCTCCAGGAAAATCCCCACATGTCCTACATCGACCAGCGGCGCGGCTACCTGATGGCGCGGCTGACCCGCGACGAGATGTCGGTGGACTTCCGCACGCTCGACTACATCTCCCGCAAGGGCGCCCGCGCCAAGACCTCACACCGCCTGTCCATCCCGGCCGCCACCCCTGACTCGGCCGCCGCGCGGGCCGCCGCCGCTCCTCGCGTTGGCTGAAGGTTGGCTGGGAGCCCGCTGAAGATCGGCTCAACCGGGACCCGGCCGGGAAGGCGCGGGGCGGATCGTCATGGTGGGCCCGGCCGGACTTCGGGTGGCAGGTACGAAGTCCGGCCGGGCGTCAGCCGGACACCGGGTGGCAGGTTCGGGGTCCGGCTGGATTGACCGGGCCGGGCGGGCGGGTGGTTGCCGTCCGGACCGGTCAGCTCATGGGCAGGGGCGGCCCCCGGCGCGTCGTCCTGCCGCCCCCGGCGAGCACGCCCGCCTCATGCGTCCGCCCCATGCGTTCGGCTCATGCGTCCGGCCAGGTTCCGTCGGGGAACTCGCCCGAGGTGCCGCCCGACATGACCACCTGGTCGCTTTCGCCCAGGCCCGAGACGACCTCCACGTACTGGTCGCCGCGTACCCCGGTGCGCACCACGGTCGCCGAGTCCCGCCCGCCGGAGCGCACGGTGACCACCTGAGTGCCGTCTGAACGGGTGCGTACGGCCGCGGCCGGCACGTACACGGCGTCGTTCCCCGACTCCTCCGTGGTGACCGTCACCGAGGCGGTCTGCCCGAGCATGAGCCCGGCCGGCGGCTCGTCGAAGGCGAGGGCGACCGAGTAGCGGACGAGCTGGCCGTCCACCGTCGAGGTGGGCGCGATGGCCGTCACCGTTCCCTGGTGGTGTTCGCCGTTTCGGGTGGCCAGGGTGATCCGGGCCTTCTGGCCGAGCTTGAGCCGGTTCACGTCGGACTCGGTGACCATGGCCTGGACCTGGAGTTCGTTCAGGTTGCCGAGGCTGATGAAGGTGCCGGTGCCGACCGTGTCTCCGGTCTTGCCGCCGACCGACAGCACTGTGCCGGCCGCCGGGGCCACGATGCGGGTGCCGCGTACGGCCTCGGCGGCCTGCTCCACGGCGGCTTCGGCTCGATCCACGCTCGCGGCCGCCTGCTCCTCACCGACCCCACCCTTACCCACCGCCTCCGGACCGCCGGTGCCAGGGGTGCCAGGGGTGTCAGGGGTGTCAGGGGTGCTGTCGGCGTGGCCAGTGCTGCTGGTGCCACCGGTCTTACCCGCGTTGCCGGTCCCGTTGCGGGCGCAGGAACCCTGCGAGGGGCTGGTGCTGGGCCTGGCTGTGGACTTGCCGGTTGCGGACGGTTTCGCGCTGGTGGAGGGCCTGCCGGTGGCGGACGGCGCGGCGGTGGGGGAGCCGGTCGAGGACGGTCCGCCCCCAGGCTGCACATCCCCGCCGTCCGAATCCCCGCCTGATCCACCGGGACCGCCGGGATCACCAGGACCACCAGGACCACCAGGACCACCAGGATCGCCGGGACCGCCTGTTCCGCCGTCGGACGCGCCGCCCGTCGGAGTGACGGTGACGGTCCTGATCACGGTCTTGGTGGCCGTCACGGTGACCGTCACCGTGGGCTGCGGCTCGGGCTCGGAGGGACCGGACGTCGGCGTGGGGTGCGTCGAAGGTCCCGGCGTGGGCTCCGTCGCCGGACGCGAAGTGGAGCCGGACACCGGGCGTGCACCCAGGCCCGCCTTCTCGCCGGACGGCGCCGAGGACCCGAGGACAGGCGTCGCAGGCCCAAGCACCGGTGCCGCAGGTCCGACGGCACCATCGGCCCCACCACCCGCCACAGCCCCGCCGGTCCCGGAGACGCGGGCCACTGCGCCCCCGGGACCGGCCACTCCGGCGGAAACGGCACCAGGGGTCGCCGCGCCGGACGAAACCGGCGTCGCGCCGGTGGCTCTACTGGAAGGTGTCGCGCCGGTCGCCTTGCCGGTGGCAGCGGGAGTCGTGGCGTCTGGGACCGCGTTACCCGCCGTCGTGGCGCGAGGCGTCACGTTGCCCGTGGCCGTGGACGTGGCGCGGGGTGTCGCGTTGCCCGTGGCCGTGGCGCGGGGTGTCGTGTTGCCCGTGGTCGGTGCGCAGGTGGTCGTCGTGGTCCCAGCGCCGCGAGTGGTGGAGGGCGTTCTGCCGGTCGAGGCGGGCGTGTCGCCTGCTGTGGCGGCCGTCTTCAGGGACTCCTCCGCCGCCGCCAGATCGGCCTTGGCCGCCTCGTACGCCTCCCGCGCCGCCCGCCCATCGATCCTGGCCAGCACCTGACCCTTCTTCACCTTCGCGCCCACCTTGACGTACACCTTGGTCAGCGGCCCGGAGGAGCCGAACGCCAGGTCCCTGCGCGAGCCGTCCACGGTGTTCCCCGCCGCGCTCACCGAGGCCGTGACGGGCCCGCGGGCGGCGGAGGCCAGCCGCACCCGCGCGGCCGGCGGGGCGTCGTCGCGCAGCGCCAGTGCCAGGCCGGACCCGGCCACGAGCACGGCCAGGGCGAGCCCGCCCAGCGCGAAAGTCGCTCTCATGACGGGCCATCCTGACCGAGCAGTATGGCGCCAGGCTGCGAGCACCCTAAGAGTTACCTGTACGCCCGGCGCCAGGACCCGGTTGTCAGCGAACGTTCAGCTTGCTCGCGGCTGCGGCGCAGCATTGTGTGCAAGGGTCACCGCCTGTGAAGGTGTCGATCAGGCGCAGAGCGCTGATGACGAACGGGACGCTCACGGTGCTCCTGCTCGGTGGCGCCGGGCTCGCCTATGCGCAGCTCGGCACGGGACAGGCCGCCGGTGAGACCGCGGTGCGCACGGTGACCGCGGGCCGGGGCTCGGTGACCGCCTCGGTGTCCGCCTCGGGAGCGGTCGAGAGCTCCCGTTCCAGAGCGCTCTCGTTCGGTACGAGCGGGACCGTGGCGAAGATCTACGTCAAGCCGGGCGACAAGGTGGCCAAGGGCGACCTGCTGGCCAGGCTGGACGACTCCGCCGCCCAGGAGAGCCTGTCGGCGGCCAAGGCCGACTACGACAGCGCCCTCGACGACGGGACCGGCACCGCCCAGCTCTACGCCGCCTACGTCAAGGCCCGCAACGCCTACCGGGAGGCCCGGCGCACGGTGGCGGCGACCGTACTGAAGGCCCCGTTCAAGGGCACGATCACCGCCGTGAACGGCTCGGTCGGCGGGCAGGGCACCACGAGCACCGGAGGCGCGGGCTCCACCGGTTCAAGCAGCTCAGCCGGTTCAAGCAGCTCCACCGGTTCGAGCGGCTCCTCCGGGTTCGTCGAGCTGGCCGACACCACCAAGTTGCGGCTCGTCGGGACCTTCACCGAGTCGGACGTCGGCAAGCTCAAACAGGGCCAGAAGGCCGCGATCACGTTCGACGCGCTGCCGGGCGTGAGCGCCACAGGCGAGGTCACCCAGATCGAACCGGTCGCCGCCACCAGCGACAACGTCGTGCGGTACCCGGTCACGGTCACCTTCACCAAGGTCCCGAGCCAAGTCAGGCTGGGCCAGACGGCCGCGGTCCAGGTCGTGGTCGGGCAGGCCGACGACGTCGTCACCGTACCGTCCACGGCGATCTCCACCAGCGGCGGCGGCACCACGGTCACGGTGCTCACCGACGGCCGGCAGAGCAGGACACCCGTCGAGGTCGGCGTGCGGGGCGCCACGCTCACCGAGATCAAGTCCGGCGTCTCCGAGGGCGACCAGATCGTGCCGCCGGCCACCACGAGCGGCACCTCAGGAAACGGCGGCGGGGGACAGCGGCAGTTCGGCGGGGGCGGCGGGTTCCCCGGAGGCGGCGGCATGCCGGGGGGCGGGCGATGACGGCCGCGGCCGGGCAACCGGCGCTGAGCGTCGTGGAGCCGGTGCCGGTCCTGCGGGTGCGGAACCTCGTCAAGGAGTACGGCGAGGGCGACGCCAGGGTACGGGCGTTGCGCGGCATCGACCTGGACGTCCAGCGCGGCGACTACGTCGCCATCATGGGCGCCTCCGGCTCCGGCAAGTCCACGCTCATGAACATCCTGGGCTGCCTCGACGTGCCGACCTCGGGCACGTACCGCATCGACGGCACCGACGTGGGCCTGCTGGACGAGCACCAGCTCGCCATCCTGCGCAACCGCAGGGTCGGCTTCGTCTTCCAGTCCTTCAACCTGATCCCGCGCATGAGCGCGCTGGCCAACGTGGAGCTGCCCCTCGTGTACGGCGGCGTCGGCCAGGCCGAGCGGCGCGCCCGCGCGCTGGCCGCGCTGGAGCAGGTCGGCCTGACCGACCGCGTACGCCACGAGCCGAACCAGCTCTCCGGCGGCCAGCAGCAGCGCGGGGGCGGGGGCCCGGGCCGGGGGCCCCCGCCCCCGCGGGGGGGGGGGCCGGCGCCCCCCCGG
>NZ_JBFAKB010000039.1:0-61206 GCF_040655495.1 Nonomuraea sp. NPDC050404
ACGGGGACCAGCGGGTACGGCGGAGGCGTTGCGCGAGGCTGCCAACAGATGTCCTTCCGAGGGCTCGCGGCGGACTGACTACACGCACGCCAGACGACCACGCAAAGTGAGCAAACATCGCGGGTCGCCAAAGAGGCGGCGTGGAAGCACGAGCGTACTCGCTCTAAGGCAATTTGTCCACGCTCACGCAGACCCAGCACTCCCTGCCGCCGCAATCAGGATCGCTCACGCCGCCCCCGCTTGTCAATTCCCTGCACCGTCTGTCATGTCCTCCCATCCGGGCGGCCATATTGACGCGAGATCGTAACTGCAACTAGCCTCGTATCAGTTTGAGCGGAAGGGGATCACGTGAGTCTCAGCAGCAGAAGCGCGGTCGCGATCCACGCGCTGACCATGTTGGCGCGCTGGGGCGATCGCTCGCTGACCTCGGCGGAGGTGGCGGACAGTCTGTCGAGCAACCCGGTCCTCGTGCGGCGCATCCTCGGCAATCTGCGCGACGCCGGCCTGGTGTGGTCCGCGGAGGGTCGCAACGGTGGCTGGTCCCTCGCCCGCGCCCCCCGCGAGATCACGCTCCACGACGCGTTCGCCGCCGTGGAGGCGGGGCCGATCCTGTCCAGGCACGCCCATCCGGCCAGCGACGCGTGCGAGGTCGGGCGGCACATGCAGGGCCTGCTCGAAACGGAGTTCCAGGAGGCGGAACGCGCCATGGAGGAACGCCTCGGCCGCACGACCATCGCCCACCTGCTCCAGCAGGTGCTGGACAGGGAGCGCGAGGTCGCCTCCCGTATGTAGCCGCCACGGCGGAGGTTACGACCTCCGCCCTTTTTCATCCCCAAACTGTAACCACATAAGTAGCAGTTAAGGCTTTGGAGGAACCCCGAAATGACACCCACTCCGGCGAGGGCTCTGCTGGCAGTGCTCCTGCCGGCGATGCTCATCACCGTCATCGCCAGCGACATGGTCAACCTCGTCCTGCCGTCCATCGGAGCGGAGTTCGGGGCCTCCGAGGCGGAACTCGCCTGGGTCGTCACCGGCTTCCTGCTGATGTTCTCGATCGGCATCCCCCTGTACGGGCGCGTCTCCGACCGCGTGAGCCTGCGGCGCCTGTTCTCCTTCGCCCTGCTGACCTACGCCGCCGGCAGCCTGATCAGCGCCCTCGCCCCGGACCTGCTCGTACTCGTGCTCGGCCGATTCGTGACGGGCGTGGGCGCCGCCGCGATCCCCGTGCTCTCGATCATCGCCGTGACCAGGCTGATGCCCGGGGAACGCCGGGGCACGGGCATCGGCGTCATCTCGGCGACCACGGGCGTCGGCACCGCAGCAGGCCCGGCCATCGGCGGCGGCATCGGCCAGTTCCTTGGCTGGCCCGCGCTGTTCTGGCTCATGCTCGTGGTCGCGCTGCTCCTGCTCCCCGCGGCACTACGCGTCCTGCCCGACGAGACCCCGGCGGGCGCGTCCCGCTTCGACCTCCCCGGCGGCATCCTCCTGGGCCTGGGCGCCGGCCTGATCCTGTACGGCATCACCCAGGCACAGGTCGCCGGCTTCACCGCCCCCTCCTCCTGGCTCAGCCTCCTGGCGGCGGTCGTCGCGATCGCCCTCTTCGCCTGGCGCACCTCCCGCGTCCCGCAGCCTTTCATCCCGCCCGCCCTGTTCACCAACCACGTCTATCGCAACGCGGTGGCCGTCGCCTTCCTGGCCATGATCGTCAACCTCGGCGGCCTGGTCTTCGTCCCCCTGCTGGTGGTGGACGTCAACGGCCTCACCCCCGGGGCCGGCGCCCTGGTCATGATCCCGGCCGGCGTCGCCGTCGCCGCCGTCTCCCCACTGATCGGCCGCCTCACCGACCGCATCGGCACCCGCCCCCTGGTACTGACCGGCCTCACCGTCATGGGCGCGTTCACGCTGTTCCTGTCCTCTTTCGCGGAAGTGCTACCCGCGGCGATCGGGATGCTCGGCCTCAGCGTCGGCTTCATCTTCGTACTGACCCCGATCATCACCGCCGCGGCCGGCGCCCTGCGACCCGACCAGGTAGGCGTCGGCCTCGGCATCCTCCAGGGAGCCCAGTTCCTCGGCGCCGGCACCGGCCCTGCCCTGCTCGGCGTGCTGGTGACCGCCCGGCAGCAGAGCACCGCCATCAACCCGCTGTACGCCGCCCACGAGGGCGCCGCCTACTCCGACGCCTTCCTCACCCTGGCCGTCGTCGTCGCCCTGGCACTGATTGCGGCGTACCGCATGCAACCCAAGGGGAGCCACACCACCATGGTCGGTGACACCCCTGCTCGACCAGCGAGAACTGGTCGGGACGACAGGATTTGAACCTGCGACCCCTTGACCCCCAGTCAAGTGCGCTACCAAGCTGCGCTACGTCCCGGTCACATCGGCCGTCCTGGGTGCGGACGGCGTTCTGAGCGATCAACACCTTACAAGAGGTCCGGGCCATTGCGTAAATTCCCGGATCAGTCCCCTGAGTAGAGGCGCCGCAGATCGATCAGCTCCACGTCGGCACGCCCGCGCGCCACCCCCGCGAGCGTCTCGGTGAACCCGGCGCGGGCGAAGAGCAGCAGTTTGGGCGGTGAGTCGATCTGGGCGTCCGGGAGCAGGGCGCGCAGGTGTTCCAGTCGCTGGAGCTGCGGAACGTCCATGGGGGTGAGGGTGCCCTTCGCCTCGCCGATCGCCGTGATGCGATCGGGGGCGGACGGGTTCGTCTCCGTCACCACGATGTCGAGCTCATGCCCCTGGCGGTGCGCACGGCAAGAGATCTCGCTCGGGCGTACGGCGCTCGCGGTCCCGCCCAGCGTGTCGCCGGACGCGTGCAGGAAGCACCACTCGCGGGCGAGGTCCTCGAAGTGCGGGCCGTAGATCTTGGAGGCGACCGTGTCGGCGTTGGCCTGCCAGACTCGTGCGGCCCGCCCGGCGACCAGCTCGGGTTCGCGCCGCTGGGTGATCAACTGGTGGAGCCGGACCACCGGTTCGGCGATTTGGTACACGCTGCGCTTCTGCCTCATAGCGTCGTTCACTTGCGCGACGAGGCCGATGCCCTGGAGGCCGGCGAGCAGATGGCCCAGCGCGCCGGCGGGCCGCCCGAGGACCGCGGCGATCTCCGAGCGGCGGTGGTTGCCCGCGCTGATGGCGGCCAGGACGGCGGCGTAGGAGGTGGGATCGGAGATCGACGGTTCCTCGCGCAGCAGCAGCCCGCCTTCGCGGAACATCGCCGAGGCGGGGTTCAGCAGCCGCCTGTGCACCCACCGGTCGAAGGCGTCGAGGTCGGCCGGTCCCGATCCGCCGCACATCTCCAGGTAGGCGGGAGTGCCGCCGACGAGCGCGTTGACCCGGAAAGCGAGCTCGGGATCCTGCGTCAGCCCCCAGAACGCGGCCGCGTCGCGGAACCCGAAAGGCCGCAGGATCAGTTCGAGCACCGCCCGCCCCCGTAGCGGCGCTCCCGCGCCGAGCAGTTGGGCCATCGTCGTGAGGGCACTGCCGCAGAGGATCAGACGCGTTCTGGTGCGCTCTTTGGCGTGCCCCGTCGGGCTGAGCGCTCGTTGCAGGTACGACGGCAGCGCCGGTGTGGTGGAGACCAGGTAGGGGAACTCATCGATGATCACCGGTGTGGCGCGTTCCTCACCGAGACGCAGAAGCTCGTCGAGCCCTTCCCGCCAGTCGCCGAACGAGACCGGCTGCCGCAGCCCGCGGTATTCGGCGTAGGCGGCACCGAGGTCGGCGAGGTTCTGTGCCTCGGTCTGCTGGGTGGCGGCGAAGAGCAGGCCGCCGGTTTCCCGGGCGAGAAGTTCGAGCATGAGGGTCTTGCCCTGGCGGCGGCGGCCGTACACGAGTCCGAGGGTGGCGCCGGTGGAGGGAGCCGCGACGAAGTCGGCGAGTTCGGCCCACTCGTCGTCACGGCCGAACAGCCGAGGTGGTTTGGTGAGCATGAAGCCTCCACGCTAATGATAGTCACAATTATGATAGCTGTACTTATCATTATCGGTCACAGACTTATCGAAGCGATGCGCCATTCTTGTATGCTTGATGACATACTAATCAGGTGACGTCAATGGAGAAGCCGCACAGGTTGCTGGCTCGCGAGGCAGAGTGGGCCGCTCTGACCCAGTTCATTCGGCATCCGGACCCTCACCTTCGCCTCGGCGTCGTCTCTGGGCGGCGCAGGGTGGGCAAGAGTTTTCTCCTGCGTGCTCTTGCCGAGGCCACAGGCGGACTGTACGTCACGGCCGTTGCCGAGGAGGGTGTCGTCGCGGCGAGGCGTCGCCTGGCGGCGGAGATCGCGCGTTATGCGGGGGTAGCGGCCGAGTTGATGGCCGACGCGAGCTGGGAATCGCTCCTCACCACGGCTGTCGAACTCGCGTCCGGGCGTGGTGGACGCGCGCCCGGCGTGCTCGTCATCGACGAGTTGCCGTACTGGATGGCTCATTCTCCCGAGGTTCCCGGCCTGCTCCAGTTGCTCTATGACCAGTCCCAGGCCGGACAGGGCGTGCCGGGCGGGCGCGTGATCGTCTGCGGCTCGGCCATGTCGGTGATGAATCAGCTGCTCTCCGGTACCAAGGCCCTGCGTGGCCGGGCGGCGCTGGACCTGCGCCTGCAGCCGTTCGATCTGCACACCACGGCCAGGCACTGGGAGATCGGGGATCCGGCGGCGGCTCTGCGAACGCACGCGATAGTCGGCGGTTCTCCCGGCTACCGGAATCTGGCCAATGTCCCGCCTCCCGCAAGCGCCGCCGACATGGACCGCTGGGTGCCGGCCACCGTCCTGGACCCGAGGCAGGCACTCTTCTCCGGCAGCGAAGCCGAGTATCTCCTGAGGGAGGACCCCAAGTTCACCGGTAGCGCCCTGCACTACGCGATCATCAATGCGGTCGCGAACGGGGCGACCAGCCCGGCGAAGATCGGCGGGTTGCTGGAACAGCCGCGCACTGCTCTGACGCGCCCCATCGACGCACTGGTGACTGCCGGATACCTGCGTCACGAGACCGACCCGCTATGGGAGAGAAGGCCCGTGATCACGGTTGCCGATCCCATCGTGCGCTTTCACAACCTCATCACCGTGCCGCAGCGCGATCTCGTCGATACGGGGCAGCCGGAGCAGGCCTGGCAGCGTTCGCACCCGACCTTCGTCGCGCGTGTCCTGGGGCCCCACTTTGAGCTCTGCGCTCAGGAATGGCTGCGTGGCCAGGCCGATCCCGCTCTTCGTGGCAACGCGAGTGTGGTGACCGCGACGGTGGTCAATGACAGGAACGGGCGGGCCAAGCACGAGATCGATGTCGTCGCCCTGGACAAGAGGTCGGGACGGGCGGACATCAGCGTCGTCGGAGAGGCCAAGGCGACGGTCACCCGGCGGACCATGGCGGATCTCGAACGGCTGGAACGACTCAAGGCGGTGCTGGCCGAGCATGGGCACGACACCGCGTCGGCCGTACTGGCGCTGTTCTCGATGGAGGGGTTCCAGCCCGACCTCATCGATGCGGCACGGCGCAGGGGAGATGTGCTGCTGGTCGACCTGCCCTGCCTGGTCGGCAGAGCCGATCCGGTGGCGCTGCCCCATGCGTAGCAAGGTGAGAGGCTGAGGCGGTGCGGGTTGAGTTGCTCGGGCCGGTGCGTGCCTATGACGATGACGGGACGCCGATAGAGGTCGGTGGTCCTCGGGTTCGTATGTTGCTGGCCAGGCTGGTGCTCGATCCGGGGCGGTTGGTGCCGGCCGAGGCGTTGATCGAGGAGTTGTGGGGGGCCGAGCCGCCGAGGGATGCCGCCAACGCGTTGCAGGCTCTGGTGTCCCGGCTGCGTAGGGCGCTGCGGGGAGTCGGTGAGCTGGAGTCGCGGGCGGGTGGATACCGGCTGGTGGTCCAGGGGCGGGATGTGGATGCGTACCGGTTCGAGGAACTGGTGGGGCAGGGGCGGCGGGAACTGGGCGCCGATCGGGCGCAGGCGGCGGCGGCGACGTTCGGGGCGGCGCTCGGGTTGTGGAAGGGTGCCGCGCTGGCCGATCTGAGCGAGGTGCCGTTCGCCGGGGCCGCCGCCGATCGGCTGGAGGAGCTGCGGCTGGGGGCGGCCGAGGGGCGGTTCGAGGCGGAGGTACGGCTCGGCAGGCACGAGGAGGTGCTGGCCGATCTGGAGGCGGAAGGGGAGCGGCATCCCCTGCGGGAACGGCTGGCCGCGCTGCGGATGCGGGCCCTGTACGCGGCCGGCCGCCAGTCCGAGGCGCTGGCCGTCTACGAGGAGACGCGGGCCGCGCTGGCCGGGCAACTTGGGGTGGATCCGTCCCAGGAGTTGCGGGAGACGCATCTCTCGCTGCTGCGGGGCGAGTTCGACAGGCCCGTCGAACGCGGTGAGCCGCGCCTGCCCCGCTGGCTGACCAGCTTCGTCGGCAGGCAGGAGGAGCTGAAGCTGGTCCTGGAGCTGATGGAGACCTCCCGGCTGGTCACCGTCGTCGGGCCCGGCGGGGTGGGCAAGACCAGGCTCGCGGTGGAGGCGGTGACCCGGCACCGCGCCTATCGCGGCGGGCGGGTGTGGCTGGTGCCGCTGACCGGGGTGGACACGCCCGGTCGGCTGCTGGACGTGGTGCTCGGCACGCTGAGCTCAGCCGCGCTGCGGCCGCCCGAGTGGCGGGGTACGCCGCAGGACCCGCTCGACGGGCTGGTGGACCTGCTCGCGGGTGGTGAGGCGGTGCTCGTGTTCGACAACTGCGAGCGGCTGGTCGAGGACGTCGCGGAGCTGGTGCATCGGCTGCTCGATCGCCTGCCGTACCTGCGGATTCTCGCCACGAGCAGGGAGTCGCTGGCGATCGTGGGCGAGGCGCTGTGCCGGCTCGGGCCGCTGGCGGTGCCCGCCGCGCCGGGGGAGGAGACGGCGTCGGTGCGGCTGTTCCTGGATCGGGCGGCGGGGGTGCGGCCCGGGTTTGAGCTGGACGGGTCCACAGCGGGGCCGGTGGTGGAGATCTGCCGGCGGCTGGACGGGTTGCCGCTGGCGCTGGAGCTGGCGGCGGCGCGGTTGCGTTCGATGAGCGCGGGGCAGATCGCGCGCCGGCTGGATGACCGTTTCCGGCTGCTCTCCTCAGGCAACAGGACGGCGCCCGCGCATCAGCGCACGCTGCGCGCGGTGGTCGAGTGGAGCTGGGAACTGCTGACGGAGGCGGAGCGGGCGCTGGCGCGGCGGTTGTCGGTGTTCCCCGCCGGGGCCGAGGAGGCGGCGGTGCAGGCGGTGTGTTCGGGGGGAGACGACGAGGACGCCGCGTACGTGCTGGCCGCCCTGGTGGAGAAGTCGATCGTGCAGGCGGGGCGCGAGTACCGGATGCTGGAGACGGTACGGGCCTACGCGGCGGAGGAGCTGCTGCACGCCGGTGAGCGGGAAGAGGTCGAGGCCCGTTTCGTGCGGTATTTCCTGGAGCTGGCTGAACGACACGAGCCGCTGCTGCGCGGTCACGGGCAGGCGCGTTCGATGGCGATCTTCGACGCCGCGTACGACAACCTGGTGCTCGCCCTGCGCATGGCGGTCGCGGCCGGGGACGCGGAGTCGGCGTGGCGGTTCCTGTCGGCGCTCAGCTGGTACTGGAACACCGTACGGTACGACGCCAGGTCCGGATCGCTGACGGAGGAGGTGCTCGGCTTCGGCGACGCGCTGCCCGGCGACGTGCGGGCCACCTTCACCGCCGTGCACGAGCTGGCCACCAACACCGGCGTCATGCCGGACGGCGAGCGGGCCCGTACGCTGATCGAGGACTGTGTCAGGACCGGCGCGATGGAGCGCTTCGCGATCCTGATGCCGGTGGTGCTGCCCGCGGCGTACCTGTTCGGCCTCGACGACCTGGCCGAACGGGAGGTCCGCAAGGCACGCGGCCACCGGGACCCGTGGGCGCGGGCGTGCGCGTGCTGGGTGGAGGCGTACGTGCGGACCGATCGCGGCGACTGGCAGGGCGGCGCGGCGGCGCGGGCGGAGGCGTTGCGGCGGTGCGAGGAGGCGGGCGACCGTCAGGGGCTGGCGATGGTGCTGAACAGCGCGGCCAGGGCGCATTCCGTGCAGGGCGAGCACGCGCGGGCGGTCGCCGCCGCCGAGCGGAGCGTCGCCCTGGCCGCGGAACTGGGCTCGGAGGAGGAGATCTGGTACCTGGCCTGGCTGGCGGGCGAGCGGATGCGCGGCGGTGACCCCGACGGCGCCTGGCGGGACGTCGCGGCGGCGCGGCGGTCGATGCGCGGCCGTGACCAGCGGCATTCGGTGCTCGCGCTGCACGCGTGCGTCGCCGACCTGCACCGGCGCGGTGGCGCGTGGCAGCAGGCGGAGCAGGCGCTCGATGAGCTGGAGGCGCTGGCCGGGGAGCTGGCGGTGCCGGAGAAGATGACCGAGATCCTGGTCGCGCCGGCGCGGGTGGCGAACCTGCTGGCGATCGGCGCGGTGGCCGAGGCGCGGCGGCGGTTCCCCGGCGCGGCCAGGGCCGCGATCGCCGGGCGGGACGTCGCCTCGGCGGCGGAGTTGCTGGCCCGGCTGCTTGCCGGGGAGGGCGATCCGGCCGGTGCGGCGACCGCGCTGGGGATGAGCCGGGCGATCAGGGGCGCGTTCGACGAGGGTGATCCGGAGTTGCGTGACCTCGTCGCCGGGCTGGTGGAAAGGCTCGGCGCCCCGGGGTACGACGAGGCGTACCGCCGGGGCGCGCGACTGCCCAGGGACGAGGCGCTCGACCGCCTCACCCCCTGAGGGCGGTCAGAACCAGGCCGCGAGGAACTCGGCGTCGAAGACGAGCGGGGTGAGGCGGTACGCGGGCGGTTCCACGCCCATCAGGTTCCGCACCAGGTAGTCCCACCTGCGCCGGTACAGGTGGTGTTCGTAGCCGAGGAAGAGGTGCTCCGCGCCGGGGATGATCAGCATCTCGACGTCCTTGTCCAGCAGGATGAGCCGCTCGGCCAGGCGCATCGTGTGGTCGGGCAGCACGTTGGGGTCCATGCCGCCGTGGATCAGCAGCAGCTTGCCCGCCAGCAGCTCGGCCCGCTCCACGTTCGACACCCGGCCGTAGTCGACCTCGTCCGGCATGCCCTGGTACGGCTCGCCGTACGCGGCGTGCAGGTAGCGCATCTCGTGGTTGCCGCAGCTCGAAACGCCCACCTTGTACAGGTCGGGGTGGTCGAGCATGGCCCGTACGGCCTGGTGGCCGCCGGCGGAGGGGCCGACGACGCCCACCCGGTCCAGATCCATCCACGGCCGGGTCTCCGCGAGCTGCCGGATCGCGGCGACCTGGTCGGAGGCGTCACCGAGGTTGCCGTGGGAGGCGTCGGAGAACGCCTTGTCGCGTCCCGGCGTCCCCCGCCCGTCGGTGGCCACCACCACGAAACCGAGCGCGGCCAGCGCCTCGGCCTCCATGCCGATGATGCCGGCGTCGAAGGTCGGGAAGACGCGGTGGGTCTGCGGGCCCGGATAGGGCGTGTCGATGACGGGGTAGCGCCGCGCGGGATCGAAGTGGTGCGGCCGGTGCAGCACGCCGTAGATGTCGGTGACGCCGTCGGCGGCCTTGACGCGGAAACGTTCCGGCGCGGTCCAGCCCGTCGCGAGCAGGCGGCTGATGTCGGCGCGCTCCAGCTCGGCGACCACCTTTCCGTCCCAGTTCCGCACGGTCGTCACCGGCGGGACGGCGGTGGTGGAGGCCGAGTCGACGAAGCAGGACCCGTCCGGCGACACCGTCACGTGGTGGTCCAGGTCGTCGTCGGTGAGCCGGGCGAACCCCCGGCCGTCCAGCCCGACGCGGCAGACCGAGCGGCGGTACGGGTCTTCGGCCACGAGCCCGGCGGCGGTGAAGTAGACCACCCGGCGGGCCTCGTCCACGTGCAGGATCTCCCTGACCGCCCAGTCGCCCGAGGTCACCCGGCCGCGCAGCGCTCCGGTGCGCGCGTCGTACAGGTACAGGTGTCCCCAGCCGTCGCGCTGGGAGTACCAGAGCACCTCGGTCCCGCCGGCGAGCACCTCGACCATCGGCGGCTGGCCCTCCGCCCACTGGTTCGGCTCCACCCGGGTGTCGCCGGTCTCGGTCAGCAGCATCGTGACCTCGCCGGTGTCCGGGTCGAGCCGGTGCAGCGAGAGGCGGCGGCCGTCGCGGGCCTGGCTCAGGTAGTACACCGCCGTGCCGTCGGCGGCCCACCACGCCAACCGTCCCATGAGCGGCGAGACCACGGACATGAACAGCGGCTCGGCCGCCGCCCGTACCACCTCGCCGCCGGAAAGATCGAGCACCACCAGCTCGGCCAGCGGCAGCCGCTCGTCCCCTGGGTAGGCGTAGCGCTGGCTGTGCAGCCGGGGCGCGCCACCGTCCGCCGGCAGGGCTTCGACCCGGTGGTTGAGGCGTACGCCCCGCTGGTCCGTCCGGTGGGTGAGCACGCGGGTCCCGTCAGGCGACCAGATCGCGGCCGGCGGCATGGTCGGGAAGCCGAGCTTGCGGACCAGCACGCCGTTCTGCCACCAGTCCGGCGCGGTGGCGTAGTCGTGGTCGGGCAGGCCGTCGGAGGTCAGCGGCCATTCCCGCGCGCCGTCCAGGGTGCGGACCCACAGGTTGTGCTCGCGCCGGAAGAGCGCGTGCCGCTGGTCGGGGGAGGCGGTCTCCACGAAGGCCGCCGCGGGGGCCGGCGTGCTCTTTGTCACGGCGTAGGAGTCCAGGTCGCAACGCCAGTACGCGTCGAAGGCGGCGAACTCGACGCCCCCGCCGGTCAGGATGATGGCCGTGAACGGCAGCGCCGCCGGGTCCACCTCCTGCCCGGACTCCCGCGCCAGCCCGGCGGCCAGCCGCCCGTGGTCGAAGGCGGGCACGCGGGTGCCCGCGGCCGGGTCAACGAGCACGAACCGCTTGTCCGTCCGGTACCAGAAGCGGGCACCGTCCCCGGTCCACATGGGCCGGATCCGGCCGCCGGGCACGAGCGCGGCGCGGTGGTGTGGCAGCAGGCTCTCCGCGGCCCGGTAGGTCGTCACATCAAGCATGAACTTTCCTTTCAGAGGATGACAGAACGAAGAAGGCCAGCACGGCTCCGGCCACCGAGAGCAGCGCGGCAGCCGTGTTGACCAGGGACATGGAGGACAGGAAGGCATCGCGCGCCACCCGGGCCACTTCGGGCGATCCCGTGCCGAGCGCGCCCGTCAGGGACGCCCTGGCCACGTCGGGCACGCCCGCGGGCAGCGCGGCGGTGTAGGCGGCAGACAGCAGGCTGCCGAGCGCGGCCACGCCCAGCGCCATGCCGCCCTGCTGGATGGTGTCGTTGACCGCGGAGCCCACCCCCGCGTGCTCCGGCGGGATGGCGCCCATGAGCATGGCGTAACCGCTGGGAGCGGCCAGGCCGGTGCCGGCCCCCATCACCACCAGCCCCACGGCCAGCAGCGGGTACCCGTCTCCGGGGCCGATCAGCGCCAAGACGCCCTGCGACGCGGCGATCACCAGCATGCCCGCCACGATCATCGTCTTGTTGCTGACACGCCTGGCCAGCGTGGCGCCGACCAGGTTGAAGACCGCCACGGACACGGCCAGCGGCACGAAGGCGAGCGCGGCCACCATCGCGCCGTAGCCGAGGACGAGTTGCAGGAACTGCGTCAGGGCCAGTTGCATGGCGGCGGTGGCGAAGACCAGCAGCACCACCGACGCGGCGGCCCCGCTGAACGCGCGCTGCCTGAACATCGCCAGCGGCAGCATCGGATTACGAGTCCGTGCCTGCCAGAGCACGAAGGCGGTGAGCGCGAGCACGGCCACGACCAGGCCGGTCACGACCGGCGCCGACCAGCCCTCGTGCGGCAGGGAGATGATCGCCCACACCAGCGCGGCCATCCCGGCGACGGACAACAGCACGCCCGCCGGGTCGGCCCGCCGTGCCGGCCCCCGTGACTCCGGTACGACGGCGCAGGTGCCGAGGATCGCCAGCAGCGCGAGCGGCACGTTGACCAGGAAGACCGATCCCCACCAGAAGTGCTGCAGCAGCAGCCCGCCCAGGGTGGGGCCCACCACGATGCCGACCATGCTGACCATGCCCCAGATCGACATCGCCTTGCGCCGCTCGGACTCGTCGAAGACGACGATGAGGATGGACATGGTGCTGGGCATGGCCAGGGCCGCGCCCACGCCCATCAGCGCGCGGCACGCGATGAGCTGCCACGACTGATCGGCGAACGTGGCCAGCAGGGACGCCCCGCCGAGCACGACCAGCCCGACGATCAGGAGCCGGCGGCGGCCGTACCGGTCCGACAGGCTGCCCGCGGTGATCAGCAGTCCCGCGAACGTCAGGATGTAGGCGTCGAGGATCCACTGCACGTCGGCGGGGCTCGCGCCGAGCTCCCGCATCAGCGCGGGGATGGCCAGCGTGAGGATCATGTTGTCGACGCTGAGCACGAGCAGCGCCGCGCAGAGAACGCCGAGGACGTACCAGCGGCGTGGATGAGCCATGAGGAATCTCCCGCATCGACCGTTTGTGACAACCGGAACGATGCGGGTTCGTGCTGATAGCGGCCTGACAGGCGGCTCGGGAACACTGTCAGGCCCTGTAACAAAGGAGGGCTTCGGACCACTTCCTGGTGTCAGAAGAACGTATTCCGAACGGAAGGGCTGGGCGGTGACGGATGATGCGCACCGGTTCACCGGCATCTACGACCAGTGCCGGCAACGCGTGTGGGCCTACGTGGTCAGCCGCGCGGGGCGGCAGGTCGCGGACGAGGTGGTGAGCGAGACGTTCGCGATCGCCTGGCGGCGGCTGGACGACGTGCCCGAGCCGCCGCTGCCGTGGTTGCTCGGGGTCGCCAGGAATGTGCTGCGGGACAACGTACGCGCGGAGATCCGCAGGCAGGCGCTGGCCGCCGAGCTCAAGGGCTGGACCGAGGGCGACGTGGCCGACCAGGTGACCGAGCGCCAGGCGGTGTTGCGGGCCCTGGCCTCGCTGCACGAGGACGACCGGGAGATCCTCGTTCTGCTCGCCTGGCACGGGTTGTCCCCCAAGGAGGCCGCCAAGGTCATCGGCTGCTCGTCGGCGGCCTACCGCGTACGGCTGCATCGGGCGCGCAAACGGCTCAAGCAGGCCATGGAAGCGTCCGCGGCGACGCCCACGCCCCACGTACGGAACCTGAGCGAGGAGTGGTCATGAACCCCATCGACGAACTTCGGGCCGCCAGGCCGGCACACCTCGGCGACCGGCCGGTTGATGCGGACACGAGGGCGGCGGAGCTGGCCAGGGCCATGTCCGGGCCCAGGCGGCGCAGGCGCGGGACGATCCCGCGGCCGGCCTGGGGGCTGGGACTGGCCGGAGCGGCGGCGGCCACGGTCACGGCGGTGGCGGTGGCGGTGATCATGTCGGGCGGCCCGGCGACCCCCACGGCGACGGCGCCCCCCACAGCTACCCCCACGGCGCCCCGGGTGACGCTGTCGGCGCGGGAGGTGCTGCTGGCGGCGGCGGACAAGGCGGACCGGCAGGTCGAGAAGGAAGGCGCCTACTGGCACAGCGTGACGGTGGGCAGGAACCTGTACACCGCCAAGACCGGCGGCTACGCGGTCATGGACCGGGAACGCAGCGAGGGATGGACGCCCAGCGCGACCGGGGGCGAGCAGTGGGGCAGCAGCAGGAGGCTCGGGGCCGAGCCCGCCACGGCGGCGGACCGGGCGGCGTGGGAGCGGGCGGGCTCGCCGTCCGAGATCGAGGTCGTCGTCCCGGGCAAGGGGCTAGGAGGGCTGACGTTGTCCACGTCGGAGGGGAAGGCGCGTACCAGCCACACCCCGCTGGTGGACGGCGACAAGGTGTTCTGGCTGGGCCGGAACGTGACCATGAAGGACCTGCGCGGGTTGCCGGGCGACCCGGCGAAGCTGAAGAAGTGGCTGATGGCCTCCTACGCCGGGCACGGCACCGAGTCCACGAGCGAGGAGATGTCGGGGGACGTGTGGCTGTTCAAGGTCAGCCTGGGGTTGATCATGGACATGCCGGTGACGCCGGAGGTTCGGGGGGCGGCCTTCCGCATGCTGGCCGAGCTCGACAGCGTCAAGATCACGGAGAACGTGGCCGACGCCGAGGGGCGCGAGGGCACGGCCGTGTCGGTCGAGGAGAGCTACCCGCGCGGCGGAGTCTCCGAGAACCGGCTGATCCTCGATGAGCGGACCGGGCGGGGCCTGGCCAACGAGTTCGTGGTGGTGAAGCCGGGCGGGCTGCAGGCCGACTTCGAGCCGGGCGCCGTGTGGAACTCCACCGCGCTGATCGAGGCGGGCTGGACGGACGAGAAGCCCTAACCGGTCTGGCGGGATTGGTCGTTGGCGTTGCTGCGGATCTGCTGGATGCGCTGCTTGGTCAGCCCGAGCAACTCGCCGATGTCCCCGTCGGACAACCCGAGCTCGTTCATGTGCTTGACCCGCTTCTTCAGCGTGCGCGTGTAGTCCTCGGCGATCGCCGCCGCCTGGCGCTGCAGGGCGGCGAAGTCGTCGAGGTCCTGCTCCGACAGCCCGGGCAGGGCGTAGTGGAAGACGGGGGACGGCGGCCGCTCGCGGTCGGCGAACAGGAAGGGGAGCCCTTCGGCGACGTCCGCGTGCAACTCCTTGAGCGTGCGGGCGGACATGCCGCCGGCCACGCCGTCCACCTGGGCCAGCCACAGATTGCCGGCCATGGTGACGTGCACGTCGACGCGGTCTGCGGTCATGCGGATGCTCCAGTCAGTCCTTCAGCCAGCCCTCGCCGAACAGGTGTGCCAGCCCTCGTTCGAGGGAGTCCACCAGGTACGGCGTCTCCCCGGGGTAGAGCGGGACGGCCGCACGGGCCGCGACCCGGCCGTCGGTGTCCCACAGCAGCAGGAATCGCTGGCGCCTGGTCGTCTCTGCCCAGTCGCAGCGCAGGCCCTGGGCGTGGGACAGCCCGATGATCCGATCGCGAATGGCCGCGTAATCGTCTCGTTCTACCACACGCGGCAGACTATATCCCTTGACTCCCATCGACAATGGGTCTTGTCGGCCGCGCGTTCTCTAGACGGTCGTACTAATATGTGTCCATGCGTACTAATATTCGCTCGACCGGACGAGACGCGACGTTCACGGAGACGGCCCGCCGATCCCAGATCGTCGAGTGCGCCATCGAGACGGTTTGTGAGTTCGGATACGCGGGCGCCTCCCTGAGCCGGGTGGCCGAGCGGGCCGGGATCAGCAAGGGCGTCATCACCTACCACTTCGCCAGCAAGGCCGAGATCCTTGAGGAGGCCGTGGCGGTGGTGTTCGCGCGCGGCGCCGAGTTCGCCATGCGGTCCGGCGCGTTCACCGGCGACTCGGAGCCGCACGACGCGTTGCGGGGATATCTGGAGAGCAACCTCGCCTACATTGCGGCGCACCCCCGGGAGATCAACGCCGTGGTCGAGATCACCCGTGGTCACCGGGACGCCGATGGGCGGCAGGTGTTCGGCACGGCCTGGGAGGAGCGGGAGGTGCTCGGGCTGCTGGAGGAGATCTTCCGCGAGGGGCAGCGGCTCGGCCATTTCCGCGACTTCTCTCCCCGGGTGATGGCCGTCGCGGTGCGGCGGGTGATCGACGGGTTCAGTTTCCAGGTCCTCGCGCATCCGGACACCGACGTCGCCGCCTACACCGCCGAGGTCGTCGCCATGTTCGAGCACGCCACCCGGGCCGGGACCGCATGACCGGGAGACTGGCCTTCGTCGACAACCTGCGGGTGTACCTGACGATCCTGGTCGTGGCCCATCATGTCGCGCTGGCCTACGGGAACCTGCGGGTCTGGCCGAACGCGGAGCCGCCGCCGACCGTGGCGGCGGGGCTGCCGCTCGACGCGCTCGTCTTACTCAACCAGACCTTCTTCATGGGTCTGTTCTTCCTGCTGTCCGGCTTCGTCGTGCCGGCCTCGCTGGAGCGCAAGGGCGCGCGGGCGTTCGCCGCCGACCGGCTCAGGCGGCTCGGGATCCCGTTCGTCGTCTTCCTCGTGTTGCTGCGGCCGATCTACACGCTGCCCACGTATCTTGACCTGCCGGTGGCCGGGCGGCCTCCGTACTGGCTGTTCTATCTCACCGAGTACGACATCGGCCCGATGTGGTTCCTTGAGGTGCTGCTGATCCTCTCCCTCGGCTACGCGCTCATCCGGCGAGATCGGCCCGGGCGCGCGATCGAGCTGCGGCCCCGGCACATCCTGGGGTTCGCGCTGGTGCTGGGAGTCGTCTCCTACGGGTGGCGAATTTTCGTGCCCATCGGGATGTACGTCCCCATCGCCGGTCTGCCGAGCGCCGCCTACCTGCCGCAGTACGTCGCGCTGTTCGCCGCCGGCATCGCCGCCCACCGGCATGGCTGGCTGCGGGTGCTGCCACGGCGGGCGGTGTCGCTCGGGTCCGGCCTGATCGCGGGTTCCGTGGTGCCGATGGTGGCGCTGGGCGGTTACCTGACGCTCGATCTGGAGCACCCGCCGCCCGCGACCTCCACGGCGCATCTGGGGTTCGCGCTCTGGGACTCGCTCTTCGCCACCGGCACGATCCTGGTGCTGCTCAGCCTTTTCCAGCGGTACGCGGACGTCACCGCGCCCGCGTTCCTGCCGGGCAACGCCTACGCCGTCTACCTCGTGCACGCGCCGATCATCGTGGGCGTCGTGGCGGCGCTGCACCCGGTCGAACTCGCCCCCGTACCGAAGTTCCTTCTCGCCCTTCCGGCCAGTCTGGTCCTGAGCTGGCTGACCGGGGCCCTCGTGAGACGACTGCCCCTGCTGCGATCCGTCCTCTAGGACGCCCAGGCCCGCAGGAAGGTCTCCACGGTCCCGCGGGCCATCGTGCGCAGCTCCGCCTCCTCCAGCTCGCGGGTGCCGAGCTGGGTGCGGGCCTCCAGCGGGCCGAGGAGCAGCGCCAGGAACTGCTCGGCCGTCAGGTCCGGGTCCGTGGTGCGCAGGTGGCCGGTCAGGGCGAGGCGGGCCAGGCGGTCGGCCAGCGCCTGGTTGAGGCGGTCGGGGCCGCTCTCCTTGACGATGTCGAGGATGTCGGGGAAGTGGGTGATCTCCGAGAACAGCAGGCGGCGCAGCGCGCACGAGCTGCCGTCGGTGTGCAGCTCCAGCAGGGCGTACGCGACCTCCTCCAGCGTGGCGCGCAGGTCGTCGCCGGGGGCGGCGAGCGGCTCCAGGGCGGCGATCCGCCGGTCGAGCGCGGTGCGCGCGGCGGCCTCCAGCGCGTGCCTGAACAGGGTGGCCTTGTCGGTCATGTGGTTGTAGACCGTCGGCTTGGCCACCCCGGCCTCGTGCGCGATGTCCTGGACGCAGGACTGCGCGTAGCCCAGCCGCGCGAACACGGTGAACGCGCCTTCCAGGATCGCCTGCCGCTTGTCGATGCGCCCCTTCATGTCGTCGATTGTACCCATGAGTTCAAGTAGCTGGACGTGCTGGTTGTGTCTGGACTGATGAGATAACTATGTTGAACCCATGAGTTCAAATAAGCTGGACGGCCGGTTGCTGAGGACGATCGCCGTGGTCCTGCTCGGCGGGTTGCTGGGCATCCTCAACAGCACGATGGCCGCCGTGGCCACCGGAACGCTGGCCACGGCGTTCGACACCTCGCTGAGCACGATCGGCTGGGCGTCCACCGGGTTCCTGCTGGCCGTGACGGCCACGATCCCGTTCACGACCTGGGCCGTCGATCGGTACGGGGGCAAACGCCTGTGGGTGGCCGGGCTGGCCCTGTTCCTGGTGGGCTCGCTGGCCGCCGGGCTGGCCTGGGACGTGGGCAGCCTGATCGCCTTCCGGGTCGTGCAGGGGATCGGGGCCGGGCTGCTCGACCCGCTCGTCCTGATCCTGCTGGCCAGGGCCGCCGGGCCGCGCCGGGCCGGGCGGGTGATGGGCCTGATGGGCGTGGTGTTGTCGCTGGGGCCGGTGCTCGGGCCGATCGTCGGCGGCGCGCTGCTCGGCGCGCTGACGTGGCGGGCGATGTTCCTGTTCAGCGTGGTCGTGGGCGTCGTGGCGCTGGTTCTGGCCGTGCGCGTGATCCCGCCTGACGAGCCGGTGCCGACGGGCCCGTCCCGATTGGATGTCATCGGGCTGGCGCTGCTCGGGCCGGGGTTCGCGACCGTCGTGCTGGCGTTGTCGCAGGCGGCGGAGCAGGGGGCGTTCGTGGTGTGGCAGGTGCTGCTGCCGCTGGCCGCCGGGGCCGGGCTGCTGATCGGGTACGGCCTGCACGCCCGCCGCCCCGGCCCCCTGATCGACCTGCGCCTCTTCCGCAGCCGGAGCTTCAGCGCCAGCGTCACGATCATGGGACTCGGCGGCATGGGCCTGTACGCCGGCCTGTTCGCGCTGCCCCTGTACTACCAGCAGGCGCACGGGCACGGCGTGCTGGCCGCCGGGCTGCTCATGGCCCCGCTCGGGCTCGGCGGCGCCATCGCCATGCCGCTGGCAGGACGGCTGTCCGACCGGCTCGGCGCGCGCGGCCTGGCCTTCGGCGGCGCGATCGTGGCCGTGCTGAGCATGCTCGCGCTCACCCGGGCGGGCCGGGACACCCCCGAGGTGTGGCCGGCGCTGGCGGCGCTCACGTTCGGGCTGGGCAGTGGTTGCTTCAGCGCCCCCACCATGGGCTCGCTCTACCGCACCCTGCCCGAACCCATGGTGGCGCAGGGCAGTTCCGTGCTCTACATGCTCAACCAGCTCGGCGGGGCGCTCGGCGTCGCCCTCGTCACGCTCGTCGTCCAGACCGCCTCCGCCGACCCGATCGCCGGGCTGCGCGGGGTCTTCTGGCTCTCCGTCGTCTCCAACCTGGTCGTCCTGGCCCTCATCCCGCTCCTGCCCGGCAGGGGCCGTACGCCGGAGCCCGTGGCAGCGCATCCGGGCTAAATCGGTTGCGGGGGGTAGGTGGATTCTGGCGTCATAGATCACGTTCGGGATGTGACCGGGAGGAGGCGATACGAGATGACGTACAACGAGGTGACCGGAACCCGGCGTCCGCTCAGGATGTGGGCGCAGCCGGAGACGGTGGATCCGCAGGCGATGCAGCAGCTGCGCAACGTGGCGAACCTGGAGTGGGTGCACGGTGTCGCCGTCATGCCCGACGTGCACCACGGCAAGGGCGCGACGGTTGGCTCGGTCATCGCGATGCGCGACGCGGTCTCGCCGGCGGCGGTCGGCGTGGACATCGGCTGCGGGATGACGGCCATCAAGACGTCGTACAAGGCTTCGCAGCTCCCCGACAACCTGGCCTACCTGCGTAGCAAGCTCGAACAGGCCGTGCCGGTGGGGTTCGGCCACCACAAGCGCCCGGTCGATCCGGCCAAGGTGCACGGGCTGAAGACGGCCGGCTGGGCGGAGTTCTGGAAGGACTTCGACGAGCTGGACCCGGCCGTGCACGCGCGGCGCGAGCGGGCCGAGGTGCAGATGGGCACGCTCGGCGGCGGCAACCACTTCCTTGAGGTGTGCGCCGACGACGAGGGCGCCGTCTGGGTCGTCCTGCACTCGGGCTCGCGCAACATCGGCAAGGAACTGGCCGAGCACCACATCGGCGTCGCCCGCGGGCTGTCGCACAACCAGGGGCTGGTCGACCGGGACCTGGCGGTCTTCCTCGGCAGCACGCCGGAGATGGACGCCTACCGGCGCGACCTGTTCTGGGCCCAGGACTACGCGCGGCGCAACCGGTCGGTCATGATGGGCCTGGTCTGCGACGTGCTGCGGCGCCACCTGCCCGAGATCACCTTCGACCAGCCCATCTCCTGCCACCACAACTACGTGGCCGAGGAGCGGTACGACGGGGTGGACGTGCTCGTCACCAGGAAGGGCGCGATCCGGGCCGGCAGCGGCGACCTGGGCATCATCCCGGGCTCGATGGCCACCGGCACCTACATCGTCAAGGGCCTGGGCAACAGCGCGTCCTTCAACTCGGCCTCGCACGGGGCGGGGCGGAAGATGAGCCGCAACAAGGCCAAGAAGACGTTCACGGTCAAGGACCTGGAAGAGCAGACGGCGGGCGTGGAGTGCCGTAAGGACTCCGGGGTCGTCGATGAGATTCCGGGGGCGTACAAGGACCTGGAGTCGGTGATGGCCGCGCAGACGGACCTGGTGCAGGTGGTCGCGCACCTGCGGCAGCTCATCTGCATCAAGGGCTAGTACGAAGCCGCCTCCCGCGGTCGGGAGGCGGCTTCGACCTCAGCTACCGGCCGGCGGGTACGCCTCCGGGTTCGTCTTCGGGTCGGGCATCTTGTCCCAGCTCGGGTCGTCGATGACCTTGCAGGGGGCCACCTGGCCGGTGACGAGGTAGCCGCCGAACTGCCACAGGGCTCTGGGCTTGTCCGGGCCAGAGGTCCGGTCCTCGTTCTCGGTGAACTCCATGACGGCCGTCTGGCCTCGCTTGATGTGCCGCGGATCGATCCGGACCTCGCCGCGGCCCAGCTTGAACGCCTTGCCGTTCGGCGAGTTCTCGATCGCCTCCCTGATCCTCTTCTTGATCGCGGGGTCCTCGCTCGCCAGCTCCTCCTTGGAGAACGAGGGCCCGTCGGAGGTGTCCCCGCGGCCGGGCTTGCACCGGGTGCCGGGCTTGACGTAGGAGACGTCGGCGGTCAGGCCGAGCCGCGCCAGGTCCTTCTCCACCTGGGCGGGGTCCCGGAATTCGTTGATCTTCAGAGTGATCGTGCCGTCGGTGTTCCTGGTGACCGCGTGGGCCGGGGTCTCCGTACCGCTCAGGAACGGCACCGCCACGGCCGCCACGGCGGCGATCCCGGCCACCGCGACCCCGGTGAACAGGCGCCTCCGGACTCGCGTGCGGCGAGTCTGGTTGCGGGCCACGATCTCGGCTTTGAGCTCCATCAGGACGTGCTCCTTGTAGTTCATCGCATTCCTTCCAAGACGAAGGGAGCCATCTCCGGCACGTCCCTGAGCGTGCGGCGGGCGCGGTGCAGCCGGGCTCTGGCGGCGCCCTGCCGGATGCCCAGAGCGGTGGCCGCCTCGCTGACCGAGAGCTGGTCCATGACGACCAGTTCGAGCATCGCGCGATCACCGTCCGGCAGTCCGGCCATGGCCTCGAAGGCGCGCCTGGCCAGGCTCTCCGCGTCGATGCGTTCCTCCAGCTCGGCGAGGTCGTCGGAGTCGAGAGGTCTTCGCCCGCTGATGCGGTCGGCCAGCCTCGTCTCCTTGAACGCCCGCCGCCGCTCGGCCGAGAGGGTGTTGCGGGCCACGCCGTACAGCCACGCGATCTCGCTGCCGCGTCCCGGCCGGTAGGTGTGGGCGGAGTCGAGCACCGCGACGAAAACCTCTGCCACCAGGTCGGCGACCGTGTTCGGGTCGGCGACCCGGCGGGCGAGGAAGGAGGTGATCGCATCGACATGGCGCCGGTAGAACGCCTCGAAAGCGTCCGGGTCTGTGGCGATGTCCGCCTGTCTGCGACGCACCGGCCGTGCTCCTTTCGTCGATTACACCCCTTCTTGGTCACTGGCCGCCGCAACGTTATGGCACACAACAGGGTTAGCTTTAAGTAACCATTAGCTACGGTGGGTAGTGGCTGCTTTGGGTGATGCAACTGGCGGTTCGTATTCACGCCAAGGAGGTTCCGTGCGCACATCCGTACGCAGGATTGCCGTCACCACACTGATCGCCGCAGCCTTCGGCATGGCCGCGCCCGCTGTGGCGGCCCATGCGGTCATCGATCCGTCGAAGGCATCTGTTGTGGAGTCGCTGCAGAAGGTCGATCCCATTCTGATGGCCAACTGCACGACGGGTTCCGCCGGCAATCCCGTCGGTGCGGTCGCCGTCCCGCCCGAGATCCCGCTGGTGGGCTGCCTCACGCTCTAGAGGGGTCAATGGAGAGACCAGCGCGAGGGCGCGCTCGCGCTGGTCCGTCCGGTTACGTCGCCACGCAGAACCCGGTGGGGGTGCCCCTCGTGCTCACACTGACCACCCGGATCGCCGGGTTGAACGACCTGGAGTCGCGCGGCGGGAGCGCGAAGCTCGGGCTGCCTCCCACGCAGTACAACATGGAAGTGTTGTTGACGAACTCGTAGGCCCTGATGCCTCCGGGGAACGTCTTGCTCTGCCCGGCCGGAATCAGCTGGTCGGGATTGGCTCCCGGTGCTGTCGTGGTGATGCACAGGTAGTTGTACGGGCACAGCGGCGCCTGCGCCGTAGTGGCCTCGCTCGCGGTGGCGCCGGCCGTCGAGACAATGCCGGCCAGCAGGAATGCGGAGATGAGAGACGCGGGCCGTAACTTCCTCATGTTCGGCTCCTTTCGCTGGGAACGCGCCTGCCGGGGGACAGCCTGGCATCCGCCGGCTTCAGAACGGCGTCAGGCCGAGGTCCGTACGACCAGATCGGCCGGGAGCAGGACGGGGTCGGAGGGCCCGCCCTCGAACAGGCCCAGGAGGAGGTCCACCGTCGCGGTGGCCCAGTCGGTCATCGGGCTGTGGATGGTGGTCAGGGGTGGGGTGGTGTAGAGGGCGGCCTCTATGTCGTCGAAGCCGATCACCGCCACGTCGTCGGGCACCCTGCGGCCCGACTCGCGCAGGGTGCGCAGCGCGCCGATGGCCATCAGGTCGTTGGCGGCGAAGACGGCGTCCAGGCCGGGGTCGTCCTGGAGAAGCTGGCGCATGGCGTCGGCGCCGGAGACGCGGGTGAAGTCGCCGAGCGAGACGATCGAGCGGTGCCCCGTCTCGCGCATGGCCGTGGTGTAGCCGGTGAGGCGTTCCTGGGCGGCGATCATGTCCAGCGGGCCCGTGATCGTGGCCACGCGGCGCCTGCCCTGCCGCAGGAGATGGCGTACGGCCAGGTCGGCGCCGCCGAGGTTGTCGTTGTCCACGTAGGGGACGGCCGGGTTCGTACGGCCGAGCGAGACGAGCGGCAGCCCCTTGCGGGCGAGCGTGGCGGGCAGGGAGTCGGCGCCGTGCATGGAGACGAGCATGACGCCGTCCACGTGACCGGCCGCCACGTACTGGGCCACCCGGGCGCGGCTGTCCTCCGAGCCCGCCAGCATGAGGACCACCTGCTTGCCGGCCGCCTCCAGCTTCCTGCTGGCCTGGCGCACCACCGCGGAGAACATCGGGTCGTCGGAGACCAGGCCCTTGGGCGGGTCGGAGACGACGAGAGCCACGGCATTCGTCCGGCGGGTGGCCAGGTTGCGGGCGGCGGCGTGCGGGACGTAGCCGAGCTCCCTGACCGCCCGCAGCACGACCTCGCGGATGGACGGGGCCACGGTGGTGGCGCCGTTGATCACCCGGGAGACGCTGGATTTGGAGACGCCGGCGCGGGCGGCGACGGCTTCCAGGGTTGGCCGGTTCACGTCCCTCCTTGGGGATGGGATTGAGAGAGCGCTCCCCCAGAAGGGTGCGGGGCGGGGTGCTGGAGAGTCAAGAAGAGACCGATTTTCGGTGTTTCTTGGGGGATCGGGGGGTCGGTTCGCGGTGAAACCCGTTGTGGCTGGTGGCAGGCGCGGAGGGTGTGCGGGGAGTCGTTGAGAGAGCGCGTTCTTTGGCGTCAGGAAGGTTTCGGAGGGGTTAACGCGTGCCTTGACAGAGGTGCGGTACGCGAGCACGCTCCCTGTCAGGGAGCGCTCCCTCGAACCAGCCCCCCAGTTTGACGGAGACGTTGTGAGTCCACCCCGCCGCCTGGCGACGCTCGTCGCCCTCATGATCACTATGTCGCTGGTGTCGGTGCTGCCCGCCGGCGCCGCCGACACCCTGTTATCCCAGGGCAGACCGGCCACCGCCTCCTCCACCGAGAACGCCGTCGCCTTCCCCGCCTCCGCCGCCGTGGACGGCAACGCCGGCACCCGCTGGTCCAGCGCCTTCTCCGATCCGCAGTGGATCCAGGTGGACCTCGGCACGGGCGCGACCATCAGCCAGGTCGAGCTGAGCTGGGAGGCCGCGTACGCGACCGCCTTCCAGGTGCAGGCGTCGGCCAACGGCACGACCTGGACCAACCTCCACAACACCACCACCGGCGCCGGCGGCAACCAGACCCTGTCGGTGTCCGGCAGCGGCCGGTACGTGCGCGTCCTCGGCACCCAGCGGGCCACCCAGTACGGCTACAGCCTCTGGGAGTTCAAGGTCTACGGGACCGCGGGAAGCGGCGGAGGCGAGCGGCTGCTGTCCTACAACAAGCCCGGCGTCGCCTCCAGCTCCCAGCACGACGCCAACTGCTGGGAGTGCACCCCGGCCAGGGCGTTCGACCTGGATCCCGCCAGCAGATGGGCGACCGCGGCCTGGTCCGACCCGGGCTGGATCTACGTGGACCTGGGCGCGACCGCGCAGATCAGCAAGGTCGTGCTGCAGTGGGACCCGGCCTACGCCCGGTCCTTCCAGCTCCAGGTCTCCGGCGACGCCGCCAACTGGACGACCATCTACAACACCACCAGCGGCAGCGGGTTCAAGCAGACGCTGAACGTCAGCGGATCCGGCCGGTACGTGCGCATGTACGGCACCCAGCGGGCCGGCGCCTACGGCTACAGCCTCTGGGAGTTCCAGGTGTACGGCACCGGCGGCAACCCCACCACCCCGCCCACCCCGCCGAAGGACCCCGGCAACCCGCCGGCCCTGGTGTGGAGCGATGAGTTCAACGGCGCGGCCGGCAGCAAGCCCGACGCGGCCAAGTGGCGGGCCGACCCGGGCACCGGGCCGAACAACGAGCTGGAGTACTACACCAACCACGACAACGCCTCCATGAACGGCCAGGGACAGCTGGTGATGGAGGCGCGCAAGCAGGCCACGCCGGGCTCCTCCTGCCCGACCGACCCGCTGACCGGCAGCACCACCTGCCAGTACACCTCCGCCAGGATGAACACCGGCACGAAGTTCCACTTCACCTACGGCCGGGTCGAGGCCCGGATCAAGGTGCCCAAGGGCAACGGGCTCTGGCCGGCGTTCTGGATGATGGGGGCCGACTTCCTGACCGGGCGGCCGTGGCCGTACAACGGCGAGATCGACATCATGGAGGTACTCGGCAAGGACGTGAAGACGTCGTACTCGACCGTGCACGCGCCCGCGTACAACGGGGGCGGCGGGGTCGGCGGGCCGTACACGCTGCCGAACGGCGCCGACTACTCCGACGACTTCCACGTCTGGGCCGCCAACTGGGACAGCAGGGGCATCGTCTACACGCTCGACGGCCGGACGGTGTTCACGATCAGCAAGGACCAGGTGGAGCAGACGCGCGGCCCCTGGATCTTCGACCACCCCTTCTACATCATCCTCAACCTCGCGGTCGGCGGCGACTGGCCGGGGCCGCCGAACGCCGCGACGCCGTTCCCGTCCCGCATGCTCGTCGACTACGTGCGGGTCTACCAATGAAGTCGACTACGCGCGGGTCTACCAATGAAGGAGCCGCCATGCGGACCTTAGCCCTGTTCTCACTCCTGCTCGGCCTGTTCACCGTGGCCGCGCCGCGCCCGGCCGAAGCCCAGGTCGTACGGGTGGCGGAGTTCCTCGCCGACTGCCCGTTCAGCCACCGGCTGCCCGACGACCCGATCATCTTCCCCGGGCTGCCCGGCGCCTCGCACATGCACAGTTTCTTCGGCAGCCGCGTCACCAACGCCCACACCCAGCTCAACGACCTGCTGAACGGCGCCACGAACTGCAACCCGGCCGTGGACAAGTCGTCGTACTGGGTGCCGACCCTCTACCGGGACGGCGCTCCCGTGGAGCCGGCCATCGTCACCTTCTACTACCTCGGGGAAGGGGTGCGTGACGACATCATCGCCAGGATCCAGTCGTTGCCGCTCGGCCTGCGGATCGTGGCGGGCAACGCCAAGGCGACCGGGCCCGACAACACGACGATCTCCCGATGGTCCTGCCTGCACGCCGGGCACGTGGGTGCCTCCAAGGACTTCGTCAACTGCCCGTCCGGCACGATGCTGGAGTCCTATCTGGACTTCCCGCAGTGCTGGAACGGGCGGGACCTGGACTCCGCCGACCACAAGAGCCACATGGCCTACCCGGTGGCGGGACAGTGCCCGAGCACGCATCCCGTGGCGGTGCCGAAGTTGCGCCAGGTGATCCGCTATCCGGTGAGCGGCGACCCGTCGCGGTTCCGGCTGGCGTCCGGTGGCGGGTTCACGATGCACGGCGACTTCTTCAACGCCTGGCCGGCGGCGGAGATGGACCGCCGGGTGCGTGACTGCATCCGCCCGATCATCAAGTGCGGCGCCGACGGACGGCCGTCGTAGATCCCTCCGTCCCGGGCGGGCTTCGTGCTCCGCCCGGGACCTGTTCACGAAGGTGGTCGTGTTGCTGTCGCGATGGTGGTTCGCGCTCGTGTTGTCGGTGGCGGTCCTGCTCGGTTGCGCCGCCGAGCCGCCCCCCGCCCCTGAGCAGAAGTTCTCCACGACCGACGTGGCGTGGCTGCAGCTCGCCGACGCGCTGCACACTCGGGCGTTGCCGATGCTGGAGCTCGTGCCCGGCCGCGCCGGCCGCCCGCTGGCCGACCTGGCGGCACGGCTCGGCGCGGCGCACGAGGCCGGGCGCGGGCGGCTGCGCGCGCTGCTCGTACAGGCGAAGATCACCGGGGACAATCCGCACACCCTGCACGACATGCCGGGCATGCCCACGGCGCAGGAGCTGGAGGCGCTGGCGAAACTGCGGAAGGAAGCCTTCGACCGGCGCTTCGCCGAGTTGTTGCGGGCCTATCTGGAGCAGCTCGTGCTGGTGGCGAACGGGGAGCGGAGCTCGGGCGGCGCGCCCGAGGCGCGGGAGCTGGCCGCCGCGATGGCCCGCGATCACGCCGCCGAGCTGGCCGATCTGGAGCGGCTAGGTTGAGGGGATGGAGATCGGAGAGTTGCTGGGGGTGGGGCGCAGCGCCGACGTCTACGCGATCGGCGACGGGCGGGTGTTGCGCCGCTACCGGTACGAGATCGACGCCGGGCGCGAGGCGGCGGTCATGGCGTACGTGGCCGGCCACGGATATCCCGTGCCCGAGGTCTATCTCGACGAGAGCAGCGCCACCGACCTGGTGATGGGGCGGCTGAGCGGGCCGACGATGTTGCGGGCGCTGCTGGACGGGGAGATCGGGCTCGACGAGGGGGGCCGGATGCTCGCGCGGTTGTTGCGGCGGCTGCACGAGATCCCGGCCCGCGTGTCCGGCGACCCCGGTGACCGGATCCTGCACCTGGACCTGCATCCGGACAACGTGATGCTGACGCCGCACGGGCCCGTGGTGATCGACTGGTGCAACACCGGGGAGGGTCCGCCCGCGCGCGACTGCGGCCTGTCCGCGCTGATCGTCGCGGAGTCGGCGGTGAATGCCGAGCGTGCGCTCGCGGGGCAGGCGCGGGAGTTGCTCGTTGCGCTGATCACGGAGCTCGGCGACGAGCTGGACACCGGCGACGCGCTCGACTGGGCCAAGGCGCAGCGCCTGGCCAACCCGACGCTCAGCGAACGGGAACTGGCGCTGCTGGACGAGGCGGTGGCGCTGATCAGGCGGCTGCGGGCCTGAGGTCTGCGGGCCTGAGGTCTGCGGGCCTGAGGTCTGCGGGCCTGAGGTCTGCGGGCCTGAGGTCTGCGGGCCTGAGGTCTGCGGGCCTGAGATCTGCGGGCCTGAAGGCTGCGCGCCTGAGGTCAGTGCCAGGCGTCGCCGGCCGCCGCCTGCTCCGCATAGGTCTCGAACGACTTCGGCGGGCGGCCCGTCACCTCGTCCACCGTGTCCAGCACCGGCTGGTCGCCGAGGTCGCGCAGGGCACTGAACGCCTTGGCCGCCTGGATCGCCGCTCCCGAGAAGCCGTTGCCCGCGATGTAGTCCTCGTCGCCGCCCAGATAACGCACCTCGCGGCCGATCGAGCGGCTGATGATCGCCACGGCCTCCCCGAACGACAACGAGCCTGGCCCGGTGATCTCGTACGTCCGCCCGGCATGACCGTCCTCCGTCAGAGCGGCGGCGGCGACGGCCGCGATGTCGGTGGCGTCCACGAACGCCTGCCGGGTGTCGCCGAGCGGCAGCAGCACCTCGCCCGCGATGATCGCCGGTTGCAGGAAACCCTCGTCGAAGTTCTGGTTGAACCAGCTCGGCCGCAGGATCGTCCATGCCGCCCCGCTGCGCCGTACCGTGCGCTCGGCCGCCAGCAGGCGCTCGTCGCCCATGGCCTCGATGCCCCCGCTCGACAGCAGCACCACGCGCTCGACGCCGCGCTCCACGGCCAGCGACACGAACCCCGGATCGACGGGCGTGCCGTCGGGGGCCATCAGGTAGACGGCCGACGCGCCGGACACGGCGGCCTCCCACGTACCCCGATCGGACCAGTCGAACGTGGTCTCACCGCTTCTGGAGGCGGCACGCACGTCATGGCCGGCGGCCCGCAGCGCCTCCGTCACGCGGCGGCCGGTGGAACCCGTGGCGCCAAGAACGAGGATCATGCTGTCTGACATGCCCTGAGGCAAGCAAAGGACACCGAAATCGGGTGGCTTACTCCGTCCAGGCCGCCGTGGTCGCGAGGCGTTCGTGCCACAACTTCTCCCCGCCGCCGCCCGGCTCCCAGCGGGCGCAGAAGCCGATCAGGTCACGGCAGCGCGCCACCATGGCCGCCTGCCGTTCCGGCCAGCCGGGCACCGGATCGCCGTAGGCGGCGAAGAAGTGCGGCAGCAGCGGGACGTGCTCGGGGTGGTGCGAGCGTACGATCCACTCCGTCCAGGCCAGGTCCTCGATCGGCCGGCCCGGGTGGGCCCACTCCCAGTCGAGGATCGCGGCCGTCTCGAACGTGTCCGGGTCGAACAACATGTTCTGCGGGCCGTAGTCGCCGTGCACGATGCCGAGCCGGTGGATGCGGGCCAGCATGCGCCCGCACTCGGTCAGCACCTCCACCGCCCGCCCGTCGTCGAGCAGGTCCTGCCCGTGGGAGCCGTCCACGAAAGTGGTGGTCAGGCTCGTGGAGGTGACCTGGTGGACGCGGGGGACCGGGAGACGGCCACGCAACCGGCGCAGGTATCTGCTCTCCGTGCTCAGCCTGAACGCCGCCTCCGGACCTTCGTAACACTTCACGACCAGGGCGCCGTCGCCGACTGTGCTGTTGGTGTACCCGTGCTTCACAAGGGACGATTCTGGCGTACTCGGACGCGTGCCGGGCGCCTTGGCGCGCCATCCGAGTGGCTCCGATACACGATGTAAGGACGGAACAAATAGCCCAACGGGGCGGAAAGTGCATGCACCAAGCGGCTGAACGGGAAGAGTACGAACAGCGCCATCCCGATCAGGGTGTGCAGTTTGTAAAGGATGCTCGCGTGTCCCATCGCCTCCGCGTCGGGCCGCAACATGAAGACGCCACGGAACCAGGGCGCGACCGTGGTCCGGTAGCTGACCTCGCTCGGCACGAACCCCGCCACCGTCGTCACCACGCCCGCCACGATCGAGGCGGCCAGCACCAGGTACATCACCTTGTCGTTGACCGTGGTCGCCAGGAACACCGGGCCGTTGGTGCGCCGCCGGTAGATCAGCAGCACCAGCGCCACCAGGGTGGCCACCCCCGCCAGGCCGCCCCAGACCAGCGCGTTGGCGTGGTAAGCCTCGTTGGACACGCCGACGGCGTCGGTCCAGGAGATCGGGATGAGCAGGCCCGTCACGTGCCCAACGATCACGAAGATCAGCGCGTAGTGGAACAGCGGGCTGGCCACGCGCAGCAGCGGGCTCTCGTAGAGCTGGGAGGAGCGGGTGGTCCAGCCGAACTTGTCGTACCTGTAGCGCCAGATCAGCCCACCCACGAAGATCACCAGCGTGACGTACGGGGCGATCACCCAGAGCAGGCTCTCCGCCCAGCTCATCGGCCCACGCTCTCGGCCGGCGGCCCGGCGGCGGCCAGGCGCTCGGCCTTCGCGCGGTCGGCCGCCGAGATCGGCGGCAGGTTCGCGCAGAGCGTGCCGATCACGAGCCGGTACGGCGACCCGCCCTCGGTCAGGGCGGCGAGCAGCAGCTCCAGCCCGGCCCTGTGCTCGGCGAGCAGGGCGGTCCCCGTGGGGTCGAGGGCGGCGAACTCCAGCATCACCGGCAGGAAGTCGGGCAGCTCGTCCTCCATCAGCTCCCAGCCCGCGGCGCGGTAGCGGCCCTTCAGCGCGGCCAGTGACTCGCCGCGGCGGCGGGTGTCGCCGTCGGTGTAGTAGGTCAGGTACAGGCAGCAGCGCCGCTGCAGGTCGAACGTCTCGACGTAGTGGGCGGCCAGTTCGCCGGGGCCGAGGGCGGTGACGGCGCACAGGAACGTGCCGAAGTGCGGCTCGGCGGCCTGCCTGATCAGGTCGAGCCGGCGCCAGAAACGTTCGTCGGGGTAGGCGAGCAGGTGGGCGGCGGCCTGCCAGATGACTTTGCTCACGAGTTCCTCCGTTTGGGCGGGAACAGGCCGGCGGGGGTGCCGCGGCCGTCCCAGTTGAGGAGGTTCACCCGGTCTCGGGTGACCTCGTCGCTGGTCTGGCGCTCCTTGAGCCCGTGGAAGTTCTCGATCGAGACCGGCACGGGACGGCCCGACGCCTCGCCGAACGGGCCCTGCATGCCCGGCCCGCCGTCGTAGTCGAGGCTGCAGCCGCCCTCCTCCACAACGCCGGGGACGTTGCCGTACGCGGTCGGGATCACGTAGCGATCCTCGTACTTGGCCAGGGCCAGCAGCCGGTACATGGCCCGCAGGTCCTCCTCCGACATCCCCACGTCGGGCAGCACCGGCTGTTCGCCGAGGTTGACCGCCCGCATGTAGGACCGCATCGCGGCCAGGCGGCGCAGCGCGGCCGTCACGGGCGCCGGGTCGCCGGCGGTGAACAACTCGGCGAGGTAGTCGATGGGGATGCGCAGCGACTCGATGGCGGCGAACAGGTTCGTGGCGTCCTCGCCGTCGTGGCCGGTGGTGGACAGGGCGTCCACGACCGGGGAGAGCGGTGGCACGTACCAGACCATCGGCAGCGTGCGGTACTCCGGGTGCAGCGGCAGCGCTATGCGATATTTCTTGATCAGGTCATAGATGGGCGATCTGCGGGCGGCCTCCAGCCACTCCGTGGGCAGCCCGGCCGTCTCGGCGGCCGGGGAGTGCGGGTCGACGAACAGGTCGAGCTGCGCCTCGTACAGGTCGCGCTCGTCGCTCACCGAGGCGGCCTCCGTGACGCGGTCGGCGTCGTACAGCAGCACGCCGAGGTAGCGCAGCCGTCCCACGCAGGTCTCGGAGCAGACCGTCGGCAGGCCCACCTCGATGCGCGGGTAGCAGAACGTGCACTTCTCGGCCTTGCCGGTCTTGTGGTTGAAATACACCTTCTTGTACGGACATCCCGTCACGCACATCCGCCAGCCCCGGCACCGATCCTGGTCCACCAGCACGATGCCGTCCTCGGCCCGCTTGTACATGGCGCCGGACGGGCAGGAGGCCACGCAGGACGGGTTGAGGCAGTGCTCGCAGATGCGCGGCAGGTAGAACATGTACGCCTGCTCGAACTCCAGCCGCACCTGATCCGACACCTTCGCCAGCACCGGGTCGGGGCTGGGGTCCCCGCCGAGGTTGTCGTCCCAGTTCGCGCTCCAGCCGATCTTCATCGGCTCGTTGCTGATCAGGGACCTGGGCGCGGCGACGGGCACGTCGTCGGTGAGCGGGGCGTTGGTGAGGTTGGCGTAGTCGTAGGTCCAGGGCTCGTAGTAGTCCTGGAGTGAGGGCATGAGCGGGTTGGCGAAGATGGTCAGCAACTTGCGCAGGCGTCCGCCGGCCCTGGGCTTGAGCCTGCCGTTGCGGGTCAGCCGCCAGCCGCCCCGCCAGCGTTCCTGGTCCTCGTAGCGGCGGGGATAGCCCTGGCCCGGCCGGGTTTCGACGTTGTTGAACCAGACGTACTCCACACCCGGCCGGTTGGTCCAGGTCTGTTTGCAGGTGACCGAGCAGGTGTGGCAGCCGATGCACTTGTCCAGGTTCATCACCATGGCGATCTGGGCCATGATCTTCATCAGTACCGCACCTCCTGTGACCTGCGCCGGATGGTGGTGATCTCGTCGCGCTGGTTGCCGGTGGGGCCCAGGTAGTTGAAGGCGTACGAGAGCTGGGCGTGTCCGCCGATCATGTGGGTCGGCTTGATCAGTACCCTGGTCAGCGCGTTGTGGATGCCGCCACGGTGACCGGTGGCCTCCGACTTGGGCACGTCGATCAGGCGATCCTGGGCGTGGTACATGTAGACCGTGCCCTTGGGCATGCGGTGCGAGACGATCGCCCTGGCCACGACCACGCCGTTGCGGTTGACCGCCTCCACCCAGTCGTTGTCGGCGATCCCCAGCCCGGCGGCGTCCTCGGTGGACATCCAGATCGTGGGACCTCCTCTGGACAGGGACAACATCAGCAGGTTGTCCTGGTACTCGGAGTGGATCGACCACTTGCTGTGCGGGGTGAGGTAACGCAGGGTGCCGCTCTCGCCGAACAGCGCGGCCAGGTCGAGCGGCGGGCGGTAGATCGGCAGCGCCTCGCCGTACTCGTGCATCCACTCGTGGTCGAGGAAGAAGTGCATGCGGCCGGTCAGCGTGTGCCAGGGCTTGTCGTGCTCGACGTTGATCGTGAACGGGGAGTAGCGGCGCTCGTGCGACTCCTTGCCCGACCATTCGGGGCTGGCGGCCACGTGCACCGGCCTGGCCTGGGTGTCGCCGAAGACGATGCGGTGGTCCTCGTTCGCCAGGCCCTCGAAGCTCATGCCCGTACGCTGTTCGAGCTGGCGGAAGCCCTGCACGGCCAGCCTGCCGTTGCTCACGCCCGACAGCGCCAGGATCGTCTCGCACGCCTTGGCGGCGGTGTCCAGCTCCGGTCTGCCCTTGGCCGTGCCGCGCGGCACCAGGCCGCAGCGCTCGCCCAGCCAGGCCACCTCCTTGTCCGGCAGGAACGTCACACCCTTGACCGGGATGCCCAGCTTCTCCGTGAGCGGGCCCAGCGCGGCCAGCTTCTCCGCCGTGGCGGGGTAGTCGCGCTCCACCACCTTCAGCGCCGGGCCGCCGCCGCCCGCGATCTCGGTGGGCGTGTCGTGCTGGTGCGCCACCGCCACGACGTCCCTGCGCACGCCGAGGTGGTCCTTGGCCAGGGCGCTGAAGGAGCGGGCGATGGCGTGGAAGGTCGCGAAGTCCGTCCTGGTCTCCCAGGGCGGGTTGATGGCCGCGTTGAAGGCGTGCACGAAGGGGTGCATGTCGGTGGTGTTGAGGTCGTACTTCTCGTACCAGGTGGCGGCCGGCAGCACGACGTCGGAGAAGACCGTGGAACTGGTCATCCTGAAGTCCAGGGTCACCAGGAGGTCCAGCTTGCCGCGTGGCGCCCTCGGGTCGGGGTTGGGCAGGTTGGACTTCGTGCCCAGGAGGTGGTGCAGGAAGTACTCGTTGCCCTTGGCGGAGGAGCCCAGCAGGTTCGAGCGCCACAGGGTGAGCACGCGGGGCCAGTTGCGCGGGTCGTCCGGGTCCTCGGCCGCGTGCCGCAGCCTGCCCGATTCGAGCTCTTCGCGGGTGTACGCGATCGGGTCCTCGGCGTCGCCCAGCTCCAGGGGGTTGCGGTCGAAGGCGGGCGACATGGGCATCCAGCCGTTGCGGATCGACTCCGTCACCAGGTCGGCGGTGTGCTTGCCGCGAAAGGCGCCCTTGGCCAGCGGGCTGGTCAGCTCACTGGCGTCGAAGTGGTCGTAGCGCCACTGGTCGGTGTGCAGGTACCAGAACGGGGTGCCGGGGACCTGTCTGGGCGGCCTTGACCAGTCGAGCGCGCCCGCCAGCAGGGCCCATCCCGACTGGGGGCGGCACTTCTCCTGGCCGACGTAGTGCGCCCAGCCGCCGCCGTTGCGGCCCTGGCAGCCGGTCAACAGCAGGAGCGACAGGAACGCCCGGTAGATCGTGTCGCCGTGGAACCACTGGGTGGTGCCCGCACCAAGGATGATCATGCATCGGCCCTTGGTGGCCTCGGCCGTCCTGGCGAACTCCCTGACGATCTTGACCGCCCGGTCCGCCGGGACGCCGGTGATGGGCTCCTGCCAGGCGGGGGTGTAGGGCTGGGCGGGGTCGTCGTGCGGCCAGGTGCCGGGCAGGCCGGGGCGGTGCACGCCGTACTGGGCCAGGAGGAGGTCGTAGACGGTGGTGACCGGTTTGCCGGCGATCCAGGTGATCGGGACGCCTCTGCGTAGATGGTCGCCGGTGTCGAAGCGGGGGAGCAGGACCTCGGCGTGGTCGCCGCCGTACAGGGTGAGTCTGGGGTCGGTGGTGAGGTTCAGGTTCCAGCGGCCCTTGCCGGAGTCGGTCCAGCGGAAGCCGACGGAGCCGTTCGGCACGACCGGCTCGCCGTCGCGGGACATGAGCACGGTCTTCCACTCGGCGGCCTCCTCCTGCGAGCCGAGGTCTTTTGCCGTGAGGAACCTGCCCGGCACGTACGCGCCGTCCCGTTCTTCGAGCGTGACCAGGAACGGCAGGTCGGTGTAGCGCTTGACGTAGTCGGTGAAGTACGGGGTCGCGCGCTCGACGAAGAACTCCTTCAGCAGCACGTGCCCCATCGCCATGGCCAGCGCCCCGTCCGTGCCCGGCCGCACGGCCAGGAACTCGTCGGCGAACTTGGCCGCGTCGCTGTAGTCCGGGGAGACCACCACCACCTTCTGGCCCCGGTAGCGCGCCTCGGCCATCCAGTGGGCGTCGGGGGTGCGGGTGACGGGGACGTTGGAGCCCCACATCATCAGGTACGCCGCGTCCCACCAGTCCGCCGACTCCGGCACGTCGGTCTGGTCGCCGAAGACCTGGGGGGAGGCGACCGGGAGGTCGGCGTACCAGTCGTAGAAGGAGATCATGGTGCCGCCGATCAGCGACACGAACCTGGCGCCGGTGGCGTGGGAGACCATGGACATGGCCGGGATGGGGGAGAATCCGGCGATCCGGTCGGGGCCGTAGGTCTTGATGGTGTGCACGTGGGCGGCGGCCACCATCTCGGTGGCCAGCTCCCAGGAGACGCGGACGAGTCCGCCGTGGCCCCTGGCGCTCTGGTACCTTTCCCGCTTTTCCGGATTTGTCGTGATTTCTGCCCAGGCGGCCACCGGGTCGCCGAGGCGCTGCTTCTCCTCGGCGTACATCTGGACCAGGACGCCCCTGGCGTACGGGTAGCGGATCCGGGTCGGCGAGTAGGTGTACCAGGAGAAGGCGGCGCCGCGCGGGCAGCCGCGCGGTTCGTACTCGGGACGGTCGGGGCCGACGCTCGGGTAGTCGGTCTCCTGCGTCTCCCAGGTGATGATGCCGTCCTTGACGTACACCTTCCACGAGCACGAACCCGTGCAGTTCACGCCATGGGTGGATCTGACCACCTTGTCGTGGCTCCAGCGGTCACGGTAGAAGGCGTCGCCCTCCGTGCCGCCCTTGATGAACAGGGTGTGCAGGTCGCCGCTGGTAGTTGACCGGCGAAGGAAGCGGCCGGTCTTGAGCAGGAGGTCCTCGGCGGTCATACCCCCACTTCATCACAGAAGGTGACCCTCTGTTACACAGGGTGTATGTCTGAGCTTCGTAAAGGTCAGGTGCGGAACCTGGTTCTGGCCACGGCGGCGTTCGCCGTGACGTTCTGGGCATGGAACCTCATCGGGCCGCTGTCCGGGAGCTACAGCGGGCGGTTGCGCCTGTCCGCGACGCAGACCTCGTTGCTCGTGGCGATCCCCGTGCTGGTCGGCTCGCTGGGGCGGATCCCGGTCGGGGTGCTGGCCGACCGGCTCGGCGGGCGGCGCATGTTCGCGATCATCTGCTTCGTCTCGATCGTGCCGGTGTTGTTCGTCGGATGGTCTGATTCGTACGGCTGGCTGCTGTTCTGGGGGTTCTGGCTGGGCATTCCCGGCACGTCGTTCGCGATCGGCATCCCCTTCGTGAACGCCTGGTACGAGCCCGCCCGCCGGGGCTTCGCGACCGGCGTGTTCGGGGCGGGCATGGGCGGCACCGCGCTGTCGGCCTTCTTCACCCCGCGCCTGGTCGAGGAGTTCGGCCGGCCACAGACGCACCTGCTCATGGCGGCGGTGCTGGCCCTGATGGGCGTGATCATGCTCGGCGGCAGCCGCAACTCGCCCCGCTGGACGCCCGCGACCGGCTCGCCGCTGCCGGGCATGTCGGCGGCCGTGAAACTCAAGGCGACCTGGCAGTGCGCCTTCCTGTACGCGGTCGCCTTCGGCGGATTCGTGGCCTTCTCCACCTACCTGCCGACGTTGCTGCAGAACGTCTACCACTTCGCGCAGACCGACGCCGGGCTGCGCACGGCCGGGTTCTCGGTCGCGGCCGTGTTGTCCAGGCCGCTCGGCGGCACGCTCTCCGACCGGATCGGGCCGGTCAAGGTGCTGCTGGCCTCGTTCGCGGGCACCGCGCTGATGGCGCTCGTGCTGGCGCTGCGGCCGCCCGTCGAGGTGCCCGCCGGGGTGAGCTCCGTACTCATGGCCTTCTTCCTCGGGCTGGGCACCGGAGGAGTTTTTGCGCTCGTGGCGAAGCTGGTCGAGGCGTCCAGAGTGGGGACCGTGACCGGGCTGGTGGGGGCGGCGGGCGGGCTCGGCGGGTATTTCCCGCCGCTGGTGATGGGGGCCGTGTACGCGGCCACGGGGGCGTACACGATCGGGTTCGTGCTGCTGGCCATCACGGCGCTGGCGGCGCTTCTCTACACGAAACGGGCCTTCCGCGCGCTGTCCGGCTAACGAAAATGGTTTGCCGGAAGCCCGGCCGCCTTGTCAAGGTTGTCAGGCCATGCGCTCCCTTCCCGAGGCCGATCCCGGCGTGCCCGACATCCGCAGCCCGCTGCGCTATTTGTGGTGGAACGCGCGCCGTCAGTCGAGGTCCCTGCTCGCGGGCATCGGCTTCGCGACCCTGTGGTGGCTCGTCCAGGCGCTGATGCCGGCCGTGCTCGGGCAGGGCATCGAGGCCGTCACCGCCAAGGACACCCGGGCACTGCTGATGTGGTCGGCGGTGCTGCTCGGGCTGGGGCTGTTGCAGGCGTTCACCGGGATCATGCGGCACCGGATGGCCGTCTACAACTGGCTGGCCGCCGCGTACCGTACGGTGCAGCTCACCTCCAGGCACGCCGCCAGGCTCGGGGCCACGCTGCCCAAACGCCTGTCCACCGGTGAGGTCGTCAGCGTCGGCAACTCCGACATCGCCCACATCGGCAGCTCCATGGACATCCTGCTGCGCGGCACCGGCTCGATCGTGGCCATCGTCACCGTGACCGTGATCCTCATCTCGACCTCGCTGCCGCTCGGGCTGCTCGTCCTGTTCGGCGTGCCCATCATGGCCGCCGCCGTCGGGCCGCTGCTGCGCCCGCTGCACCGCCGCCAGCGCACCCAGCGGGAGTTGTCCGGCGAGCTGTCCACCAGGGCCGCCGACATCGTGGCCGGGCTGCGGGTGTTGCGCGGCATCGGCGGCGAGCAGGTGTTCGCCGGCCGCTACCACACCGAGTCGCAGCGCCTGCGGCACGCCGGGGTGGGCGTCTCCAGGATCGAGTCGGTGCTCGAAGGCGCCCAGATCGTGCTGCCCGGCCTGCTCATCGCCATCGTCACCGGCATCGGCGCCACCTTCGCCGTCGAGGGGCAGATCCCCGTCGGCCACCTCGTCGCGTTCTACCTGTACGCGGTCTTCCTCATCGGGCCCATGCGCACCCTCACCGAGGCCGCCGACAAGCTCACCAAGGGGCACGTCGCGGCCGGCCGGGTGATCCGGATCCTGTCCATCGAACCCGAGGTCACCGGCGGCACCGGCGCGAGCGAGGGCGGCGTGCTGCGCGACTCCTACAGCGGGGTGACGCTCCAGCCCGGCACGCTGACCGCCGTCGCCGCGAGCGCCCCCGAGGACGCCATCACCATCGCCGACCGGCTCGGCCGCTACACCGAGGGCGATGTCACGTTCGGCGCGGTCGAGCTGCGTACGCTGCCCATCGACCAGGTCCGCAGCCGGATCCTGGTGGCCGACAACGGCGCCAGGCTGTTCAACGGCCGGCTCCACGACGAGCTGGACGTACGCGGCAAGGCCGCCCCCGAGCAGGTGCACCGGGCGCTGGAGGCGGCGTGCGCCACCGACATCGTCGAGGCCCTGCCCGACGGGCTCGACGCGGTGGTGGCCGAGGCCGGGCGGGAGTTCTCCGGCGGGCAGCAGCAGCGGCTGCGCCTGGCCAGGGCGCTGCTGACCGACCCGGAGGTGCTCATCCTGGTCGAACCCACCAGCGCCGTGGACGCCCACAGCGAGGCCCGCATCGCCGAACGACTGGCCAAGGCCCGCGCCGGGCGGACCACCATGATCTGCACGACCAGTCCGCTGGTGCTCGACCGGGCCGAGCACGTGATCTACGTCGAGAACGGGCGCGTACTGGCCGAGGGCACTCACCTGCAACTGCTGGACAGCTCACCCGAGTACGCCGCAACCGTGACACGCGGCGAGGACTGACCACATGGCTGGACCGACCGCATGGCTGGACTGACCGCATGGCTGGATCGACCACACGGCTGGATCGACCACATGGCTGAACTGGCCGCACGGCTGAACTGGCCGCTTGGCTGGACTGGAGACGCCGAGATCGTGACACGCGTCGAGGATTGACTGACCGCATGGGCATGGCTGGAGGACTGAGATAGATGGCACGGGAGATCCTGCCGGTCGCCGACCGGCGGCAAGTGCGTGCCTACGCCAGGCGCCTGACCCTGAAGTACCCGCGCGAGCTCGGCATCGCCCTCGTCCTGCACGGCCTGGCCGCCGTCGCCGGGCTGGTCGTGCCGTGGCAGCTCGGCGGCCTGGTCGAGAAGGTCCAGTACCGCGTCGGGGTCAACGTCCTGCTCGTGGCCGCCGCCATCGGCCTGTTCCTGCTGTTGCAGGGCCTCCTGACCCGGTACGCGGTGCTGGCCTCCGCCAAGCTCGGCGAGAAGGTGCTGGCCGAGCTGCGCGAGGACTTCGTGGGCCGGGTGCTCGGGCTGCCGCTGTCCACCGTCGAGCGGGCCGGCTCCGGCGACCTCATCACCAGGACCTCCCGCGACGTGGACTCGCTGTCGCGCACCGTGCGGCACGCCGTACCCGAGACGTTGATCGCCATGGTCACGTTCCTGATCACCATCGGCGCGCTGCTGCTGGTCAGCCCGCTGCTCATGCTGCCGATGTTGCTGGCGGGCCCGGTGATCTACATCTTCACCCGGCGCTATTTGGCGCGGGCACGCGACGGCTACCTGCGCGAGAACGCCGCCTACGCCGACGTGACGGAAGGGCTGGCCGAGACCGTCGAGGGCGCCCGTGCCGTGGAGGCGCTGGGGCTGCGGGAGCGGCGGCGGGAACGTACCGACCGGGACGTCGCCAGGTCCTTCGCGGCCGAGCGGTACACCCTGGGCCTGCGTACCGAGTGGTATCCCGCCGTCGAGCTGGGCTACGTCATCCCGGTCGTGGCGGCGCTGCTGGCCGGCGGGCTCTTCTACACCAGCGGCTGGGTGGGCCTGGCCCAGGTGACCACCGCCGCCCTCTACGCCCAGCAGCTCATCGACCCGCTGGACCGCTTCCTCATGTGGATCGACGAACTGCAGGTGGGCGGGGCCTCGATGGCGCGGCTGCTGGGGGTGGCCAACGTACCCGACGACCGGGCGGCCACCGCCGCGCGGCCCGACGGGGAACTCCTGGAGGCCGCCGAGGTCCGCTACGCCTACCGCGAAGGCCGGGACGTCCTGCACGGCGTGTCCCTGACCGTCCGCCCCGGCGAACGCCTGGCCATGGTCGGACCCTCCGGCGCCGGAAAATCCACACTCGGGCGCCTGCTGGCCGGCATCCACGGTCCGCGCACCGGGTCGATCACGGTGGGCGGCGTACCTCTGGTCGAGCTCCCGCTGCATGACCTGCGCGGCCACGTCGCCCTTGTCACCCAGGAACACCACGTCTTCAAGGGCACCCTGCGCGACAACCTGCTGATCGCCCGCCCCGACGCCTCCGACACGGCCGTACTCAAGGCACTGGAGGCGGTGGACGCACTGGACTGGGTGCAGGGGCTGCCCTCGGGGCTGGAGACCGAGGTGGGCTCGGGCGGGCTCGCGGTCTCGCCCGCGCACGCCCAGCAACTCGCCCTCGCCCGCCTGGTCCTCGCCGACCCCCACACCCTGGTGCTGGACGAGGCCACCTCCCTCATCGACCCCCGCGCCGCCAGACACCTCGAACGGTCACTGGCCGCCGTACTGGAGGGCCGGACGGTGATCGCCATCGCGCACCGGCTCTACACGGCGCACGATGCCGATCGAGTGGCCGTGGTCGAGGACGGTCGGATCACCGAGCTGGGTTCCCATGAGGAACTGGTGGCGGCAGGGGGCTCGTACGCGGCACTGTGGCGCAGCTGGCACGGCACCCCGACACCCACCCACTCCTAACCCAAGCTCGCACCCGGGTGGCGGGCTCCGGCTCGCAGCCCGAGACCTGCCGCCCGCCACCATCGCCATCGCCCCTTGAAACCCTGGCTCCTCTGAGTCCCCGGCCCCGTGAGTCCCCGGCCCCGTGAGTCCCCGGCCCCGTGAGTCCCCGGCCCCGTGAGTCCCCGGCCCTTGAAACCCTGGCCCCATGAGGCCCCTGCCCCCTGTGAGGCCCCTGCCCCCTGTGAGGCCCCGGCCCCCTGTGAGGCCTCGACCCCCCTGGAACTCTGGCTCCCCGTGAGGCCCGACCCCCGTGAGGCCCAGAGCCCTCTTACAGCCCGACCCCTCTCAGGGCCCAGGCCCTCACACAGCCTGGACCTCCTCAGGCCACGGGAAGCCAGTTCCGGCCATCCTCGGTTTCGGTCTCGGTCTCGGCCTTGTTCACGCGGCCGAACACCACGTCGGCGAAGTGCACGCCGAAGCCGATCGTGTCCGGCCGCTGCAATTCCTTCACCAACCGGTGCCGGTGCGCGGCCGACTCCACCGAGTCCAGGTCCGAGCCCGCCGACCATTCCGGGTGACGGATCTGGACCGGCGAGTGCAGGGCGTCACCGAAGGCGATCATGCGCTGCCCGCCGGACGTGATCGTGTAGCTCGCGTGCCCGACCGTGTGCCCCGGCGTCAACATCACCCGTACACCGGGGAAGATCTCCTCACCGTCCGCGATCGTGCGCACCTGAGGCGCCATGGTGGCGAGCATCTCGCTGGTGATGTCGTTGACGGCACTCAGATGGCGTTGCGTCCATTCAGGCTCGGCGATCAGATACTCGGCGGCGGCGAAGGGCGGCCGGTCGCTGCCCGGAGCCGGGTGATGAGCCCACCCAACGTGGTCGGGATGCAGGTGGGTGATGGCCACGGCCTCGATGTCCTGCGGCCGGCGATTCAGCTTGGCGAGGTTATCGAGCAGATCGCCGCCATGCAGAGCGCCGATCTTCGCGTTGGCCGGATCGTCGGGCATGGACACCGGCCCCACGCCGACGTCGATCATCATGGCCCGCTCGCCGTACTCGACCAGCAGCCCGCCGATCGTGGCCACCAGATTCCCGCCATCGTCGAGGTAGGCCGCGTTGTCCCGCCAGTCCTGCTCGGTCGCGGCAGGCAGCCAGCCGCGCGGCTTCAGCCGTACCGCTCCATCAGGCACATAGCTGATCTTGAGCTCACCAAGCTGAAGCGAACGGATGGGAGAGGTACGGCGCAGGCGGCGCTCATCATCGATGCTCATGCCGAGAAACTTACAACTAGAACTATTAAAGCTGCAAATATTATGACTTGAGGTAACGTAACCGTATGACGTCGTCGCATGAGGGTTCCGCTACCGACGCTGAGGCTCAGGCCATCGTTGAGCGGAACCTGTGCGGGCTCGTCAACGCGCTGTCCAGGCAGATCGAGCAGCATGTACGCGAACGAGCCGTCGCACTGAACCTGACCGCCCCGCAAGCAACCGCCCTGCGTGAACTCGGCGGCCCACTGACCATGCGCGAGCTGGCCGACCGGATGGCATGCGAACCCTCGAACGCCACCTTCGTCATCGACCGACTGGAGGAGCAGGGACTCGTCGAACGCCGGCCACACCCCCGGGACCGCCGTGCCAAACAGCTGGTCCTGACCCCCGAAGGCATCACCCTGCGTGAGCGCCTGCTCGAAATCCTCATGGAGGGCTCCCCCATGGCGGGCTTCACCCAGGAGGAACAGATCACGCTGCAACACCTGCTGCGACGCGCACTGAGCTGAAATCTACGGCCCTCGGATGCACGCCCGGCGCACCGCCGCGCCGCACACCGTCTGCCAACCCCTCGGCCGGTACGCCAGAAACAACTGAGCAGCTGACGCAGCGAAAGCAGGCAACGACGGCCATACCGCAGAAGCTCGGGGGGTATCCCTGAGCCCCACGGGTTACAAGCTCCAGCTCGCGGGGTGGTGTAGCTGGCTTTGGGGACGGCGAGGACCGCTTCGGGGGGCGGTGAAGATCTCATGGTTGGTGTGTCGCGTTGGTCGAGAAGTCGGTCTGGGTTGGCCGATGAGTTTTTGTGGTGCTTCGGGTCACAACCGGCATGACAACCTTCGCGCTCGTTCACGGTGGTGGTGGGAGTGCCTTCGACTGGCACTTGCTCGAAGCCGAGCTGCACGGACGTGGGCATGACACGGTTGCGGTGGACCTGCCCATGTCCGACCCGCAGGCAGGATTGTGGGACTACGCCGATGCTGTCGTTCAGGCGGTCGGTGAGCGTCAGGATCTTGTCGTGGTGGCGCATTCGTGGGGCGGTTTCGTGGGCCCTCTCGTGTGTGCGCGTACAGAAGCCGCTGCGCTCGTGCTGGTGACCGCCATGATCCCGAGTCCTGGGGAGACGCCGGACGATTGGTGGGAGCGCAGCGGCCGGCCATCGTCGGGCATCGACGACGACTACGAGCTCTATCTGCACGATGTTCCGCACGAATTGGCCGAGCGGGTGCTGGCCCACGACGAGGCGCTCAACGCGAACATGAGCATGGACCGGGCGGGACGCGAGCCTTGGCCGCTGGACGCCTGGCCGGACGTTCCGACCCGGTACTTGCTCTGTCGCGACGACCGCTGCTTCACCCCCGACTTCGTGCGCCGCCATGTGAAGGAGCGACTTGGCATCGTTCCGGATGAGATGCCCGGCAGCCACATGGTGATGTTGTCGCGGCCGGGCGAGTTGGCCGACTATCTGGTTCGAGTCCTGCCGCGATAGCCGGATATCTCCCGAGTGGCGGGTGGTGGCGTTCATCGTCGTCTCCGCCCGGGACATCGTCACCTGCCCCAGGACATTGTCACTGGGCCCGGGATATCGCTACCTGCTCTTGGGGCATCGTTCCTGTCCCGGGACATCGTTAATGGCCCCGGGGCATTGTCATTGGCCTCGGGACATTGTCGCTGGTACTGGGGCGTTGTCACTGGGTCCGGGGAGACCGTTACTGGTCCGGGGCATTGTCACTGGTCCGGGACGTGCCACTGGTCCGGGACGTGCCACTGATCTGGGACGTGCCACTGGTCCGGGGCATTGTCACTGGCGTTTTGTCCGTAGCGGTGCCCGAATGTCTTTGGGTGTCTGTCTAATGCACACTGCGTCGAAGTCGAGTGCCCCACCTTGCCGCGCGATGCGAATGGTTGCTGGCCAGGCTTGCTGAGTGCGGTGGGGGTCACTGGCTGCCTTCGTCGTCGTCTTCGTCTTCTTTGTTCCAGCCGTCTTCGTCCACCTCGAATCCGTTCTCTTTGATCTGGGTGATGGTGAACATGCCCGCATACTCGCCGTCCGCCTTGGCGGGGAACAGTTCAGTCTCCTCGTCCGGGTATTCAATAGTGGCTTTTCCGACGACCTCGCGCAGCAGATATGGCAGCCAGGCCTTGCTGAAGGTGAGTGCCGTCTTCTTGGTGAATGAGTCGAGCTTGGCCCCATCAGATCCCGAGGGCGGCGGCAGCTTTGTCTTGATGCGTGCCAGCCATGCCTCCCCCTTCTTGTGGTCGGCTTCCTTGCCGATCTTCTTGAGGAGCTTGATGGCGCTCCAGAGGTTGTCGGTCATCTCGAATTTGATGATCCGCAGGCCCCGCTCGCTCTTGTGCTCGTCGGCGTAGTACTCCGAATGGGTTGACTCGCCGAAGCTGATGCTGACGCCGCCGTCGTCAATCGCATTGAACGTCGTGATTTTCCCGTCGCTGTTCACCCGGATCTTGTAGGAGAGTGAGCGCTCCACGCGATACGCCATGACCATGATTTCCCCCTCGTTCGTCTCGATCAGTTCAATATGAACGAGCATGGAGATCGAAACAAGTGGGAGGGAATGTTTAGTTACGGCTTTTATTGCTGCGGTGAACTCTGTCAGTGGCTTGTCTGGCTCTAGATTTCGGCGAGCCTCTTTGGTGAGTGGCTTAATGCCTGGTGGTTGCGTCGAGTATGCCTTGGGATGCCATGGCCAGCCTCTCGGTCGTCGGGAGGTTTTCGCGGTTTCGGAGGTAACTTCGACTGATTTCTCGCGTGTTCTGCTCTTTTAGTTCATCGGCGTCGGCTCCGTGCGTTATGGAGTACGTACTGGGGCCACGGCTTGGACGTGGAGCGTAGGGCGTACAGGATCTGTGCGAGTCGGGGTTGGGTTGGGTTGGGTTGGCTGGCTATGGCGCCGTGTTGTGTGGTGGTTGCGATTGGCTGTGGCTCAGCAGCGGGTTTTCTGTGGGGGGAGGGTGGTGGTCGTGAAGTAGCGGTTGATGTGGTCGCGGGCGCAGGTGTTGGTGCCGTACAGGGTGTGGCCTGGGCCGTCGTGGCGGATGACGGCGCTGCCCGGTACTTGGGAGAGGATGCGGTCTGCGGACTCTGACTCGACCCACGCGCCTGCGCCGAGCAGGGGTGGCAGGTTCTTGGGGAGGGCGGTGGGTGGGTTGGTGACCGGCACGGGCCAGCCGATGCAGTTGAGCGTTGCCGAGGCCGGGGTGTTGGCGGTGCCCGTGTTGGGAGCGATCTTGCGCAGGCGTGCGACGGTGGCGGCCATTTTCTTGCGGTCGGTGAAGCGGGGCCAGTCGGTGCATTCCGTGACCGGGGTGGCCTGGTCGGGGTAGCGCAAGCCTCTGGCCGGTACGAAGTCGGAGGCGTCGCCCTTGCTCGCCTTGCGGATCGCCTCGGCCAGCTTGGGCCAGCCTGGGGTTCCTTGGCGGGCCATGCCCAGTGCGAAGGACTGGAGGTCGCGGGTTCTGTAGGCGACGTTCGCGGTCTTGGTGGGGATTGGGGTGCGGTCGGCCTGGGTGATCAGTTTGCGCCAGAGGGTGGGCACGTCCTTGCAGTCGTTGGAGGCGCACCAGGTGAAGAAGCGTTGCAGGGCGCGCTCGTTGGATTTGGCCATTGCCTCCAGTTCGCGTGACCAGTCGGTGGGGCTGTGGTTGATGGAGCCGTCCAGGACGATCGTGCGGACGCGGTTGGGGAAGAGGCGGGCGTAGGCCTGGCCGTAGAAGCTCGCGTATGAGGCGCCGTAGTAGTTGAGCTTGTCGTCGTCCAGGGCCTTTCTGACCGCCTCCATGTCTCTGGCGTGGTCGGCCGAGCTCATGTTGGCGAAGAGCTCAGGGTCCTTCAGGCGGCAGGCCTCGGCGTAGCCGCGGTTGGTGTCGGACAGGCGGCCGAAGTCGGCGTCGTCCTGCGGGAAGTCGGGGAGGGGGACGCGGGTCCAGGCGCATGGCAGGCCCGTGCTGAGGCCCTGGAACTGCTCGCCGCCGTAGCCGCGGGTGTCCCACGTTATGACGTCCATGTTCTTGCGCAGTTCGGTCCACCAGCCGTGAAGGTTCTGGGACATGGCGATGCCGGGGGCGCCAGGGCCGCCGTAGGCCACCAGGACCGAGCCTTTGGAGGCACCGGTGGCTTTCAGGCGGCCGATCTTGAGGGTGATCTTGCGGCCTTCGGGTTTCTGCCAGTCGGCCGGGACCTGGAGGTCGGCGCACTCCATGCCGATCTTGTCGTTGGGGCACGGCTGCCATGTGAGCGTCGAGGCTGGTTGCGTTTCGGCCGCCACGGCTGCCGCTGCAGGTGCCGCCAGGGTTGCCGTTACAGGTGCCGTTGCGGGTGCCGCTGCTGCTGGTGACGGTTGTAGGGCTGCGCTAAGGAGGGTCGATGTGAGGGCGATGGTGGCGGTGGTCCTGAGGCTTGTCCCGAGGGCGGTCCTGAGGCCTGATCTGGGGGTGGTCCTGGCTGTGGTCCTAGTGGAGACGGTGAGGGCGGTGGCGGTGAGGGCGGTGGCGGTGAGGGCGGTGGCGGTGAGGGCGGTGGCGGTGAGGGCGGTGGTGGTGAGGGGCTTTGGCATGGCGTTCACGATGCCGGGGCGGGGGGTTGGCGCGCGTCGGATCAGGGTTTGATCTTCGGAGGGGCGAAGTCGGACCTGGGCATGTCAAACCGTGGGTTGAGGTGGGCGTCGGAATCATCACGCTTTGGGTTGGCATCTGTAGAGACAGCGGAGGCGCGGTCAGGCTGGCGAGCTCTTTGACGGGTCTCGGGAGAGGGTTCGAGGGTGCGTGCGCGTTCGGGGGCGGGGACGGGCAGTAATGGGCGGTGGCGGTAGGCGGTGGCGGCTGTGACGGCGACGTTGGGCAGTGGCGGCTGTGACGGTGACGGCAGTGGCGGTGGGCGGTGACGGCAGTGACGGTGCGCAGTGGCGGGTGGCAGCGATGGGCAGCGGCGGCGGCACGAACGCAGGCTTCCGTACAACACCGAACGAACCGGGGCTCCGTGGTGGGGTCGTAGGTGGCGGTTGTCCGTGCTGGACCCTTCGGGTGAGGCTGTGGCGCATGCCGGGTGGGGTCGTGGCGCACGCCGGACAGGGGCGCGGCGTCGTCAGGTCAGGGACTTCTTTAGGAAGTCCACCTGGAGCAGGAGCAGGTTCTCTGCCACGACCTCCTGCGGCGTCATGTGTGTCACCCCCGACAACGGCAGCACGTTGTGCTGGCGTCCGGCTGCCAGTAGGGCGGAGGACAGGCGGAGGGTGTGGGCGGAGACGACGTTGTCGTCCGCCAGGCCGTGGATCAGGAGCAGGGGGCGCTCCAGCTTGGGGGCGTCGGCGAACAGGGAGGAGTTGTCGTACACCTCGGGCTGCTTGACGGGGTCGCCCAGGTAGCGCTCGGTGTAGCAGGTGTCGTACAGGCGCCAGTCCGTCACCGGCGCGCCCGCCACCGCGGCGTGGAAGACGTCGGGGCGGCGCAGGACCGCGAGTGCGGCCAGGAAGCCGCCGAAGGACCAGCCGCGGATGGCCACGCGGGTCAGGTCGAGGTCGTCGGGGTACTGTTCGGCCACGCCGTGCAGCGCGTCGATCTGGTCTTCGAGGGCGGGGGTGGCCAGGTCGTTCAGCACGGCGCGCTCGAACTCCGTGCCGCGGCCGGGGGTGCCGCGGCCGTCGGCGACGATGACGGCGAAGCCCTGCTCGGCGAACCACTGGCTCTCCAGGAAGGCGCCGCGCCGGTTGAGCACCCGCTGCGCGTGCGGCCCGCCGTACGGGTCCAGCAGCACGGGGAGTTTGCCCGAACCCTGCTCGTGCCACGAGGGCAGCACCACGGCGGTGGCCAACTCGCGGCGGCCGGAGCGGCCGAGTGAGACGCGCAGGTCGAGGCCGGGGCGCTCGGCGTACGACGGGATCGGTACGGCCATGCCGTCACGGCGTACGACCGTGGTCGAGACGCCCTCGGTGTCGAGGCTCTGCTCGGTCAGTACGCCGACCCCGCCCGACATCCGGCCCGAGAACACCCCGGATCGGGTCGAGACGGGCAGCAGCGAATGTCCGTCCCACGTCCACAGATGGATCTCGGTGGGGTCGCCGCTCGCGCTGAACAGCACGCTGTCGTGATCGACGTCGAGCACGGCCCGCACCTGCAGCGTCGGCGGCGTGACCGCCCGGTCGCCCACGAACAGCCGGTGGCCGCCCTCCGAGTTGGCCACCCAGACCAGCGAGCCGTCGTCGAGGTGAGCGGGCACGCCGCCGATGATGTCGATCCAGGCAGGATCGGTGTCCTCGCGCACCAGCGTGGAGGCACCCGTCGCCGGGTCGATCTCGAACAGCCGCATCGTGCGCTGGTCGCGGGTCAGCGTCACGATCGACAGGGCGTGGGCGTCCCAGCCGGCTGTGACCAGGTACTCCTCGTCGTATGGCACCGCCACCCGCGACCCGTCGAGCCCCAGCACGAACAGTTCGGTGTTCGCGTTGGGCGTACCCGCAGCCGGATAGCGCTGGGCCGACGGGGTACGGTCGGGGTTGGCCGGGTCGGCGATGTGCCAGACCTGTACGGGAGCCTCGTCGGCGCGTTCGACCAGCAGCGCGTCGCCCGAAGGCGCCCACCAGTAGCCGCGCATCCGGTCCATCTCCTCGGCGGCGATGAACTCGGCCAGCCCGTACGTCACCGTAGGCGACTCAGGCTCGGCCAGAGCGCGGTCCTCGCCCGAGACCAGGTCCTGGACCCGGAGCGCGCCGTCGGTGACATAGGCGACATGTCGCCCGTCGGGAGACAGGCGGGGGTCGATGACCGCGCCCGGCACGGTGAGCCTGCGCACCTGAGTCTGTCCGCCCGCCGGAGCCAGGCCGACAGCCAGACCGGCAGTCAGGTCGACCACGTACAGACCGCCGGACAGGGCGAAACAGGCCCTGGTCACGTCGGCGTCGGTGCCGTAGGCCACCACGCCGCCCGCCGACTCGCGGCTGCGCTCACGCCTGGCGCGCTCCTCCGGCGGCAGGTTCTCCTCGTCGGCGTGCAGCGTGCGCGGATCGACGACCAGCCGCTCGACGTGGGTATCGGTGTCGAGCTCCCACAGGCAGGTCACCGGGTCGGCGCCCGACCTCGTCCGCAGGAACACCACCCGGCCGCCATCGGGGGAGATCGTGAAGCCCCTGGGCACGCCCAGGGTGAACCGGCGGGTCCTGGCAGACAGGCGCGGGAAGCTCTCGCTCATGGTGCCAATCCTGCCATTGCTACGCTCGTGGGCATGACTGATCGACGGCTGCTGCTCGTGCACGCCCACCCGGACGACGAGTCGATCGGCACCGGCGCGACCATGGCCAGATATGTCGCGGAAGGTGCCCACGTCACGCTGGTGACCTGCACGCTCGGCGAGGAGGGGGAGATCATCCCCAAGGACCTCGCCCACCTGGCCGCCGATCAGGACGACGGGCTCGGCCCGTACCGCATCGGCGAGCTCGCCGCCGCCTGTCAGGCGCTCGGCGTCGAGGACCACCGCTTCCTCGGCGAGCCCGGCCGCTGGCGCGACTCGGGCATGATGGGCGTGGCCTCCAACGACCACCCGCGGGCGTTCTGGCGCGCCGACCTCGACGAGGCCGCGGGCGAGCTGGTCAAGGTCATCCGTACGGTACGCCCGCAGGTGCTCGTCACCTACGACGACAACGGCTTCTACGGCCACCCCGACCACATCCAGGCCCACCGCGTTTCGCGCAGAGCGTTCGAGCTCGCGGCGAACGCGGACTTCGGCGAGGGCGAGCCCTGGCAGATCGCGAAGTTCTACCACACGGCCGTACCCCGATCCGTCATGCTCCGCACGGCCGAGGCGCTGCGCGAGGCCGACGTGGACTTCATTACCGAGAACGTGGACGACATGCCGTTCGGCAGCGCCGACGAGGACATCACCACCGAGATCGACGCCCGCCCCTGGATCGGCAACAAACTGGAGGCGTTCCGCGCGCACGCCACCCAGATCAGCGTCGACCCGCCCTGGTACGCGCTGTCGAACAAGATCGGCCAGGAGGCCCTCGGCGTCGAGCACTACACGCTGGCCATCGGCGTGCCCGGACCTCCCGTGCCTGGTCCGCCGATCGAGGCCGGGGGTATCGGTGAGCCGCACAACCGCGAGAACGATCTCTTCGCGGGCATCCACTAACCTCGATCGTTATGGAACAACGCGGCCAGGCCGAGTCGGCGCTGGGTGGGGCGGCCTACGGCATGCTGTTCGTGCTCGGGGTCGTCATGGCGGTCGTCGGCGGCTTCACGCATCCCGTGTGGGACGTCGGCCCGATCCCGGGGTCGGCGATCGTCTGGGTGCTGATGCTGTTCGGGGTGTGCCTGGGGGCGGGCAAGCTCATGCGGGGGCGGCTCGGGGCGGTGGCGACGGCGCTCGGGTGGTTGCTGGTGACGATGCCGTTCACGCTGGAGTTGAAGGCCGGGGACCTGGTGATCGCGAGCGGTCCGCCCGGGTACGTCTACCTGTACGGGGGACTGTTGGGCCTTGTCGCGGCCTACATGCTTTCGCCCTCGTCCGGAGGGGGTTCGTGGCTCTTGCGCGGGTACCCTCCGAATAATCAGACGTAAAGGCATAAAGTGGCTAGGTGTATTCGACCGAGCGGCATGTGGACCCTGCTACGTACCGCCAGATCATCGGAAAGTTCGCCACCGGCGTAGCCATCGTCACGACCAGGCTGAACGACGTTGATCATGCGATGACCGTCAACTCCTTCACCTCCGTCTCGCTCGATCCGCTGCTCGTGCTGTTCTGCGCCGAGAAGGTGGCGCGCTTCCACGACGCGGTGATGGAGTCCGGGGTGTGGGGCGTGTCGATCCTGCCGGCCTCGATGGAGGACGCCTCGCGGTTCTTCGCCCATCGGGGGCGGCCCCTGAACGGGCAGCTAACCAGGTGGCCGCACCATCGCGGTGAGTCGGGGGCAGCGCTGTTCGACGGGGCGATCGCCACCGTGGAGTGCGCGACCACGGCGGTGCACGACGGCGGCGACCACTCGATCGTGGTGGGTGGGGTCCTCGCGCTGGACACGCCGTCGGACGGCGCGCCGCTGCTGTACCACGAGGGCCGCTACAAGTCCCTCTGACACCGACCAGAAACAGCTGACCAAAAGCAGCCGACCAAAAGCAGAAGTGAGGCGCTGGCCGCCCGGAAATGAGGCGGGCCAGGCCGCGTGGCCTGGCCCGGTCATGTGTCGCGGCTCCGCTCTACTGGGTCGTGGGGACCGTGGCCGATTGCGACGGCGTGGCCGTTGGAGTCGCGGTCGGGGTTGAGGTGGAGGTCGGGGTCGGGGTCAGGCTCTCGGTGGGGAGCTCCGCCGGAGGCTCGGACGAGGGCTGACAGGTCGGAATCTCGGTGGGGCTCGTCGTGGGCTCCTCCGAAGGCGGGAGGGTGTCCGTCGGAGACCCGGTGGGGGTCACGGTGGGCGTCACAGTGGGTGTCGCGGTCGGAGTGCCAGTGGCGGTGGCAGCGGTGGTGTCGGCCGCGGTGTCCGAAGGCGTCGGCGTGACGGTGGGCGTGACGGTCTCGGTCGGGGAGGTCGTGTCCGTCGGGGTGACGGTGCTCGTGGGCTCATCCGACGGCGGAATGGAGTCGGTCGGCTCGACGTACGGCTGACAGGTGACGGTGACCGTCGGACCAGGCTCGGTGACGGTGACCGTGGGACCTGGTTCGGTCACCGTGACCGTCTCGCGTACGGTGACGGTCGGCAGGGGCGCCATGCTGACGCCGGCCTGCCCGCGCTTCTTGTAGGTGCCGCCGCCCAGCCGGGCCCTGGTCTTACCTTCGCCGTTGACGACCGTGAGGTCCACGCTCGCGGTCTTGCACGATCTCCTCTTGCAGACCCTCTGCTCCACGTTGAAGAAGGCCGCTCCCTGGTAGGAGACGGAGACGTTCAGATAGGACACGCCTTTTCTCTTGACCACCTGCGTCTTGGCGGTGTACTCCCCGTTCGTGGGGGTCGCCGTCGGGGTGGGGGTCGCGGTCGCCGACGTCGTGGGCGAACCGGACGGCGTGGTGGGCGTCGGGGACGTGGTCGGTGCCCCGGCTAACACCATCTGCGCGCTGAGAGGAGTGTCAGTGAGTCGTAGGGATTCGGACGCTGACGTCTGGGTGATCGCTACTCCGCCGCTTCCTGCCAGTGCGACGGTGCCGAGCAGCGCGCCCAGGATGGAGAATCTCATAATCCTGCTCTTGTGGGAGATTTCAGGACGTGGATCATTATTCCGATTTGTCAAGATTGGTCAAGACTGGGACGCATGAACAGACGCCTCCGGTTCCGGCGCGTGGCGAACTACGTCAACCTCTCCACGCCGTTCGGTCTGCTGATCGCGGTGGTCGGCGGCGCGTCCAGGCAGCCCGGTCCCGACGGGCTCATCCTGGCCTTCGGCTACCGCTACCGCTTCCCCGTCGCGGGCGCGTTCACAGTCGGAAACGTGGTCCTGACCAGGAGGGACGCGCTGGGCGACCGGCTCATCCTGCACGAAGGACGGCACGCCACGCAGTGGGCCTGGTGCCTCGGGCTGCCGATGTTGCCGCTCTATCTGGTGGCCATGCTGATCTCAGTGATCCTCTGTGGTCATCAAGGTTCATACAACATTTTCGAGCGGCTCGCCGATCTGGATGACGGCGGTTACCCCCATAAACCGCTGTGGTGGAGAAAGTCAAGGGGTCATCCTTAAAGTGTGTACGGCCGCCTTCCGCACCGAATCCGGCCTGGAGCGCATCGGCAGCAGTTCCCCCCGCGCCCACGCCCGCGCCTGATCCCAGTAGTTGTCGTGGAAGGCGTGCCCGGATGCGCCCGTCAGGTTGATCCACTGGGACTTGTCCAGGTCCGAGAGATCGACGATCATGCGCATGGACGGCACGGTCGTGATCGCGTACCCCTCCTGGACGTTCCACCCGGTGGCGTTCACCGCGTCCTTGCCGCCGGGTACCGCGAGCGGCCCCCGGTTGAACAGCGCCTCGACCGGCGCGATGCCCGAGGTCCCCAGCGAGCCGTTGACCAGTTCGAGCCGGTGCAGGTCACCCCAGCGCCACGTCTTGAGGTCCTCCCCGAGCCGGTCGGCCAGCTCCTGGTGTGCCGTGGCCAGCGCCCGGCGCAGGATGTCGTCGCGGGTCTCCTTGAGGTTGCCGGTGCCCACATCGTCCCAGAACGGGTCCTCAGGGGCCGCCAGCAGCCGCCTGACGACCTCGTACCAGCGATCCCCTCCCGTGGGCCTGGCCGCCGGCGGCAGGTCGTCGTTGAAGGTCAGCATGAGCACCTGCCGCCAGACCGCGTTGTAGTACGCGGCGGCGGGCGATTCCAGGCTCTGCGAGCGGTCCCATGACTTCAGCAGTTCCCTGGCCTGCACGCTCGGGCCGGCCAGGTCCACCCGCATGAGGGCGGGGATCAGGGTGTCGGAGAAGCCGTCGTGGGCGTCCTGCTGGATCCGCGACATGGTGGCCGCGTCGATCGGGCCCTTGCTGATCGCATCCTTGAGCAGGGTGCGGATGCGCTCGGAGCGGTAGCCGTAGGACCAGTCCTCGGTCAGCAGCGGCCGGTACCTGCCGGGGTCGATGACGGCGTTGTTGGCGGTGATGACGAAGCCGTCGGCCGGGTTCAGCACGGAGGGGAGCTGTTCGAAGGGGATGGGCGCGGGCTGCCAGTCGTACTCGCCCGTCCAGCCGGGGACCGGCCAGGAGCCGTCGCCGCCGGCGCGTACGGGGATCCGCCCCGGCGCCTGATAGCCGATCCGCCCCGCCGTGTCGGCGTAGACCAGGTTCTGCGAAGGCACGTCGAACAGCGCCGCGGCCTGCCTGAACTCCTCCCACGAGCCCGCCCTGTTGAGCGCGAAGATGGCGTCGACCGTGTGTCCCGGCGTCAGCGCCGTCCACTGCAGCGCCACCGCGTTGGCCTCGCCGCCGGGCCGGGCGTCCGGTATGACCTCGTTGATCAGCGGCCCGTGCCGGGTGCTCTTGACGGAGATCGTGACCGGCTCGCCGCCGGCCACCTCGATCTTCTCCCGCCGGATCTCCAGCGGCAGCCGCGAGCCCTTGTACAGGTACGTGTCGCCCGCCACCTGCTCCATGAAGAGGTCGGCGACGTCGGGCCCCAGGTTCGTGAAGCCCCACGAGATCTTGTCGTTCTGCCCGATGATCACGCCGGGAACGCCGGAGAAGGTGAACCCCGTCACGTCGTACGGGCACGCCCGCGTGACCTTCCTGCAGTGCAGCCCCGCCTGATACCAGACCGACGGCATCTGCGCCGACAGGTGCGGGTCGTTGGCCAGCAGCGGCTTGCCGGATTTGGTGTACTCGCCGGAGATCACCCACGAGTTCGACCCGATGCCGTCCCGGTCGCGGGCGCCCATCGTGCTCGGCACCGACCCCAGCGTCTCGGCCGCCTGGCCAAGAGCCCTGTTGGTGCCGAGGGTCCTGTTGCCGCGCGGCCGGGGCTCGGCCCGCTGGTCGAAGCGGCCCCTGGTGAGCGAGCCCTCGTTGACGATCGGCAGGTGGCGGTCGTACGGGTAGCCGGGGTAGAGCTGCTCGACCCGCTCCTTGGGCAGCTTGGCCAGCGCGAGGGCGCGGTCGATCTCGTTCTCCACGTTGGAGCGCAGGTCCCACGCCATGGCCTTCAGCCAGGCCACGGAGTCGACCGGCGTCCACTTCTCCGGCTCGCCGCCGCCGCCCTGAAGCTTGAGCAGCGAGTATTCGAGGCTACGGTCGGAGGCGTTGGGGTTGGCGGTGAGCCAGGCGTTGACGCCCTTGGAGTAGGCGTTCAGGTAGCCCTGGGTCTCCTGGGCCAGGTTGGGCACCTCCAGCTCGGCCACCCTGCGCCAGCCCATGGTCCGCAGGGCCTTGTCGTTGGCCAGGGTGGACTCGCCGAACAACTCCGACAGGCGCCCGGCGGTCAGGTGACGGCGGAAGTCCATCTCGAAGAAGCGGTCCTGGGCGTGCACGAACCCCTGGGCCATGAACAGGTCCGCCGCACTGTCGGCATAAATGTGCGGAATCCCTGACTTGTCGCGGAGAATCTCGACGGTGCCGCTGAGACCCGGTAGCCGTATCGACCCGTCCACCTGCGGGAACGACTTCCGCACCGTGTGGACGAAGACCCCCGCCAGCACCACCAGCAGTGCGACAAGCACGGTCAACACCCGGGCGGACCACCGCAAGGGCCACGGCATCCACGCATAGGGCCGCACCGCCACCTCCTTCTCGCCGAACCGCCATCAAGTGTGGCAGTTCTTGATCACTCCTCTGGACGTGATCCCGGCGGCGGCGGTGCGAGAAGGGGCTCAGACCCAGGTCTGGCCCTCGGGTGTGTCGGAGACCTGCACCCCGAGCGAGGCCAGTTCGTCGCGGAGCCGGTCGGACTCGGCCCAGTCGCCGGCCTCCCGCGCCCTGGCCCGCGTCTCCAGCAGTTCCCCCGCCCCGGCGGGCAGCGCGCGGGTCCTGCCGATCTCGACGGACAGGTCCAGCCCCAGCACCTGGTCCAGATGCAGGAACGTCTCAAGCTTGGCCCCCGGCGCGACCGACTCGTCCCGCTCCAGCTCCCGCAGCGCGCGCAGCGCCGCCGGAGTGTCCAGGTCGTCGTCGAAGGCGGCCTCCACCCGGTCCAGGTGCTCCCGGGACAGCGGCGCGCTGACCGACTCGGCCCACCCGGCCACCCGTGCCCGCCACCGCCGCACCGTACGGTCGGCGGCCCGCAGCGTGTCCCAGGTCAGGTTGAGCTGCTGCCGGTAGCGGTGCTCCAGGAACGCCATGCGCACGGCCAGCGGATCGAGCCCGGCCGCCACCACGTCCGGCAGCAGCACCACGTTGCCGGTGGACTTGGCCATCTTGCGCCCGTCGAACAGCAGGTGCTCGCCGTGCGCCCAGCGCCGCACCACCTCGTGCCCGGCCACCGCGTCCGACTGGGCCCGCTCGTCCTCGTGGTGCGGGAAACGCAGGTCGATCCCGCCGGTGTGCAGGTCGATGTGCGGGCCGAGGAATCGCAGCGACATGGCCGAGCACTCCACGTGCCAGCCGGGAAAGCCACGGCCCCACGGCGTGTCCCAGGTCAGCTCGCCCTCGCCGGGCTTCCACAGGGCCCAGTCGGCGTGGAAGCGCTTGCGGGGATCGACGGTCTCGATGCGGTGCGCGGGCTTGAGCGAGTCGAGCCGGTTTCCGGAAATTTCGCCGTACGTCGGGAAGGTTCGTACGTCGAAGAACACCGACCCGTCCGGCAGCGCGTAGGCATGGCCCTTCTCGATCAGCTTGGCGATCAGCTCGATCATCAGGTCGATGTTCTCGCTCGCCCGGGGCTGGTGCTCCGGCGGCCGGAGGTTGAGCGCGGCGGTGTCGCTCACGAAGGCCGCCTCGTAGTGCCGCGCCAGCTCCAGTGGGGCGAGGCCCTCCGCCCGCGCCTGCGCGAGCACCTTGTCCTCGCCCCCGTCGGCGGAGTCGTCCACGAGGTGACCGACGTCGGTGATGTTCTGACAGACCACGACCCGCGTACGCCGCCGCTCCAGCACCCTTCTGATCAGGTCGGACAGCAGGTAGGTGCGTAGGTTGCCCACGTGGGCGCGGCGATAGACCGTGGGCCCGCACGCGTACATCCGCACCGCGCGCCCGGCGGCGATCTCCTCGACCTGCCTGGCGCGCGTGTCGTAGATCCGCAACATCTCCCGAGCTTAGCCCGGCGTCATCCGCCCAGGAAACCGAGTATGTCCCGGTCACCACGGTCGCGCAGCCTGCCCAGGATCTCCTCGCGGGTGGCCGTGTCGGGCAGCCCGATCCTGGCCCCGATCAGCCGCAGCCCCTCGATCTCCGAGCTGACCGGCGCGGTGTAGCCGAACAGGTAGAGCGCCCGGCTGATCGGCGGCATCGCGATCGGAGCGGCGGGCAGGAAGCGGGTCAGCAACTCGCCGCCGTCGGACACGGTGAGGAAGACGTGGTCGCCGTCGTTCGCCTTGTACTCGGCCAGCACGTTCCTGATCGACCCCATCGTGGGCTGGTTGTGCCAGCTGATCACCACGTCGCCGGAGGGCGAGGAGGCGGTGAGCTGGCCGCCGGGCGCCATCCCCAGGTAGGCCGCGAACCCCGTCGGCAACGGCGAACCGGACCCGCGCAGGTGCTCGGCGTTCACGTCCACCCGGTGCCACCAGCGGCCGTCGCGGGAGCGGAAGCTGCGCCGCGTCTCCGAGACGTCCTTGCGCGGCTGGTACGGCTCCGACTCGCCGCCGGGCGCGGTGCCCGCCACCCTGATCCAGCCCCGCTGCGTCCGCTCGAACCCCGGGCCGCCGGAGTAGGCGCGCACCGAGCTCTCGCTCACGTCGTAGCGTGAGGTCAGGCTGGCCACGATCGTGCTCACCGAGGCCTCGCCGCCGGCCCGCTCGATCTCCCTGGCGATCATCTCCCTGATGCCCAGGTACTCGTCGCCGCCCCACCTGGTCAGCCCGTACTTGTTGCGGTCTACCCGGCGGAAGCGGTCGTCGGCGGTGAGCTGGTTGCGGATGCCGACCAGGCTGTAGTCCTCGCCGATGCGCTCCTGGATCTCCTCCGGGGTCAGCGGCGAGCCCGCCACCGCCAGCACCGCTTCGGCCTTCTCGTTGATGCTGCGCGGCCACGGCACCACCTGCCCGTCCAGCACGCGCAACTGCGGCACGGCCAGGATCCACCGCTCGGCCACGTCCTCGCGCACGCCGAGCTGGGACACCATGGTCACGGCCTCCTCCAGCGGGTGCGGCCCGTCGGCGAAGAGCTGGCGCGTCTTCTCCCTCAGCTCGTCGGCCCCGCCGGAGACGAGCCAGCCGTCGGCCTGCTCGTAGCCGGTCAGCAGCGTACGCACGAACCGCCACGCGGGGATGCCCAGCGAGCGCAGCTCCGAGCCGTGCCACGGCACGGCGGCCTGCAGGTCGTCGGCGGGCACGGCCGAGCCCAGCCGGCCGCGCAGCCACGTGACGTGGGCGGCCAGGGCGGCGGACTCGGGCTTGGCCAGCCACGCCTCCACGTGGTCGCGCAGGTCGCGCTCGATCTGCCGGATGCGCTCGCGCGTCACCGAGAAGCGCTGCGCCAGCTCGTCCAGGGTGGCCCGCTGCGTGGCGTACAGCCGGTCGCCGGCGATGGCCCGCTGGCGGTCGTCCAGCGCGGCGAACAGGTCGTCGATCAGCTCGGGCAGCGGCTTGTCCGGCCTGGCCGGCTTGGCCGGGGCGGGCACGCCGTCCGGCGCGGGTTCGAGCAGCCGCTCGAACACGCCGCTGAACAACTTCTGCACCACGTCCTTGCCCAGCGTCTCCGGCGACCGCTCGGCCTCGGCGGGGTCGGAGAAGCGCAGCAGCGGCAGGATGTCGCCGAGCATGAGGTGACCCCAGCAGGCCACGGCCAGATCGGCCAGGTGGCCCGCCACGGTCTGCGTGCCGACGATGGCACACGCGCGGTCGAGAGGAATCGCCTGCCACCAGGCCTCGGGCAGCTGGGGCTCCTCCACGATCGGCGCAATCTGACCAGGGGAGGTCCAGCGCAGGGGTGGCGTGAGGTCGCTCAGGCTGAGGTTCATTGAGGTCCAACCGGCAAAGGGAAGATATCCGCAGTTCAGACTATGTGATCAGAGCGGTAGAAAGGGGCTGCCTCTTCCGGAATGGGAGATATACAGGATCGACCGCGCACGAGTGCAGGCGACGAACAGTATGCTCCGTTCGCGCTGCAGGGCACGAGCCCGGGCATAAGGATCGTCCGGCGGTGGCTGGGGCACCACGCCCTCCGCCACGCACACGAGCGCCACCCGCTCGAACTCGAGCCCCTTCAGATGCTGGAAGGTCGCGGCGCGCACGTCCAGGCCCGCGAGCGCGCGCTTCGCCGCGCGCACGAGGCGCTGATCGCGCGCCCCGACGGCGATCTCGCCAGGGGGCACCCCGTCTGCCAGCCACGCGTCGATCATGGCACGCAGGCCCGACAGTTCCGACTCCTGAGTGTCGTACGTCCTGACGATCGGGTGGGGGCCGTGCCGGACCGCGCTGAAGTCGTACATGTCGGCCGCGCCCTCGACCAGGCCGGGGGAGGGGCCGCCGCCGCGCAGCCGTACGACGAAGGACAGCAGTTCCTGCGGCAGCCGGTAGGAGCGCCCGAGCGTGTGCTGGACGGCGGTGATGCCGACCGTGCCGAGCGCCACCCGCATGTCGGTGACGCGCTGGTGCGGGTCGCCCACGATGAACAGGTCGTCACGCGCGTGCGGCACCGCCGCCCGCAGCAGCCGCCACTGAGCCGGGCTGATGTCCTGCGCTTCGTCCACAATCATGTGACGGTACGGCTTGCGTCCGGGATCCACATCGTCCAGCAGATCACCCGTCGTGAGCGAGAGCACCCGCAGCGCTTCGTCCGTCAGCTCGGCCAGCGAGCGAGAACCGGGGCCGACCAGCGCGGGACGCCTGCCCTCCGCCCTGGTCACGATGCGGACGGCCAGCCGCTCGGCGTTGTCCACCTCGACCCGCTTGCGGACCACCTCGTCCTCGATCAGCAGGTCCAGCTTCGCCGACAGCACCTCTGCCAGGCTCTGCGAGAACGTCACCAGCAGCACGGGACCGGCGCCGCGAGCGGCCAGGTGGGCGGCCCTGTGCAGGGCGACGACCGTCTTGCCGGTGCCCGCACCGCCGACGACCAGCGCCGGGTGCTCGTATCCGGCGGCCCTGGCCAGCCGGTGTTGCGGCGGGTACAGGTACGTGCACCAATCCGGCGCCCGCAACAACCGGTCGAGGCTCACCTTGTCGTGCACGAAGGCGGCGCGGTCGGGGCTGCGCCGCAGCGCCGCGTACAGGTCGTCGGGGTCGATCGGGCCCGGCGGCCTGTCGTCCGAGGCGCGATGGGCGTCCAGCTCCCGCCATGCCTCCGACATCGTGCCGCCCCTGGCCAGCACCGCCAGCGGGACGTACTGGGTGGGCGGGAGCAGCGGTTCGAGCGCGGCCACGTCGGCCTCGTTGGTGATCAGCCGGAACAACGGCATCGCGCGCCCGTCCAGGCCAAGCCCGAGCAGATCCCCGTCACAGATCGGATCGAACAGCCGCGACGGCCTGGCCGACCTGCGTAACGCCGGCTCCACCCGCTCCAGGGCCTCGGCGTCCCACTCCTCGACGCCGCCGGTCACGGGGTTGACGCCGTAGCGGTGGCGGCGGGCATAGGACCAGGCTTCCGCGTCCGGCAGGACCGTACGCAGCCAGTACACGTCGCGCTGGCGCAACACCACCCCGCGCCGGCCCTCGGCAAGACGCAGTGTGGCCACCCTCGGGTCCCTGGCGCCCCTGACCCGCTCGGGGTGCGGGGCGCCCGCCACGTTCAGCAGGAACCGGCGCAGCGCGACCACGGCGTCCCTGCGCACCGGCTGGGCCAGTGCGCTGAGCTCCCTGGGGAACTCGGGGCCGATCGCGAGCCGCGGCACGGGCTCAGTCCAGCAGCTCGAGCAGGTCGCGGTCTCCGCGTTCGCGGAGCCTGTCGAGCAGTTCCTGCAGGGCCACGGGGCCCGTCATGCCGATCCTGGTCGCGATCACCCTGGCCGCCTGGTCCCGGGTGCCTCCCGGAGCCGTGTACCCGACCAGGCGCAGCGCCTTGGTGATCTTCTCGGCCCCCTGGGCGGCGACCGGGAGATGCCTGGCCCGCAGCACCCCCTCGTCCGACAGGGTCAGGAACAGGTGCCCGCCCTCCTTGGCGCCCACGTCCACGAGGAGGCGCTCGATCGACTGCAGCACCGGCTTGCCGTGCCAGATCATGGTCAGCTCGCCGGCGGCGCTCCTGACCGTCCTGCTCTCGCCGGGCGACAGGCCCAGGTACGACGCGAACCCCGTCGGCAACACGCACTCACCTCCGGCGAGCTGCTCGACCGTCACGTCGATGCGCAACCACCACCGGCCGTCCGGCTGCCTGAAGCAGCGCCGCGTCTGGGAGACGTCCTTCAGCGGCTGGTACGGCCTGTCCTGCTCCTCCACGCCGCCGTTGGCCTCGCTCGCGGGCGGGGTGACCGGCGTGAACGCCTGGAACTGCGGCGGTCCCGGAGGCGGGGGCGGCGGCATCTGCATCGGCCCGAACGCCGACTGCGGCACCTCCACCGGCTGCTGTTGTTGCTGTTGCTGCTGGTACGGCTTGCGCTGCGGCAGAGGCGGGGGCGGCAGCTCCACCTGCGGTGGGGGCGGCGGGGCCAGGGTCGTCAGCACGAACTGCCAGGCGGGGATCTCCAGCGCGCGGATCTCCACGTGGTGCCAGTCGGCCGCGCCGATGAGCTGCTCCCTGGGGGCCTCCGTACCGAAGGTCGCGACCAGTTCGTCCAGATGGGCGCGGTACGGGGCCGCGACGTCGCTCGCCAGCCAGCGGTCCAGGCGGGAACGCAGCTCCTCCTCGGTGGCGGCGATCTCGGCCGGGGGGACGGCGAACAGCTTGGCGAGCTGGTCCACGGCGGAGGGCTCGTCGGTGAAGACCCGGTTCTGCGCCACGGCCCAGCTCTTGTCGTCCAGGCCGGCGAACGCGGTCTCGATGAGCTCGGGCAACTCGAAGAGCTCCTGCTCCTCGGCGGCGGCCGGAACCTGCTCGTGGACGGGCTGTTCTCCAGCCGGCTCGCCGACGGCCTCCTCCTGCTGAGCAGCCTCCTCCGGAGGAACCTGCTCTTCGGGGGCGGGCTCCTGCGCGTCGTCTTCCCGGGCGTCGTCGTCTTGGGCAGCGTCGTCTTCCCGAGCGGCGTCTTCCCGAGCGGCGTCTTCCCGAGCGGCGTCTTCCCGAGCGGCGTCTTCCCGAGCGGCGTCTTCCCGAGCGGCGTCTTCCCGAGCGGCGTCTTAC
>NZ_JBFAKB010000039.1:61303-110488 GCF_040655495.1 Nonomuraea sp. NPDC050404
TCCCGAACGGCGTCTTCCCGAACGGCGTCTTCCCGAACGGCGGCCTCCAGCGCGGCGGCCTCCTGGGCGGCCGGATCGGGAGCCGGCTCCTCGGCGGCGTCCAGCACGGGCTCGGGCTCCGGCTCCGGCCTGGGAGCGTCGTCGGAGACCGGCTGCGCGTCGGCGTCCACGACCCGCTCGGCCGCCTCATCCTCGTGCGGTGTTTCGGGCGCGTATGGCGCTTCGGCCGCGTGCGATGCGGCCGCGTGCGATGCGGCCTCGTGCGGTGCAGGCTCGTGTGGTGCTTCGGCCTCGCGGGGGTCGTGGCGTTGGTCGGCGGTGAGCGCGACCTCGGACGCAGGCTCGACGTCCGCGACATCCGCGAGTTCGGCTGCCTGCTCCTCGGCAACCGGTTGCTCGGCGGCGTGCTCCTCGGCCGCGAACTCCGGGGCGGCGTGCTCCGGGAGGGCGTGCCGCTCGTCGGAGTCGCGGTCCTCGACGCCCTCAGCGGCGTGCTGCGCCGCGACCGGCTCGGAGACCGCCTCTTCGGCCCGCTCCTCGCGCTCCGACGCCGCAGCGGCCGACTCAGCCGCGTCGGCGACGTACGAGTGCTCAGGTTCGTGCGCGACGACAGGCTCGTGCGCGACGGCAGCGTGCTCGGCGGGCTCGTGCGCGACGGCAGCGTGCTCGGCGGGCTCGGAAACGACGGCCACGGGGGCCGGAGCCGCTTCCCGGGGACCGGGTGCGGCCTCTTCGCCGTGCGGGTGCGCGATGCGTACCAAAACAGCCGAGAACAGCGTGTTCAGCACCGGCCGAGCCTGGATGAAGGGCTGGTCGACCAGCTCCCTGCTGGTCAGCGCGAGCAGCCCGGCCCAGGAGCCGGCCCGGTCGAGGGCGATCGCCACCGCGGGCTCGTCGGCCTCCTCGGGATCGAGCACGTGCAACGCGGGCAGGACGTCGCCGATCGCCGCCGCGGGCCAGTGCTCCAGGGCGATCTCGGTGAGCAGCTCGCCCAGCGGCTCGGGGCCGATCGCGGCCAGGACGCTCGGCATGGGCAGGCTGCGCCACCACGCGTCCGGCAGGTCCGGCTGCCCGGTGAGTAGCGTGATCGTGGACGCGTCGCTCCACCTCAACGGTGGTACGAGGTCGCTCAGGCAGAAATTCATCCCGTTCCGTTCACCAGCCCCTCACGCCGCCGCAGCGGTGCAGCCATAATCACGCCGCCCACGGAACAGACCATAGTCCGGCAAATCAGCCCTACGCATCATGCACGACGCATCAACGTCGAACAGCGGCAAAGCGTAGACGCACGTAGTCGGCCATCCAGCCAGTCTCCCTGCGAAGTGCGGGCGCGGCCAGTTCGTTCACACGACGGAGCAGGGGCTCCACGATGTCGGGGGGAAGCCCTTCGAGCACCGATGCGGCGAACATGCGCACCCAGTCGGCGGCCCCGCCAGGACACTCGTCCAGGGGAGTGGGCCGGTCGAAGTACTCCAGCAACCTGACCACGAACCCCTCCTGCTCGAGGCGGCGGGCGTACTCGGCAGGCGTGGGAAAGTACCACGGGAGCTCGGGTTCGCGCAGGCCGTATTCGCGCCAGGCGGTCAGCATCGCCGCGGTCAGCTCCGCGCAGTTGCCCGCCCCGCCCATCTCCGCGACGAAGCGCCCGCCGGGCTTGAGAGCCTCGCGGACGCTGGCGATCACGGCGGCGGGTTCGCGGCTCATCCAGTGCAGCGCCGCGTTGGAGAAGACCGCGTCGTACGGGTTGACGACCGTGAAGTCGTGCCCGTCACCGACGATGAAGTTGATGCCGGGATACTGCGCGATCGCCTTCTCGATCATCGCGGCCGAGCCGTCGATGCCGAGCACCTCCGCGCCCCTGAAGGCGATCTGCCCGGTCAGCACCCCTGTGCCGCACCCGAGGTCGAGCACCCGCTCGCCGGGCCGCGGGTCGAGCAGGTCGACCAGCGGGGCGCCCTGCGTGGAGACGTAGCCGAAGCTGCTGTCGTAGGCGCGACTGTTCCACCGCTCCACGCTCGGTGTGTCATATCGCAAGACGATCAGCTCTCATTCGGTCAGACATCGGGCCCCCGTGGCCGTGCTGTCCGTTCACTTTAGAGCCTGATTGTCCCTACGACATATCAAGTCACTTCGGACTCATCCCACGCTCTTGGCCCACTCCTTCCTCAGGTATGCCTTCGCGGCGTCTGCCTGCGGAATCGTCATCAGCACGGGCGGTCCGGGCGCCTTGGGCAATTTCGCGGCCTGCTCGGTGTCGAGGGTGCCCTTCATGAGCATCGCCTCGCCGCGCGCGGGCCTGGCGAAGCCCTTCTGGAGCAGGTTCTGGCCCTCGTCGGAGTACAGGAACTCCTGCCACAGCCGGGCGGCGGCCGGGTGCGGGGCCGCCTTGCTGATCGCCTGCACGTGGTAGCCGCCGAGCGCGGCGTCGCGCGGGATCGTCACCTTCCAGGAGTCGGGGTGGGCCGCACCGCGGGCCGCGTTGAGGTGGTCCCAGGCCACGATCACGTTGGCCTTGGCCGGTTCGGTCAGCCGCCCGGCCTGCTTGAGCTTGCCGAACAGCGTCACGCCCTGCTCGGGCTGCGGCGCGCCCGCGCGCATGGAGGCCGCCATGACGCCGTCGAACGCCGCCGCCGAGCGCAGCGGGTCACCGTCCAGCGCCACCCGGTAGCCGGGCTTGAGCAGGTCGGCGAAGGAGGCCGGCGGCTTGACCGCGCGCGGGTCGTACCCGATGGACATGTAGCCGCCGTAGAGGGCGTACCAGCCGCCGGACGGGTCCTTGACGTGGTCGGGCAGGTCGTTCCAGCCCTGCACCTTGTACGGCGCGAACCGGTCGGCCCCGGCCACCGCCACGTCCATGGTCAGGTCGAACACGTCGGGCTTGAGGCGCGGGGCGATGTCGAGCTCCCGCCCGCTGCTCGCGCCGGGCTCCAGCTGGTTGACCTTGAGGTCGTACTTGTCGGCGAAGGCGTCGATGATCTCGCCGTAGTTGACCCAGTCGCGGGGCAGCCCGATCACGTTGAGCTCACCCTCGTGCCTGGCGGTCTCGGCCAGGCGGTCGATGCTGCCGAAGCCGGCCTTCATCGAGCCGGCCTGGGCGTTGATCGGCGGCAGGTCCTTGGTCTCCGTGGTGCCGGAGTCGGTGGACGACGCGCCGCATCCGGCGCTGGCGAGGATGGCTGCTGCGGCGGCGCAGGTACGTACAGTCACCCGACAAATACTTACCGCTGTATTCGCCCAGGTCGAGGAGGCGCGGCCGGAACGACCTTGGCGGCCACGAGTGTCTCTTCTGGGATCTCCACCACCGTGCCGTCCCTTTTGCGAACTTGGAGCACTCCGTCCGCCCACGACACGAGGATGCCGACCGCGTCGCGGAATCCACCGGGGACGCGCCTCCGCGTGGTGATTCGTGCGCCTATATCCTGGCTAGTAATCGCGATGACGAGGCGTCCGGCCACGAGTTTGCCACCCTCCGTTTCGGCCAGCTGGCAAGCACGGCAATACTAGGGCGTAGCAAACCGCGGTCAGATTCATGCCATGGTGCGGAGAAGAAGGAGCTCGAGGTGACCTACGTCATCGCGCAGCCTTGCGTGGACGTCCTGGACAAGGCGTGCATCGAGGAGTGCCCCGTCGATTGCATCTACGAGGGCGAGCGCATGCTTTACATCCACCCCGACGAGTGTGTGGACTGCGGCGCGTGCGAGCCTGTGTGCCCCGTCGAGGCGATTTTCTATGAGGATGACCTTCCCGAGCAGTGGAAGGACTTCTACAAGGCGAACGTGGACTTCTTCGAAGACCTCGGCTCGCCCGGTGGCGCCTCGAAGGTCGGCAAGATCGACAAGGACCACCCGGTGGTGTCCGCCCTGCCTCCGCAGGGCGAGGACCACTGAGCCGGTCACGCTGACGCCCGTGTACGGGGGCATCCGGGCGGATGCGCCCCGTTCGCGTGGCGTGCCCACGCGCCCCGGTACGGCAATGCGACACCCTGGAGAATCGTGAACAAACTGCCAGACTTCCCCTGGGATCGGCTGGAGCCGTACAAGGAGCGGGCGCTGGCGCATCCCGACGGGATCGTGGACCTGTCGATCGGCACACCGGTCGACCCCGTGCCGCAGATCGTCCAGAACGCCCTGGCCCAGGCGGCCAACAGCCCCGGCTACCCCTTCACGCACGGCACCAAGGCGCTGCGTGAGGCCGCCGCCGGATGGCTGGGCCGCAGGCACGGCGTCACGGTCGATCAGCAGGACGTGCTCCCGCTGATCGGCTCCAAGGAGTTCGTCGCCTGGTTGCCCACCTACCTGGGCGCCAAGCGGGTGGTCTTCCCCGAGCTGGCCTACCCCACCTACGACGTGGGCGCCCGGCTGGCGGGTGCGCACGGCACCGCCTCCGACAGCACGCTCGCGCTCGGTCCCGAACCCGTGGACCTCATCTGGGTCAACTCCCCAGGCAACCCCACAGGGCGCGTGCTGCCGGCCGAGCACCTGCGCAAGGTCGTGGCCTGGGCGCGCGAGCGCGGCGCGGTCGTGGCCTCCGACGAGTGCTACATCGAGCTGGGCTGGGAAGAGCGGCCGGTCTCGATCCTGTATCCCGACGTGTGCGGCGGCTCCCACGAGGGGCTGCTCGCCGTCCACTCGCTCTCCAAGCGCTCCAACCTGGCCGGTTACCGGGCCGGGTTCGTGACGGGCGACCCCGTCCTGGTCAAGCGGCTGCTGGAGACGCGCAAGCACGCGGGCATGCTCATGCCCCAGCCCGTACAGGCGGCGATGGCGGTGGCCTTCGCCGACGACGGGCACGCTGAGCAACAGCGCGAGCTGTACGCGGCCCGCCGCGCCCTGCTGCGCCCCGCCCTGGAGAAGGCCGGGTGGAGCATCGACCACTCGACGGCCGGTCTCTACCTCTGGGCGACGAACGGGCAGAGTGCCTGGGATCAAGTGGGCAAGCTCTCCGAAAACGGCATTTTGGTCGCGCCCGGTGAGTTCTACGGATCGGCAGGTGGACGGCACATCCGCATCGCCGTCACCGCCACTGACGAACGGATCGGTGCGGCGGTGCGCCGCCTCCAGTAGGATCGCCCGTCATAAGCCCCCAGAACGGGCTTGCACCCATACTTTTAACAGGCTTACGCCGATGCAGACCGCGAGTGGAGCGAGCTGATCGATGAGCGTGACCTCCATGGTCGTACTCGGGCTGAGCATCGCCACCGTCCTGCTGCTGCTCGGGGCCTTTTGGGCCACGCTGCGGCAGGACAGGAAGGGCCGCGACAGCGCGCCGCCCGCCGAGGTCGCCGCGATCGAGCCCCCGCTGGCGGCGCCGGTGAGCGTCCATGCGCATGCCGGCGCCGACTACACCGACCCCCGCACGATCCGGGTCGGCGATCGGATCGAGGTGCACGGGTCGCCCGCGCGCGTGCTCGGCGCCATGCACATCTCCTGGCAGGGGCAGCAGTGGGTGGAGTACCTGCTGCGTGACGCCAACCGGCGGCTGCAGTGGCTGTCGGTCGAGGTGCGCGCGGGGGAGCCGCCGCACCTGGAGGTGCAGCTCTGGACGGACGTGCCCACGGAGGGCATGGTCCCGGCCAAGAGCATGCTGATCATGGAGGGCATGGAGTTCTTCCCGATCGACCGGGGCACGGTCGCCTTCAGGAGCGAGGGCGACACGGGCAACCCGGACAGGGGACTGCTGGACTTCGCCGACTACCGGGCCGCCGACGGGCGGCTGCTGTCCTTTGAACGCATCCAGGGCCGCTCCTGGACCGCCAGCTACGCCCAGCCCCTCCCGCCCGGCTCCATCGCGATCGTCCGGCGCGCGTCTTAGGACAGCTCCACCCGCTTGGACCCCGCCTGGCCGCCCTGCTGCCAGCCCTCGACCTCGAAGCCGTTGGACCAGGTGGCCCCCTGGTAGCCGACGCGGGTCAGCGCGTACTTCTCGGCGTGGGCCACCGACCAGGCCGCCACCAGCCAGCCGCGTCGCTTGGTGACGATCGCCGTGCTGCCCAGCGCCCTGGTGAGCTGTTTGCGCGCCTCGGCGGTCTTCGGGCGCGGTGCGGGGGTCTTGCCGGAGGAGGGATACCAGCAGTGCAGGGCCTGCGGGACGCGGCCGGTGAAGGCGGCGGCGAGGATCTTCGCGTCCGTCTCGTGCGGGGCGTAGGCGTACCCGCCCGCCGAGCGCTGTACCTCCTGCGCAGCCTCCGCCAGCGGGATCTTCCGGTAGTTGTCGACCTCTTCCAGCGCCTTGAAGAACCTGTTGGTGGCGTAGACGGGGTCCATGATCTGCTTCTTGGTGCCCCAGCCCTGCGACTCGCGCTGCTGGAACACCCCGACCGAGTCACGGTCGCCGAAGTCGATGTTCTGCAGCTTCGACTCCTGCAGCGCCGTCGCGTACGCGATCACCACGGCCCGCTCGGGCAGCTTGCGCCGCGCCGCGACCGCCGCGATGGTCGCCGAGATCTGGGCCTGCTCGGGGAAGAGGTTGAGCACGCCGTCGTCGGTCTTGACGGTGCAGTACGCCTCCGGCACGGCCAAGGGTTTGGCCTTTTTCAGCAACTGGTACAGAACCGCGGATATGCCAATGGCGAGCACGACGACGATGATCGCGATAGTGATGACTCCACGGGAGAAGCGCAGGCGCACGCTGAAAAACTACCCTTCCGGATAAGCTCCGTGGCCATGAGTCACGTGAGCACCTCGTCACCGTTGCCCTCGGTGGTGGACGAGCTCTGGGAGCGCCGGGCGGAGTTGTCGCCCTCGGACGTCGAGGCGCGCCACCGGGTGGTCGGCGCGGTGGACCTGCTCGACCAGGGCAAAGCCCGGGTCGCCAGGCTCGTCGGCGACGAGATCGTGGTGGACGAGCGGGCCAGGCGGGCCATCCTCCTCAGCTTCAAGGTGCTCGGCATGGCTCGCTCACAGGTGGGAGATTTCCAGCACAACGACAGGATCCCGCTGAAGAGCTCGTTCGACGGCGTGCGGGTGGTGCCGGGGGCGATCGCGCGCTGGGGCTCCTACCTGGCGCCCGGCGTGGTGCTGATGCCGTCGTTCACGAACATCGGCGCGTACGTGGACGCCGGCACGATGCTCGACACCTGGGCCACGGTCGGCTCCTGCGCCCAGATCGGCAGGAACGTGCACCTGTCGGGCGGGGTGGGCATCGGCGGCGTGCTGGAGCCGCCCGGCGCGGTGCCGGTCGTGGTCGAGGACGACGTGCTGATCGGCAGCCGGGCGATGATCGTGGAGGGCGCGAGGGTGGGCCGGGGCGCGGTCGTCGGCGCCGGGACCATACTCTCCGGATCGATCCCGGTGATCGACACCGAGACCGGCGAGGAGCTGGGCCGGGGCAGGATCCCCGCATGGTGCGTGGCCGTGAGCGGCACGCGGCAGAGACAATTCCCCGGCGGCACGTTCGGACTGCCGTGCGTGCTGGTGATCAAGAGGCTGGAGCCGGGGCTGAGACACGACAAGGCGGCGCTCAACGAGGTGCTGCGCGAACACGGAGTTAATACCTGATGCTTGACCTGACCCAGGACGTACGCGACCTGACCGCCGCGATCGTGGACATCGAGTCGGTGAGCGGCGCGGAGAAGCCGCTGGCCGACGAGGTCGAGCGGGCGTTGTCGGCGCTGCCGCACCTCACGGTGACCAGGTCGGGGGAGACGGTCGTCGCCCGTACCGAGCAGGGGCACTCCGAGCGCGTGCTGATCGCCGGGCACCTGGACACCGTCCCCGTCGCCGGCAACCTGCCCAGCCGGGTGGAGGGCGACCTGCTCTACGGCTGCGGCACCTCCGACATGAAGGCCGGCGTGGCCGTCGCGCTCAAGCTGGCGGCCACCGTGCCCGCGCCCGCCAGGGACGTCACCTACGTCTTCTACGACTGCGAGGAGATCGAGGCCGAGCGCAACGGCCTGACCAGGGTCGCCAGGGACCACGCCGACTGGCTGGCGGCCGACTTCGCGGTGCTGATGGAGCCCACCGACGGCGTGATCGAGGGCGGCTGCCAGGGCACCCTGCGCGCCGAGGTCACGGTGCCGGGCAAGCGGGCGCACAGCGCCAGGTCGTGGTTCGGGGTCAACGCCATCCACGGCATCGAGCCGGTGCTGGCCAGGCTGAACGCCTACGAGGCGCGGCGGCCGGTGGTGGACGGGCTGGAGTACCACGAGGGGCTCAACGCGGTCGGCGTCAGCGGCGGGGTGGCCGGCAACGTCATCCCCGACCTGTGCGTGGTGACCGTCAACTACCGCTTCGCGCCCGACCTGTCGATCGAGAGCGCCCAGGACCACGTGCGCGAGGTGTTCGACGGCTTCGCGGTGAGCTTCGTGGACGCCGCCCCCGCGGCCCGCCCGGGGCTGACGCATCCGGTGGCGGCGGCCTTCACCGCGGCCGTCGGCGGCACCCCGCGTGCCAAGCTGGGCTGGACGGACGTCGCCCGCTTCTCCGCGCTGGGCGTCCCCGCCGTCAACTACGGCCCGGGGGATCCGAACCTGGCGCACCAGCAGGGGGAGTACGTGTCGCTGTCGAAGATCGTCGAGAGCGAGCGGGCGATGCTCGACTGGCTGCACATATGAAAGTGGCCTTCCTCGCCGGCCATTTGGCGGGGAAGACCACTTTCAGTCCCGAGCAGCACCCTCATGCGGTTAGACGCGGGTGGGTCGAAATTCGGTTCCACGCTTCTTTCAAGATTTTTTAGAGAGCTGTTCTGCCCGGGTTACCAGGGGTTTCGCCGCAGAAGGCAGTCTGAGTACCCGTACGAAAGCAGTCGCGTGCCGGAGGGGCTAGCGTGAGCCGCATGGAACAGACTCGTCGGGAACGCCGTCAGGGCCAGGCCGTGGTCCGCGGCAACCTCGTCCCCAGCTCCACCCACGACCAGCGGCTGCTGGCCCGCCACCAGGGCCCGTCCGACTGGGTGCACATGGATCCGTGGCGGGTGCTGCGCATCCAGGCCGAGTTCGTGGAGGGCTTCGGACAACTCGCCGAGTTGCCGCCGGCCGTCACCGTCTTCGGCTCGGCACGTACCAAGCCCGACTCGCCCGAGTACGGGATGGGCCGAAAGCTCGGCCGGTCGCTGGCCGAGGCGGGCTACGCCGTGATCACGGGCGGCGGCCCCGGCGTCATGGAGTCGGCCAACAGGGGCGCGCGCGACGTCGAGGGCGCGGTGTCGGTCGGGCTCGGCATCGAGCTGCCGTTCGAGCAGCGCATGAACGACTACGTGGACCTGGGCATAGAGTTCCGCTACTTCTTCGTCCGCAAGACGATGTTCGTCAAGTACTCCTGCGGCTTCATCGCCCTGCCCGGCGGCTTCGGCACGCTGGATGAGCTGTTCGAGGCGCTCACGCTGGTGCAGACGCACAAGGTCACCTCCTTCCCCGTGGTGCTGATGGGCACCGAGTTCTGGGGCGGGCTGCTCGACTGGATCAAGGGGACGCTGCTGAGCACCGGCAAGATCGCGGCCCAGGACCTCGACCTGATCAGCGTCACCGACGACGTGAACGAGGCCGTGCGCATCATCGCCGAAGCCGACCTGGCCCGTTCCAAGCAGCGCGAGGAGGAGCTGGAGGCCGCCGCCGTCCAGACCGCGGAGCCCCAATAGGCTCTCGTGACGTGAACATCTGCGTCTACTGCGCCTCCAGCCTCAACATCGACGACAAGTACATCGAGCTCGCCGCCCGTGTCGGCACCGAACTCGCCAGGAGAGGACACACCCTCGTGAGCGGCGGCGGCTCCATCTCCTGCATGGGCGCCGTCACCTCGGCCGCCCGCGCGGCCGGCGGGCGCACGATCGGGGTGATCCCGCAGGTGCTGGTGGACATGGAGGTCGCCGACACGGAGTCCCACGAGCTGATCGTCACGGCCGACATGCGGGAGCGCAAGGGGATCATGGACGCCCGCTCCGACGCGTTCCTGGTGCTGCCCGGCGGCATCGGCACGCTGGAGGAGCTGTTCGAGATCTGGACGGCGCGGGTGATCGGCATCCACGACCGGCCCCTGGTGCTGCTGGACCCCTTCGGCCTGTACGACCCGCTCAAGAAGCTCATCGACGGCATGTACGAGCAGGGCTTCACCCGCCCCGACGTCTTCGACGCGATCTCCTGGACCTCCTCCATGGAAGAGGCCTTCGACCACCTCGAATCGCGCACGCAGCCGGTCCGGCCGAGCGTCGCCGAACTCGGCGAGGCCACCGGCTGACCTGCGCGGCAGCCGCGCCACCGAGATCACGGACGCACCGCACGCGGCAAGTGCGGGACCTCGTGCCCCGATGGGTGAGTACGATGCCAATGTGCTGGTCATTCTCGCCATCGCCGCCATCGCCATTTTGGCCTGCGTGGTCTTGGTCTCCCTTGGCAGGGGCGGTGAGCTGACCGAGTTCCCGCCCGACGTGCCGCCGCTCGACCTTCCCGAGGCCGGGCAGCTCACGGCTGTCGATTTCATGGCGCTCCAACTGCCGGTCAACCTGGTCGGCTATCACACCCAGAGCGTCGATGAGACCCTGCGCAGGGCCGCCACCGCGATCAGCGCGCGCGACACCCGGATCGCGGTGCTGGAGCAGCGCGTCTCCGAGTTGTTGTCGAGCCGGTTGCACGCGCGGCAGGAGATCTACGCCGCGCCCGGGGCGGGGCCGCGTACCGAGCACGAGCCCGAGGCGCCGGCCGTGCCCCGCGAGCTGCCCGAGTCGGGCGACCCGGTGTCGGCCAGCGGCGCCACGGTGGCCTGGGACGGCGGCGCGCAACTGCGGCACCTGCCCGAGGAGCCGGAGTGGCGGGTGCCCGAGCCCGACGGGCAGGCGGAGGCGCCCGAGAGCGAGCCCGCCGCCGAGGCGAAGCCGGAAGACGAGCCCGCCGCCGAGGCAAAATCGAATGAACAGCCCGCCGCCGACGTGAAGGCGGACGAAGAGCCCGCCACCGAGGCCAAGGCGGACGAAGAGCCTGTCGCCGATGTGAAGGTGGACGAAGAGCCTGTCGCTGAGGCGAAGGTGGACGAAGAGCTGGAAGCCAAGCCGGGGGAGGGCGCGCCGGACGGCGAGGAGCCCGTGCGGGCGGCCGTCGCCAAGGACGGTGACGAGCGATCGTGAGTGAGCCGATCCGCTGCTTCTGGCCCGGCATCGCCGACCCGATGTACCTCGCCTACCACGACGAGGAGTGGGGCACCCCGGTCGAGGGCGACGACGCGGTCTTCGAGCGGGTGTCGCTGGAGGCGTTCCAGTCGGGCCTGTCCTGGCTGACGATCCTGCGCAAGCGGGAGAACTTCCGCGCCGCCTTCGACCGCTTCTCCATCGTCAAGGTGGCCGGCTACACCGAGCAGGACGTCGAACGCCTGCTCGGCGACGCGGGCATCATCCGCAACCGGGCCAAGATCGAGGCCGCCGTCAGCAACGCCAGGGCCGCCCTCGACCTGCCGGGCGGCCTGTCGGAGCTGGTGTGGCGGCACGCCGACCCCGGCTCACCCGTGCCCAGGACGATGGCCGACGTGCCCGCCGTCACCCCCGGCTCCAAGGCGCTGGCCAAGGAGCTGAAGAAGCACGGGTTCAAGTTCGTCGGCCCGACCACGGCCTACGCGCTCATGCAGGCGATCGGGCTGGTCAACGATCATATTGAAGGCTGCGTGGCCCGTGCGCGCTCAGCTCCACGCTGTGTGAGCGCCCCAGCGAGCCGCCGACCGCGACGGTGACGACCGGCTTCTTGCCCGTCCGCACCTTGACCGTGTCGTCGGCCCGGACCACCCAGCGCGCCGCGCGGTCGAGCGTGAGCGTCACGACGTCCACGGTCCTGCTCGGGTCGGCCACGGCCAGCAGGAGCCGTTCGCTGGCCCTGCGCAGCATCACCACGCACGGCGCGTCCGCCTGCACGATCCCGGCCTCGCCCGGCGCCCAGAACGTGGCCCCGAACAGCGCCCGCGTCTCTATGGCCTGCAGGCGGCCGGTGTTGGCCAGCACCCGGACGGGCCTGTTGCCGCGGAAGGAGCGGGTCCGCTCGCGGGTCGCGTTCGGCAGCAGGACGTAGGAGTAGCCGGCCTCCAGCGGATTGACGCCGTGGTCGAACCAGAACGTCACGTAGCGCCGCGTGACGGGCTCGAACGCGCCCGCGGTGTCGTCTCCGGTGTTGATGTCGCGCCAGCGGCCCGTACGCGTCTCCACGAGCATCCTGGCGCCCTCGAACACGTAACCGCCCGTCCCCGGCAGGTGGGCCCACCCGTCGCCCAGGTGCGGCCGGGCGTCCGTGGCGCGGTTCTCCATCACGGTCTCGATCGCACGGTCGTCGGAACTGCTGATGCCGCTGCCCAGCGCCACCACGGCCGAGTCCAGGAAGAACCACGACTTGTGCGCCCGCAGGCTCACCCCGTCACCGGCCAGCTCCATGGCGGTGACGCCGTAGCGGTCCTCCAGCACCACCCCGCCCGCCCACGCGTTGGCCGGGCGGTAGGCGCGGAAGTCGAGGTCCGCGCGCTCGCGCGGGTCCACCGTGGTCCCCGGCAGCCGGTACGGGTCCACCGTCGGCCAGAAGTCGTGCCCGTAGTGGCCCTGGTCGCCGGTGTAGATGTAGGTCATGCCGTCGCCGGTGTACCAGCCGTGCCTGTTCTCCCCGTTGATCGCCTCGTAGGCGGCGATCCGCTGTGAGGACATGCTGATCGCGACCGCCCAGCCGGGCCGCCGGTGCACCACGCGTTCCATCGAGGGGAACACGAAGTGCCCGTCGGTCGCCGGCGCGGCCTCGACGCTCTTGTCGTCCAGCACCGCGATCGCCCGCCGGGTCTCCGGCACGTCCGCGTGCCGCAGGTAGGGACGGACCTTGCCGCGCTCGATCCACCCCTTGGCCAGCTCCCTGAACCGGCCGCGGTACGGCTCGGGCGCGCTCTGCGCCAGCAGCAGCACCGCCCCGATCGCCCCGTGCCCGGCCACGCTGTCGGAGAAGGCCTGCCTGCTGGCCGCCCGCCCCCTGACGGTGTCCATGAGCAGCCCGTCGTGGATGAACGGCGCGAAGGAACGCTCCACCGCGTCCAGCACGACCTGCCGCCCGGGATCGGTGACCTGCCAGGGCGACCCGTGCAGCAGCGCCACGGTCTCGGAGACCGCGATGAGCAGGGAAAGCCCGTAGGAGCCCGTGTAGGCGACGTCGCCGTGCTGGATGAAGGAGCCGTCGGGGTAGAAGCCGTCGCCGGAGCCCGCGTAGGCGAAGACGCTGTGCCGCCCGCCGTCCCGTACGTCGGAGAGCCCGTCGCGCGCCTGCGCCAGCTTGTCCGCGCTGCGCCCCGCCACGCCGCGGAAGGCGACGATGGAGGCCTTGTCGGCCCGGTTGGAGCCGCTCTCGCTGGCCTCGGGGTATCCGGCGCGGCGGTCGGCGTCGGGGCAGAACCGGTCGATGGCCCGCAGGTACGCCGCCAGCCTGTCCTCGTCGAGCCGGTCGCCGAGCAGCACGCACACCCGGGCGAGCTGGGCGGGCGTGCCGATCTCCCAGAACCACCAGTTGCCCGTCTCCGGCAGCCCTTCGTTGTAGTGCCGCTCGTGGAGCAGGTCGAGCGCCCGGACCACCTTCTCCGCCACGGCGTCGTCGCCGTGCTGGGCGGTGCCGGGGGTGGCCCAGGCGGTGGCGATCACGCGCAGCCTGCCGTAGCTGCCCGTCACGTTCCCCGGCCGGCCTTCCAGCGGCAGGTCCGGCCAGATCAGGCCGGGCACCATCTGCGCCAGCCAGCCGGCGGCCTGCTCGCCCAGCGCGGACAGCGGCCGGTGGTAGGAGGGGTCGGAGGAGTCGAACGCGCCGCCCGTGAGCAGGGTCATGGCGGTCGTGCGGAGGGGCTCGAAGTCCTGCGGGGCAGGCGGCTTCGAGGCGTCGTCGGGGCGCATGGCGCTAGCTTTACCTATGCGAGCGTGATTGATCAGTTACTCAGCGTTGAATGTCGGGACTTCTTTCGCTAGGAACGCTCGCGTGGCGTTGCCGTGATCCACGGTTGCGACGCACATGTCCTGGATGTCGGCCTCCATGGCCAGCGTGTCGGGCAGTGCGTGCGTGGCGGCGTAGGCCAGCGCCCGCTTGGTGGCGGCATAGGCCAGGGTGGGGCCGCTCGCGAGACGTACGGCCAGCTCATTGGCGGTCTTGAGCACGTCGTCCGCCGGGACCACGCGGGTGACCAGGCCCAGCTCCAGCGCGCGGGCCGCGTCGAGCGGCTCACCGAGCAACATCATCTCGGCGGCGCGGCCCCGGCCGACCAGGCGCTGCAGCGTCCACGACGCGCCCGAATCGGGCGCCAGGCCGATGCCGGCGAAGGCCATCGCGAACTTGGCCCGATCGGAGGCCACCCGCAGGTCGCAGGCGAAGGCCAGGGACGCACCCGCGCCCACCGCCACGCCGTTGACCGCGGCCACCACCGGCTTGGCCATGGTGGTGATCAGCTCCACGATCGGGTTGTAGTGCTCGCGCAGGGTGTTGGCCAGGCCGCGGCCCTCCTCCAGGTTGCCGGCGTGCTCACGCAGGTCCTGGCCCGCGCAGAAGGCCCGGCCCGAGCCCGTGAGCAGGACGGCCCTGACCGCGCGGTCGCCGGCCGCCCGGCGCAGCGCGTAGAGCAGGGCCAGTTTGACCTCGACGGTCAGCGAGTTCATCGCGTCGGGGCGGTCGAGGGTGATGGTGGCGACGGCGTCGGCCACGTCATAGCGGATCAAGTCACAACTCCCTGTCCACGTCGTAGCGGATCAAGTCACAACTCCCTGTCGACGAACGCGGCGGCCGCGGGCAGCAGCCTGGTGGCCTCCTGCTCGAAGTAGGCCCTGGCCTTCTCCCCGGGCCAACCGGCGGGCAGCAGCTCGGACGGCAGGCCAGGGTCGCGGAACAGGAAGTTGCGCCAGCCGTGCACGAGCCGGCTCCGCGTGGCGAACACCTGGTCGGGCGGGGCCGCCTCGGGCAGCGTGCTGATCAGCGTGACAGCCTCGGCGTGCCAGTGCTCGTACGCCTCGCCGATGGCGGTCAGATCCCAGGCCCTGGCGACCAGCTCGCGCGGATCGCCCTCCAGCGCCGCGTCGAACCTGTCGGCCCGCACCCCCTCACCGTCGAGCAGGTTGTCCAGCTCGATCGAGGAACGCGGCCCGATCCAGGTCGTCTCCGACAACGACGCGTAGCCCAGGAACGTCAGATCGGCCCGCAGCCGCTCCCTGCGCGGCCGCTCCTTGACCGGCTCGAAGACGATCAGATGCCAGCGGCCATGCCAGGTCAGAGTCCCAGCTCGGTAAATTCTCAGCGCGGCCTCATCCAGCCGCCTGACACACTTCGGCGTCAGCCCGTAGCCCGCTCCGTGGGGCAGTCTCAGCGGGCGCAGCCACCCCTGACGCACCATGCGCGAAACCGCCGTACGGACCGCGGGAGCGGCGATTTCCAGGGGTTTCATCAGCCGCACGAGTGCGGCGACGGACGCCTGGCCACCGCGCGAGCGCAGATGGTCCCCATAGAGGTCGAACAGAGCGGCGCGAGCGTGCACGAAGTCCAGTTTGGACGTCATCGCACGCCTCGACAACGCATTCTGGGAGGAGATCGTTACCCATGAGGGCTCTCGATGCGGGAGAATAGGACATCACAGAAGACGTGAATGCGCCGACCACCCCTTTCGGGGGTCGGTAATCGCGGGCCGCGGGAGCCCAAGGCAGGAAGGGATGCACGCATGGCGGCGATGAAGCCGCGGACCGGCGATGGTCCGCTCGAGGTCACCAAGGAAGGGCGCGGCATTGTCATGCGGGTCCCCCTGGAGGGTGGCGGCCGGCTCGTCGTGGAGATCTCCGCCGACGAGGCAAAGGCGCTCGGCGAGGCGTTGAAGAACGTCGTCGGCTGAGCGCTCCCGACAGACAACTTGATTTACGACCCTGGCGTGGTCCGGCGCCAGGGTCGCTGACGTTTGAGGAGAAGGTCCGTGCCCATTGAGACCACTGCGACGGTGGTCGCCGAGGTTCCCGACGACGCCGAACTGCTGGCGGTCCCGTACGACTCCGGCCTCAGCCCCGCGGTCGAGCTGCATCTTCCCGTGTCCGGCCTGCTGGCCCACTACGACGCCAAGGGCGAGGCGGGGGAGATCGTCGAGGTTCCGGTGGCGCGGCCGGGCGGTGTGGGACGGGTCCTGCTGTACGGGGTCGGCGACGCCTCGCCGCGCGCCCTGCGCACCGCCGCCGCCGCGCTGACCAGGAAGGCCAAGGGCAAGGACACGCTGACCGTGGTGACGCCCGGCGGCGACGTGGCCGTGTTCGTGGAGGCGGCGCTGCTGGCCGCGTACACGTACAGGATCGGTGTCAGCGGACGGAAGCCGGTGCGCCGGCTGGTGCTCGCCGGGGCGGACGAGGAGCCGGTGCGGCGCGCGCGGACCGTGGCGGAGGCGGTGGCGCTGGCCCGCGACCTGGCCAACACCCCGGCCTCCGTCAAGGACCCCGCCTGGCTCGCCGAGCGGGCCGCCGAGGCCGGCGTGCCGGTCGAGGTCTGGGACGAGGAGCGGCTGCGGGCCGACGGGTTCGGCGGCATCCTGGCCGTGGGGCAGGGCTCGGTCAGGCCGCCCAGGTTCATCCAGCTCTCCTACACGCCGGATGAGCCGGCGGCGCGGCACGTGGTGCTGGTGGGCAAGGGCATCACGTTCGACTCGGGCGGGTTGTCGCTCAAGCCGACCGAGAACATGAAGACCCAGAAGACCGACATGGCGGGCGGCGCGGTCGTCATCGCCGTGCTGGGCGCGCTGGCCGCGCTCAAGGCGCCGGTACGCGTCACCGGGCTGGTCGCCGCCGCCGAGAACATGCCCTCCGGCACCGCGCAGCGGCCCAGCGACGTCATCAAGCACTACGGCGGGCGCACGGTCGAGGTGCTCAACACCGACGCCGAGGGGCGGCTGGTGCTGGCCGACGCGCTCGCCTACGCCGACGCCCACCTCGACCCCGACGCGGTCGTGGACATCGCCACCCTCACCGGGGCGATCACGGTGGCGCTCGGCCGCAGCATGGGCGCCGTCTACTCCTCCGACGACGCGCTGGCCGAGCAGCTCGTGACGGCGGGGCAGGCCGCCGACGACCGGCTGTGGCGGATGCCGCTGGTCGAGGACTACGCGGGCGCGCTGGAGTCGCCGATCGCCGATCTGGCCAACGTCGAGTCCGGCTCCAGGTTCGGGGCCGGGTCGATCACGGCGGCGCTGTTCCTGCGCGAGTTCGCGGGCGAGCGGCCGTGGGCGCACCTCGACATCGCCGGGGTCGGGCGCAGCACGGTGGACGAGGGCGTACTGACCAAGGGCGCCACCGGATTCGGCGTGCGTGTGCTCCTGGAGTGGCTCACCAGAAGCTGACCGGTGAGTCGGCTCAGTCGGCGATCTTGATGGCGGCGAGCAGGCCGTCGCCGAGCGGCATGAGCACCGAGCGCAGGCGCTCGTCCGACTGCACCAGCTTGCCCACCTCGCGCAGCGTCACCGTCTCAGGGTCGCGTTGCGCGGGGTCGGCCACGCGGTTGTGCCACAACATGTTGTCGAAGGCCACGATGCCGCCCACCCGCAGCAGGCGTACGGCCTCGGCCAGGTAGTCGACGTACTCGTGCTTCGCGCCGTCGGCGAACACCATGTCATAGCCGCCGTCCGACAACCGCGGCAGCACGTCGAGCGCGCGGCCGGAGATCAGCCGCACCCGGCCGCCGGAGAAACCGGCCTCCGCGAACGCCTGCCTGGCCAGCCGCTGGTGCTCGGGCTCGACGTCGACGCTCGTCAGAGTGCCGTCCGTACGCATGCCGCGCAGCAGCCACAATCCCGAGACCCCGCAGCCCGTGCCGATCTCGACGACCGACTTGGCGTTGACCGCGGTCGCCAGGAAACAAAGGGCCGCGCCGCCGCCGGGAAGGATGGGCACGGCACCCATCTCCAGCCCGCGCTGCCGCGCCGCGTGCAGAGTCTCATCCTCGTGATGGAACTGCTCCGCATAGGCCAGAGTGGCCTCCACCGGAGTGGTCATCGGCCTCCTCCCCCACTTTCGTGCGATTGGTCCACGAGATTGGCACCGATCGCAGCCTATGGGAGACGCGGCATCACGGGAACTCAGGAGGCCCGCAAGGCGTTGCAGGTTTAAACGGGCTTTGCCGGTCCGGAAGGCAGGCAGTGCGCACGAAGGGACGAAACCAGGCACTATGGCGGTAGCGGTGGTCCCAAAGAGAGGAGTTCTGGTGGACGAAAGCGACCACCAGACCGATACTCCCGTGTCGTCTGAATGGACTCCTCCGACGTGGGAGGAGGTCGTGCGGACACACTCCGCGCGCGTGTATCGGCTGGCGTACCGGCTGACCGGCAATGTCCACGATGCCGAGGACCTCACCCAGGAGGTCTTCGTCCGGGTTTTCAGGTCGCTGTCGAGCTACACCCCCGGCACGTTCGAGGGGTGGCTGCACCGGATCACGACGAACCTGTTCCTCGACATGGCGCGGCGCAAGCAGCGCATCAGGTTCGAGGGGCTGGCCGACGACGCCGCCGAGCGGCTGCGCGGTCGTGAGCCCTCTCCGGCGCAGGCGTTCGACGACGCTCATCTGGAGCCCGACATCCAGGCCGCCCTCGACGCGCTCGCCCCCGAGTTCCGGGCCGCGATCGTGCTGTGTGACATCGAGGGCCTGTCTTACGAGGAGATCGCGGCCACGCTCGGCGTCAAGCTGGGTACGGTCCGAAGCCGTATTCACCGTGGCCGGGCGCAGTTGCGGGAGGCGCTCGACCATCGGGCCCCCCGTAATTCTCAACTCCCCCCGACCGTGATCCGTGGGGAGGAAGTCTGACATGGCCCATCTTGGAGAACGCGTTTCGGCGCTGGTCGACGGTGAGCTCAACCACACAGAGCGCGAACGTGCGCTGGCTCATCTGACATTCTGCGCTGACTGCCGGCGCGAGGTGGAGTCGGTGCGGGCGCTGAAGACGCGCCTGCGCTCGCTCGACACCCCCGGCATGCCGGCCGACCTGACCATGTCCCTGCTCCGGATGGCGGAGCCGGGCGGGCCGCTGCCGCCGAGGGAGCGCCCTTTCCCCCACCGTACGTTCGGGGGCGTGCCCATTCCTGGGCCCCACACCATCGCCCCCCTGGACAACCGCCCGCGCAGGGACGCGGCCGGTGGGGCGTCGGGCCCTGGCCGCGGGGGTAGGCGGCGCACGACGTACGTGGCGGTCGGGATGGTCTCCGCGGCCGTGGCGATCGGCACCTTCTTCGCGGCCTCCGGCGTGGGGCAGAACAATCCGGCTCCGCCGGTTGAACTGTTCCAGCAGCAGGCTCGTACTACGCCTACGAACGCTCCATCGTCCGCCACACCTTGACCTTCCGGTCATGCCGGGGGAAAACGGTTGGCGTAGTCGGCGGCAGGCGGGGCATACGATCTGGGTTCGGGAATTGTCATAGGCAAGTCCTGACAAAAGCTTTATAGCCCTCGTATGCCGCAGGAGCGAGGATTGCGGTGGCCGAGCCAAGGAGTGGTGAGACTTAGATGACCGACGAGACGCGCTCCACCGAAGGACGCATGCCGTCGGACTCCCCCGAGCCACAGGGGCGGCCGGACTTCCTACCCGCCGACGACGGAACCGACCAGCAGGGCAGGCGGCCCGAGCCGCCCGCCTCCTTCGGCGGTTCCTGGGGCGACCCGTCGGGCCGCCCCAACGCCTTCGGCGCGCCGCCGTACGAGTCCTTCTCGTCTGACTCCCCGCCCTCTGGCGGCCCGTCCCCCTCTTTCGGCCCGCCTGACGGAGGAGCCCCCTACGCCGACTCTCCCGCGGGTGGCCGTCCCTACATCGACGCCCCGCCCCCGAGCGGCTCCCCGTACGCGGACATCCCGCCGCCCAGCGGCCCCGCCTACCGGGACGTGCCGCCACCGGCCGGCCCCTCGTACGAGACGTCCGCCCCCTCGTACGAGACGTCCACCCCGGACAACGCCACCCAGACCGGCCCCCAGTTCGGTGCCTCCTCCTTCGGCCCGCCTGACGGAGGCGCCCCGTCCTTCGGCCCGCCCGAGGGAGGAGCCCCCTCCTTTGGCCCGCCCGACGGAGGCACCCGTTCCTACGACAGCGGCCCGTCGTTCGGGCCGCCGGACGGAAGCACGCGCGCCTACGACGACAACCCGTCGTTCGGGCCGTCCGATGAGGGTGCCCGCTCCTACGACAGCGGTCCTTCGTTCGGGCCGCCCGATGGGAGCACACGCGCTTACGACAGCCCCTCCTTCGGTCCTCCCGACAACGGAACGCGCGCCTACGAGGGCCCGTTCTTCGGTTCGCCGGACGGGGGCGCACGTTCCTATGACGGCCCGCCGTTCGGTTCGGGTGGCGGCGGCCGGCCCCCCTACGGCGGGGGCCCGACCCCGCCGCCGCCTCCTCCCAAGGCGCTCGGCATGGGCCCCGGCTGGGCTCCGCCGCCGCCGGGCGGGCAGGGCACGACGGCCAGGCGAGGGCCGAGCACCGTCTTCATGATCTCGATGGCCGTGATCATCGCGCTGCTGGCCTCGCTGCTCGGCAGCCTGGGCACGTACGTGCTCACGAAGCCCTCCAGCTCCAACGACCCCTCCTACAGCCTCGGCCCGCTGCCCACCGGCGCCACCAACCGCGCGCCCGACTCGGTGGCGGGCGTCGCCTCGCGGGTGCTGCCCAGCGTCGTCTCGCTGGAGGTGGGCAACGGCAGCAGCACCGAGGGCGCGTCGGGATCCGGGTTCCTGATCAAGAACGGCTACGTGGTCACCAACAACCACGTGGTCTCGCTGGCCGCCAAGGGCGGCGAGATCCGGATCATGTTCAACAACCGCAAGACCACCTCGGCCCGCATCGTCGGCCGTGACCCGGGCTCCGACCTGGCCGTGGTCAAGCCGGAGGAGACGTTCGGCACGCCGGAGATCACCCTGGGCAACTCCGACCAGGTGGTGGTCGGCGACCCCGTCATCGCCATCGGCTCCCCGCTGGGCCTGACCGGCACGGTGACGACCGGCATCGTCAGCTCGCTCAACCGCCCGGTCATCGCCGGCGACGACACGGGCACCAGCAGCGAGGAGCCCGCCTACATCAGCGCCATCCAGACCGACGCGGCCATCAACCCGGGCAACTCCGGCGGGCCGCTGGTGAACGGCAGGGGCGAGGTCGTCGGCGTGAACTCGGCGATCGCCACGCTCGGGCGCTCGATGAGCAGCCAGAGCGGCAGCATCGGCCTCGGCTTCGCGATCCCGGTCAACCAGACGCGGCGGGTGGCGGAAGACCTGATCACGACCGGCAAGGCCAAGCGACCCAAGATCGGCATCGTGCTGGACAAGGACTACCGGGGCGTTGGCGTACGGATCAACTCCGAGCCCGCCGGCGGCCAGCAGCCCGTGACCGAGGGAGGCCCCGCCGACCAGGCCGGGCTGAAGGCCGGTGACGTGATCCTGGAGATCGACGGGCTGGCGCTGCAGGACGGCAACGAGCTGATCGCGCTGATCCGCAGCAAGGAGCCCGGCTCCAAGATCAGCATCAAGTTCCAGCGCGACGGCCAGGAGCGCACCGCCACGCTGACCGTGGTCGCCGAGGAGGGGCCCACCCCGACGCCGTCCTGACGGCCCTTCATCGACCGGGGTCCTCATCGACGATCCGGCAGCGCCGCGGGAGGCCCACCGCCCCCCGCGGCGCTTTCGCCGGTGACGAGCCCTTGAGGTCCCCTGGGGGCATGGGTGATATGGCCCGGGGCTGACGACCGACCTACCCCCTGGAGCCCTTAGTCTGTGGATAGGCCGGGGTTGTCCTCGGAGAGGGTTTGACTGCGGTAGGAGCTGACGGTGTTCGGACTCGGGTGGATGGAGATCGGAGCGCTGATCGTGATCGCGCTGCTCGTCTTCGGTCCGGAGAAACTGCCGCAGGCCGCCGCGCAGGCGGGCAAGACGCTGCGCAACCTGCGCCGGATGGCCAACAACGCGCGTGACGACCTGCGTGCCGGTCTGGGCCCGGAGTTCAAGGACTTCGACCCGACGGACCTCAATCCGCGCAATTTCGTCCGCAAGCATCTCCTCGACGACCTTGAGGACGACTGGAACAACAACAAGCAGGCTCAGCTGGAGCCGGTCGGGGTGACTCCGTACGGGGCTGAGCCGGTCGATGAGCTCGGCTACGGCGAACTGCCGCCCTACGACGCCGAAGCCACCTGACAAAGCCGCACACCGCCGTACAGCGGCACCCACCACCCAACCATCCGGCACCCGCACGTCAACCACCTCGGCAGCCGTATGCCGCCGTGTAGGGACACGAGAACGGGCCCGCTCGGTGAGCGGGCCCGTTTGTTGTCGGAAGCCGGGCCGGGCGGCCCGTGAAGTGGGGTCAGCGGTGCGGGGCGAGGCCGAGCTGCAGGCCCTTCAGGCTGGAGGAGCGCTTGCTCAGGGCGCCCGCGATGTTGCGCAACTCGCTGGCCGCGGGGGAGTCGGGATCGGTCAGCACCAGTGGCTTGCCCTCGTCGCCGCCCTCGCGCAGCCGCAGGTCGATGGGCACCTGGCCGAGCAGCGGCACCCGGGCGCCCAGCGTGCGGGTCAGCGCGTCCGCGACGGTCTGACCGCCGCCCTCGCCGAACACCGCGATGCGCTCGTCACAGTGGGGGCAGGGCAGCCAGGCCATGTTCTCGATGACGCCGGCGATCTGCTGGTGCGTCTGGGCCGCGATCGAGCCGGCCCGCTCGGCCACCTCGGCGGCGGCCATCTGCGGCGTCGTCACGACCAGGATCTCCGCCGACGGCAGCCGCTGCGCCACCGAGATGGCGATGTCGCCCGTGCCGGGAGGCAGGTCGAGCAGCAGCACGTCGAGGTCGCCCCAGTAGACGTCGGCCAGGAACTGGTGCAGCGCCCGGTCGAGCATCGGGCCGCGCCAGACCACGGGCGTGTTGCCCGGCGGCTTGAACATCCCCACCGAGATGACCTTGATGTCGTGGGCCACCGGCGGCATGATCATGTCCTCGACCTTGGTGGGCCGCTCGGCGGCGCCCAGCATGCGAGGAACGCTGTGGCCGTAGATGTCGGCGTCGACGATGCCGACCTTGAGTCCGTTCGCGGCCATGGACGCGGCCAGGTTGACGGTCACGGAGGACTTGCCCACCCCGCCCTTGCCGCTGGCCACCGCGAACACGCGGGTCAGCGAGCCGGGCTGGTTGAACGGGATCTCCTTCTCGGGTCCGCGGTCGCCGCGCAGCTTGGTCTGCAGCGTCTTGCGCTGCTCGGTGCTCATGACGTCGAGTTCGATCTGGACGCCGGTCACACCCTCGACCTTGGCGACGGCGTTGGTCACGTCGCGGGTGATGGTGTCCTTCATCGGACAGCCGGCCACGGTGAGGTAGACGCCTACGCGCACCGCCCCGTCGGGAGCGATCTCGATGCTCTTGACCATGTCGAGATCCGTGATCGGGCGACGGATCTCGGGGTCGATGACGGTGGACAGTGCCGCCGTCACCAGTTCCTGGGTTGGTGCCATCGAAGTCTCGGCACGAGGGAGTGCCGTCCCTCCTTAGTCGGTCTATGTGTGGCAGGCGCTGGAGCCCAGCGAGGGTGCCCCTCCATGGTATGAACCCGAGCCCGCGCGTAGTTAATTCCGCACGCTGCCGTTTGCTCATGCGTGGAGAAGTCCGCGCCGTCAGCGTCCTAAGGCTACCCCGGTGGCTCGTCCGCGCGACGAGAGCCTGCTGAACCCTATCGGCGCTCCGGCTCGCTCTCCCGCTCCTGGGCGTTGTCCCTGAGCTCCTCCAGCAGTTTGCCGAGCTCGGAACGCAGATAGTCGCGGGTGGCCACCTCGTTCAGCGCGATGCGCAGGCCGGCGATCTCGCGCGTCAGGTACTCGATCTCGGCCTGGTTGCGGTCGGCGGATTCGCGGTCCTGCTCGTACTGGATGCGGTCGCGGTCGTCCTGCCGGTTCTGGGCCAGCAGGATCAGCGGCGCGGCATAGCTGGCCTGCAGGGACAACATCAGCGTCAGGAAGATGAACGGGTAGGGGTCGAACTTCAGGCTCGGGGGCGCGGCCACGTTCCAGCACACCCAGACCGCCACGAACACGGTCATGTACACGATGAACCGGGCGGTCCCGAGGAACCGGGCGATCTGTTCGGACAGGCGGCCGAAGGTCTCCGGGTCGTAGTGCGGGCGCAGCGAGCGGCGCAGGGCCTTGGGCTGGTCGAGTCGGTCAGTCGTCACGGTCGTCGGCCCTCTCTCGCCAGTCTTCCGGAAGCAGGTGGTCCAGGACGTCGTCCACGGTCACCGCTCCGACGAGACGGCCCAGCTCGTCCACCACGGGGGCGGCGAGGAGGTTGTAGTTGGCCAGGTAGTAGGTGACCTGGCGCAGCGTGAACTCGGGCCTGATCGGCGTGATCGAGGGGTCGATCACGCCCCCGAGCAGCGTGGAGGGCGGTTCGCGCAGCAGCCGCTGGAAGTGCGCGACCCCCAGGTACGCGCCGCTCGGCGTCTCCGTCGGCGGCCTGGTCACGTAGACCTGGGCGGCCACCGCGGGCGTCAGGTCCTGCTGCCTGAGGTGCGCCAGCGCGTCGGCCACGCTGGCGCTGGGCGGCAGGACCACCGGCTCGCTGGTCATCACGCCGCCCGCGCTGTCCTCCGGGTAGGTCAGCAGCCGGCGTACCGGCTCCGCCTCGTCCGGCTCCATCAGCGCGAGCAGCTCGGCGGCCTTGTCCTCGGGCAGGTCGTGCAGCAGGTCGGCGGCGTCGTCGGGGCCCATCTCCTCCAGCACGTCGGCGGCCCGCTCGGGCGCCAGCGTGCCGAGGATGCCGATCTGGTCGTCGGGCGGCAGTTCCTCCAGCACGTCGGCCAGCCGCGTGTCGTTGAGCGCGGCGGCGATCTCGACGCGCCGCTTGCTCGGCAGGTCGTGCAGCGCGCTGGCCATGTCGGCGGCCCGCAGCGACTCGAACGCGGCGATCAGCCCGGCCGCGCCCTGGTCCTTCTGCAGCGTGTCGAACCCCGAGACCTCTTCCCAGTCCACGATGCGCGGCTCGCGCCGCCTGCCCTTGTACAGGGCGACCTTGGCGATCTCCCAGGTGGACGGCTTGGTCTCGGCCATGGCCACGTCGTAGACCGTCATGGGCTGCTCGCCGAGGTGTACGCGCAGGTCCAGCATCTGGCCGATGACCAGGGTCTCGGTGGCGCGCTGCTCGAACCTGCGCATGTTGAGCCGGCCGGTGAAGACCACGGATCCGGCCTCGATGCCGCGTACCCGGGTGATCGGCAGGAAGACCGCGCGGCGCGGCTGCATCTCGACCACGAAGCCGTGGACGGCGGGCCGGCGGCCGATGCGCAGCCCGGCCACGATGTCCCTGACCCGGCCGATCTGGTCGCCCGCCGGGTCGAAGACCGGGGTCCCGGGGAGACGGGCGACGAAGATCTTCACCCGGCCAGGCTACTTGATGGCCATGCGGCCCCATTGCACCCGGGGCGTCCGACATGTCAGTATCAAAACCGCATAACGGTAATTACTCAACTGGGGTGTGCGATGAGGTATGCGGGGCTCGCGCTCGCGTTCGTGTCCGCCTGGTGTTTCGCCTTCTCGGGACCCATGGCGAAATATCTCATCGCGGCCGGGGTGACACCGATCGAGGCGGTCTGGACGCGGATGGCCGGCGCGGGGTTGCTGCTGGTGGCCGTGCTGGCCGTCGTACGGCCGCGGGCGTTGCGGATCCCCGGGTCGCGGCTGCCGTTCTTCGCGCTGTACGCGGTCATGGCGGTGGCCGGGGTGCAGGCGCTCTACTTCGTGGCGATCACCCGGCTGCCTGTGGGGGTGGCGCTGCTGCTGGAGTTCATGGCGCCGGTGATGGTGGTGGCCTGGGTACGGCTGGTCCGCAAGGTACGGCTCGCGCGGCACGCCTACCTCGGCGCGGTCGTCGCCGTCGTCGGCCTCGGGATCGTCGTCGAGGCGTGGCAGGGGCTGCGGCTGGACGCCCTGGGCCTGCTGCTCGGGCTGCTGGCCGGCGCGTGCTGCGCCGGATATTTCCTGATGAACGATAGCTTCGGCGACGACGTGGACCCGCTCGGCCTGATCGCCTGGGGCATGACGGGGGCGGCCGTGGTGCTGATCCCGTTCGCCCGGCCGTGGAACATCCCGTGGGACGCCTTCACGGTCACCGCGGCGCCGGAGAGCGGGATGCGGCTGCCGGTGCTGGCCGCGTACCTGTGGATGGTGCTGATCGCCACGGTGGTGGCCTACATCCTGGGCGTCAACGCCGTGCGGCGGCTGTCGGCCGCGGTGGGGGCCACCGTGGCGTCCCTTGAGGTGATCGGCGGCGCGATCGTGGCCTGGGGGCTGCTCGGCGAGGCGCTCGGCGTGTTCCAGATCGTGGGCGGCCTGATCGTGTTGTCGGGCGCGCTCCTCGCCCAGATGGCCACGCCCGGCACCAAGCCACAGCCGGAACTGCCACAGCCGGAACCTGTGGCGGACCTGACGGCACCGGACGACCCGGCGGCCGAGACGGTCATCACCCGGAGCTGAGCAGCGCAGTCGGCCGGGGCGAGCAGCGCAGTCGGCCGGGGCCAGCGGCGCTGTCGGCCGGGGCGAGTAGCGCAGTCGGCCGGGGGGAGCCGCCCCGTCAGCGTTCGGGGGTGAGCCGCCAGACGGTGGACTCGCGGGCCCAGCGCTCGGTCAGGTGCTCGCTGTCGCGGGCGTTGAGCCGCTCCTTGGCCAGCACCGCCAGGGCGTCACCCGCCGCGGCCTGGTCAACGGCGGACACCGCCGCCTCGAACTCCACCAGCCGCGCCCCGTTGTCCTTGCTGCGCAGCGTGACGTGCACCCGGTCGAGCGCGTCGAGGCCGGGCAACTGCTGCTCCTCGCCCCCGGTCACGAGGTAGATGGCGCCTTCGTGCCAGGCATGCCAGGCCAGGCGGGGACGGTCGAGGGTGAGCCAGAGGATGCCGGACTTCTTGGCGCCCTCCTCGACGGCCGCGGTGTTGTCGCTCACGGACCAGACTGTAACCGGTCCGGCCGACACGTGGCAGGGTCCACTAGCGTGTGCGCATGCGCTCACGACGTTCTGTGCTCGCCGTGCCGGGCAGCAACCCCCGATTCCTGGAGAAGGCCCAGACCCTGCCCGTGGACGAGGTGTTCCTCGACCTTGAGGACTCGGTCGCGCCACTGGCCAAGGAGGAGGCGCGGGCGAACATCGTGGCCGCGCTGCGCGAGGGCGACTGGTCGGGCAAGACGCGCGTGGTCAGGGTCAACGACCTGACGACGCAGTGGACGTACCGGGACGTGATCGAGATCGTCGAAGGCGCGGGGGAGTTCCTCGACTGCCTCATGCTGCCCAAGGTGCAGGACCCGACCGAGGTCGTCTGGCTCGACACGCTGCTCACCCAGATCGAGAAGACCATGGGGTACGAGGTGGGCCGCATCGGCATCGAGGCGCAGATCGAGAACGCCCGCGGCCTGGTCAACGCCGACGCCATCGCCGGGTCGTCCGGGCGGTTGGAGACGCTCGTGTTCGGCCCCGCCGACTTCATGGCCTCCATCAACATGCGCACGCTGGTCGTCGGCGAGCAGCCGCCCGGCTACGTCGAGGGCGACGCCTACCACTACATCCTCATGCGGCTGCTCATGGCCGCCAGGACGCACGACCTGCAGGTGATCGACGGGCCCTACCTGCAGATCAAGGACGTCGAAGGCTTCCGCAAGGTCGCGAACAGGGCGGCCGCGCTGGGCTTCGACGGCAAGTGGGTGCTGCATCCGGCGCAGGTGGACGCCGCCAACGAGGTGTTCTCGCCGACGCAGGAGGACTATGACCACGCCGAGCTCATCCTGGAGGCTTATGAGTACTACACCTCCGTGGAGAAGCGCGGCGCGGTCATGCTGGGCGACGAGATGATCGACGAGGCATCCAGGAAGATGGCGCTCGTCGTGGCCGCCAAGGGGCAGGCGGCCGGGTTGAGCCGGACCAAGCGGTTCACGCCTTGAAACCGGCTCCTTCGTACGGGTTCACACCTTGAAGCCGACGGCGGTGAAGAACCAGAACGACGAGGTCAGCCAGAGTCCCACGAGCGCCGTGAACGCCAGCCCGCCGAACACGGGCAGTGTCCAGCCCGGCGTGCCGCGTTTGGGCAGGGCCAGCATCTTCGCGGTGAAGATGCCGTAGAACAAGCAGCCGAGCAACGAGTGCGCCAGTACGCGGGGCACGTCGTACTGCAGGCCCAGGGCGTACAGGCAGTGGAAGGCGACCGGGATCGTGAGGATGAACGCCAGCCGCCCCGACCATCGGTGCACGGCGTTCGGGATCTTGATCCCGAGCTTGCCCCACATCGACATGGCCGACACGACCTGCACGATCGCCAGCAGGAACGCGCCCGTGGTCAGCCACACCTTCATCGGCAGCGCCGCGGAGAAGCCGGCCACGCCGACCGCGAATCCGGTCGGCGTGTGCGCCCGGCCGTACACGCCGAGCGCGAGCACCACGAGGCCGCCGATGAGCAGGGGTACCAGTAACGAGGTCACGCCGGGCGAGCGGCGCTGCTGGTTGACGGCGGTCATTGCATCTCCTCGATGAAGCCGTCGACGTCCTTCGGGGTGACCGTGGTGCCGTCGATGGTCACGGGCGCGGTGGGCTGCTCGTCGTCCAGTTGCGGGATGTCGAGCTGCTGCTCTCCGACGAAGGCGGTGCCCACCTGGTAGTAGCCGCCGTTCGGGTCCTTGATCCTGATCCAGCCGGCGCGCAGCCTGGCGCCTCTGACGTTGGCGGTGGCCCGGTACAGGCCCGACGGCTTGACCACCGTCGGGGCCGCGAAGTCCCACCTCTTGCCGCCGACGGAGACCCACCCCTCGGCGCGGCCGTCGCCCAGTTCGGCCGTGACCTTCGAGGCGGCGTTCGCCACGCCCTTGAGCCGCAGCTCGCCGGCCGACTCGGTGCCCTTGAACCACGCCTCCGTCCTGCCGTCGCAGAAGTAGCCGACGGCCTTGCCGTTCCTGATGGAGATGGCGACGAGCGCGCCGGTGCCCTTCACCCGGCCGGCGTAGTCGGCCTTGGCGATCTTCTTCGGCTCCGTCTGTTCCTGTGACTGCTCGGCCGAAGGTTCGGCCGAGCCCTCCGCACGCGGTGCTTCCGCTGCGGTGTTGGCGGCCGTCTCCTCGGCCGCCGGTGTCGCGGTGTAGCTGGCGACACCCAGCCCCATGGCGAGCACGACGCCCGCCGCGAGGGTGATGACAGGTCCCAGCCTTGACATGGACTGCTCCCAGGGTCGAAATGCCTACGACTCCGAGCATCCGCCTAAAACGGTGGACCGTCTGTGAACTAATGCGCACCAAGCGGACAGAATGGGGTTATGCAGGAGAATCCAGGGCCACATCTTCCGTACGACACGCAAGCGGCCGGTTATCCGTACCGGCAACAACCGCCCTCCTGGTTCCTGCCGGTCCCAAGGGGCGCCCGCTTCGACCATCTGGCCAGGATTCCGGGCGTGCACCCGTGGCGGGCGATCGTCGGCACGTTGATCATCGGGGTCGGGTTCTTCGCGGTCGGGATCGCGGTCATCTTCGCCTACATGCTGGTGGCGGTGCTTTTCGACCTGCCCTCGCCGATGAGCGAGACCGGGGTGCCGGCCGGCACGCCGTTCGGGTTGTCCATGACGCTGCTGTCGATCGCGCCCGTGCTCCTGCTGGTGTTCGGCACGGTGGTGCTCATCCAGCGGCGCAGGCCCGGCACGGTCTCGTCCGTGGCCGGGCGGCTGCGCTGGTCCTGGATGGCGTACTGCGGCGGGCTGGCGCTGCTGGCGCTGGTGCTCGGGCAGGCCGCGCAGTGGCTGGCGCTGACGGTCTCCGGGCTTCCCGCCGAGATGTTCGGCTGGGCCGGGTGGTCCACCTTCCTGCCGCTGCTCATCGTGATCGTCCTGCTGGTGCCCTTCCAGGCCGCGGCGGAGGAGTACGTCTTCCGCGGCTGGTTCATGCAGGCCGTCGGGGCGCACGTGCGCAACCCGATCTGGGCCATCGTCATCGGTTCCGCGTTGTTCGCCTCGCTGCACGGGTACTCCTGGGCCGGGCTGGTCGACGTGTTCGCTTTCGGCGCCGTCATGGCCTGGCTGGCGGTGCGCACCGGGGGGCTGGAGGCGCCTATCGCGCTGCACGTGCTCAACAACGTCGTGGCCTTCGGGGTGAGCGCCGCCGCCGGCAACCTCGACGACGCCCTCGATCAGAGCAAGGTCCCGGTGCCCTGGCAGGCGTTGGCGGGAACCGTGGTACAGCTCGGGGTGTATGCGTTTGGTGTGATGTATCTAGCTAAAAAGCGGTCAATTAGCACCGTTTCGGAATAAATCCGGCGGTTGGTGCGGGGAATCTCGCTAGAGAGGTCTCGCTATTCCGGCTGAGGCATGCTGGTCTGGATGCTGTCGGGTCGGTCGCGGATTCTCTCTGTGATCTTCCTGGAACGGTCCGCACATGCGGCCCAGATCCACCTTGTACGACTAGTTCGACTAGGAGGTACGGCGCGTGGCCTCCGGCCCCAGCGAACCGCCACGGCGACCGCCGGAAGACGACGCCCCGCATTCCGAGGGCGCCGGCGAACCGAAGTCCCCTCCGGAAGAGCCCAGGATCAGCCATTCGCCGCCAGGTCCCACCGACGATCGGGCCAGGGGATTACCGCTGACCTCCCCCTGGGGGATGCCGCCCTTCGCCGCTCCCATACCGGAGGATGAGCCGCGGGAGCCGCCCAAGGGGCGCAGGCCGTACAGTTCGGCCACGGCGGAGGCGGAGATGGAGCCGCGCCGCCGGCCCCGCCGCATCGTCAACCGGCCGGACAAGCTGGTCGCCGGCACCCCGCACCGCCGCCACGACCAACCCGCCGCCGCGTCCCCGACCGCCGAGCCTTCCCCGGCCGCCGCGTCTTCCCAAGCCGAGTCTTCCCAAGCCGCGTCTTCCCCGGCCGCTGAGTCTTCCCCGGCTGCTGAGGTGACGGAGCCCGTCCCCAAGGCCGAAGCGCCCCGCGAAGAGGTGGAGACCGCACCCGCGGCGCCTCCCTACCGGCTGGTGTATCCGGTGCCGGAGCGGGCGGAGACGTCCGGAACCCCGGAAGAGCCCGAAGAGGACGCCGCCGAGGACGACACCGAGGTGCGGCGCGTCGGAAGCCCGCCGGCCGGCCGTCCCACCAGGCCCGACCTCCTCGTGGCCACCGGCCCGCAGGGCACCGGCGGACGCCACCACAGAGGTCCCGCCCCCGCCGCCGTACGCAGGGCCGGCCCCGTGCACCGGGGCAGCAGGGCCATCCCGGTCGTCCTGAGCGTGGCCGTGGCCGTGCTGGTGGCCACCGGCGTGCTCGTGTGGCAGTGGAACGACGAGGAAGCCCAGGGCCTGCGGCTGGAGGCGGGCACCGGCAGGTCGGGTGACGAGTTGTTCACCGTCCGGGCCGCGGGCGACGGCACCGACCAGAAGCTCAACGACATGACCTCGGTCGGCCGCGCGGTGGTGGCGGTCGGCAGCGACACGACGAGCCCGACCCCGCGCCCGCTATTCCTGTTCTCCCCGAACGGCGGCAAGACCTGGCGGCTCGGCCAGGTGAACGGCGCCTCCACGCCCACGGTCCGGCACGTCGTCGGAGGAGACGGACGCTGGCTGGCCAGCGGCGGCGACGGCGGCGCGGGCGAGCGCGGCCTGTGGACCAGCGCCGACGGTTTCAGCTGGACGGCCGTGCCGTCGGAGGCGCTGGCCGCCTTCAGGCAGGGCGACCACATCGAGGACATCGCCAGAACGGGCTCCGGATTCGTCGCGGTCGGGAGCACGACGGGCCCCGACGGCGGCTCGGGGCCCGCGGCCTGGCACTCGGCGGACGGCACGAGCTGGGAGCGCGTCGAGACCAGGGAGCTGGGAGTACGGCAGATCAAGGCCGTGGTCGCCAAGGACGACACGGTCGTGGCCATCGCAGTCCCCGCGGTCGGCGAGGGATCGCGGGTGCTGCGCTCGTCCAACGGCGGGCGCGACTGGCGCACGACCGGCTTCCAGCTCCCCGAGGCCACCGATCCCCGTGCCGGGACGGTGGCCGTGCTGCCCAAGCAGTTCGTGCTGGTGCCGACGCGGCGGCGGACGATCGAGGGGGACGTACGCGTCTACTGCTCTCCGACCGGGGAGCGGTGGTCGCAGTGCGGCTCCATCGGCGGCCTCGACTCGGCCAGCGTCGGCGTGGAGTCGCTGATCTCCTACCCGTCGGGCGTCGCGGCGATCAGCCAGGCCGGCCTCGGCAGCTACTCCGTGCTGACCAGCACGGACGGCCGGGACTGGGACAAGCGCACCGAGTTCGGCGACCTGAACGGCGCGACGCTGCGCGGGTTCACGATCGCCGAGGGCGGCACCCTGTTCGCCGGCGGCGACCAGGCGGCCTCCGACGTCGACAACCAGCTCGTCATCGTGTCCGCGCCCGCCCGCGGCTCCGCCTCCCGCGTACGGCTGGGCGAGGTCGAGGGCCTGACCAGGATCGCCCGCGAGACGAACGCGCTGGCGGGCCACGGCGGCCGGTACGTGGCGGTCGGCTCGGCCTCTGGCGACGCGGGCCTGTGGACGATCGAGAACTGGCAGAGCTGGAAGTCCATGAGCCTGGGCGGTTCTGGCAGGCAGTCGCTGGAGGACGTGGCGTACGGCAGCCGTGGCTGGCTGGCCGTCGGCGGCACCGAGACGAACGTGGCCGTCACCGACCCCCTCCTCGTCACCTCCACCGACGGCGAGAACTGGAAGCGGGTCGATGTCGCGGGCGACCTGGCCCGCCAGTCCGACCACTTCTACCTGCGCGCGAACGTGGTGGCGGCGGGCAAGGAGGGCTACGTGGTCGCGGGCGAGACGCGCGATCCGTCCGGCACGAACGGCGCCGCCATCTGGTTCACCCCGGACATGCGCAAGTACACCAGGTCGGAGAGGCTGCCCCAGGGTGGCTCCGGCGCGCGCATCCACGACGTGGCCGCCATCGGCGACGGCTACGTGGCGGTGGGCGGCTCCGGCGGCGCCGACCGGGAGAGCAGCGTGGTCTGGCACTCCGAGGACGGGGTGAACTGGACCGCCAGGGGAGGCGTGACCCCGGAGGACGCCTCGTCGGCCGGACTGCGCCGGGTCATGACTTATCAGGACAAGCTGGTGGCCATCGGCACGGCCATGACGGGCGGGTCCCGGCGCGCGTTCGCGGCGGTCTCGGACGATGAGGGCCAGACCTGGCAGACGGCCTGGCTTCCCGCGGAACAGGCGGCGGCGGTGTACGACCTGGCGGCGGGGGAGGAGGGGCTCGTGGCGGTCGGCTGGCACGGCGTGCCGGGAGAGGGCGACAGCGCGGCCTGGACCTCGCAGGACGGGCTGGCGTGGAACCGCATGGCGCTCACCAAGGACCGCCTGGCGGGCCAGGGGGCGCAGTGGTTGTCTGCGGTGGCGCTGAAGGGCTCGGAGGTGGTGGCGCTCGGCCGGTCCACGACGTACAACGCCGACCACCTGATCCTGTGGACCTCCAGCCTGACGTCGAGCCGATAGGGATCAGAGGGGCGGCAGGACGTGCCATTCCGTGAGCGAGTCGAGGAGGCCCTCGGAGAGCGGCAGCCGTACCAGGTCCTCACGGTCGCACCAGCGCACGTCGGCGGCGTCGTCCCCGGCGGCGGGCACCCCGGCCGTCACGGTGGCGAGATAGTCGCGGATCACGTACGTGACCCCGCCCGGTCCCGGCCGCTCCACCGTGCCGGCCAGGCGACCCACCGCCACGTGCAGGCCCGTCTCCTCCAGGACCTCCCGCCGCAGCCCTGCCTCGTCGCTCTCGCCGGGCTCCAGCCGGCCACCGGGAACGGACCACAACCCCTTGCCGGGCGGATGGCCACGCTTGATGAGAAGGAGTCGGTCAGAAGCGTCGAAAATGATCGCGCCCACACAATTTACGCGCACATGACCAAGATTACGACGGGATAACGGCCAGCGGCCTTGACGCGGCCGTGCCGGAGAAAGCACCGTGGGTAGTTGTGAGAGCGGCTCCAACCTGCCCACGGTGCTTTGGCCCGCTTCACGGGCCGGGCGCCTGGTCTAGTGCGTTTCGATGTGACACGCACGGTGATGTCCTGCCCTACCAGCCTCCATCGCCGCCGACCAGCACCGCGCTGGAGGCGATACGGAAGACCTCGGTGGTGCCCGTGTGGCTGCCGTGGCCGCTGCCCGCCGGCTGGCTGGTGACCGGCTTCGCCGAGGTGGGCGACCAGCGCACCGGCGCCCGCGCCAGCCTGGTCGCGCTGACCGGGCCTTCGCTGCTGGAGGGCCCCGCCGACCTGGTCGTCATCGCCGAGGAGCCCGGCATCGGGCTGGGCGCGGCGTTCGCGGGGCTGGACGGCCCCGACCCGGGCGAGGGCTTCGACTCGGGCCCGCCCAACGCCAAGATCGCGGTGCTCGGGCATCCCACGGCCCTGTGGTGCGTGGCCGGCGAGGACGACCGGGCCGTCTACGCCGGTGAGGCGATGGGCAACTGGTTGTGGACCATCGCCTGGCCCGCCGACGCCGGCTGCATGATCGGGCTGGCCGAGCTGTCCCTGCTCGACGCCCGTGACCACGAGCTGGACGTCCCATTCGGGGCGTTCTCCCCCAGACTCGAGGATTAGTACGCGCGAACGCGATTCGCGCTGTCATGCAGACGGGCTAGAGTTCGGAGGCGTGACAGCGCGTATCGAGCGAGTGGTGACCGAGGGCGTCGTCGACATCGACGGCACCGAGCACAAGGTCGAGAACAACACCTGGATCCTGGGCGACGACGAAGAGGTGATCGTCATCGACCCGGCGCGGGACGCCGAGAAGATCCTGGAGCAGGTGGGCGAGCGGGAGGTGCTGGCCGTCATCTGCACGGCGGGCCTGCCCGACCACGTCTCGGCCGCCATCGAGGTGGCCAGCAGGGACGAGGCCGTGGTCGCCCTGCACCCCAAGGACAAGCCCCTGTGGCGGGAGACCTGGCGGGAGACCTGGCCCGACATCGACATGGAGGACGACGGCATCTTCGGCGTGGCCGACGTGCAACTCGACGTCATGGAGACCCCCGGCGTCACGCCCGGCGGCGTCTCGCTCTACTGCGAGGTGCTCGGGGCCGTCTTCACCGGCAAGGCCCTGCAGGCCGACGGCCCCGGCAAGATCGGCGGCGAGTACCCCGCGCTGGCCGACCAGCTCACCTCCATCGGCGGGCGGCTGTTCACGCTGCCCGGCGACACGCGGGTGCTGGCCGTGCACGGCGACGAGGTCACGATCGGCGATCTGGAGCCGCACTTCGACGACTGGGTCTCCGGCTCGCTGACCCGCGTCGACACCGAGGTCCCGGTCGAGGGGCCGCTGACCGACGGCACCAGGATCTCCGGCGTCAGGCTCAGCCAGGACGACGACTAAGTGCGGCGTCCGGCGACCTCGCCGAGCGAGGCCGGATGAACGCCACCCAGGGCCAGCTCCCGCTGGAGGGCATGCCGCGGCGGCTCTATTCGTGTACGCCGTCGCGGTTGAACAGCTGGCTCGACTGCCGCCGGCGTTACCGGTTCACCTATCTGGACCGGCCGCAGCCCTCCAAGGGGCCCGCCTGGGCGCACAACAGCGTCGGGGCCAGCGTGCACAACGCGCTGGCGGGGTGGTGGCGTGAGCCGTACGAGCGCAGGACGCCCCTGACGGCGGCCATCCTGGTCACCAACGGGTGGATCAACGAGGGCTTCAGGGACGACGAGCAGTCGGGGCGCTGGCTGGGTCGCGCCCGCGACCTCGTGTCCGGATATGTAGCGACATTGGATCCGTCGGATGATCCGGTCGGCGTCGAGCGCACGGTCGCCACGCGGACCAAGGTCATCGCCGTGTCCGGGCGCATCGACCGGCTCGACCGGCGCGGCGACGAACTGGTCGTGGTCGACTACAAGACCGGCCGCCGGCCGCTCACCCAGGACGACGCCCGCTCCTCGCTCGCCCTGGCCGTGTACGCGATCGCGGCGAGCTCGATGATGCGCACCCCGTGCCGTACGGTCGAGCTGCACCACCTGCCCACCGGCGAGGTCGTCGAGTGGCGGCACACCGAGGAGTCCCTGGCCAGGCACCTGGGCCGGGCCGAGGAGGTGGCCACGGAGGCGTCGGTGGCCGACGAGCGCTACCGGGCCCTGGTGGCCGCGCCGCCGAAGGCCCGCCGCGCATCCTCTGGCGATCGGCAGCCGGTCGGACCCGCCGCCGTGCCGGCCGAGATCGACGAGCTCTTCCCGCCCAGCCCCGGCCCCATCTGCTCCTGGTGCGACTTCCGCCGGCACTGCGCGGAGGGCCAGGCGGCCGGCCCGGAACGCCAGCCTTGGGACGCGTTGGCCGAATAGCGGCCAACGCGTCCCGGCCAGGCGCCCGTCGCGGGTCGCCGTCCGGATGCCGCTGCCTGTCAGACGGTGGCTTTGGGCCAGCGGCGCGGGTCGGTCTGGCGGCGGTCCGGGATCGTGCTGCTGCCTGTCAGGCGGTGGCTCGGGGCCAGCGGCGCGGGTCGGTCAGGCCCTTGAGCCCTTTGCGCACGTCGTAGCCGGCCGCGCGCGCCCGTTCCCGCGAGGCGCGCAGCATGCTCCTGGTGGCCGGGCTGAAGGCGAGGTCGTGCACCGGCTCGGGCAACGCGTTCAGGCCGAACCTGAACGCCGTCAGCGCTGCCGTGACCGTCGCGCTGGGTATTTCGGGCAGAGCGCCGTACATCCGCCTGGCCCAGCCCGGCAGCGTGTAGTAGCACAGCGCGCCGAAGGGGAAGTAGGCCGGCTTGCCGGGGGACAACCTGCGCAGTTCGGGCGGCAGGCGCGGCCACAGCAGGAACCGGACGGTCGAGGCCGCCTCCGGCGTCACCCGCAGACTGGGGCGGACCTGCTTGAAGTAGGCGGCCATCTCCGCGCGCGAACCGGGCACATCGTCCAGGTGCAGGCCGACGTACGTGGCGCTCTTGCGCTGCTCGCGCAGGTAGCGGTCGGCCTGGCGCCCGGTGAGCCCCAGCCCGCCGCGCCTGGCCACCTCCAGGTACGACGACACCTCCGCGCAGTGCACCCACAGCAGCAGTTCGGGATCGTCGACCCGGTGAGTCCTGCCGGTGGCCGGGTCGTGGATGCGCAGCGCCCGGTGGATGCCGCGTACCCGCCTGCCGATCTCGTCGGCCTCACGCGGGCTGCCGAACGTCACCCGCCCCACGAAGTCGGCGGTACGGCGCAGCCGGCCGAACGGGTCGTCCTGGAAATCGGAGTTCTGCCAGACGCCCAGCATGGCCAGGGGATGCAGCGCCTGGAGCATGAGGCCGCGCACGCCGCCCACCCACATCGAGCGGTCGAGGTGCACCTGCCAGGTCGCGCTCTGCGGTGGCTGCGCGGCGATCTCTTCCATGGTAAGTAGAGAATTACATGGCTTTGGGCCTTATGTCCAAGTAGTGCTTCTCGGCCGAGTTCCAGAACCTGACCAGCGCCGCCGCGGTCGTCTCCGGCGCCTCCACGGCGGGGGAGTGCACCGCGCCCGGCACGACCACGCACTCGGCCTGGAGCCTGGCCGCCATCTCCGACTGGGCGTCGGGGGGCCAGCCGTCGTCGTGCTCGCCGTACAGCACCAGCGTGGACACCTCGATCTGGCACAACTCGTCGGTACGGTCGTGCATGGTCAGCACCTGCTCGGTCATGCAGGCCAGCGCGGTCGGCGCGTTGGCGAGCAGGCGCTTGTGCAGGAACCGCAGGATCTCGTCGGGTACGTCGGCCGCCAGCGCGTCAGGCTCGAACCTGCTGTGCCACACGTGCTCAAGACCCAGCACGGGCACCTCTTCCAGGATCTTCCTGCCGTTGTGCGCCCGCTTGCCCTCGATCGCGCCGGGACCCGAGCCCATCAGCGTGAACGAGGCGAACTTCGTGCGCCCGTCGATGACCGCCTCCCTGCCGACCAGCCCGCCGAAGGAGTGGCCCACCAGGTGAACGGGGTCGCCGCCGCCGATGACCTGGGCGAGTGAGTCGACGTCGGCGCCGAGGGCCGCGCAGGTGTAGGCGGCCGGGTCGTCGGGGCCCGGGGTCTCGTACTGGCCGCGCAGATCGATCGCCACCACCCGGCGGCCCGACTGGGCCAGGGTCATCAGGACCGCGATGAAATCCTCCTTGCTGCCCGTCACCCCGGGGAGCAAGAGCGCTGGCCAGCGCTCAACCACACCATTGACCGGAAGCGCCTCCAGGACCGCGAACGTGCCCTGTGACGACTCGATCTTCTGTGGTGTGACGCCTGGAGGCAGGTCGAGGAATCGCGGCGTACTCACGTGGGGCAACAATACCCAGAGGTCAGCGCCTCGACACCGGCATGGACACTACGCCGGTGCGAGTTCTGCGGAGTTGCGAGCTTTGCGCGCCCGCGCCACCCGCCCCGCCACCTCGCGCGACGCCCACACGCACCGACCCCTGGGAGAAGCTGTGCGCGCGCCTCACGCGATGCTGCGGCGCAGCACCCCCACCAGGCCCTCTCAGGCATGTTCGCGCCCCAGACACCCGCTCAGAGCCCTCCACGGGCCTCTGGCGGCCGGTCCTCGGGCTCGGACGGTGGTGGCTGCGTACATGCGGAAGGGCGCGCACCCTGGCTCGGGTGCGCGCCCTTCGGCGTGCTGTGCGGCGGCGGGTCAGCCCCGGCGGGGCGTCACCGCATGCGCGGGTCGGCCCCTGTGCGGGTCAGCCGGTGCGGCGGCGGTTGCCGCCACCTCCGCGGGGCTGGCGGCGCTGCTGCTTGCGCTCGGTCGCGGCCGACGGCGCGATGTCGTCGTCGTCCGTGGCCAGGTCAGGTGACTGGAAGATCACCGCGAACGGGCTGGCCGGAATGATCCGCTCCGGCTCCCTGCGCGCCGGCGGAGGCGGCGTCGCCATGAAGCTCGGCTCGGGCTCCGGCTCAGGCCGGGCGGCGACGGGCGCCGCCTGGCGCTCTCCGGCGGGTGCCGGCTGCCGCTCCACGACGGGCCGCTCCACGGCGGATGCGGCCTGCCGCTCGGCGGCGGGTGCGATCCCGCGTTCGGCGGCGGGCGCCGACCGGCGCTCCGTCACCGGCGCGGCGGACGGCCCAGTGGTCGTCTCAGCGGCCCTCTCTGTAGCCGTCTCAGTCGCCGTGTCGATGCCGGAAGGCTCAGTAGCCGCCCCCCGGCGCGTACGCGTCCGCTTGACCGGCGCCTCGGCGGCCTCCTCGGCAGGAGCCTCGACGGCGGCCTTACGCGTACGAGTGCGCTTGACCGGCGTCTCCGCGACCTCCTCGGCAGGAGCCTCGGCGACCGCGCCCCGGCCCGAGCCGGTGCCGGGAGCCGGCGCCTCAGGGGCGTCGGCGAGCGCCTGCTCGATGGCCGAGGATGCCGCGCCCCTGCGCGTACGTGCGCGCTTCTGCTCGGCCGCCCCCTGGATCTCATCGGTGGTGAAGATCGCCGGAGTCTCCTCCGTCTTGGCATCCACGAGCTCGACCTCCGGCCTCTCGACGGGTGCGGACTCCGCCATCTCACGTCCGCCACGGGTGCGGCGGCGCTGACGGGGCGTACGGGCAGGGCGCTCCTCGCGCTCTTCACGGCGCCGCCCGCCCCGCGTGCGGGTCCGGCCGGTCTCACCGAGGTCCTCGATGCGCTCGGCTGACAGCCCGGCGCGCGAGCGGCTGCCGTGCGGCAGCACGCCCTTGGTGCCCTCGGGGATGCTCAGCTCGGAGTACACGTGCGGCGAAGTGGAGTAGGTCTCCTCGGGCTCGGCGAAGTCGAGCCCGAGCATCTGGTTGATCATCTTCCAGCGGGTCAGCTCCTCCCACTCCACGAACGTGACCGAGATGCCCGTGCGCCCGGCCCGGCCGGTACGGCCGATGCGGTGCACGTAGGTCTTGTCGTCGGTGGGGCAGTCGTAGTTGACCACGTGGGTGACGTCGTCGATGTCGATGCCGCGGGCGGCCACGTCGGTGGCCACCAGCACGTCGATCTTGCCGTTGCGGAACGCGCGCAGTGCCTGCTCGCGCTGGCCCTGGCCGAGGTCGCCGTGGACGGCCGCGACCGCGAAGCCGCGCGTGTCGAGCTGCTCGGCGACCATGTCGCAGGCCCGCTTGGTCTCACAGAAGACCATCGTGAGCCCGCGCCCGTCGGCCTGCAGCAGCCGTGCGACGATCTCGATCTTGTCCATCCGGTGGGCGCGCCACACGATCTGGCGCACCTGCGGGGTGGTCTCGCCCTCGCCGCTGTCGAACTCGGCGCGTACGTGCGTCGGGCGGTTGAGGTATTTGCGGGACAGCGCGACGATCTCGCCCGGCATGGTCGCCGAGAACAACATCGTCTGCCGCTCCGCCGGGATCAGCTTGAAGATCCGCTCAATGTCGGGCAGGAAGCCCAGGTCGAGCATGCGGTCGGCCTCGTCGAGCACGAGGGTCGTGACCTGGCTCAGGTCGAGGTGCTTCTGCTTGACCAGGTCGAGCAGACGGCCCGGGGTGCCGACGATGACGTCGACCCCGGCCTTGAGCGCCTCGATCTGCGGCTCGTACGCGCGGCCGCCGTAAACGGTCAGGACCCGTGAGCCGAGCTTGCCGGCCGCGGTCACGAGGTCCTCGCTGACCTGCACGGCCAGTTCGCGGGTCGGCACGATGACCAGCCCGCGGGGCTTCTTGCGGTTCTTGCGCGGCTTCCCGATGCTCTGCAGCATCGCGATGCCGAACGCGAGGGTTTTTCCCGTGCCCGTACGTGCCTGACCGATGAGGTCCTGGCCGCTCAGGGCGAGCGGGAGTGCCATCTCCTGGATGGGGAACGGTGTGATGATGCCCTCGGTCTCGAGGGCATCGGCGATCTCTGGTGTGACTCCGAGGTCTCGGAAAGTCGTCAGCGTGGCCTGCCTCAGTCTCAAATGAAGGCGGGCCTGCCGGGACCGACGGGCGGAAAACAGCCCCGTGTCGTGGGTCCTCGCGGTAGAGCCAGCCCTCTCGCGTCATCGCGACCGCGGCACCCGGGGAATCGGGGGGTAATCGGGGAAAACCCCCGAATTTACACAGTGCGGTCGCACTTTCACAGAGCAGTGTACTCGATACCACAACGCTGACCGAGCTTGCGTATGTTCCCGAAGTTTCTCCGAAGTACGCTGCCTTCCATGAAGGAGTCCCCTGGAGTCGTCGACCTGCTGGGTGTGCTGGCCTACGCGGAGCTCAGCGCGTACGCGCGAATGACGGAGGACGCGGCCACGCTGGCGCCCTCCCTGGCCGACCGTGCGGCGCTGAGCGAACTGGCCGTCACCGAGTACGCCCACTTCCGTCTCCTGTGCGAGCGGCTGGCCGAGCTGGGTGCCGATCCCGGCGAGTCGATGTCGCCGTTCGTGGGCGCGCTCGACTCCTGGCACACCCAGACCAGGCCGGCCGACTGGCTGCAGGCGCTGGTCAAGACGTACGTGGGCGACGGCATCGCGCTCGACTTCTACCGGGAGGCGGCCAAGCTCCTCGACCCCTCGATCGTCAAGCTGGTGGATGAGGTGCTGGTCGACGAGGAACGTTCGCAGTTCGCGGTCGAGCGGGTCAGGGCGGGCATCGAGGCGGAGCCGGCGGCGGCGGGGCGGCTGGCGCTGTGGGCACGGCGGCTGGTCGGCGAAGCGCTCAGCCAGGGTCAGCAGGTGGCCTCTGCGCGTCCGGAACTGGCGCTGCTGCTGATGGAGTCGCAGGGTGAGGATCACACCGGTATTTCCCGCCTTTTCGCCAAGCTGACCGAGGCGCACAACCAACGCATGGCCGCGATGGGGATCTGACAAGCCTGCCAACAGGGCCGGTCGACTGGTTCGGTCTACGGGCCTGGTCGCTGGGCCTGATCGATGCGCCTGGTCTACGGGTCGGGTCGACGGGTCTGTCCATCGGGCGGCGCGAAGGCGCGAAACGGTTGTAGCGTGCCAGACATGAGGGCCTCGCGCCGCTACGGCAGTTCCAGTTCCTTGACGAGATGTGGGCCGAACCGCTGGACCTCGCGGGCTGTGCTGAGGAGGGGAAGCGCGGGCTGCCCGGCCACCAAGCCGAGGCGCGACGCCGTCCCCCGGCACCGTCCCCCACGAGGCTGCCGCCTGGCAAGACCACACCACACCAGCTAGGCCCGTTTTCCGCAGGTGCGTGATCGTCAACGGAGATCGCGAGGGTCGACCCCGAGCAGATCGAGCAGGTTGATCTGTGCCGGGGTCGGCTGGAGGATGATGGGTGGTGCGGTCCCGCTGCCAGGGATGATGCGCAGGGTAGCGAGCGCACGGAAGATCAGGTTTCCGGTGGGGATGGCGGGGCGACCGGCGTACAGGCCGTTGACCTTGCTCTGCCCGTGCGTGGCCAATGCCTGTCTGACCTGGCGTTCTACCAGGCAGAAGATGAGCAGAGCCAGGCAGATCACGGTGATCAGGGCGGCGATGCGCCGGTTGTTCTTCAGGTAGAGCGTGGTGACGGCCAAGGGCCCCTTGAAAGCGGCGTAGCGGCGTTCGACCGCTTCTTGCTTCTTGTACAGCAGCAGCACCTGTACGGCGTCGGCCTGCTCGGGGGCCAGGTTGGTCAGCAGCGCGTACCAGCCGTCGGTGGCAGCTTCGGCGTCGATGGCTGTCTGGTCGAATTCCCAGGTGAGTGTGGGTTTGCCGGTGCCGGCATCGGTGCCGATGGTGGTCCGCAGGTAGGCGGCGACCCGCCGCTGCTTGGCGATCACGGCCACCCGGTCGGTGACCTTGCCCGCGTCCGGATAGTGCCGCGAGCCCAGCCCGCGCCCCAGACGTTCCAGATCCTCGCGGGCACGCGACAGCTTCAACGTCCGGGCGTTGGACGCGGCTTGGGCCCGAGCCGAGGAGTGCACGAACACGCGTCGTACCGATACCACCGGGTCGCTCTTGAGCGGTCCGGCCAACGTCATCGCTTCTTCGGCTTCCAGTACATGCCAGGAGCTCCGCTGATCTGCGGCTTTACCCGCATCGCGCTGGGCGGTGTAGTCCACCGCGGTCGCCTGTTTGAGCGCCAGGCCGGCCAGGTCACCGGCCGGCACGTACGTCTTGGAGGCCGGAGCGATGAAACTCACCCGCCCGGCATCCATCGCGGCCAGGTTCCCATACGAGATCAGCTTGGAGTCACCGATCATGAGCAGCCGCCGGGCCGAGGCCAAGCGCTGTAACTGCTTCATCGCGCCCACGACCTGGCCGACCTCTCCCGCCCCGCCGTCGAAAGCCCGCGCGAACACCGGGATCGCACCGTCGCCGGTCACCGCGATCCCGGCCTGAATCTGCTTCAAGTCCGGCCGCCGGTCCTTGGGATGGCCGTACCTGGGGCGGGCGAATCCCTCCTCGGCCTGCTCGTAGTCGCCGTGCAGGGAGATGGACGTCATGTCCCAGTGCATGCGGCTGGTCTCGATCCCGAACGCTTCGATCGCCGCCAGCCCGACCGACCCCACCAGGTGATCGAGATGCGGGGCGATCGCGTCCAGCGCACGGCCGATCCGGTCATCATTGAGCAGGGCCGGATCGATGCCCAGCCCTTCCTCGACTGCCCAGTCCCGTGCCCATTGCTGCACGTGGACCAGCGGTGCGGGGGAGGTCAGCCGGTTGGTCACCAGCGCCTCGATGACCTGGCCGTGGGTGAGGTCGGCCAGGTCACGCACCGGGCAGGCGGCATCGATGAGTTCCCTGATCCGCAACCGGGTACAAAAGTCGGCCACCACGGGCAGCGCCCCGAGCATCTTCTCCACGCTCGGGCCACCGAACTGCGCTCGCTGTCTCACGGGCTCCGGGACTACCGTCTCCACCAGCAACGATCAAGACGCCGCGCCGGAGATGCCCCAAACATCCCGATCTGCGGAAAACAGGGCTAGGCAAGCCAGGGCACATCAAGGGCCCAGAACACGTCAGGGCCCAGACACGTCAAGGGCCAGGACACGCGCCAAGGGCCAGGACACGCCAAGGGCGCTGCCAGGCAGAACCCTTGACGAGCACAGCTGGACAGGACCCCTGCACGAGCACGGCTGGGCAAGGAACGAGCACGGCTGGGCAAGGAACGAGCACGGCTGGGCAAGAACCCAGAAGGGTACGGCTGGGCAGGACCCCGGGCAGGGGGCAGGACCCCGGCAGGGGGCGGCTGGGTAGGGCTCTTGAAGGGTACGGCGCGGCAGCCGTACCCTCCGTGTCCGAGCTGCTACAAAGTGCCGCCGAAACCGACAGGCCGTGACTCGTCCTCGCCGATCTCGACGAACCCGAGCGAGGCCACCGGCACCAGCACGCGCCTGCCCTTGATGTCGGTCAGGGCGAAGACGCCGCCGCGATCGACCGCCAGGGCGTTTCTGATCTCCTCTTCGACCTGCTCGGCGCTGAGGTCGGTCTCGACAACGAGTTCGCGGTGTACGGAGCGTACGCCGATCTTGATTTCCATCGTGGCTCCCTAGTCGAGCGGGCTGGCTCTACACCCATCGTCGCCGGTCTGGCCCGCGAAAACGCGATTGATCGCGCGCAGCGAACGGGGTTATGCCGTACGCGGAAAACCGCTGATGCCGCGCCAGGCCAGCCGGGCCATCAGCTGCTCGGCCGCGTCCTTCGGGATGGAGCCGTGCGTGGTGACCCAGTAGCGGGCGCTCACCTCGGCCATGCCCACCAGCCCGACGCCGAGCAGGTGCGCCTCGTCGCTGGTGCACCCGGTGTCCTCCTGGATGAGCACGCTGACCATTTCGGCGCACTCGCGCAGCGAGCGCTCCACCCGCTGCCGCACCGGCGCGACGTTACGCAGGTCGGACTCGAAGACCAGCCGGAACGCCTCGCCCTGGCTGGAGATGAAGTCGAAGAAGGCGCTGAAGGTGGCCTGCACGCGCAGTTTGTTCTCGTTGGTGGAGGCCAGCGCCTCCCGGCAGCGGTTGACCATATCGTCGACGTGCAGGTCGAGCAGCGCCAGATAGAGCTCCAGCTTGCCGGGGAAGTGCTGGTAGAGCACCGGCTTGCTGACCCCGGCCCGCTCGGCGATCTCGTCCATGGCGGCCGCGTGATAGCCGTTCTCCACGAACACTTCCTGCGCGGCGTTCAGGAGCTGCCGTCGTCGGGCCAGCCGGGGCAGCCGGGTGCCCCGGGGCTTGGCATCCGGGGTTGCGGTCACGCGGGTCTCCATTGCTCTCTCACGCGAATTGCTCTCTCACGCGAATGCTTACTCACCCGAACGGCTTTCTCAGGCGAATGGTTTCTCAGGTGGCTTACTCAGGTGCGCTTACTCAGGCGGGCTTTCTCGGGTGGCTCTCTCAGGCGAACCGTGCGGACATCCTACGTGCGGGCAGCCCACACGCCCGGCGGACAGCCGCCGGCGATGCCCCTCGCGCAGGTCACCGTCATCGAGCCGGGCTCAGCGATAGTCGTCGTCGTCGAGATCCACCACGCGGTCCTGCTCGGCCGCATCGGCGGGATCGACGTCCAGCGGCAATTCGCGGCGCGGCCGGCTCCCGTTCTGGAGCACCTCGCGGTGCTGCTCGGCGGCGTCGGCCTCGGGCGTCTCGATCGACAGCTCGCCCTCCTCGTCGGCGTAAGGGCCCTCGTCCCCGCGTATGTCCATCTCCGACATCTTCAGGTCCCCTCTCGGTGTGGACGTCAACCAGCCTACGCCCGGTCGAAAAGGTCGCCGCGCTTCTCGACCCTGGCGAGCACGTCGGGCGCGGTGAACACCAGGTCCTCCGGCCGTTCGCAGCCCTCGACCTCCTTCCACGTGAGCGGCGTCGAGACCGTGGGCTGCTCCCTGGCCCGCAGCGAGTACGGGGCCACGGTGGTCTTGGCCGGGTTGTTCTGGCTCCAGTCGATGAACACCTTGCCGGGCCGCGCCTTCTTGGTCATCACGCTGACGACCTGGTCGGGGTGCTCCTTCTCCAGGAGCTGGGCGAGCCTCTTGGCGTACGCGGAGGGCTCCTCGCGGCAGTCCCAGTCCGCGTACAGCTGCATGCCCTTGCTGCCGCTGGTCTTCGGGTACGCGGTCAGGCCCTCCTCTTTGAGCACCTCGCGCAGCATGACCGCCACCCTGGTGCACTCGACGATCGTGGCGGGCGGGCCGGGATCGAGGTCGAACACGAGCGTGTCGGGCGGCAGCGCCTGCCCGTCCTCGTCCACGCGCCACTGCGGCACGTGCAGCTCCAGCGCGGCCAGGTTGGAGTAGTAGACGAGTGTGGGCAGGTCATCCACCACGGCGAAGTCGATGGTCTCGCGGTTCTTGGTGCTGCCGGGGGCGGGCAGGTTGACCCGCCTGATCCAGTCGGGCGTGTGGTCGGGGGCGTTCTTCTCGAAGAAGGACTGGCCGGTCACGCCGTTCGGGTAGCGCTTGACGGTCAGGGGGCGGCCCCGCAGGTGCGGCAGCAGCACGGGGGCGACACGGCTGTAGTAGTCGATGACCTCGGACTTGGTGAAGCCGTAGTCGGGATAGAGGACCTTGTCCAGATTGCTCAGGGTCAGCTCGCGCCCGTCCACCTTGACCGGTACCTTCACAACGTCACCTCCGCGGGAAGTTTGTCGGGGCGCAGGCCGCGCCACACGGGGTGCCGCAGCCGCTGCTCGTCGGTCCACATCGTGTAGGCCACCTCCCCTACCAGATCGGGCCTAACCCACCGATTACGCCACGGAACCTCGTTGGAGAACGGGCTGCGCGGGATCTCCAGCGGCCGGAGCCTCTGGTAGAGCTCGTCCAGCACGACGTCGGTGAACCCCGTGCCGACGTGCCCGACGTACCTCAGCCCCGTGTCCGTGAATGCCCCCATCACCAGCGACCCGACCCCGCCCGCGCGGCGTCCCTTGCCGGGTTTCCAGCCGCCGATCACGACCTCGCGCGTGGTCAGGTTCTTGACCTTGATCCACCAGGGTGAGCGGGTGCCCGGCCGGTAGGGGGAGTCGAGCCGCTTGACGACCACGCCTTCGAGCCCCTGCTCGTAGGTGGCCGTCAGGAGGTCGGACTCGCCGGGAAAGTACGGGGGCGCGCCGACGTCCAGCTCGTCGAGCAGCGCGCGGCGGTCGCGGTAGGACAGGTCGAACAGCGCCGTGCCGTCGAGATAGAGCAGGTCGAACGGCATGTACGTGATCGGGTACAGCTCCAGCATGATCGGCTCGGGGTCGGTCAGATGCATGCGTCGCTGGAGGCGTTCAAAACTGGGCCGGCCGTGGGGGTCGAGCGCCACGAGCTCCCCGTCGATGATCGCGCCCTTCAGCCCGAAACCCGAAATTTCGGGGTATCGCCGCGTGTAGTCGACCCCGTGTCTTCCCGTCATCCTCATCCCGCCGTCAAGATGGATGATGGCGCGGATGCCGTCCCACTTGACCTCGAGGCCGTACTGGTCGCGTTCGGAGGGTAGTTCCCCAGGTACGGCCAGCATCGGTTCGACCGGGTATGGCATTGGTTGCCCCATGGGGGGTATGTGCCCAATGGCGGGCCTGTTGAGAGCTGAGGAGTGCCCATGCGCAGCATCTGGAAGGGCGCGATCTCCTTCGGGCTGGTCACGATCCCGGTCAAGCTGTATTCGGCGACCGAGCAGAAGGACGTGACGTTCCACCAGGTCCACCGCGAGGACGGCGGCCGGATCCGCTACAAGCGGGTGTGCACGCAGGACGGCGAGGAGGTCGCCTACGCCGACATCGCCAAGGGCTACGAACTGGCCTCCGGCGAGATGGTCGTGCTCACCGACGAGGACTTCGAGGACCTGCCGCTGAGCAGCTCGCGCAGGATCGACGTCCTGCAGTTCACGCCGGCCGAGCAGATCGACCCCATCTACTTCGCGAAGTCGTACTTCCTGGAGCCCGACGCCCAGGGGGCGAAGCCGTACGTGCTGCTGCGCAACGCGCTGGAGAGCTCCGGCCAGGTGGCGGTGGTCAAGGTGGCGCTGCGCCAGCGCGAGTCGCTGGCCACGCTGCGGGTCAGGGACGGCGTGTTCGTCCTGGAGACCATGCTCTGGCCCGACGAGATCCGCACGCCGGACTTTGCCTTCCTGGAGGAGGACATCGAGGTACGCGCCCAGGAGCTCAAGATGGCCGAGTCCCTCATCACCACAATGGAGTCGGACTTCGAGCCGAGCGAGTACCACGACACCTACCGCGAGGCGCTCCAGCAGGTGATCGAGGCCAAGGTGGCGGGCAAGGAGGTCGTCCCCGCCCGCGAGGAGGAGGAGGCCGGCCCCGCCGTGGACCTCATGGCGGCACTGCGGGCCAGCGTGGAGGCGGCCAAGAAGGAGCGCGGGGGCGAGCCCGCCAGGCCGAAGAAGGCCACCGGCAAGTCCAAGGACGAGGACAAGTCTAAGGACGAGGAGAAGACCCCCGCCAAGCGCAAGACGCGCAAGTCCGCCTGACCGGGGGCCTCAGGACCTCTACGGCCAGGTGCTGTCTTCCGGGCCTTTTCGTGCCTTTCTTCACTGCTTGCCCGGCCGCGACGGCCAGGTGATCGCTGTCCCAGTGCGCTGTCGGATGAAATGACGGCGAGCCTGCTGACACGAGGGTTCCCCCGCGCCCTCTTCCACATCGACGACTGGCACGGAAGCCGGTCGGTCCTCGTCGTGGATCCCAAAGCGGACATATGGGGATAATTCATGCTAATTCATGGGATAGACCTTTAATGCGAGCAATAAGATTGTTAATGCAGAGCAAAATAGAGACGTGACCGTTTGCCCGCTCATCCCCCGGAAATGACACATTGTGGATGGCTCTTTGGTGGCCGTCCGGACTTTGTTTCCGAAGCAATTCGGAAGCGCTGAGTACGGGGCAATCGATCCTACAGGGGGAAACGCAATGCCCAAGTTCAAGAGTGTTCTCGCGGGCCTCGCCTTCACCACGGCGATGGCCGGCAGCGTAGTGGGCGTGGGTGCGGCCACGACCACGGCAAGCGCCGGCGCTGCCACGCAGGTCAGCACCAGCACGTCGGTCCTGACCGGGAGCGGCTGCCGTACCTGGCGCCGTTGCGGATGGGGCTGGGGCCGGGGTCGCGGCTGGGGCTGGGGCAACCGGCGTCACCACCACAACATGCGCGTGAAGATCAAGGTGCACAACAGGAACTACAACCGTAACCACCACCCGAGGACGGACCAGGGCGCCGACGACAAATAAAGTCGGGCGACGATGACCGTTCGTTGATGGCGCAGGATGTTGTTTGGGGCGGCTCGTTCTTCCGTTCGCGGCTGACCTGAGTTTCATTTCCCTTCGTCTCCACGGGCATTTCTGGTGAGGGTCCTCCCGGCATCGGCCGGGGGGCCCTCGCTGTGTCATTTTCTTTTGTTTTCTCGCCCGCTTCTTGCTATGCCTAAAAGTGGACAATTCCGGTTTGTTGGTCTTTAGGTCGGATATATGGATGGTGCGGGTGATTGCTTTCTGTCATCCGTAGGGGGCAAATCGAATCC
>NZ_JBFAKB010000040.1:0-109370 GCF_040655495.1 Nonomuraea sp. NPDC050404
CTGCGGCCTTGACTGCGTTCCCGACCCTCCCGGATCTCGAAGTCCATCGCATCCCCTCAACTGGGGTGTTGCGACGACCACTAGAAGACAAGCGGGGAGGCGGGCCTTTCCGTTGAGGGGTGCCCGCGTGTCGGGGGCGCCTATTAGGCTGAAGCCGATTCATCGCGGCGTTGGGCGGAGACGACTACATGGACATGATCTACCTGGTTTTCAACTTCTTGTTCCTGGTGGTCGCCGTGGCCATCCTGGGCATGTCGATCTACGCGCTCGTGCACGCCCTGCGGGTGCACGCCAACGCGTTCATCTCGGCGGGCAAGCTGAAGAAGAACCTGTGGCTGCTCATCCTCGGCCTGGCCACGCTGTTCTCGGCCGCGGGAGCCCTGACCTATTTCCAGACCTTCATGCTGGTCGGCGGCGCCCAGTTCATCGGGATCGGCCTCGGACTGTTCTCGATCGCGGCGGTGATCGCGGCCACCATCTACATCGTGGACGTCAAGCCCGCCGTCAAGGGCATGGGCGGCGGCAGGGGCAGCAGCGGCCCCTACGGCCCCTGGTAGATCACGCCAGCCTGGCCGCCAGCCAGCCGGCGATGCTCTCGTGCCCGGCGAGCGTGGGATGCACGCCGTCGGGCAGGATCGCCCCCTGTGGCCAGCGCTCGCGCATCGGGTCGAAGAACGGCACCTTCCCCGCCTTCGCGGCCTCCGCCAGGGCGTCGCGCACCCCGTACGCCCTGCTGGGCGCCTCACCCAGCCAGATGGGGCCGATCATGACGGTCCTGGTCCCCGGCCAGTGCGCGCGCACCTTCGCCAGCAGGCCCTCGGCAGCCTGACGCACCTGTACGGGGCTCCACCGCCGATCGTTGTGCCCGCCCGAGATGACCAGCACGTCGGGGGCCGGCCGCCAGGCCAGCTCCACCTCGAAGGAGCGCTGGAACGTCCGGCCCGCCCGCCCCTCGTTGCAGTAGCCGGTGCCGCCCGCGCCCGCGATGATCGGCTGCCAGCCCAGCAGCCGGGCGGTCTGCGAGGCATAGGACTCCCAGCGCGGCACCGGCCCCGACCCGACGGTGAAGCTGTCCCCCACGAACATCATCACCGGCGCCACCGGCTTGCCGGGCACGGGCTTCACCGGCGCCGTGCACGCCGGAACCACCAGCACCGCGACGACCAGCACGATCCGATGCGTCAGGCCACGCATGACCACCTCAGGGCAATAGGCTGCCGATATGAGCACCGATCTCCATGGGCGTACGCAACGGCTGGAATTGTCCGACCAGACCCTACGCGACTTCGAAGCCGTCGTCCTGGATGCCACGCCCGAGGGGATCGTGCTGAGCAGGTCGGCATTCTATCCGGGCGGAGGCGGTCAGCCGGCGGATCACGGAGTTCTGATCTGGCAAGGCGTGGAAACCCGCATCGCGGGGGTGCGCAAGGGCGACGACCTCTACCTGATCCCGGTGGAAGGCGACCCGATTCCGCCGGTGGGCACCGTGGTCAGGGGCGCGGTGGCCGACGAGCGGCGCTCGGCCCTCATGCGTACGCACTCGGGCCTGCACGTGTTGTGCGGCGTGGTGTTCAGGGACTACGGCTGCCTGGTCACCGGCGGCAACATGGACGAGCTCAGCGCGCGCATGGACTTCAACCTGCCCGAGGTGCCCGCGGGGTTCAAGGAGGCGGTGGAGGACGCCTGCAACGCCGAGATCATCGCCGACCGGCGCATCGACGTGCGGGTGTTGCCGCGCGCGGAGGCGTTCGAGATCCCGGACATCATCCGCACGGCCACGAACCTGGTGCCGGAGGCCGTGCAGGACGTGCGCATCGTCGACATCCTCGGCCTGGACACCCAGGCGGACGGCGGCACCCACGTGGCCTCCACCAAGCAGATCGGCCACATCAAGGTCGCCAAGATCGAGAGCAAGGGGCGCGGTTTCCGCCGTCTGCGCATCCAGATCTCCAGCTAGTCGATCACCTTGGCCAGGCCGTCGAGCAGCGGGCCAAGGCCGAACTCGAAGAGCCGGTCGAGGTCCATGTCGAAATCGCCCAGCTCGTCGAGGTGCCGCAGGAAGGCCGGGCTGGAGGTCGCGACGGCACGCAGGAACTCCTCCTGCCCGCTCATCCACTCCTCGTGGGTGAGCCCGGTGGCCGTCCTGGCGCGCTGCTCCAGCTCGATGTGGGCGGCGATGCCCTGTACGTAGCTGTAGGTGAGGATCTGTACGTACATCCTGGTAGTGGGGTCCAGGCCGGTCCGCTGGAGCGCGTCGATGACCGACTCCGAGTGCGCGAGCAGCGCGGCCGAGGCCACCGGCCTGGTCAGGGGGACGGCGCCGGCCATCCAGGGGTGGGCGCGGTAGGCGGCCCACTGCAGGCGCGCCGACATCTCCAGCCTGGGCCGCCAGCCCGCGGGCTGCTCGGCGGGCAGCGGGAACTCCGCGTAGGCGGCGTCGACCATGAGGACGAGCAGGTTGTCCTTGCTCTCCACATGGCGGTAGAGGGACATGGTGGCCACGCCGAGCCGCTCCGCGACCGCCCGCATGGTCAGCTCTGACAACCCTTCCGCGTCGGCGATCTCGATGGCCGCCCGTACGACGCGTTCGCGTGCGACGTCGGAGGTGGCGGACCTGGCCTTCGCCGCCCGCTGTCCCTGGGCGACCACGGTCCCGACGCGCGGCTCGGCGACCACGACGCCCTCCCGCGCGAGCAGGGTCAGCGCCTTGGCTGCGGTGGCCAGGGCGACGTTCCAGTCTCTGGCGAGTTGCCTGGTGGAGGGCACGCGCTCGCCGGGGCGGAGCTTGCCGTCGGCGATGCGCCGCTGGATGTCGGCGGCGATGCGGGCGTGCGGCGGGGGCTGCTGTGCGGGCGTCATCTGACCTCCTGTACTAGTACAGATCCTTCCATTCTACCCTTGCGACCTGCTGTATGTACCTCGTACATTCACGTACAACGTCAACAAGCAGGGAGATGGTCATGCGGAAGGTTCTGGTTTCCGGGGCGAGCGTCGGCGGTCCGGTGCTGGCGTACTGGCTGGGGCGGCACGGGTTCGAGGTCACGGTGGTCGAGCGGGCGCCCGCGCCGCGCAAGGGCGGCCAGGCCATCGACATCAGGGGCGCGGCGCTGACCGTGGCCGCCAGGATGGGCGTGCTGGAGCAGGTCAGGGAGCTGCGCACGACCATGCGCGGCATGTCCATGGTGGACACGGCGGGCAACGAGCTGATGCGCGACGAGGAGGCCACGCTCAGCGGCGGCCGGCACGACAGCCCCGACGTCGAGATCATGCGGGACGACCTCAACGCCGTCCTCATCGCGGCGGGCGAGGCCGAGTACGTCTACGACGACTCGATCGCCACGCTCACCGAGGACGGGCAGGTCACGTTCGAGAGCGGGCGCACGGGCCGCTACGACTACGTCATCGGCGCCGACGGCCTGCACTCCAACGTGCGCAGGCTGGCCTTCGGGCCGGAGTCCGAGTTCCTGCACCACCTCGGCACGTACGTGTCCATCTTCACCGCCGAGAACTTCGCGGGCCTGGACCACTGGCAGACCTGGTTCAACGAGGGCGACGCGGGCGGCGCGGTCTTCAGCGACCGCGACGCCAGCGTGATGCGGGTCAACCTGGGCTTCAGGTCAGATGCGATCGACTACGACCACCGCGACCTCAACCAGCAGAAGCGGCTCGTCCAGGAGCACTGCGCCGGGGTCTGGGAGGGGCCCAGGCTGCTGGAGGCGATGTGGAGCTCCAACGACTTCTACTTCGACTCGATGGCGCAGGTGAAGATGGAGCGCTGGTCGAAGGGGCGGGTCGCGCTGGTGGGCGACGCGGGCTACTGCGCCTCGCCACTGTCGGGGCAGGGCACGAGTCTGGCCATGGTGGGGGCGTACGTGCTGGCCGAGGAGCTCGGCGCGGGCGGCGTTGACGCCTTCGAGCGGTACGAGCGGCGCATGCGCCCGTTCGTCGCCGCCAACCAGGCGCTCGCCTTCGAAAACCCCGGCCGGGGCGCCGATCCCGAGAACGTGCAGCGTGCGGCGAACAACATCACACTGGACTGACCACCACGAACCGCTACGATTTCCGGCCATGGGTATCAGATCCACGATGGCCGCCCTGGCAGCCACCGCAGTCACGTTGACCGCCGCCCCCGCCGCCCTGGCAGCGCAGGCAGGAATCACGGACGAGGTGACGATGACCCTCGGCAAGGACGGCACCCTGCACGTGGTCGAGAAGATCAGCGGGGCGTCGGGAGCGCTCAAGCGCACGTTCGTCACCAGAACCCGGTACGACGACGGCAACGACCGCCTCTACCAGATCTCGAACGTCAAGGGCGGCACCCTCGCGGGCGACGTGCTCACGGTCACGGGACAGACCGTCGAGTACGACGTCAAGGGCGCGGTGACGACCACGGGCGGCGCGGAGGAGCTGCGCTGGTTCGCGGTGAACGGCTGGAACCAGCCGGTCGCCAAGGCCACGGTCAAGGTCGCAGGCCCCGGCCAGGTGCAGAACCTGTCCTGCTTCGCCGGGGAGCTCAGCTCGGCCATCGGCTGCACCTCCGCCTCCATGGACCACTCGGCCAGCCAGGCCGACTTCGAGCAGGAGAACATCGCCGCCGGCCAGGCGCTCACCGTCGTCGTCGGATACCCGAAGGGCACCAGCAACGGCAAGCCCATCCTGGAGAAGCGTTTCTCGCTGGCGGCCGCGTTCACCCTGGACGGCGTCACCGGCGGCGCGCTGGCCGCGCTGCTGTTGCTGCTGCTCGGCGGCCTGGGCCTGCTCTACTGGACGCGCGGGCGCGACGCCAGGATCGCCGGGCACGAGAGCGGCGCCGTGGACCCGGTGCAGAACGGCCACTTCTCGCCGCCCGACGGCGTGCGGCCCGGCCAGATCGGCACGCTCGTGGACGAGCAGGCCGACGTGGTGGATGTGACCGCCACCATCGTGGACCTCGCGGTGCGCGGCTTCCTGCGCATCGACGAGCAGCCCCGCCAGACCTACGACGCGCCCGACTGGATGCTGGTCAAGCTGATGAACGCGCCGGTCAACACGCTCCTGCCGTACGAGCGGGCGCTCTACGAGGCCATCTTCGACGGCCGGGACGCGGTGCTGCTGTCGCAGTTGTCCGGCTCGTTCGCGGCCCATCTGGGCAAGGTGCGCGACGCGCTCTACGCCGACGTGGTCAGGCAGGGCTGGTTCGCCCGCCGCCCGGACACCGAGCGCACCAGGTGGACCACGATCGGCGTCATCCTCATCGGCGTCGGGCTGCTGGCCACGGTGGGGCTGGCCTGGTTCACCACGTACGGGCTGCTCGGCCTGGCGCTGGTCATCGCGGGCGGCGCGCTGAGCGTCGGCGGCCAGTACATGCCGGCCAAGACCGCCAAGGGCTCGGCGGCGCTGGCGCACACGATGGGCTTCCGTCAGTACCTGTTCTCCGGCGAACTGGGTGAGGTGCCCGAGCAGCAGCGGGTGGAGCTGTTCTCCCGCTACCTGCCCTACGCCGTGATCTTCGACGGGGTGGAGCACTGGTCGCGGGTGGTGGCCTCGGTCACCGGCAACGGCGGCAGGACCGACAACCTGTACTGGTACCACGGGCCCGCGGAGTGGGACCTGTCCAAGTTCGCCGGCTCGATGCGCACGTTCACCACGACGACCTCGGGCGCCATCTCCGCCAGCCGCCAGTTCCGTTCCCTGTAGTCAGCGGCCGGTGATCTCCCAGGCCGCCTCGATCATCGCGAAGATCTCCGCCACCGCGGCGTCCGGATCGTCCGCCTCGCGGGCCAGCGCATGGGCGTCGACCACGAACCTGGCGATCGTCCGGCAGGCTGTCATGCTCTGTGACAGGCCGGGATCGGCGGCGATGGCCGCCGCCAGCGACTCCGCGTGGCGCAGCCTCATCGACTCCTCATAAGCCCGCAGGGCGGGCGATCCATCGATCAGGCGCCAGATCGGGGCGGCGCTGTCGGCCGCGCAATGGCGCACCATGACCTGCATCTCGCGGCGCAGCGCGGGCATGAGCGGCTCGTCCGGCGCGCGGCCGGTGACCGCCCCCGTGAGGCGTTGCTCGAAGTCGTGGTCCTGCTCGAACACCAGGGCCTCTTTCGCGGCGAAGTGCGAGAACAGCGTGGTGACGGCCACGTCGGCCTCCGCCGCCACGTCCCTGATGCCCACCGCGTCGTAGCCGCGCTCCAGGAAGAGCCGCAGGGCGGTTTCGGCGATCTTCTGGCGGGTCGCGGCCTTCTTGCGCTCACGGCGGCCTGGCGGCTCGGTCATGCCTTGATGCTATCAGATACAAAAACGGAGCTGTTTCAAAACACTAACCGTTAGTGCTACGGTCGGCCGCATGAGGAAAGTTAGCTTCGCCGAGTTCGGCGGTCCCGAAGTTCTGCAGGTCATCGATGCCGAGGAGCCGCACGCCGGCCCCGGTGAGATACGCATCGCCGTGCGGGCGGCGGGCGTGAACCCCGCCGACTGGAGGGTCCGTGAAGGCCAGGTGCTGAAGGCCCATCCGACCGAGTTGCCGGCCGGAGTCGGGCTGGACGCCGCCGGGGTGGTGGACGAGGTCGGTGCGGACGTCGAAGGGGTCAAGGCCGGCGACCACGTGTTCGGCGAAGGTTCGTGCACCTACGCCGAGTTCGCCGTGTTGTCGGCCTGGGCCCGGATGCCGGAGGGCCTGTCGTTCGAGGAGGCGGCCGGGTACCCCTCCGTGGTGGAGACCGCCCTGCGCATCATCGGCGAGGTCGGCGTGCGGCCCGGACAGCGGCTGCTGGTCAGCGGCGCGTCAGGGGGAGTCGGATCGGCGGTGTTGCAGATCGCCCGCGACCGCGGCATCACGGTGATCGGTACGGCCGGGGCCGCGAACCAGGACTACCTGCGTGGCCTGGGCGCCGTCGCCACGACGTACGGCGAGGGCTGGGTCGAACGGGTACGTCGGCTCGGCCGGGTCGACGCGGCCCTCGATCTGGCCGGCTCTGGCGTGATCCGCGAGCTCGTCGAGCTGACCGGGGATCCGCGCAAGGTGATCTCCATCGCCGATCTCAGCGCGCCGGAGTTCGGTGTGCGATTCTCCGGCGTGGCCGGGAGCGTGCCGGACGCGCTCGCCGAGGCGATCGACCTCATCTCGCGGGGAAGGCTGCACATCCCGGTCGAGAAGTCGTACACGCTCGGCGAGGCCGCCGCCGCGCACGCCGACAGCCAAGCCGGTCACACCCGCGGGCGCCGGGTCATGGTCGTCTGATCCTCGCGGCCGGAGGCCGTCAGCGGATTCTGAGCTCGCCGACGGGCCGGCCGCCGCCCAGCACCGGGGGCGCGCCGAGTTCGGCCAGCTCGGGCGCGTCCAGGCCCAGCGAGCGCAGCGCCGCCACGGTGACGGGCACGCGGGCGCGCTGGAAACCGTCCTCGATCTTGATGGTGCCGGCGCGCCCGTCCTCGAACACGAACGCGTCGAACGCCTCCGCCCCGGCCTTCACCATCAGCCCGGGCAGCGCCCGCATGAGCTTGGCCTCGGGCCGGTCGGTGCCCGAGGTCATCTCCGGGTAGGCGCGCATGGCGTCGAAGATCCTGCGCTCGAAGGAGTCCTCCGACGACATCGGGAACGCCCTGAACGCCTTGGTCACCCCGAGCATCGAGACGAAGAACAGCGGCGCCCCGCACCCGTCCACCCCGGAGGCGGCCACCCGCTCCCCGGTCAGCTCCTCCACCGTCTCGCGGATCGCGCGCTGCAGCGGATGCATGGGCTCCAGGTACGTCTCCACCGGCCAGTCGTTGGCCACGCAGGTGGCCAGCATGGCGGCGTGCTTGCCCGAGCAGTTCATGTAGACCCGCCCCCGCTCGGTCACCGCACGGTCGAACGGATAGTCCTCGGGGCACCGCAGCGCCGACTCCTCCAGCCCCGCGCCCGCCAGGATCTTCCTGACCCCGTCCACGTGGAAGGGCTCGCCTGAGTGCGAGGCGCAGGCCAGCGCGAGCAGCTCACCCTCCAGGCGCAGCCCGGCCCTGAGCATGCCGAGGGCCTGCAGCGGCTTCATCGACGACCGTGGCGAGGCCGGCACGTGCACCGCGCCTCTGGTCTCGACCGGGCGCCCCTGCGCGTCCACGGTCAACATGCGGGCCTGATGCGTGGACTCCACGAACCCGGACCGGACGACTTCCACAATCACCGACATCTCACATCCCCTTTCGCCATGAGTGTATGGAGGGTTTGTCCTGGTCCAGAATGGGGTCCCATGCGAGCAGTCGTACAACGAGTCAGTTCCGCCTCCGTCGAGGTCGAAGGACGCACGGCCGGGGCGATCAGCGAGCCCGGCCTGCTCGTCCTGGTGGGCGTCACGCACACGGACACGCGGGCCGAGGCCGCCAAACTCGCCGCCAAGCTGTGGGGCCTGCGCATCCTGCACGGCGAGAAGTCCTGCTCGGACGTGTCCGCGCCGCTGCTGGTGATCAGCCAGTTCACCCTGTACGGCGACGCGCGCAAGGGCCGCCGGCCCACCTGGCAGGCGGCGGCCCCTGGCCCGGTCGCCGAGCCGCTGGTGGAGGCCGTGGTGGCGGAGCTGAGGGCGCTGGGCGCGCACGTGGAGACGGGCGTCTTCGGGGCCGACATGAAGGTGTCGCTGCTCAACGACGGCCCGATCACGCTCGTCCTGGAGGTCGGCCCTTAGGGTTCCGGTCAGCGGATACGGCGGCGCACCCGAGATCGGCCCCTAGGGTCCCGCATCCGAGATCGGTCCTTGGGTCCGGTCAGCGGATGCGGCGGCGCATCGCCGGGTCGATCGTGACGTTGCGGCCCGCGTCCGGCGGCACGATGACCTCCTGGGCGGCGGCCACCCCGCCGGCCAGGAGCGGCGCGTCCACCGGCACCGTGCGCTTGACCACCGCCAGCGCGATCGGCCCCAGCTCGTGGTGCCGGGCGGCCGAGCCGACCACGCCGACCTCCTGGCTCTCGAAGATCACCGGAGCGCCGTGCGGGGGCAGCGTGTCAACGCTGCCGTCGAGGTGCAGGAACACCAGGCGGCGCGGCGGATGCCCCAGGTTGTGCACCCGGGCGACCGTCTCCTGCCCCCGGTAGCAGCCCTTGCTGAGGTGCACGGCCGTGCCGATCCAGCCCAGTTCGTGCGGGATCGTCTTGTGGTCGGTCTCGAAGCCGAGCCGCGGCCGGTGCGCCTCGATCCGCAGCGCCTCGTACGCCCACAGCCCCGCCACCGGCCGGTCCAGGTGCCCGCCCAGCTCGGCCCGCGGCACCAGCAGGTCTTCCGAGGACGTGGACAACACGGCCAGGTCGTCGGCCCGCGTCACCTCCACGCGCATCATGAACCGCATGCGGTCGAGATAGTCGATCAGGCTCTGCGCGGTGCCCGGCTCGACGTGGGCCAGCACGCTCTCGCCGTCGTCGACCAGCGTCAGGTGGTGCAACACGCGGCCCTGCAAGTCGAGGTCGAGCGTCTGGGTCCACTCGCCCGGCCGCAACGAGTCGAGCTTCTGCGAGGTCAGGTCGTTGAGCCATTTCAGCCGGTCCGCCCCGGCGATGCGGACCACCTCGCGGTTGCTGCGGTCGACGACCGCCTCTCCCTTGGCCAGCGCGCGCTGCTCGGCGAACAGGTCGCCGTAGTGCGCGGCTACGTCGGAGTCCGGGGCGTCCGCCTGGACGGCTCCGGGGAGGTCGAGCAGAGGGCTACGCATGCCATCCAGGCTATCCCCGCCGCGACCGCGCCCGGTCACCGGCAGCCGCGGCACCGGCCGAAGACCGTCAGGTGGTGTACGTCCGCGACGAAGCCCAGCTCCTCGTCCAGCCCTCTGACCAGACCTTCTGCCATCTCCGGCCGCACCTCCGACACCTCGCCGCAACCCCTGCACACCAGGTGCACGTGGTCGGCCTCGGTGGCCAGGTGGTAGGTCGGCGCGCCGTGCGAGAGGTGGGTGTGCGTCACCATGCCGAGCTCTTCGAGCAGTTCCAGCGTGCGGTAGACGGTCGAGATGTTCACACCCCGGGCGGTCTGGCGGACCTTCGAGCAGATCTCCTCGGGGGTGGCGTGCTCCAGTTCCTTGACCGCTTCGAGGACGAGCTGGCGCTGGGGGGTGACCCGGTAGCCCTTGGCGCGAAGTTCCTCATGCCACTGCGTCTCGGTCATGTCCAGAGTCTAGGCGCTGAAATCCGCTGCCTGCGGAGGGCCGCTGAACGCGACCCACCGTAGGCGCTGAAATCCGCTGCCCGAGAAGGTCGCTAGAGCCCTTCCTGATATTCACTTGCCCCTTTTGCGGAGAACCGCATAGCTTCATGGGTACGCGGAAAGGAGGTGGTCCGAATAATGGATAGTCATAGTCGGGCTAGCGAGGTGGTTGCCCGCTAACGTCGCGGGCTGTTGTCTCGTGCACGTACACGCGAATACGAGGCAACCACCGGGGCCCCTGGCAGCCGGAGGGCGGGACACCTGGTCCTTGCCTTTGGTCCATCCGGCCCACCTGCACCGCAGGCGGAGTGTTGCCCGGGGCCCTTCTTCATTTCCCGGAGGATCAGTGTTCGCCGCGGGCGGACAGGCCGAGCTTGGCGCACGCCTCCCGGTAGAGCATCACGACGGCCTTGCGTACCTGGGCCCGTTCGGTCAGCGTCTCCCCCCAGGGCACGCGCACCCGCTCCCCGCCGTCGATCGTGAACGTGATCGCCTCGGCGTCCACGTCGCTCGTCAGCGCGGTCGTGGCCTCGGGCCGGCCGCCGAGCCCCCGTACGATGATCAGCCCGTCCTCGGCGTGGTCGTCGTTCATGTGGCGCTTGATCGCCTCGATGGCATCGGCGGTGAACGGCGTGCTCATCAGGACACCTTCTTCAGCTCTGCCGACATGTGGTCCCGCAGCGGATGGCCGACGGCGGCCATCTCGTAGGCCCACATCAGGTTGCCGTTGACCAGGCCGTACAGGCGGTGGCCCGCGGTGTACTCCTTGGCCGAGACGGTGCGCGCCACCACGTCGGTGCGCAGTTCGACCTTGTGGAAGACGACCTCGCCGACGTAGATCTCGACGATCCCGGTCGGGTGCGCGAGCAGCACCTCGACCTGCCGCTCGGGCAGCGCCCGCCAGTAGCCGGACTCCGTCGCCAGCGGCCTGACCCGGTTGCCGTCGTCGTCGAGCAGCCAGGTGCGGCTCACGTAGGTCAGGAACGGCTTGCCGTTGTGCCCGAACTCGATCTCCTGGCCGAAGTTGAAGCTCTCGATCGTGGGATACCCGCCCACGCCGGCGCCTTCCCACCGTCCCAGCAGGAACGCGATGTGTTCCAGAGCGGAATGGACCTCAGGTTCTTCCATGCGTCCCAAGCGTAGTGCCAGGCATGCCGGCCGCCCGCGGGACTAGGGTGACGGACATGGCACGATCACTGGTGATCAAGGTGACCGCGGGGGCCGACGCCCCCGAACGCTGCAACCAGGCGTTCACGGTCGCGGCCGCCGCGCTCGCGAGCGGTGTATCCGTCTCCCTCTGGCTGACCGGCGAGTCCTCGTGGTTCGCGCTGCCGGGCAGGGCCAAGGAGTTCGGCCTGCCGCACGCCGCGCCGCTGACCGACCTGCTCGACGTCGTGCTCACGGCCGGCCGGGTGACGCTCTGCACGCAGTGCGCGGCCCGCAGGGAGATCACCGTGGACGACGTCATCGAGGGTGTCCGCATCGCGGGCGCGCCGGCGTTCGTCGAAGAGGTGACCACCGAGGGCGTGCAAGCGTTGGTCTACTGACGTCAGTTCTGCTGTTGCAGCACCGTGGTCAGGCGTTCCTGGCGCAGGGCCTCGTAGCGGGAGTCGTCGAGCGGCGCCAGCGCCCCCACCCGCCAGGACAGCAGCAGGTCGGCCAGCGCCGGGTTGCGCGCCAGCGCGGGCCCGTGCAGGTACGTCCCCACGACCTGCCCGGCGTAGCAGCCCTCGAAGCCGTCGCCGTTGCCCACGCCCGCGACCGTCTTCGACAGCGGCTTGACGCCGGGACCCAGGTGGGTGACGCCCATGTGGTTCTCGAAGCCGGTCAGCGTGGGCAGGCCGAGCGCGGCGTCCACCTCGGCCACCAGTTCGCCCACCGCCCGCGCGGGCCCGCGCACGCTGTAGAGGTCGAGCAGGCCGATGCCGTCCACCGGCTGACCCTCGTCACCGCCGAACGAGCTGCCCATGATCTGGTATCCGGCGCACACCGCCAGCATCGCCGCACCGCGCGCGATGGCGCGGTGCAGGCCGCCGTCCCTGCGCAGGCGCTCGGCGGCCAGGATCTGCGGGCGGTCCTCGCCGCCGCCGATCAGGTAGATGTCGCCGGTCTCGGGGACCGGGTCGGCCGAGCGTACGTGGATCGTCTCCGTCTCGATCCCCCGGCCTCGCGCGCGCTGCTCCAGGACGAGCACGTTGCCCTGGTCGCCGTACGTGCTCAGCAGGTCGGGGTAGATCCAGACGATGCGAAGGGCACTGTCAGACGGCACGGCCGAACTCCGATCGGATCTGCTGGAAGGCGGTGTAGTTGGCGATCACGTCGAGCCGTCCCTGCGGCTGCATGGCCAGCGCCTCGTTGAACGTCGCGCACAACGTGAACGGCACCTCGGCCACGTCGAGCCGGAGCGCCAGGTCGAGCCGGCGCTCGCCGGTGACGAAGACGGGCCGCCCGCGCAGGATGCGGTAGTCGACGTCCCACAACCACGAGGTGTCACGGCCGTCGGGGCCCTGCGCGTTGACCGACAGGATGATCGGCAGTTGCGGGTCGGCCACGTCGAACGCCTCCAGCCAGCCCGCCGGGTTCTTCGACAGCAGCAGCCGCGCGTACCGGCCGTCCCGCTCGACCGTGGTGTAGCGGCCCGCGACGGAGGTGACCTCGCGCAGCCTGGGCAGCGCCCGCTCCACCGGCAGCCCGAACGCGTCGGCCACCGCCAGCGCCATCACCGCGTTGGAGCGGTTGGCCTGTCCCGGAAGCTGGATGTCGAGCACCCACCGCTGCCCGCGCGGGTCGATCGCCGAGTCGTCGTCGACCGCCCACTGCGGCTCGGGCCGGTGGAAGGTGCACTCGCGGCACGCCCAGTCGGCGTCCTTGCGGTCGAGCGGGCCGCCGCACTCGGGGCAGCACCAGGAGTCTTCCTTCCACCGCTGTCCGCCGGCGACCCAGGTCACCTTGGCGGCCGTGGAGGCGCCCCAGGTGACGAGCGGGTCGTCGCAGTTGGCGATGACATGGGTGGGTTTGCCGGACAGGGCCTTGCGCCACTTCTGGGCCAGCAGCCAGATCTCGGCGGCGCGGTCCATCTGGTCGCGGCTGAGGTTCATCAGGCACACGACGCCGGCGCCGGTGGTGTTGAGCACCTCTGGCAGGTATTTCTCATCCACCTCCAGCACGCCGTAGGGGGCGCTCTTGTGCTGGGAGAGCGCGGACACGTGGCCCGCGGGCATGTTGGCGCCGAAGGCGTTGGTGGCCACCTCGCCGAGCTCCAGCAGCGCCGAAGTGATCAGTCTCGTCGTGGTGGTCTTGCCGTTGGTCGCGCTCACCAGTGCCAGCTTGCGGTCCTGAGCCAGCTGGCGCAGGAGGTCGGGCTCAAGCATGAGGCCGACCCGTCCGCCGATCACCGAGCCGTCGCCACGCCCGGTCATTCTGGACAGCGTGGCGGCACTGCGGCCCAGGGCACTGGCGAGCTGGGCCCGCAGAGGAAGCTGGGTCATGTGCATGGATCCTAGTCGGCGTTGGCCCATAGTCAGGAGATGCACACGAAAACCGGCCGTTCGCGTCACGCGGGCGACCACTCGTAACCGGCCATTCGCCTCACGCGGGCGACCGCTCGTAACCGGCCCTTCGCGTCACGCGGGCGACCACTCGTAACCGGCCCTTCGCGTCAGGCGGGGGGCCCTTTGAACCCGCCCGCTCGAAACGGCCCTTCGCGTCAGGTGGCCGGCGGCTCGCCGAAGGCGATCTCCGGGGCGCCGCCCTGCTCGAACGGCAGGACGAAGCGGCGCGGCCAGGACAACACGCTCTCCAGCCAGCCCGCCCCCATCGTCTGCCCCACGTGCCTGATCCTGGCCGACGACTCCACCCCGATCGCCACCGTCATGATGTCCCGCTGCACACCCTCGTGCTCGTCGTCGCCGAGGATCACCCGCCAGGCCAGCGCCCGGTTGTGGTCCACCTCCATCGACAGCGGATGGTGACGCAGCGCCTTGGCCCGGTGGCCCAGCAGCTCCGCCTCGGCGTGGGCGCTGCCGTTCGGCTGGCGGAAGAGGGCGTACTCCATGGGCGGGGCGGGGCTGCGCAGGTCCGGGGCCGGCCGGCCGTAGGGGAAGAGCCGGTCCACCTCGTGCAGCCAGCGCACCTGCGGGATGACCCACGACGCCCCTGGCCGCTCCCCGCCGCTGTCGCGCCCGCCGAGCAGGCGGGTGGCGGTCTCGGCCGCCTTCTCCGTCAGCAGGGCCGGGTCGAACCACGTGCGCAGCGCCCAGGCGCGCCGCTGCACCGCGCGTTCGACCAGGGTGGCGATCAGGCACTCCCTGCGCCGCGCCGGCAGGTCCGCCCAGGCGGCCGACAGGGCACGCGGCACCCCGGGCAGCGGCCGGTTGCCGACGAACGCCAGCACCACCGTGTCGCACCAGACGCGCAACCACGCCCACTCGGACGCGCCCGCGAGCACGTCGGCCTCGCGCAACTCCATCAGCGTGCACGCCTGCCCGCTGCGGCACTGCGCCCCGCACGCCGCCGACCTGCGCCCCCTGATCGGGGGCGGCGGCCCTGGCAGCGCCTTCTCCCTGGACTCCCCGAGCGGTACGCGCACCCGCAACGGCCTGTCCATGCCGTCCGCGAACACGGCGGCGCAGCCCGGCTGCAGCGAGACCACGTGGCGGGACTGCTCGTCGCTGAGGTTCATGGCCGCGCCGACGAGGTTCCTGTCGTCCTCGGCGGGCAGCCGGTGCACGACCTTCAGCGCGGTGTTCTTGACCACGTCGGAGACGAGCTTGGTGGGGATCTGCTCGGCCACCACGATGCCCTCCCCGTACGCCCTGACCTCGGCGAGCATCCCGGCCAGCAGCTCCACGGCGTGCGTGGAGGCCCGGCCGTGGCCGCGGTCGCGCAGCAGCCGGTGCGCCTCCTCGATCACGATGACGTGGCGCAGCTCGGCCGAGCGCTCCTTCCTGGCCCGCATGCGCAGGTGCTCCACGATCCGGATGATCAGGGTGCCCATGAGGAACGCCTTGTCCTCGTCGTTGGCCACGTCCTCGATCGCCAGCACGACGTCGCGCTCCAGCAGGCCGCCGATGTCGGCGGGATGGCCGCCCTCGAAGAAACGCCCGGCCGAGCCCACCCGCAGCGAGCGCAGCCGCAACGAGATGAAGCCCTCGACGTCGGCCTGGACCTCGCGGCCGTAGCCGATCTCCTTGATCACGTCCATGGCGTGCTGCTGGAGTTGTTCGAGGGTGGGCACGCTGGGCGGCACGTTCGAGCCGGGCACCGCGCCGCCGGTGACCACGTCCCAGCCGGTGGCCTCGTAGACGCGCTGCAGGGCCAGCGACATGATCTGCGGGAAGGGCTCCTCGGCGTCGAAGGCCGCCATGAACAGCGCCCTGACCATGTCGATGTGCGCCTGGACGGGGTAACCGGGCTCGGGTTCGAGCGGGTTGACGCTGAACGGCACGCCGTCGGGGGCCGACGGGTTGATCACGGTGACGGGGTCGTCCACCCGGCCGGCCATGGCGGCGTACTCGGACTTGGCCGGCTCGATGGCCAGCCACGGGATGCGCGCCCTGCTGAGCTGCTCCAGCAGGTGCCGCACGGTCTGGGACTTGCCCGAACCGGTCGCGCCCGTGACGAAGGCGTGCCGGTTGAGCGTGGCCAGCGGCACCCGGAAGGAGCCGACGCCCCTGTCCTGCCCGTCGAGGATGTCGCCCAGCTCCAGCTCTCCCCCGTCGGACTCGGAGGTCACGTCGAAGAAGCCGGAGTCCAGCACGCGCAGCCCCGGCACCTCCCGCCTGGGCAGCCCGGCCAGCGCGGCCAGCGCCCCCGCGGTCGCCGCGAACGGGGCCGCGGCGCCGTCCGCCGGGTCCTGCATGGTGATGGCCAGCGCCTCGCCGAGCGCGTAGGCGGCGCCGTGCGAGCTGCGCAGCCGGTACGGATGGTGGCTCATCTCGACGGACCCGACCAGCACGGGCGCGATCTGCCGCAACTCGTCGGCCGTGGCGCCGCCGGCCAGCACGCGCACGTTCCACAGCCCCGCCTCGCGGAAGGCGTCCAGCTCCTGCATGCGGCGCTCGGCCCGCTCGGCGTCGAAGCGGGAGCGCTCGGAGGCGTCGCCGTACTGCCGCAACACGTTGAGCTGCGTACGCAGATGCGCGACCTCGGCGTCGAGCAGATCGGTCGGCTCGGCCACCACCAGCCACGCGAACGGCCGCGCCATCAGCGTCACGAGCGTCGACTCGAACAGCGTCGGCCGCCGCAGCTCGTCAGGGTCGAACTCGCGGCCCCTGCTGCCCAGCGGCGGCGCCTGCCGCCCCGGGCACGGCGTCCACACCAGGTCCGCCAGGTCGGCCAGGTAACCCTCGCCGAGCCGCACCCCGCGCGCCCCGCCGGGGAACAACAACGGTTGCGGCCCGCCCGAGTCGTCGGGCACGTCGGTCGCCCGGCGCGGCTGGCGCGGTGGCGACAGCGGTCCTGCGTTGGTGATGAGTTCGAGCGGCGCCCCAGAGCCTCGCGACAGCCATCCGATGACGAACGGACGGTCGCGCTGCGCCGCCGACAGCACCGCGGGAAGCACAGTGACGAAATCCCACTCCGCCGACGAGCTACGCGAAGGCGCTGCGATCGACTGAATTCGATACCAGGGCCCGCTCAGCGTGGCACTCGGCTGCATTTCAATCCCCCACAGACGGTTCTTTGTTAAATTCCGCCAACCATCAGCTCGTCACCTTGACATTGACCATGTCATTGCCTGCCCTTGCGCCAGTCCAGGCGTGGCGGTGGTGGCCCGAGGTTCGGTGGCGGCTCCGCGTGGCCGTCGCCGTCGCCTTGGCCCTCGCCGTTGCCGTTGGGGTCGAGCGCCAGGACGGCCTCGCGTACGTCCTCCAGTTCGCCGAGGGTGGTCTTGGGGAAGGTGAGGATGGCCGGGTTCGCGTCGGCCAGGCGCACGCGCCTGCCGTCCGCCGTGGCGTCCGTGACGATCACGGAGGTCGTGGGGAGCTGCTGGAGCTGGTGCGGCTCGACGAGGAACTCGCGCGAGCGCTGCAACACCCGCTCCTTCTCGGAGATCTTGTCGGCGGTCCTGCCCCACTCGGTGGACTCGGTGATGTCGCCCGCCAGGTCCGCGTGGTCGCCGCCGTGCTCCTCCCGCTCGTCGTCGAGCTGGGCGATCGTGGAGGTGTAGCCGCCGTCCAGGCCCGGCAGCGAGTCGCTGATCGTCTCGGTGAGCTGGGCCAGCTCCAGCCGGTGCTCGGTGCCGACGTGCTCGCTGGCGACCCGCGCGTCCTCGGCGTTGCCGAGCCGCATGAACGCGACCGCCGCGTGCCCCCTGCCGAGCCGTTCGCGCACGGTCGGGGTCAGGGACCGGTAGGTCAGCACGAGGCCGGTACGCGAGGTCTCACAGGCGTCCATCAGCCGGTCCAGCACGTCGGCCCGCAGCTTGTCCGCCCCCGCCACGATGATCGTGTGGTACCAGGGCCGGTCGGAGGCGGGCGACTGGCGCAGGATGTGGGTCAGGGCGGTGGCCACGTACGTGCCGAGCACCCGGTTGCCGAACACGCCCGCCTGCCGGTCCATGCTCACCACCCGCAGCCGCGCGGGCGGCAGCCGTACGGCCTGCGTGCCCAGCGTCTCCAGCTTGCGCAGCTGCGACTCCAGCGCCCAGGCCCGCTCGATCACCACCCGGTCGCTCACCCCGCGCCCGAACAGCGTGCCGATGCGCTCCAGCTGGGTCGCGGTGATCAGCCCGAACCTGAGGTCGTCGCGCGGGTCTCCCACCTGCGCCAGCGCCCGCAGCGCGGCGGTGACCTGGCTGATCGTGGCGTTCTCGCCGAGCACCTCCAGCACCCGCTCCAGGATCGCGTTGTCGAAGCTGAGGTCGCGCGTGCTGCGGTGCTCCTCGCTGACGCTCACCACGTGCGCCAGTACGTCCGCGAACGCCTCAGGCTTGAGCGTGGCCCCGAGGTCGAGCCGGGGCAGGTCCACGGGCAGCACCCACACCAGCGGGTCGTCGCCGCCCTTGCGGGCCAGTTCGATGAGGTCCTTGGCGATCGCGCCCTCGGACAGGTCGAGCACGGTCAGGTGGCCGCCGCTGTACAGCCGCGTGGCGCCGAGCAGCGTGATCAGCGCGGACCAGCCGGGTAAGGTGCCGCCCGCCACGTCGATGCGGTCGATCTCGTCGGGCACGGCGACGGCGTACCAGCTGAGCTGCCTGTCATGCCGCTCCTTCGACTCCTGCCACTCGCGGTAGCGCTCGGCGTGCTCCTCCTGGGCGCGGAACAGGTCCCTGTCACGTTCCCTGCGCTTGTGCTCGTCCTTGGCCCGCTGCTCCAGCACCCGGTACCTGACCGCACGGTCGCCCTGCACCAGCGCGTAGCTGCAGATGGCGGCCACGCCTCCGGCGGCCACGAGGCCGACCAGCGCGAAGGACCAGGCGAGGTAGCCGGCCAGCGCGACGGCGAGGATCAGCACGGTCAGGACCAGCATGAACACGCGGAAGACGCGGACCGGGCGGTTGAGCAGGTCCTCCTGGAGGCGCTCGCGCCGCAACAACTCGGCCTCGGCGGGGCCGGGCTCCGCTCCGGGGACCGGCTCCTCGACGGGCGAGGGGCGTTTGGGCGGGGGGCCTGGGTCGGGGTGCAGCAGGATGTACTGCCAGCCCAGGTAGATGCGGTCCGCCTGGAGCTGGGCATGCTCGGGATGCACGTCCGTCACGTGACCCTCCGGCCGCCGATGTGCCATTAGGAGTGGAGGTCAGCCCTTTCCGCTCCGTGACAGCGTATGAGTTACAACCGCCGTAGCGGCAGGGTTCCCGGCAATTCGACCGGTCCGATGAGCGCATTGCGGCAGATGAGACATGCGAGACCTATTACCATTCGTACCCATGACGGAACCCTCCGGCGGCAGCACCGACAGGCAGAAGCGTCCGGTAGTGGTGCCGGCGCTCGCCCTGGTAGCGCTCACGGCCGTTGGCATCACCGCTCTCCTCGGCGGTCTCGACGAGCGGCCGGACCCGGCACCGCCGCAGCTCAAGCCCGGCCAGGTGCTGGACCAGGGACAGTTCGACACCAAATTCGTGGAATCCAAGATCACATTACAGCGTGCGGAGAGTGAGTTCGCCAAGGACAAGCGCTTCCTCGATGTGATCTTCACGGTGACGAACAAGACCGATGAGACCCTCAACGTCGGCGGCCTGCGTTCGGACAAGAGCAGGGGTTTCGGCTTCGGCGGCACGCTGCTGAAGATGACGCCGCAGATCAAGTCGGAGTTCGGCGGCTCGGTGTTCGTCGACTCCAAGGGCGTCCAGTCCTCCCAGCTCCATCCCGGGATCCCGGCGACCGTGGTGGCGCGTTACGAACTGACGGGCACGGCGCAGCCGCCCAAGCAGGTCTCCTATGACGTCGGCGCCTACGAGGAGCTGACCTCGGGCCTGAACGACACCACCCAATGGTTCCTCCAGACCGAGCAGGACGCGTTCGGCGGGGAGAACACGGACAAGGTCGTCGCCAAGATCTCCGTGCCGGTTCAGCCGCAGGGGGCGTGATGACCACGACACAGCAGCGTTCCGTAGCGCCTCGCGGGGCACGCTCGCGCAGGCAGGCGGCCCGTCGCGGGCGCGGCGCCGGGATGCTCCACGTCATCGTGGGGCTGGTGCTGGCCGCCGGGGCGGTGGGCATCCAGTCGCTCGACCTGTCGGGCGACGATCATGGCATGCCGCTCACGTACACGGGGGGCAAGGGCGACAACGTCGACGCGGACCGTTTCTCCGTGCGGGTGGAGAACGTGTCCACGGCGAAGACGCTCAAGGACGGGGACGAGACCATCGCGACGGATCAGATCTTCCTGGTGGTCGAGGCCGCGGCCACGGTGCCGGCGAAGCCGGTGCACCTGGGCAAGCCCTTCCTGCTCACCGCCGACGGCAAGAAGTTCGCCGCCAGCGACAAGGCCGGCAACGAGAAGGTCCTGTCCTATCCGTGGATCCAGCCGGGGTGGTGGACGAAGGGCAGGTTCGTGTTCGAGGTGCCGGCCTCGGTGTTGCCCGAGGCGCAGGCCGTGTTCACGCTGCCGGTCGCGGCGCTCTACTCCGAGCCGCTGCCTCCTGAGGCGCAGATCGACCTGGGCATCGACGAGGCGGGCGCCAAGCAGCTCAGCTCCGCCCCCGCGGAGGTCTACGACATGGACAAGAAGAAGTAAGGCGCCATGAGCCAGAACGAATCGAACCGCGACTGGTTCGCACCGCCTTCCGACCAGCCGGGCCTGTCGGACGACACCGTGCCGCATCCGGCCATCCCGGCACGCGAGCAGCCGCCCTCCGGCCAGGAGCCCTTCTCTGGCCAGGAGCCCTTCCCCGGCCAGGGGCCGACACAAGCCCATTACCGGCCCCAGCACGGCCAGTCCACCGAGCCGCATCGGGCGCCGCAACCGGCCGCGCCCACCCAGCCGTTGCGGCAGCCGCAGTACGGCGAGATGCCCGAGCACGTGCAGCCGACACAGCCCCACTACCGGCCGCAACACGGGCAGCCCACACGGCCTCACCAGCAACCGTCCTTCGGCCAGCAGCCCTCGTACGACCAGCAGCCGCCCTTCGATCAGCAGCCCTCGTACGACCAGCAGCCGCCCTTCGGCCAGCAGCCGTCATTCGAGCAGCAACCCTCGTTCGAGCAGCAGCAGCAGCAGCAGTTCGACCGGCAGCCGCCGGCCGGCCAGCAGCCTTCTCATGAGCAGCCGGAGCAAGGCGGCGGGCGGGGGCGGCGCAGGCGGGGGCAGCGGCGACAGCAGCCTCAGAGCGATCCCTTCATCCCTCGGCGTGCCGCGGGCGCACACCTGGATCAGCAGGTCTGGCCGCCCGCCGCGCTGCCCGAGCCGGGCAACGGCGCCACGCAGCCGCTCCCGGCCGTACCCGGCGCTCAGGCGAGCCCCGGCGCGCAGGCGGGCCCTGGCGCTCAGGCGGGCCCTGGTGCGCAGGCGGGCCCTGGTGCGCAGGCGGGCCCTGGTGCGCAGGGAGCTGAGCGTGCCGTGATGGGTCACGGGACGGGTGGGCATGACCTGAGCGCGTTCGGCATGGGTGCCTCCGCGGGCATGGGCGGCGCGCCCGGCGGCCGGGGAGAGGGCGAAGGGCCGCACGACGCGCCTCCGTCCCCGCCGGCCGGCGGCACGGACGAGGAGCGGGCCGCCACGCCGCCGCCCCGCAGGCCGCGTACGGTCCTGCTCGGTGTGAGCGTCGCCGCCGCGCTCCTCATCGGCATCGGCGCCCCGACCGTGGACGCGATCCTCTTCTACCGCAGCGGCCAGCCGTCGGACATCGAGCACGTCGTGGCCGCGGGCAAGGAGCTGACGTTCGAGCACGTGTCGTGGAAGGCCGGCGTCGCGCCCATGCAGGCTCCGGAGACCAGTACGCCGGACAAGGCGTGGCTGAAGGTCACCATCGTCAGGAAGGGTGTGGACGAGACGGGCATCAAGCTCACCGGCATACCCGAGCTGGAGATGCGGGACGGCGAGGACCGCTCCTGGAAGGTGGAGATCACCAACCACGACGTCGCGACCGACGACGCCGAGGTGAACAAGCCCTACACCATCGAGGCGGCGACGGTGGTGCCCAAGGCGGTGGCCGACAAGGTCGAGCTGCGCCTGCGGCCGAACACCACCTACCGCTCCGACACGCCGGTAGACGAGCTCCTCATCGTCCCGACGGATCCGGCGGAGGTCGAGAAGGGCAAGCGGAAGGACGTCCTGGTGTTCAGGCGGTGATGTCCTCGCCGCGCAGCCGTGCCCTGGTCGCCGCGATGTCGAACGCGGCGGCCAGCACGCAGTAGGACAGGCAGGTCGTCAGCAGGTCCCCGATGAACACGACCGGCTTGCTCGCGAACAGCCACATGTACTCGATCTCGGAGCCGATCAGCCAGCGTACGGACCTGTCCAGGTATTCGACGCCCACGTGGATGCCCACGTACAGCAGGCACATCAGGCCGAAAAGCGCCATGCCGCCACGGAAGGTGATGCGGAAGGCGTTGACCACGGGCACCCAGCGCTCCATGAAGCCGCCGATCGCCCGGTCAACGGCGCGCTGGGTGACGTCGTGGCTGCCTTCCAGCCGGTCCATCCCCTGCTCCAGCCGGGTGCCGCGCAGGGCCCTGCGGGTGTCGTCCACGGAGGCGCCGAAGACCAGCACCGCGATCGCCAGCCAGGTGAGCGGCACGGCCAGCCCGTCCACGACGTGCGGCCAGGCGTCCCCGACCCAGTTCCAGAACGCCTCCCACCCGGGCACGGTCTCCTTGGCGTGCGACCATGCCTCCGTGGCGCCGCTGACGACGGCCCGGTGCGAGGCCCAGTCGCCGCGCAGCGCGGTGAAGGTGAACAGGGCGTTCAGTCCGCAGAAGACGAAGGCGAACTCGGCGAACGCGGAGGCGACGCCCGCGAACTTCCCCGAACCCTTCTCGACCATGCGGGAGAAGAGCATCCGGAGCCCGAAGACCACCGCCATCGCGCCCAGGGAGACCTTCCAGTCCAGGCCGACCAGGCCCATCCCGTAGGTGACCTCGTCGTTGGTGCCCTTGGCGATGTTGTTGAGAATGGTCGTGTAGAAGTCGTCGTCCAGGTTGTGGAACCTGTCCATCGAGTAGAAGTCGCCGGCGTCCTTGAGGTACAGCTCCCAGGCCAGGTAGATGACCGCGAACGCGGGCGCCACCCGGTTGAGCGAGACCCAGAACTTCTCCTTGTCCTGCCCGTCCGGGCCCTGTCTGCGGGCCTGTGTCTCCCACAGGGCTTCGCGCAGCGACAGGAACATGCCGGTGACGACGGTCATGGAGATGAGGATCACCACGGTGACCAGCATCAGCGTGACGACCAGCCGGGCCTGCCACCACGAGCCGTGCGAGATCTCGGTGGCGATGTAGAGCACCACCCAGCGCGCCAGCTCGCCCACCGAGAACCACAGGATCAGGGGCAGGGCGCACTTCCCCGCCAGGCGCAGCGCGTGCAGGGGCAACGAGTACGGCGACGGCATCCGCTGAGCCGGCGTAGGCCCAGGTCGCGGGGGTACCATCACTCCAGTCGATCCGGACATCTGTGGAATCGTATCGGTCTGTCCCTTGTGCCGCAGCCGCAACACCGCAAAAGCGCTACTCTCCGCAGAGCGATCATGAACAGGCGGCGATCTTGGCTGCCGGGCCGCCGTGAATTATCGGCGACATATTTCTGACCTGGCCATGCCGAAAGGCGGTACATGCGGCAACATGAATTCATGGACCCGCAGCCCGCAGTCGACACCGATCCTCGCGTGGTAGGAGATCGGCTGCGGCGGTTGCGACAGGCGCGCGGCGTCTCGCTCAGCGAGCTCGCCAAGCGCGCCGGCATCGGCAAGGCCACCCTCTCGGGCGTGGAGACCGGCACCCGCAACCCGACGCTGGAGACGCTCTGGGCGATCACCGCCCAGCTCGGGGTGCCGATCGGGGCCATACTCGACGCGCCGCCCGAGGCACAGATCATGCGCGGCACGGCGATCGAGGCCGAACTGCTCGAAGTGTTCGAGGACGACCGGGTCACCTACGAGCTCTACCGCGTACGGGTCCCGCCCGGCCTCACCCAGACCTCACCGGCCCACCACGAGGGCGTCAGCGAGCACGTCACCGTCTTCACGGGCACCCTCAGCGCCGGTCCCATCAAGGAGCCGCTCACCGCGGGGCCCGGCGACCACATCTCGTGGATCTCGGACGTGCCGCACGGCTACCGCGCCCACGGCCCCGACGTCGTACGCGCGACCCTCCTCATGCGCTACCCGACCAAGCCCCACTGACCTCCTCCGTCACGCGCCGGCCTGGGAGGCCGGGCGGCAGGTGCGGCACGGGCGGTAACCGGCGTCCCTGGCCTGGGCGACGCTGCGGAAGCCGTGCCGGTGCGCGGGCGTGATGCGCCGGGCGTTGTGGCAGGTCGGGAAGCAGACCACGCCGGTGGTGTCGCTGGCCAGGTAGAACACCCGCTCCCCCGCCAGCGTCCTGACCCGGTCCAGATCGACGCCCTCGGCCAGCAGCAGCCGCTCCTTGGCGGCCGCGCCGAACACGTACTCGCCCACCACCCCGTCCGACCTGGTGACCCGGTGGCACGGGATGAGCAGCGGCACCGGGTTGCGGCCGAGCGCCGTCCCCACCGCGCGCACGGCCGTGGGCCGGCCGATCCGGCTCGCGATGTAGGCGTAGGGCCGCACCTCGCCGCGCGGGATGGTCCGCACCACCTCCAGCACCTCGCGCTGGAAGTCGCTCATCCCGCGCAGGTCCAGTCGCAGCGCGCCCAGGCGGCCGGTGCGCAGGGCCGGCAGCAGGCCGGCGGGCGGGCGCGCGGCGGGCATGAGCGGGCGGCCGAAGCGTTCCCTGTACGCCTCGGTGAAGCCCTCGCCCGCGTGCACGTAGGCCACGCCCTGATCGGTGTAGGCGACCGCGAGCTCGCCGATGGGCCCCGGCACGCGTACCCATCGGGCCGCGATCCTGTCCAGCAGCCCTTCCGGCGGCTCGGCGGCGAGTGCCGCGAGTCCGGTGAGCAGTGGATCCTGTGTCATCGGGCACCTCCCAGTGCGCGTAGCCGCTTCAGCCCCCGCGACACGTGTGACTTGACCGTGCCCTGGGGGATCTTCATCACGGTGGCGATCTCGCTGACCGGCAGATCGACGACGTGCCGCAGCACGACCGCCGCCCGCTGCTCCTCCGGCAGCAGGCCCAGCATCTCAGCCAGCTCCTGGCCGGTCTCGTGGCGTACCGCTGTCCCCTCCACGTCCTGACCGGGGTCGATCTCCTCGATCGGCTCCTCGCGCAGGTCGGGGGGTGGCTTGCGGGACTTGGTGCGGGCGCAGTTACGCCAGATGTTCATGAGGATCGTCATCAGCCAGGCGCGGGGCCGGAGTTCGGCGATGCGGCCGGGGTCGTAGCCGGCCAGCGCGCGGTAAGCCCGCAGGAACGCCTCCGCGGTGAGGTCCTCGGCGTCGGCCCATCGCCCGCTCAGCCGCAGCGCGGCCGAGAAGACCAGGCCGCGGTAGGCGCCGTAGAGCTCGGCGAACCCCTGGTCGAGGTCGTCGAGCAGCGCTTTGCGCAGCGGGTCGGGACAGTCGAATTCGCTCACGTAGGGGAAACACCGCCAGGTCGCAATGCGTTGCAGGCCAACGCGGAGAGCCCGCGTCGCAGGCCAACACGAAGGGCCGGCGTTAGCGGGCCAACGCGAAAGGCCCGTACCCCGGAGGGATACGGGCCACGCTCGTGCGATGCTCAGACGGTGGCGGCTCAGACGGCCACGGCGAGCTGGGCGACCTCGCCCAGCTTGGCCTCCACCTGGATGTCCCTGGTGACGCCGCCGCCCGCGATGATGCGGACGGTCCAGTCGCCGGGAGCGGCGAAGAAGCGGAAGACGCCGTCGTCGGACACCACGACCTCACCGGTGAACTCACCGGAGTTGTCGAGCAGCCGCGCGTACGCCGTGCCGGCGCCGGTCACGACGCCCTGGATCACGGCCTGGTTGGTCAGATCGATTCCGGCGGGCAGCGCGATGGTCTGCTCCGGCGCTCCGCAACCCTGTGCGGTGGTCATCAGCGGGCCTCCCCCAGCTCGATCGGCACGCCCACGAGCGAGCCGTACTCGGTCCACGAACCGTCGTAGTTCTTCACGTTCGACTGCTCAAGCAGCTCGTGCAGCACGAACCAGGTGTGCGCGGAGCGCTCGCCGATGCGGCAGTAGGCGATGGTGTCCTTGCCGAAGTTGACGCCGGCGTCCTGGTAGAGGGTGCGCAGGTCGTCGTCGGACTTGAACGTGCCATCGTCGTTGGCCGCCTTGGACCACGGGATGTTGCGGGCGGTGGGCACGTGGCCGCCGCGCTGGGCCTGCTCCTGCGGGAGGTGGGCCGGGGCCAGCAGCTTGCCGGTGAACTCGTCGGGCGAGCGCACGTCGACCAGGTTGAGCTTGCCGATCGCGCTGACCACGTCGTCGCGGAAGGCGCGGATCGCGGTGTCCTGCTCCTGGGCGACATAGCTGGTCTTGTCACGCTGCGGCACGTCGCGCACCAGCTCGCGCGAGTCGAGCTCCCACTTCTTGCGCCCACCGTCGAGCAGCTTCACGTTGGAGTGGCCGTAAAGCTTGAAGTACCAGTACGCGTAGGCCGCGAACCAGTTGTTGTTGCCGCCGTAGAGCACGACAGTGTCATCGTTGGAAATGCCCCGGTCGGACAGCAGGGCCTCGAAACCGGTCTTGTCCACAAAGTCGCGGCGCACCGGGTCCTGCAGGTCCTGGCGCCAGTCGACCTTCACGGCGCCACGGATGTGGCCCTTGTCGTAGGCGCTGACATCCTCGTCGACCTCTACGAGGACGACTCCGGGCGTGTCGAGGTTGGCCTCGACCCAGTTGGCGTCCACCAGGGCGGCGGAGCGGCTCATTGGGATACCTCCATGTTGGCGGCGGGCTGTAGTCGGCGAATGAGCAGGTACGTTGCGCAGCCATGGCAGAATCCGAAGGCTGCTTGGAGGAGGGCGGAGGGCTCCTTGCGATCACCCGGGACGAACGCCTCGAAGAGCATCGCGTACGTCGAGCGCCGGACGGCCACGAGCGCGCGGACCACAGCCCGGACTGCGAGCAGCCGGAAGTCCCCCGTCACCGGGACGGAGACTGGGGCCAGGGTGGTGGTGGCCGCGCGGAAACGCGGCACTCTGAGGTCGGCACGCATCGCTGGATGCTCCTGAAGGGGTCGATTTGGGGCGGATCTGAAGTCCGCGCGAGATCGTCCTCAGGCAGCGGGACAGAGCGCTGTCGCGACGCGGCAGAAGTCAACCGCGCGCCGCTTTGTGAGCAGCTCTGTCGATGGGTTCATGCCGACGACACTACATCGGCGTCTCGGCATCTGTCACATCTCGTCCGGCTACTGAGACGACTTGTGAGACGGCTCACAGTCGGACCGCCGGTACGGCCGCCGCCAGCGCCGCCAGGACCTCGGCCTTCCGTGGCAGGCCGGCGGCCCTCTTGACCACGGCGCCCGCCGGGTCGAGCACGAACACGGTCGGCGTGCCGGTGATCTCCAGGCGGCGCATGAGATCGAGCCGTGACTCGGCGTCTATCTCGATGTGCACGACCCCCGGCACGAGCGCGCTCACGTCGGCCAGGACGCGGCGGGTGGCCCGGCACGGCTGGCAGAACGCGGTCGAGAACTGCACCAGCGTGGCCCGTTCCCCCAAGGCGGCGCCGAGATCGGTGACGGACAGCCGCTCGATGTCCGTCATCTCTTCTCCCTCGGTCAGTTGCCCTTCTTAACGTCCACCTCGACGAGCGTCTTCCCGGCCCGGTCGAGGATCTCGAACCTGTCGATCTCCCGCAGGGTCATCGTCGTCTGACTGCGGAACAGCGACTTGTCGCGGTAGTCCTCGCGGCTGATGACCCAGGTGTCGGCGGTCTCGCGCCGCCCGTCCACGCCGACGACCACGAGGTTGCACGTCTCGCCCACCGGAATCCTCCTGACCTGCACGCCAAGCTCCGTGCCCGAGTCAGAGGGCCAGACCAGCACCTTGGCGTAGAAGTCGGTGGCCTCGTTCTCCCCGTCGAACTCGCGGCCGTTGGCCGTCTTGAGCTGCCTGGGGCTGGCCGGGGTGGGCGACTGCGACGGCTCGGCCTTCCTGGCGTCCGGGACGGTACGCAGCGGCTGGGCCTGTTCGGCGGAGTCGTAGCTGTCGTAATCCTGCGCGGGCGCGTCCGCCTGCTGTGACGACGCCGCCGCCGGAGCCTGGGCGGACGACCCGCTCTCGGAACCGGAGGTCTGGATCGCCGTCCACACCGTGCCGCCCACCACGAGGACCGCCGCCGAGGAGGCCACGGCCATCAGCACGCGGCCGCGCCTGGTCCGCTTCGCGCGGTCGTTCAGCAGCCGGTCGAGCACCTGGCGCGGCGGGCTGGCCACCAGCTGGACGTCGCGTTCCGACACCTTGCCCAGGAACGAGCTCACGCCCTCCAGTTCGAGCAGTTCCGCGCCGCACGCCTCGCAGGTCGCCAGGTGGTGGTCGACCTCCAGCGCCTCTTCCGGTTCGAGCGCGCCCAGGGCGTGCGCGCCCAGCGCGATCCGCACCTCCTCGCAGGTCATCACGGCGCCAGCCCCCGCTCCTCGAGCGCGAGCTTGAGCGCGCGCAACGCGTAGTACGTACGGGACTTGACCGTGCCCGGCGGTATGCCCAGCGTCGCCGACGCCTCCTTCACCGATCGCCCCCGGTAGTAGACCTCCTGCAGTACCTCGCGGTGCTCCGGCCGCAGCGCGGCCAGCGCCTCGGCCACGGCCCACGACTCGACCGCCCGCTCCAGCTCGTCGTCGGCCGGCAGGACCGCCAGCGCCTCGTCGCCGATCTCCGGCGGCCTGGCCTTCCTGGCGCGGTGCTGGTCCACGACGAGGTTACGGGCCACGGTGAACAACCACGCGCGGATGGGCTTGCCGGACAGCGCGTCAGGATGCCGCCAGGCTCTCAGCAGCGTCTCCTGCACGACGTCCTCAGCCTTCCCCGAGTCACCGGTCAATCGCAGAACGTAGCCGTAGAGCGGCCCGGCGTGCTCGTCGAAGAGGGTCTTCACCAGTTCCTCGTCGGCGGTGCCCGCAGCGCTCACAGAGCCTCCCCTGTGATCGCCGCGCCGCTTCGCCGGTTGGCTCGCTCTCTCACGCTCCTCATCACGTATGACGGGGCGTGGCGGTTCAACGTCGTCCACGGGTAATCATCCGCGAAGCGGCACGTCAGACGCCTCGGCCGTGAACTCCATGCCCGCGGGCACGCTCCTGACCTTGGTCATCTTCACGTCGAAGGGCAGTTTCCCCTCGAACGGGATGGTGTAGGAGACCAGCCCGGCGACCTGGTCGGGCACGCCCTTGATCTTCTCCGCCCGGAGCCTGATGCCCCCGTCGGCGATCTCGATGCGCATCTCGGCGTCGAACTTCACCCTGTTCACCCCCAGCTTGACCTCGCCGGACGCGGTGAGCCGCTCCCCGTTGGCGCCGATCTTGACGCCGTCTGGGGCGTACTTGTCGATCGTGGCCCTGGTGAGGGTGCCGCTGATGACGACGCGACCGGCATGGATGTTGGCTCTGTTCTGGATGATGTCGGCCAGGGGGGCCGTCACGTCGTAGGCGGCGCCCCGCAGGTTCCTGACCGGCACGTCCCCGTAGGTGAACGTGCCGAGATTGAACCGTACCTCTGGATACCGCCCCGAGATGGCCTGGGTGAGAAATGGGATGCCCTCAATGGTCACGGTCGGCGTGCCCGAGAGGTCGGACGTCGCCGCGATCCGGGTCGCCAGATCCCGTTCGACGCCGGCCACGGCGACCCGATCGACCGCGATCAGGAGAATGACCAGCACGATCAGGAACATGAGCAGCTTGCGCATGGGGCTCCCTGTCTCAAGCGGAAGTCAAGAGACTCTATCGACTTGGCATGACTCATTCCCCTACAAAGCGTCCGCTCACGTGCCCGGTCAGCCGCCCGCGAACGGAGGGAGCACCTCCACGGTCGCGCCGTCGCCGAGGAGCACGTCGCCGTGGTCACGCTTGCCGACGGGGGAACCGTCCACGAGGAACGAGCAACGCCGTACGACTCGCGCCAGTTCTGCCCGATTTTGTGTGACTTTGGTCATGAGTTCGTCAAGAGTGGCCGCCTCAAACGTTTCCTCGGCGACACCGGCCGCTTCCTTGGCCGCCGCCCAATAACGTACCTTTCCCGTGGCCATGCGTTGCCTCACATTCCGTTTTGATCTATTGTGCGCCGCCCTTAACGGGGTTGTTCCAAGAGACGCGCTGTTCACCTGGTGGACGCGTAATGGACGCGACTTACCCGTGGGATATCCTCCCTCACAGGACCTGGGCGACGTCGCCCCCGGGTCCTTGCGTGTTTGAGGAGGCCGTAATGAGCAACCTGCTGCTGTTGACCAACGCCCTCGAGCCGTCCGCCGAGGTGCTGCCGGCGTTGGGGTTGCTGCTCCACTCCGTCCGTGTCGCCCCGGCTGAGGCGTCCGCGCTCATCGACGCACCACCCGCCGACGCGGTGCTGGTCGATGCGCGCAAGGAGCTTGTGCAGGCCAAGAGCCTGTGCCGGTTGATCCGCACCACCGGCATCGACTGCCCGCTGCTGGTGGTCGTGACCGAGGGCGGACTGGCCGCGATGACCGCCGAGTGGGGGGTGGACGACGTGCTGCTCGACAGCGCGGGACCGGCCGAGGTGGAGGCTCGGCTGCGCATGTCCACGGGCCGCATCTCGCAGGCCGGCACCGAGGAGGTGCCCGACGAGATCCGCAGCGGTGACCTGTCGATCGACGAGGCCACCTACACCGCGCGGCTGCGCGGCCGGGTGCTCGACCTCACCTTCAAGGAGTTCGAGCTGCTCAAATACCTCGCCCAGCACCCCGGCAGGGTCTTCACCCGCGCCCAGTTGCTGCAGGAGGTCTGGGGCTACGACTACTTCGGCGGCACCAGGACGGTGGACGTGCACGTACGGCGGCTGCGCGCCAAGCTGGGCACCGAGTACGAGTCGCTGATCGGCACCGTGCGCAACGTCGGCTACCGCTTCGTTCCCGACCGCACCGACACCGCGACCGCCAACGCCTGAACTTTTCGACATGTGAGCACGATTGACAGCGGGCTCCCCGCTGGCGTCCACTGATGTGACAGGTCGTCGTACAGACCGGTTCGGGTCTGTCATGTCGAGGACACCGCCGTCCTAGATGGGTGGTGTCAGGTGGCTGTGTTCAGGTCTCTGGTGGACGATGGCGCTCGTCCGCGCGTCTACCACCGTAACGAGACGATGTGCTCGCCGCTGCGGCCCGCCCACAGCGTCTACCTGATCGACCAGGGCTTCGCCCGTGAGTACACGCCCGCCGGCGAGCGCGAGGCGCTGCACGACCTGCGGGGAGCCGGCGACCTGGTGGGCGAGCTGGCCTTCTGGAGCCCCGCCGACCGGGTCAGGGTGGACGCGCTGACCGAGGTGCGCGCCTGGCCCATCGACCTGCGGCGGCTGCGCGAGCACGCCGCGACCGGCACGGCCGTGGCGACCGCGCTGGTCCAGGAGTTGTTCGCGCGGAACGTGGCCGCCCGCAGGCACGAGGCCCTGGCCCGCGCCCCCGTCGCCGCCCGGCTGGCCGTGTGGCTGCTGCACCTGGACGAGCGTTACGGGCTCGCCTCGGATTCTGCGCCGCCGCTGACCATGGAGACGCTGGCCGACCTGGTGGGCAGCTCCCCCGACGTGGTGCAGCGCCGGCTCACGCAGTGGACGCAGCGCGGCTGGCTGGCACGCACCGGGTACCGGCGGCTGCGCGTGACCGACCCGTCCGGGCTGCGCGCCGCCGCCGAGAACTGGGAACACCTTTCGGCGCCGTGGCAGGGACGGGTGACCCCGTTCCTGACCAGGTCCGCCGACCCCGCCGGGCCCCTGCCCGTGGGCGAGTTGCCCAGGCCGCGCCAGCTCCCCGCCGACGTGCCCGACTTCACCGGCCGCCAGCACAGCCTGGACCTGCTCACCGCCTGGCTCGAACGGCCCCGCCGGACGAACACCATGGTCGTGCAGGGGCTGCCGGGCGTGGGCAAGACCGCGCTGGTGACGCACTGGGCGCACCAGCACGCCGACCGCTTCCCCGACGGCCAGATCGTGATCGACCTGCGCGGCCAGTCGCCGGGACAGCCGCCGATGACCTCCGCCGAGGCGCTCGGGCAGATCCTGCGCTCGCTCGGCGTCGGCGAGCACATGCCGGCCGCCGACGAGGGCGAGCTGACGCTGCTCTACCGCAGCAGGATCGCCGGACGCCGGCTGCTGCTCTTCCTCGACAACGCCGCCGACCCCGCGCTGGTGCGCACGTTGCTGCCCGGCAGCAAGGACTGCGTGGTGCTGATCACCAGCAGGACGCGGATGGCGCCGCTGCGCGCCACCGGGCACGCCGACCTGATGGACCTGCCGGTGCTCGACCCGGGCAACGCGGTGGCGCTGCTGGTGGCGGTGCTCGGCGCGGGCTCCGCGCGGACGGCCGACCGGGACGCGCTGGCCGAGCTGGCTCGGGTGTGCTCCTACCATCCGTTCGCGCTGCGCATCTCGGCGGCCAAGCTGGCCGAGGACCCCGGGCTCAGCGTGCAGCGGCGGGTGCAGGAGTTGCGCGGGCCCGACCGGCTGCTGGTGGGGGATCCGGAGGAGGCGTTCAGCTCGGCGCTGGATCTGGCGTACGAGTCACTGAACCCGGCGCAGCGGCGCGCGTTCCGGCACGTCGGGCTGCTGCCGGGGCGGGACTTCACGCCCGAGGTGCTGGCCGCCGCGCTCGGCGTGCCGGTCCGCGAGGCGGTGGTCGCGGTGGAGGGGCTGCACCGGGCCTACCTGGTCGAGCCGCTGCCCGGACCGCGTTACCGGGTGCACGACCTGGTCAAGCGGCTGGCCAGGGAGCTGGGCAGGCACGCGGAGGGGGGCGTGCGGGAGGCCAGGGCGCGCCTGCTCGACCACTATCTGACGGTGGCGACCGAGCCGGAAACACCGCGCGAATGGTTCGAGGCCGAGCGGCGCTCGCTGGTCTCGGCGGCGCGGATGGCGGGCGAGACCGGCGCGCACGGGATGGCCTGGCGGCTGGCGGAGGCGGTGTTCGAGCCGTTCAGGCGGCTGCGCTACTACGAGAACAACCTGGAGGTGCAGCAGGGCGGGCTGACCTCGGCGATGCAGGTGGGCAACCGGCGGGCCATCGCGCTGATGCGCGGCAACCTGGGCTCCATCCACCGCGACATCGGCCCATCGACGCTGGCGGCCAGGTTCATCGGCGAGGCGCTGGCCGACCACGCCGAGCTGGGCGACCGCGTGGGGCGGGCGCGGGCGCTGAACGACCTGGCCGAGGTGCACGGCATCGCCGGCAACAGCGAGGACGCGCTGCTGTACGCGAGCGAGGCGCTCGACGTCCACAAGGAGACCGGCGACCTGGCCGGGGTGGCGAGCTGCCTGCACACGATCTCGCGGCTGCACCTGTCCCAGGAGCGGTACGAGCTGGCCCTGCAGTACGCCGGTCAGGCCCTGGACGTGCGCGGCACGCTCGGCGACCGGCGCGGCACCGCGCAGAGCCTGATCATCCTGGCCACCGTGCAACGCAACCTGGGCGAGCCGAACGCCGCGCTGTCGGAGGGCCTGGAGGCGCTGTCGATCTGCCACGAGCTGGGCGACGAGCACGCCGAGGCCGAGACGTTGTTGTGCCTGGCCGAGAGCTACGACCTGCTGCGGCTGCAGCACGAGGCGCAGCGGGACGCCGAACGGGCGCTGGCCGGCTACACCGCGACCGGCGACCAGTACGGCTGCGGCCGTGCCCTGTGCGCGCTGGGCCGGATCGCCCGCAACGGCTCCCGCTACGACGAGGCGCTGGCCCACTACGAGCAGGCGCTGGCCGTACAGGTCGAGCTCCACCACGAGCAGGGCAAGGCCGAGACCCTCGGCGACATCGGGCTGGTGCACTGGCGGTTGTCGGACTACCTGCGCGCCGACGACTACCTGAGCCAGGCCCTGACCATCAGCCGGGTCATCCGCGACGAGCCCGTCGAGGCCCGCATGCTCAACCGGCTGGCCAGGGTGCGCCGCCGCCAGGGACAACCGCAGGTGGCCTTCGTGTACGCGCTCGAAGCCCTGGACATCGTGCAGGGCAGCGGAAGCCGGCGGGCGGAGGCGGACGTACAGGAGACGCTGGCCTACACCTACCTGTCGCTCGGGCAGCACCAGCCGGCGCTGCGGGCGGCCAAGGCGTCGCTGGCGATCAGGGAGGAACTACGCGACAACCGGGCCAGCGCGCTGCTGTCGATGGCCCAGGCGCTGCACACCGCGGGCCGGTCGGCCGACGCGCTGGGACCGGCCAGGGAGACCGTCGAACTGCAGGACGAGACCGGCACCCGGGACCGCTGGGCGGCGGCGCTCACCACGCTGGCCATGGTGCTGCTGGACCTGGACCGGGCCGAGGAGGCGCTGGTGTACGCCCGCCAGGCCAGGGACGTGCACCTGGAGTGCGGGACGCGGCGGGACCTCGGGTGCGCGCTGCGGGCCCTGGGGCAGATCTCGGCCAGGCTCGGGCGTCAGGGAGCGGCGCGGGCCTATCTCAAGGAGGCCATGCGGACCCTCGAAGAGGTGGGGGACGTTTTCGAGGCCAGGCTGGTGGCGGAGGAACTCCGGGAATTTCCGTGAAACGCCGATAAAAGTCGTGAATTCCCGGATCTGAGGTCGCAGATCTTCGCCGGAAACTTTCGTTAGCTGGTCTCACCAGCCAATCCCAGCGGAGGTGATCCGGATGCTCAAGAACCATCTACGTCGAGACCTTCAGTGGCTCAAGCGCCAGGCACGCAAGGACAGGCGGATCACCGTCGGCCTGCTCGCCGGCGTCATGGCCGCCTGGATCCGCCAGCTCCAGCCCGATGAGGCGCCGGTCGCCCCGCCGGTGCTGCTGGCGCTCTCACTCGGGCTCCTGGCGGCGTCGGGGGCGGCCTGGCTGATGGCGGCGTACTTCGTCACCAGGAGCCTGCGGGCGCGGCGGGAGCCGGTGGAGGAACTGCGCTGGATCTCGCGGATCAGCAGGGGCAAGGAGTGGGCGTTCTGCTCGCTGGGCGCCTACGTGGCCTGGCACCTGCTGCAGTTCGTCACCGCGCTGGTGCTGCGCTGAGGGGCCGTCAGCCGGTCAGGCGGACCTGCTCCAGCGAGTCCACGTGGATGCCCGTGCCGGTGTGCGCGTACCGGACGATCTCGGCCGTGGGCAACGTGGCCGGGCCGAAGTCGGTGTCGGCATGGGCGTCGCACCACTCGACGATCTCCCCGGGGTTCGTGAGCGGGCGCGCGAAGTGCACCAGGCTGACGTACCAGCGGTCGCGGACGCGCCCGCGCTCGTAGTCGCGCACGCCGCGCGTCCCCAGCGCGTGGGCGAAGCGTTTGCGCAGCGTGGCCAGGGTGTCGTCGTCCGGCCGCACGCCCAGCACGATCCCGCCGCCGTGCGGGCTCACCCCGGTCAGGCGCGCCCTGGCCGGGGGCAGCCCGTCGGCGGCCCGCGCCAGGGCCTCGGCGCAGGCGCGGCGCAGCGGGTCGTCGGGCGGGATGTCGCTCCGGTACGCCTCCAGCGTCCTGAGCGTGATGTGCAGGGTCGGGCCGCGGTGCACCCAGTGGCCGGGGGCGTCGAGGGTGCTCACCAACTCGGTCATGCGGTCCACGATCTCGCCCTGGGGGCGCAGCAGGGCCGTCGTGCCCCAGCGGCCGGCGCCTTCCACCATGACGGTGTCATGGGTGGCCCGGCCGGACAGCAGAGCCGCCCGGCCCTTTGCTCTGAACTCGGCGAAATCGGACATTCGAGCAGTATGCCATGATCATCAGGGGCGCAGGCCGTCGCGGACGATAGTGAGCATGCGGGCCCTGGCCACCCGGTCGGGGCCGTGCCGTTCCCGGTCCATGCAGGCCGTCAGCAGCGCCTTCACGTCTGCCAGGTCGGCGTCGCCGCGGATCGTGCCCGCCCGTTGCGCCGCCTCCAGGAGGCCGCGCCACGCTCCCATGACGTCGTACCTGCTCTGCTCGGCCACCGCACGGAAGTCGAACCCGGCCCCCGCCAGCGCGTCCACCAGGCCCTTGTTGGCGGCGCCCTCCTCGACCAGGGCGGCGAAGAAGGCGAAGAACGCCTCCGCGGGGCCCTCGCGGTCCGCCAGGTCGGCGGCCTGCCGTACGAGCTGCTCCATCCGGTCGAGCAGGATCGCCTGGAACAACGACTCCTTGGTGGGGAAGTGGCGGCTGACGGTTCCGGTGCCGACGCCGGCGCGGCGGGCGATCTCGTGCACGGGCACCGACAGCCCTTCGGCGGCGAACGTCTCGGCCGCCACCTCCAGGACGCGCGCCCTGTTGCGCTGGGCGTCGGCACGCAATGGCCTGCTCATCCGGGGCACGCTCCAGTCCGTAGACAAACGGGATGGGCGTCCCGTATATTTTCGACTAACCGGGACGGCCATCCCGATTCTATCTCTCCTGACTTAGGACACGCTATGCGCATGGTCAAACTCGGCGGGGGCCTGGAGGTCTCCGCGCTCGGCCTGGGATGCATGGGACTGAGCGAGTTCTTCGGCCCGACGGACAGGAACGAATCGCTCGCCGCGCTCAGGCGGGCCGCCGAACTCGGCATGACCTTCCTCGACACCTCCGACTACTACGGCGTCGACTTCGCCAACGAACACCTGATCGGCGAGTTCCTGGCCGGGGGGCGGCGGGAGGAGACCGTGCTCGCCACGAAGTTCGCCGCCGTCCGGGCGCCGGGGACCGGGGAGCTGATCGCCGTACGGACGGATCCCGAGCATGTGCGCAACGCCTGCGAGGCGAGCCTGCGCCGCCTGGGCGTGGACCGCATCGACCTGTACTACCTGCACCACCCCGACCACCGCACGCCCATCGAGGAGTCCGTCGGCGCCATGGCCGAGCTGGTGGCGGCCGGAAAGGTGGGCCACCTCGGCCTGTCGAACGTCACCGCCGAGCAACTCCGGGCCGGTCACCGCGTGCACACGATCGCCGCCGTGCAGAACGAGTGGTCGCTGTTCAGCCGGGAGGACGAGGGGTCGGTCGTGCCGGTCTGCGCGGAGCTGGGCATCGGTTACGTGGCGTACGCGCCCCTCAGCCGCGGTTTCCTGACCGGCCGGCACGTCTCGACGGACGGGCTGGCCGAGGACGACCTGCGGCGCGGGCTGCCGAGGTTCGACGCCGCGAACGCGCCGCACAACGCCGCCCTGCTCGCCCCCGTCAGGCAGGTCGCCGAGGCGCACGGGGCGACGATGGCCCAGGTCGCGCTGGCCTGGTTGCTGCACAGGCAGCGGGTGCACGGCGTCCCGGTCGTACCGATCCCCGGGACGCGCAGTCAGGCGCGGCTGCTGGAGAACGCGGGCTCGCTGGAGGTCGAGCTGAGCCGGGAGGAGCTGGACGCGCTCGAACCCATCGCGGCGCGGGTGGCGGGCGATCGTATGCCCCCACCGCCGCCCGGCCTGGGCTGACGTCGTGATCAGGCCATGAGGGTGCGTAGTGCCGGGATCCAGTGGTCGCCGTAGCGGTCCTGGAGCTCCGGGCGTCGCCAGTCCTCGCCCGTGACCCGGCCCCGGCAGAGCGCCGTGCCGCACAGGCAGTCCAGGGTGTAGTCGGCGACGGTGGTGCTGGTGCCGTAGTCGTTGGTGGCCTCCTCGCCCGGCCGCAGGTCGCGGCGGGTGGCCAGGGTGTACGGGCCGGTCCACCACAGGTTCGGGTCGCAGCTGTGGTTGCTCTTGCCGATCCGGTTGCCCGGCGGCAGGACGAGGTGGAGGTCGGCGGTCACCGTGATGGTGTCCACGTAGGGGACGTCGGGGTCGGCGAACAGGTCCCGCAGGTGGTCCAGGGTCACCAGGCGCCCGCCCAGCCGGGAGACGACGGTGCCGGCGGGGATGGCGGCGGTGGCGAACAGGCCCTCGCCGGCGATGGGTGAGGGGCCTACCTTGAGCGACGGGTGCAGCCAGCAGTCTGGCTGAGGATCTTCCAGCACAGGTTTCACCCTGCCTCACGAAGGCTGCAGGCGCGTTCAGTCTTGTCTCGGGAAGGCGGCGCGGTGCGGGCCGGTGTCGGGGTCGAACTCGTGGCGGATGCGCGCGCACGAGTCGAGCAGCGAACCCTGCAACGACCGCAGCTCCGTGTGCAGGGTCTGGCGGAAGTCCCGTGCCAGCCGGCGCTGCTGGTGTTCCCCGTCGTCCAGCGCGGCGCACAGATCCTCCATGTCCTCCCTGCGGCCGTGGCCGAGTTGCAACATGCCGAAGTCGCGGAAGACGCGGGACAGCGCCGCCAGTTCGGCGGCCAGGGATTCCGGCAGGTCGGCGCCGCGCTCGCCGGGCAGCCCGCGTACGCCGGCGATGAGATCCACCAGACCTCTGGCGATGCCTCTGAGCTGCTGGCAGGCATGGTCGAGGCAGGTGGCGGCCTCGGCCACCTGGCGCAGGCGGCGGTCGTAGCTGCGGCGGCGCGGCGACAGGCGCACCGACTCCGCCGCCTGCTCGGCGGCCTCCTCCGTGTCCTCCAGCCGCTGCGCCAGTGCCCGCGCCCGGTCCAGCCATTCCCCGGCCTGGTCCCGGTCCCACTCCCCGCGCAGCCCTGCCGCCATGTCCTCGGCCAGGTCGGCCAGCTCGGAGCAGAGCCCGCACAACTCCCGGCCCGCCTTGTCCACGAAGCGCGGCGGCATGACCAGCAGGTTCGCCGCGATGCCGATGGCGGCGCCCAGGAGCACGTCCGAGAGGCGGGCGAAGCCGTACGTGCTGCCGAGCGCGAAAACCAGCAGCGCCGTGATCGGGATCTGCACGTTCTGGGCGGGCAGGTTCAGCAGGCGCGTCAGGACCAGGCCCGCCACCACCAGCACGGCCAGCGTGACCGCGTTCGCGCCGATCAGCCAGATCAGCGCCGTGGCCGCCGCCACGCCCACGACCACCGCCAGGATCTGCTGGCCGCCCCTGACCAGCGTGCTGTACGCGGTCGCGGAGACCGTCAGCAGCACGCCGATGGGCACGAGGACCGGCAGGTCCACCTTGAGCACGTACGCGGCCAGCCACCACCCCACCGCGCACGCCCCCGTCACCTTGACCGTCTGGGCCAGCGACTCCCGCTCCATGCGCAACCAGCGCCCGAACCCCAGGCTGCGTACTCGCGCGAGCCCCGCCATCCCCCCTGAGACGACGCGTTCGAGCGGGGAACCGGCCAGCGCCCGCCATCGCCCGCTTTCGGTCTCCATAGCCCCTGCCCCCCGCGAAATGCCCCCTTATCTCCATTGACCTGCCCATTTGCGGGTCTGATAGAGCCGTCCGCTGCGGGGTAGATCTGGCATATGTCCGGCGATCTGATCGTTCCTGACGCCGCCCGGGGGCTGGTGGTGTTCGCGCACGGCAGCGGCAGCGGCCGGCACAGCCCGCGCAACCGCTACGTGGCCGGCGCGCTCAACGAGGCCGGGCTGGGCACGCTGCTGTTCGACCTGCTCACTCCCGGGGAGGAGGCCGACAGGGCGAACGTCTTCGACATCCCGCTGCTGGCCGAGCGGCTGCTGGAGCGTACCGCGCAGGCTCGCGAGTCGGCGGGCCTGCCGATCGGCTACTTCGGCGCCAGCACCGGCGCGGCGGCGGCGTTGTGGGCGGCGGCCGAGCCGGACAACACGATCACCGCGATCGTCTCGCGCGGCGGGCGGCCCGACCTGGCCGGCCCCCGGCTGGCCGCGGTACGCGCGCCGACCCTGCTCATCGTGGGCGGCCGGGACCCGGTGGTGGCGGAGCTGAACGAGGAGGCGCGGGGGCACCTGCGCGCGGACAGCCGGATCACGGTCGTGCCCGGGGCCACCCACCTGTTCGAGGAGCCCGGAGCGCTGGAGGCCGTGGCCGGGCATGCCAGAGACTGGTTCACGACCCATTTCGGCCCTGCCGCTACCGGGGTCGCGCGGTGATCGGGCGCGCGCCGGTGGCCGTGGCCGTCAGGCGTTCGTAGACCTCGGCGGCCGTCGTCTCGCAGCCCAGGCGGTGGCCGGTCAGCTCGCCGTGGTCGTCGCTCGATCCCGTCACGGCCAGGCCGAGCTCCTTCGCCAGGGCGCGGAGATGACGGCGGGCGTCGGCGTCGTGGTCGAGGTGGTCGGCCTCCACGCCGAAGAGCCCGGCCCCGGCCAGTTCGGCGATCCACTCGTCGGGCACGACCTTGCCGCGCTTGTGCGCCTTCGGGTGGGCCAGCACCGCCGCCCCGCCCGCCGCGCGCACCAGGCGTACCGCGCGTTCGGGGTCGAGGGCGTAGCGGGAGACGTACGCGCGCCCGCCCGTGCCGATCCACTCCGGGGTGAACGCCAGCGCGGGCTCGGCGACGGCGCCCGCGGCGACCATGGCGCGGGCGATGTGCGGGCGGCCGACCGGTCCGCCGGCGGCCAGGTCCGCGACCTGCTCCCAGGTGAGCGGCACGCCCAGCTCGGTCAGCCGCTCGACGGTCGCCTTGGCGCGCTCCACGCGGGCCTGCCTGATGCGTGCGCATTCGGCGAGCAGGTCGGGTTCGAGCGGGTCGAAGAGGTAGGCGAGCAGGTGGATGCTCTGGCCGCCGCGCCTGCACGACAGCTCCATGCCCGGCACGAGCGTCAGCCCGGCCGGCAGCGCCTCGATCGCCGCGGCGTGTCCCGCCACCGTGTCGTGGTCGGTCAGGGCGAGCACGTCGAGGCCCCGGTCGCGGGCGCGCCGCACGACGTCGGCCGGGGGCTGCGTGCCGTCTGACGCGCTGCTGTGACTGTGCAGATCTATGCGCGGGTGCCGGTCTGTGAGCATGGCGTCAGACTGCCACGGTGGCCAGGATCCTGCCGTCGGTGGTCTGGATGGTGAAGTGGTTCAGCTCGGTCTGGGGCAGGCTGGTGCCGCCGTGCAGGACGAGGGGGTCGGGGGAACCGGGCACGCCGTACCCCTTCTCCGGCACTCCCCAGCTGGCCACGACCTCGGACCTGCCGTCGTCGCCGAACGCCGTGAGCCGGCACTGCAGCGGACCCTTGACCCCCTTGAGCTCCAGCGCGACGTGGGTGCCCCAGCCCTTGTCCTCCAGGCCGACGACCCCGGCCACGCCGGTGGCGGGATCGGTGATGGCGTAGGTGCGGCCGGTCATGAGCAGGTCGCGGGCCGGGCTGTGGATGCTGTCGGGGTTGGGTTCGCCGGTCAGCGAGCTGACGCCGAGGAAGACGCCGGCCGCGACCACCAGGCAGGCGGCGGCGGTCATGAAGGAACGATGGAATCGCCGGCGCCGGCGCTCGGCGGCGGCGCGGCGTACCAGGAGGGATTCGACCTGCGGGTCGGCGGGCTGGGGCAGCAGGTCGTCGGGATGGACACCCTTGATCAGCTCGCCCATCGCGGCGAACGACCCGACCTCCCCCGCGCACAGCCCGCAACCGTCCAGATGGCGCTCGAAAGCGGCCTGCTCCTCCTCGCTGAGCAGGCCGAGCGCGTACGCGGCCACGTCCTCGTGATGTACCTCTGTCATGGCGTCACCCCCCTGTCATCGTGACGCGCCTCGGTCACGGCAGCGTCACCCCCCTTTCGTCCAGCGCGACGCGTAACGCGCGCATGGCGTAGTACACGCGGGACTTCACCGTGCCCACGGGCACGCCGATCGTCTCCGCCGCCTGCTGGACGGTGCGGTCCAGCAGGAACGTCTCGGTGAGCACCTGACGGTGCGCGGGGGACAGCGACAACATCGCGTCGGTCACGACGATCTCCCGTAGCAGTCGCTCGTCCTCGGCCGCCACGGGCTGGGCGCGGTCGGCGATGTCCTCGACGGTGTCGAGTGGGCGTGATCCCGAGCGGCGCCGGTTGTCGATGACGACGCGGCGCGCGACGGTGGCCAGCCAGGGCATCAGCGAACCGGACTCGGTACGCAGGTCGTGCACGTTGCGCCAGGCCCGTACGAAGGTCTCCTGGACGACGTCCTCGGCCCAGCGGCGGTCGCCGCCCGTCAGCCTGATGGCGAAGGCCATCAGGGGGGCGCCATATTCGCGGTAGAGGGCCCGGACCATGGCCTCGTCCGTTACGCGGTGATTCACAAGGATGCGGGCTCCTCGCGCTGCGGATAGCATGAAATATCACGCTCGGTACGCCGATATTGATAATTATCACTCTAGCCAGCGGCAGCCGCCACGGCAGGACATTTGCCTGTTATGCCATGAAGCTAGATTTATTCGGCAAAACATGCTTCAGTCCCCTGGAGAGGGGATTATGATCATTCGATTGACGATCCGCGATCCGGTGGCCGCCACCGCGGTGGACGTCGAGGTGACCGCGGAGCCGGAGACCCTCATCGGCTCGTTGCTGCGGGCGCTGCCCTTCCCCGTCAAAGGCCGGCCGTGCTACGTCGGCACCGACAAGCTCGACCCCGAGACGCGCGTGGCGGACGGCCCGCTGGTGCCGGGCGCGACGATCAGCGTGGGCGAGCCCGAGCGCGTACACCCCTGGCGGCCCCTGGCGGCGGCGGGCGCGATCCGGGTGTTCGCGGGCCCCGACGCGGGCCGGGTGGTCTGGCTCAGCCCCGGCGGCCACGTGATCGGCCGCGAGCGGACCGACATCAGCCTGGTACGCGACCAGCGGGCCTCCAGGCAGCACGCCCTCCTGAACGTGTCGTGGACCGGCGAGGCCACGGTCACCGATCTCGGCTCGCGCAACGGCACACTGGTGAACGAGGTGGGCGTGCGGCTGCCGACGGCGCTGCGGCCGGACGGCGTGCTGCAGGTGGGCGACGACCGGCTGCGATGGGCGCCGCTGCCGCCCGCCAGGCTCAGGACCGTACGCAACGCCGACGGGCACATCGACTTCGACCGGGCCTTCTCCCACGCCCCCGCCGTCACCGGCACGCGCATCACCATGCCCAGGAACGAGGTGCCGCAGCGCAATATCGCCGTGGCGCTGCTTTCGTCGCTGTTGCCGCTGCCCATTTCCATCGCAATGGCGATCTTGTTGAAAAGTCCGTATTTTCTGCTTTTCGGAATACTCACGCCGATTACGTTCTTCGGCACGCAATGGGTGGAAGGTCGGCAGCGGAAGAAGAAAGAGCTGGAGTTCGACCAGCGCAAACGAGACACGATGGAACGTATCCGGCAGCACGTCGTACACGAGCAGTGGCTGCGGCACGTCGTCGCGCCGGACGAGGTGGACCTCACCTTCGCCGCCACCCACGAGGGCCCCGGGTTGTGGCCGCGCAACGCCGACTCGCCCGACGGGCTGACCCTGCGCGTGGGGGTGGCCGACGAGCCGGCCACGATCACGTTCGACGGCGAACCGTGGCCGGAGTTCGTCCCGCCGCCGCTGCGCGGGGTGCCGGTCACGGTGGACCTGCGCGAGATCGGCGTGCTGGGCGTGATCGGCCCGCACGAGCCCGTCAACGCGCTGCTGCGCTGGCTGCTGGTGCAGCTCGGCACGCTGCGCGCGCCCGACGAGCTGCGGCTGGTGCTGATCACCGCGTCCGGGGGCGAGCACCTGGCCTGGACGCGCTGGCTGCCGCACCTGAACGTGGCCGGCGCGCCCGTGCCGTGCCTGGTCGGCAACACGCGGGAGACCAGGACGGAACGGATCGAGGAGCTCAAGGAGCTGGTGACCGAGCGGCTCAAGGTCAGGGAGCGCCACGTCGCCTTCGGCGAGGACGTGGTCGTCGTCCTCGACGGCGCGCGGGCGCTGCGCGACATCCCCGGCATGAAGGAGGTGCTCAGGGAGGGCCCCTCGGTCGGCGTGTACGTCATCTGCGCCGACCAGCGCAGCCTCAACGAGTGCCGCGGCGTCTGCGAGCTGGACGGCGCCGGCATGCGGCTCACCCGGGGCCGCCAGGGACTGCCGGTGGCGGTGCAGCCGGAGAGCCTCGGCGAGCGGGCCGCCGAGCGCATCGCCCGCGCGGTGGCGCCGATGCGCGACCGGCTCACGCTGGCCAGGGCGGACAGCGTCATCCCCGACGCCGTACGCCTGCTGGACGCCCTCGGCCTGCCTGAGCCCACGCCGGAGGCCGTGCTGGCCCGGTGGGGCGCCGATCCCGGGCCGACCACGAAGGTGTGCGTCGGCGCCGACGGCGGCGGCCCCGTCACCGTGGACCTCGCGGCGGACGGCCCGCACACGATGCTCGGCGGGGCGACGGGGGCGGGCAAGAGCATCCTGCTGCAGACCCTGGTCACCTCGTTGCTGCTGGCCAACCGGCCGGACGAGCTGAACCTGGTGCTGGTCGACTTCAAGGGCGGCAGCGCGTTCCTGCCGTTCGAGCACTGCCCGCACGTCGTGGGGCTGATCCGCTCGACCGGCGACACGGCGGCCGACGTGTTCGACGAGAGCGCGGCGCGACGCGTGCTGGCCTCGGTACGGGCGGAGGTGCGGCGCCGGGAGGCGATCCTGGCCAGGTACGGCGGCGAGATCGACGTCTACTGGAACTCCGGCGGCCGGCTGCCCAGGCTGGTCATGGTCTTCGACGAGTTCGCCCGCGTGCTGGAGACCTCGCCCGACTTCCTGCGCGAGCTGGTGAACGTGGCGGCGAAGGGGCGCTCGCTCGGCATGCACCTGGTGCTGGCCACGCAGTCGTTGCAGGGCAAGCTCTCCCCCGAGCTGAAGAACAACATCTCCCTGCGCATCACGCTGCGCCAGAACGAGCCGTCCGACAGCACGGAAGTGCTCGGCGTGCCCGACGCCGCCTCGATCCCGTCGCGGCTGCGCGGGCGGGGCATGATCATGCGGGTGGGCGGCGAGCAGCGCACGCCCCAGCTCTTCCAGACCGGCTACCTGGGCGACCCGCCGCCCACCGGCCTGGCCACGGCCTCCGCGCGGCTGGCGCCCTGGAGCACTCTCGGGCTGCCGCGGCCCGAGTCCGGGGACGCGCCGCGGGCCGGCCGTACCGACCAGGACCTGGCCATCGCGGCGGTGCTCGCGACCGCGCCGCGCCTGGCCGCCGAGCCGCCGTTCCGCCCGCTGCTGCCGCCGCTGCCCGCGGCGCTGCCGCTGGAGGCGGTGGAGGGGGCGGGCGGGGTCCCGTTCGGGCTGATCGACGATCCGGCCAACCAGGCGCAGCCCGCCGCCGCGCTGGAGCTGGACGGGACCGAGCGGATCATGGTGGCCGGCGGGCCGCAGTCGGGGCGCACGACGTTCTGCCGGACGCTGATCACCAGCCTGGCGGCGGGCTGCTCGCCCGCGCAGGTGTGGTTGTACGTGGTGGAGAACCATCCTGGCGGGTTGTCCGCCTACGCCTCGTTGCCGCACTGCGGGGCCGTGGCAGGGGCCGGGGAGCCGGACCGGATCAGGCGGATCGTGACGTGGCTGGCGGACGAGGTGGAGCGGCGGCGGTTGGCGCGCCTGTCGCCGGGCGAGCCGGCCGCGCCGGTGATCGTGTTCGTGATCGACGGGTGGGAGTACTTCGAGGATCGCGGCAGCCCGGACTTCTTCGAGACGCCGCTGCTGGTCACGCTGCGCGGGATCGTGGCCGGCGGGCCGCCCGTGGGCGTGCACACCGTGGCGGTGGGCGGGCACGACATGTTGCGGGGCAAGACGCCCGACCTGTTCTCGCGGCGGCTGTTCCTGGCGTTCCCCAGGGAGGAGACGCGGCGGTCGTACCTGTCGTCCGGCATGGTGTCGCCGCCCTTGCTGGCGGGGCGGGCGATCGAGGCGGCCAGCGGGCTGCACGTGCAGATCTGCCTGCCGCCCGACCAACTTCCCGCGCCGCCCGCGCCCGCCCGGCACAGCCGCGAACCGGCCCGTCAGGCGCGCGCCTTCCCGCCGCTGCCGGTGAGTGTCCCGCTGAGCCGGCTGGACGGCGCGGCCATCGGGGTCGGCGGGCCCGGCGTCGCGCCCGTGGAGCTGGACCTGTTCGACCTCGGCCCGCACCTGGTGCTGGTGTCCGGGCCCGCCGGTTCCGGGCGCAGCAACGCGGCGCTGGTGATGGCGACCGTGCTGCTGCGGGCCGGGGTGCACGTGCTGGCCGTCGGGCCGCCGCGTTCGCCGCTGGTGCGGTCGTTGCCCGGGGCGCGCACGCTGGTGGGGACGTCGTTCGCCGATGCCGACCTGCGCGAGGCGGTCGCCGCCTTCGAGGGCGAGCGGTACGCGGTGGTGGTGGACGACTTCGACCAGATCACGATCACGGCCAGGGAGCAGGGCTTCGACACTCTGCCCACCCTGCTGCAGGACCTCCTCGCGCCCGCCGAGCTGGGACGGCGGGCGCTGGTGCTGGCCGGTGACGCCACGCCGCTGCTCGAAGGGCATCGGCGGTCGTTGTCGGGCGAGGTCACTGAGGTGCTGCGGTCCGGGAGCCGGTTCCTGCTGACGCCCACCTCGCGGGTGAACGCCCGGGAGCACGGCGTCAGCCTGGAGCCCGACCAGTTCTTTGCCGGGCCGGTGGGGCGGGCTTATCTGGGGACGGCCCGGCGGCTGGATCTGGTGCAGTTCGCCATGCTTTGAGGTGCGGGTTCACCACGTACGCGTGCGGGTCCCACCCTCCTCTGAGGCCGATCGGGTCCGCGGTGGCGTAGCGCCCGGCGTCCGGGTCGTAGTGGCGCGGATGGTCGTAGTACAGCCCGGACTCGGCGTCCTCGTACTGTCCGGACAGCCGTAGCGGGCAGTCGGCCGCCTCCGCCGCCTCCGCGTGGGCGCGCCAGGCCACGTTGCCCTCGGCGTCCACCAGCTCGGCGGGGGCGCCCGCCGGGTCCGTGGCGACGGCGTAGCAGCGCTCCCGCGCGCCGGGCCGGCGCTCCGTCTGGCTCAGCGGCCTGGACGTGCCCGGCTCCCAGTCCCAGGCCGTGGTGTGCGACTCACCGGACTGTTCCGCGAGGGTGTCACCGTCCCAGACGAAGTCGGTGCGCTGCGAGCCGTCGGCGCGTTCCTTGGCGATGCGGCGGCCGAGCGGGTCGTACAGGTAACGCCAGCGGGTGCCGTCCGGCGTGGTGACGGTGGTCAGGCGGTCGTCGGCGTCCCACGTATAGTGCCAGGTCAGGGGCGTGGAGGACAGGCCCGTGCGCTGGCGCAGCACCGTGCGGCCCTGGCGGTCGTACTCGTAGCGGGTGCGGCCCGCCTGGCGGACCATGGTCCCGGTGTACGCGCGCGGCCCCTGGGCGTCATCGGTGATCTGGCCCGAGACGTTGTAGGTGCAGCTCTCCGACCAGCCCGTCCCGTGCACGGCGGTGACGCGGCCCACCGGGTCGAGGTCGAAGCGGCGGCGGCCGGCGAGCAGGTCGTCGATCTCGGTCAGCCGCCCGTCCCTGCGGTGGCCGTACGTGCGGCGCTGCACCACCCGGCGGCCCGCCGCCACGGTCTGCGCGCGGGGATGCGAGTCGTCGTCCCACTCGTGGGTCAGCCGGACGCCCGCGCCGAAGTCCCTGGAGATCTCGCGCCCGGCCGCGTCGTGGGTGAAGCGGAAGGTCTGGCCGGCCGTCTCGACGGTCAGGGGCAGGTCGCGGGAGTCGTAGGCCCAGATGCTCTCGGCCCCCGACGGGGTACGTCGCAACACCCTGCGGCCCAGGGCGTCGTAGGCGGAGGTCAGGGTGCGGCCGTTGCAGGTCTCGCCGGTCACCCGGCCGTCCGCGTCGCGGGTCAGGCGCAGGTCGGCGTCCGGGTTCGCGGCGCGGACCAGGCGGCCGAGCACGTCGTAGTCGAACGTGGTCAGGCGGTCGCCCGCGCGCCTGCCGATGAGCCGGTCCAGGACGTCGTACACGTAGCTGGTGGACTGGCCGGCGCCGTTGACGCGCTCGGTGAGGTTGCCCGCCGGGTTGCGCACATAGGTCAGCACGCGGCGGTTGAAGTCCGTCTCCCGTATGAGGTTGCCGGCCGGGTCGTAGTCGTAGTGCCAGGTCAGGCCCTGCGGGTCGGTGACCGCTTCGAGGCGCAGCTCGGTGTCGTGGGCGAACTCCAGGCGGGCGCCGTCGGGGGTGGTGCGGGCGGTGGCCACGCCGAAGGGGCCGATCTCCCAGCGGGTGGACTCGCCCATGGCGTCCACGTGTTCGATCAGGTTGTCCTGGGCGTCGTAGCGGTGGCGCTCCGTCGCGCCGCCGGGGGCGGTGCGGGTGGCGGGCAGGCCCTCGACCGTCCAGGTCTGGCGGGTGGTGTGGCCGAGCGGGTCGGTGACGGCGGTGACGCGGCCGAAGGGGTCGCGTTCGTAACGCGTGACGGCACCGGACGGGTCGGTGATCGCGATCGGCAGGCCGGCGGGGTCGCAGTCGATGGTCGTGGTGTGGCCCAGGGCGTTGGTGACCGTGGTCGGGCGGCCACGTTCGTCGTAGGTGCGGGTCTCCTCACCGTCCGCCGTGAGGTTGCCGCGTTCGTCGCGGCCCAGTGTCTTTATGGTGCCGTCGTAGTCGGTGATCGCGACCGGCAGGTGCAGGTTGTCGAGGATCTGGCGGCGGGTCGCGCCGTCGGGGCGTGTGATCGTCAGCGGCGCGCCGGCGTCGTCGTAGGTGTAGCGGGTGGTACGGCCCAGCGGGTCGGTGCGCGCGAGCAGGCGGTCGCACTCGTCCCAGCGGTAGCGGGTGGTGTGGCCGAGTGGGTCCGTCTCGGCCGTGACCTGGAGCAGGTCGTTGTGGTGGTACGTGGTGAGGTGGCCGAGCGAGTCGTAGGCCCTGGTGACGCCGTCGCCGTAGGAGATCTCGGTGTTGAACACGCCCGCCTCGCCCGTGCCGTACACGCAGCGGCCGGCCAGGTCGTAGGTGTAGGCGTACCAGGTGCCGATGCGGTCCTGCCAGCGCGTCAGCCGGCCGTGGTCGTCGTAGGCGAAGCGCATCGGCAGGCCGGAGGAGTTGGTCACCCCGGTCAGGTCGCCCGTCTCGTCGTAGGAGTAGGACAGCAGGCGCTGGCCCGCGCCGCGCAGCCGCAGCTCGACGACGCGGCCTCCGGAGGTCTCGACGTCCAGGTGGTAGCCGCCGGAGTGGACGATCTCGGTGGGCAGGCCGTCGAGGTAGCGGACGTCGATGCGGTTGCCGTTGCGGTCGGTGATCGCGGCGATCGGCAGCACGCCGGGTTCCGTGCTGCCGGTCTCGGCGAAGTGGGTGGACAGGCCGGTGAGCGGGTCGGTGACCGTGTAGCCGGTGTCCGTCTCGTACAGGGCCAGGCGAAGGCCGCCGTCCGGGTGGGCCGGGCGGTCGGGCTCGGGGTAGGGGAAGGCGAGCAGGGCGCCGGTCTCGGTGGCCAGGCACAGTCCTTCGGCGTCCGCCTCCAGGCGCTGGTCCAGCGTGGAGGCCCAGGAACGGCCGAACCAGCGGCCGGTGCGGTAGCTGGACAGGTGGGTGCGGGTCAGGCGGAGCGGGAGCACGCCCGGCAGGTCCAGGTCGGTCTGTGGCAGGAGTACGACGCCGGTCGGGAAGTGCACGGGGTCCTGGCTGAAGAACCGGCGCCCGCGCTGCCAGGACGCGACGGCCGCCGCCCCCGCACGCCCCACCCCACCTCTGACCGCCGCCGCCCCCACCCGGACCGCCCCGCCCCTGACCTCCGCCGCCCCCGCCCGGGCCGCGCCGCTCCTGGCTGCCGGGGGGCTTGGGGTGGTTCCGGTGTCGTGCATGGTCAGGACGTTCAGCGCGGCCAGGGCCACCATGCCGAGCGAGCCCTTGCGCCGCCGATACCTGGCCATCGCGTCGGCCAGCACCACCGCGCCCGCGACCACCCCCATCCCGGCCGGAAGCGCCCCGCTGGGCCTGGTCGGACCGCCTGCCCCGATCAGCAACATCGTCATGCCGGACACCATCGCCACCCCGCCCGCGAAGGACACGAAGTCGTCCCAGAAGCGGAACGGCGCGGAGATCGTCTCCCACGCCAGCCGCAACCACACCCGGTCCGTGACGCCGCTGCCTTCCAGCGCCTGCTCGATCTCCCGCGTCGCCCGCGTCTCGGCGTCCCCGCGCAACCGGGCCGCCTCATCGGCGATCAACCGGGCCCGCGACCGGTCTACCTCGGCCACCCGCAACGCCGTACCGGCCTGGGCCTTGGCCTGTTCCAGGCTCCCGGCGTACGTCAGCAGCGCCTTGCTCGCGCCCCGATACGCCCGCCCCAGCTTGGCCAGCTCACCGGGCAGCCCGCCCAGCGCCTCGGTGCAGCGGGTCGCGTGATCCACACGCGTCAGCGGCGCACCGCCGGTCACCAGCGCGGAGCCGCCGCCCGACACGGCGCTCAGCCTGGCCGTGTTGTCCTCGGCCAGGCGCGCCTGTTCGAGCAGCCGGCCGGCGAGCCCCCGGACCTGCCCCGGATCCCCGGGCACCGGGTCGCCGGCCAGCCCGAGTACGTCCCATCCGCCCGGCACGTCCTCACGCTCCCGCGCCGCCGCTGAGCGAGGCGTCCAGCTCGCGGTGCTTGGCGATGGCGGTCTTGAGGAACTGGCTCATGCCCTCCAGGCCCTGCATGACCTGCCGGGCGCCGTTGTTCCACTGGTCGTAGTCCTGCTGGAACTTGCCCGAGGCGCGCTCGGTGACGAAGTCGCTGGCCACGAGCTGGTCGATCATCGACTTGAGCTGGATCAGACGGCTCTCGATGTCCTCCTTCTCCTTGTTCAGCCGAGTCGCGCTGTTCTCCACCTGCGGGAAACTCAGGTGATGCGTCCCACCTGCCATGACGGTTCACTCTCCTTGGGGGTCGGACCAGGCCAAGGTGGCGCTGATCGCGTCGAACAGGTCGAGCATCGGCTCGGCCAGGCTCAGGTGCGGGCTGGTGAGCACCAGGTCCAGCACGCCGTGCCCGCCGGGCACGGGGATGAGGGTCTGCATGACGACCGAGTCGAGCTCGCCGGTCTCGACGCCGCTCACGCGTACGGCGCGGCCCGCGTCCAGCTCCACGATCTCGACGTCGCGCCGCCCCGGGGTGCCCGGCCTGGGCGGTACGGCGACGACGCCCGACGCGATCGCCTCGACCGTGTTGCCCTCCGGCTCTGGCCGGCCCTTCGTGTGCAGCACCATGAGCGTGGCCAGCACCGTGCCCACGTCCTCGACGTGGTCGGTCATCGCCGCGCCGAACACCGCCCCGTGCCGCCCCGCCAGCTCGGCGACCTCGCGCAGCACCTTGAGCAGCACCGCCCGGTGCGGGCCCAGCTCCGGCGCGGCCGCCACGCGGGCGTCCACCAGCCGGGCCAGGTCGCCGGTACGGCCGGCCCGCCAGACGTCGAACTCGTACCAGGATTCGGGCACCCTCACGGTGAACCCGAACGGCAGATCAGCCATCACCGAGCTCCTCATTCACCAGGTCCACGGGTTGTTGCACGGTCCGCGTGGTACTCGCGGGCGAGATCTTGTCCGTCAGCGAGAACACCACCGAAGCCGCGATCGTCGCGGCGAGCACGCCGGTCAGCACGCCGAGTCCGAGTGCCTTCATCACGAGCCCCCTGTGCTGGTCGACAACGACTCGGCCAGCGAGCCGTCGAGTGTGCCCGTGCCCTCGACCAGGGCGTCGAGCATGCCGGCCGCACGCTCCAGAAGCTGGTTCATGCGTTCCCGGTTGTCGGAGGACTCCTCGAAGAACCTCCGTACGGCGTCATCGACCTTCTCCGAGCCGGTCTTCGCGTCCTGCGCGCCGGCCTGTCCGCCGTCCAGTGCCGAGCGGATCGCCTTGAGGTCGCGCGACACGCTCGCGGCCTCCCGGCGGTCGGCGGTGAATTCCTCAGCCATTCGGTGTCTCCCCCTTGATGGCCTCGAAGGCGCGCCAGTCCCGGTAGGTGGTCGCGCTGATCCCGACGGCGTTCCCGCGTCTCTCCGTACGCAGCTCCAGCCGTGCCGGCAGGCCACGGGCGTCGACCAGCAGCGTGAACCGCACCGGCCCGTCGATGCCCGCGCCCGAGTACCTGGCCAGACCCTCCTCGCCCCTGATCCGATGTGCCATGGCGGTCCCCGTGATCGTGCGGCCGTTCCCGGCGGCGGGCGTGCTGGTCACGTCCGGCCCGGCGGCGTCGATGAGGGCTTTGATCGCGTGCGGCGAGCTGTAGTCACGCACGAACGGCGTGCCGTCGCGGGCACACGACCCCGTCGGCGGTCGCGGCGGAGGTTGCGCGGCGTCGAACCGCACGCCGTCCGCGACCCCCGCGTTCCCGACAAGACTCACCCCCGCGGGATCTGGAGCGTTCCCGCAAGTGATCTTCATGTCGTACGCCGTGGCCGCGTTCGCGTCGAAACTGAGCCTGCCATCGGCGACGACCTTCCCCACCCCCACCTCGCTCACGTGGTGGAACGTGACCGTGTGACGTCCGATCGCGCCATACACCGCACCGGCGTCCGGCGGCGGCCCGGCGGCCCGGCCGGAGACCATGGTCACCGCACCCGCCACCGTCGCCACGATCAGCACGCCGATGGCGATGCCGCCGAGGTAGGCGGGCTTGCGCCAGAACGGCACGACCACGACGCGCTCCTCGTACGCGGGCGGCGGCTCCTCGGGCCTGGTCCGCCACTCGGCCTCGCACAACAGTTCGTGCACCGTGGCGCCACGGGCGGCACCGGAGTGGCCGAGCAGAACACGTACCAGATCGACGGCCGACGGCCGGGAGGCCGGATCGGAGCGCCGGCACTCCTCGATCACGGCCCGCAGCGCGGGCAACAACCGGTCAAGATCAGGCTCGGCCACCCCATCGCGGCGCTCCCCAGGCTCCGTCCCGGTCGCCGCGAACACCACCACATCCGCCCAGTCCATGACATCGCTGGCGGGAAACTCGCTGTCGCGCGGCCCCGGCGCGAAGAACGCCTGGCCGCGCGGCCCGATCAGGACGCCGGCCGGACTGAGCCGCAGCCCCGCGATCCCACCCAGGTGCATCCTGGCCATCGTGGCCGCGGTACCGAGGGCGAACAGATAGAGCGACTCTCCCGCGAAGGGCCCGCCCGCCCTGACGACAGCGGCGAGCGATTCGCCCTTTCCCAGGTAATCGCGCGGCCGCAGGGCCAGGCCGTCGCTCCATCCCTGAAATTCCATCGCCATCCCCATGGCACCGGTCAGCGCAGCGCGGCACGCTCGACGTACACCCATCAGGCCAAGTCGGCGCGTACCGTTTTCCGTCAGGTTGTACGCCTTGGGGACGGAAACGGGTTCAACCGAATACGCGAAAATCTTTCCGACGCCGAACTGCGCGCATAAGGCATCGAGCTTGACCTTAACGCGGCGTCAACGTTTCTAATTGGGGGCAGACGGTAACGAAGGGGGTTCAATGGTCGGCGCGGTTCGGCGGGTTCTGGAGTTCGAGGGGCAGGGGCTGGCGGCCATCGGGATGTGGCTGCTTCGGCGCAAGCACGGGGTGCCGCCGGGCTCGACGGTCGCGACGTACTCGAAGGAGCAGACGTTCACGTTGACGTTGTTCGCATTCGCGTTCGCCGTCGAGACCGTGGTGGCGGATCTGCTGCTGGTCTCGTTCGGGGTGACCGGCTGGGTGCGGTACGCGGTGCTCGTCGCGGACCTGTACGGCCTGCTCTTCGTGGCCACGATGGCGGCCGGCTCCGTCACCAGGCCGCACGTCGTCACCGCCGATGAACTGCGCATCCGGTACGGCCACTACTTCGACCTGCGGGTGCCCCGCGAGCTCATCACCTCCGTGCGCACCAGCCGCAACTACAACGAGACCAGCATGGTCTCGGTCAAGGGCGAGCGGCTGGCCCTGGCGGTGTCCTCGCAGACGAACGTGACGGTCGAGCTGAGCGAGCCGATCACCGCCGTGCGGCCGCTCGGGCAGCGGGTGGAGATCACCTCGATCCGGTTCTTCGCCGACCGGCCGGAGACGCTTCTGGCGGCACTGCGCGACGAACGCACCGCAAGCCCATGACACGGCGAACGCACCGCAAGCCCATGACACGGCGTACGGACGGCAAGCCCGTGAGGGGCCTCTAGGCGAAGGCGGTTTGTGGGGTTAAGTTCCAGGGAGCACCATCTCGGGATCTTCCACCCTCGACCTCGGATGGAGGCGCCGCCATGCTCTTATTCAGGCGTTCGACCTGGAAAATCGGCATGAGATCGACCATCGTCGCGGCGATCGCAACACTCTTCCTGCCCTTGCTCGGCTTACCGGCCCACTCCCAGGCCGCCCTCGCGGCCCCCGACATCCCGCTGGCCAATGTCAAGGCCCACCTGACCCAGTTCCAGTCCATCGCCAACGCCAACGGCGGTACCCGGGCGCACGGGCGGCCCGGTTACCTGGCCTCGGCCAACTACGTCAGATCCCGGCTCGACGCCGCCGGGTTCACCACCACCCTGCAGTCGTTCACCTACGGTGGCGCCACCGGCTACAACGTCATCGCCGACTGGCCGGGCGGTGACCCGAACGACGTGCTCATGGTCGGGGCGCACCTCGACAGCGTGACGGCCGGGCCCGGCATCAACGACAACGGCTCGGGCAGCGCGGCCATCCTGGAGACCGCGCTGGAGGTGTCCAGGCAGTCGCTGCAGTCGGCCAAGCATCTGCGCTTCGCCTGGTGGGGCGCGGAGGAGCTGGGGCTGCGCGGGTCGCAGTTCTATGTCAGCAACCTGCCGGCCGCCGAACGGGCGCGGATCAAGGGGTACCTGAACTTCGACATGGTCGGCTCCCCCAACGCCGGATATTTCGTGTACGACGGCGACAACTCCGACGGAACCGGCTCGGGGCCGGGACCGGCCGGGTCGGCGGCGCTTGAGCGTACCCTCCAGGACTACTTCACCTCGATCGGCGTGCCGACGCGCGGCACCGACTTCGACGGGCGCTCGGACTACGGGCCGTTCATCTCCGTGGGCATCCCGGCGGGCGGCACGTTCACCGGCGCGGAGGGCATCAAGAACGCCACTCAGGCCGGGTTGTGGGGCGGGACCTCGGGGCAGGCGTTCGACGTCTGCTACCACCGCGCCTGCGACACGACCGCCAACATCAACGACACCGCGCTGGACAGGAACACCGACGCCATCGCGTACGCGGTGTGGACCATCGCCACCGCCGTGCCGCCGGTCGTGGTGTGGCAGGACACGTTCGAGACCGCGAACGGATGGACGGTCAACCCGGCCGGCACCGACACGGCCACCCTGGGGCAGTGGGAGCGGGGCGATCCCGCGGCCACCACGTCCAGCGGCGCCAAGCAGCTCGGAACCACTGTCAGCGGCACGAACGACCTCGTGACCGGGGCTCTGGCGGGCTCCTCGGCGGGCGCGTACGACATCGACGGCGGCGTCACCTCGATCCAGTCACCGCCGATCACGCTGCCTTCGACGGGCGCGCTGAACCTGTCGTTGTCGTGGTATCTGGCGCACGGCTCGAACGCCTCCAGCGCCGACTACCTGCGGGTGCGTGTCGTCGGCGGCACGACGGCCACGGTGCTCAACCAGGCGGGCGCGGCCACCAACCGCAACGGCGCCTGGGCCACCGCCACGGCGAGCCTGAACGCGTTCGCGGGCCAGACGGTCCGCATCCTCATCGACGCGGCCGACGCATCCGGAGCCTCGCTGGTCGAGGCGGGCGTCGACAACGTGTCGATCACCCGATAGCTCGCCGGCAACCGGCAATCACCCCAATAGGTCACCCGACAGCTCGCCGGCAACCGGCGATCACCCGATAGGTCACCCGACAGCTCGTCGCAGGCAACCGGCGATCACCCGATAGATGCGCAGTCCCCCCGGGCCGGTCCACGGAGAAGGACCGGCCCGAGAGCAATTCCCAGCACCCTCTTGGAGCCATCTCATGGCACTCTCTCCCCTTGCCCGGAAAAGAATCCGTAAATCATTTCTGCCGTTATTGGCCGGCGTCGTGCTCGCCGGCGTGCTGACCCCGGCCGCCGAGGCGGTCGTGCCGCGCGATCCGGCGATCGAGAAGATGGTCCGGCAGGTGGACGCGCGCAACCTCGGCCGGATCATCGCCAAGCTGGCCTCCTTCGGCACCCGGCACACGCTGTCCAGCCAGGACGACCCGGTACGCGGTATCGGCGCCGCCAGGGACTGGATCTACGACGAGTACGTAAGGATCGCCGCCACCTCGGGCGGGCGCATGACGGTGGAGAAGCAGTCGTTCGTCCAGCCCGTCTCACCGCGCATCCCCGCCCCCACGACGATCACGAACGTGGTCGCGACGCTGCGCGGCTCGCAGGACGCCTCGGCGGCCCGTACGTACGTGGTCAGCGGCCACTACGACTCCCGCTGCACCGACGTCATGAACGCCACCTGCGACGCTCCCGGCGCGAACGACGACGCCTCGGGTGTCGCCGCCGCCATCGAGGCCGCCCGCGTCATGGCGACCCGCACGTTCGACGCGACCGTGGTGTTCATGGCGGTCGCGGGCGAGGAGCAGGGCCTGTACGGGGCCGCGTACTACGCCCAGCAGGCCAAGCAGAGCAACGCCGACATCCAGGGCATGTTCACCAACGACATCGTGGGCAGTTCGGTCGGCGAGAACGGCCGGGACGCCAAGGCCGTACGGGTGTTCTCGGAAGGCGTACCCACCTCGGAGACCCCCGCCCAGGCCGCCGTGCGCCAGTCGGTCGGCGGCGAGAACGACGGGGTCTCGCGGCAACTCGCCCGCTTCGTCCACGAGACGGCCGAGCAGTACGTGCCGTGGTTCGACGCGCGCATGTACTACCGCAGGGACCGCTACCTGCGGGGCGGCGACCAGATCCCGTTCCTGCAGCAGGGCTACGCCGCCGTGCGCTTCACCGAGGTGCACGAGGACTACCGGCACCAGCACCAGGACGTGCGGGTGGAGGACGGGGTGCAGTACGGGGACCTGCTGCGGTTCGTCGACAACGACTACGTGGCGCGAGTGACCCAGGTGAACCTGGCCGCCCTGGCCGTCCTGGCCCGCGCGCCGCGCTCACCCGGGCGGGCGGCCATCGTGACGAGCCGCCTCACGAACGACACCGACCTGCGCTGGGACGCCAACCCCGAACCCGACATTTCCGGGTACGAAGTGGTCTGGCGGGACACAACCGAACCGAGCTGGACGCACTCCCGCTTCGTCGGAAACGTGACCTCGTACACGGTGGAGGGCTTGTCCAAGGACAACTTCCAGTTCGGGGTGCGGGCAGTGGACACCAAGGGCCACCGCAGCCCGGCCAGCTACCCGACCCCGGCAAGCTGACAGGTGAGCGGCCGGGTGGAACGTCCACCCGGCCGCAAGAACCGTCAGCCGGTGCCCTCCGACAGGGTCGTCGCCGACTGGGCGGGTGACCTGGGTGGGATGGAGCGCAGGTTGAAGGCGTAGCGGGCGACCGAGTCCGCGATCGCGTCCGCGTCCACGTCGAGCGCCGTGTCGTTGACGTTGGCGATCGTGTCGCACGCCAGGTGGTAGCAGACGTCGTACGCCACCCCCGCCGTGCCGCCGAACAGCGCCGCCTCCTCGGGCGTCTTGATGCCCTCGGCGCCGGTGAAGATGCCGCCGGACGGGATGCCCACGGCGATGAACGGCCCGTAGTCCGAGCGGCCGTCGAAGTCCGTGCCGACGGTCGGCAGGGACCTGGTGCCGTAGAACGCCTCGAACTGCTCCTCGATCTGCGCCGATCCGGGCGGGCCCGCCGGCGAGCCGACGCCGTCGGAGTCGTCGCCGTCATACAACTTGTAGGCGTAGTTCGGCGAGGCGACCATGTCGAAGTTCAGGTAGACCCTGATGCGGTCCCGCTGCGCCTCCGACAGGGCGTCCACGTACTGGTCCGAGCCGAGCAGGCCGATCTCCTCGGCGGCCCAGAAGGCGAAGCGCACCTTGTTCTTGACCGGGAAGTACCCGCCCATCTCCTCGGCCACCTCCAGGATGGCCCCGGTGCCCGAGCCGTTGTCGTTGATGCCGGGCCCGGCGGTGACGCTGTCGAGGTGCGCGCCGACCATGACGACGTTGCGCGGGTCGCCGAAGCGGCTCTCCGCGATCACGTTGTTGTTGGTCCCGAGCACCAGGTTGGCGTCCACCTTGATGCGCACGGTGGGGCTGCCGGTGGCCAGTTCGTTGCCCGCCGCGAAGCTGGCGAACACCATGGGGATGCCGGCCCGCCACTCGCCGATGTTCAGCGGGAAGGGGTCGGTGCGTCCCGGCTGGCCCTCGTTGAAGACGATCAGCCCGGAGGCTCCGGCGGCGGCCGCATTGTCCACCTTCTGTACGAAGGGGCAGGTGCCACGCTGGATGAGCGCGATCCGGCCGGGCACGAAGCCGGCGAAGTCCGACGCCTCACAGCCGCTGGTGGAGCTGGGTACCGGAGCGGGCGGCAGCGTCAGGTCCACGCCCTGGACCTGCGCGGTCACGTCGCCGGCCGGTGAGGGCTCGAAGGTGACGAAGTCCGTGCCCGGCACGTACGTCTTCGGGGTGGGTGCGGTGATTTGGAGGACCGGCGGAGAGTTCTCCGACCAGCTCTCGACGAAGTTGATCGGGTTCAGCGTGACCTTGAATCCGGCCTTGCGCAGTTTGCCGGCCACGTAGTCGACGGAGGCGTCGTAGCCGGGGCTGCCGGCCGCGCGGTTGCCGCCGTTGGCGGTGGCTATGGCCTGTAAGGCATCGAGGTGCTTCTTGGCGTTGGCTCCCTTGACCTGCTTGACGAGCAACTTGGCGAACACGTCGTCGAGACCGCCCGCGTTGGCCGGCGCGGCCATGGCCACTGCTAAGGCGAGTGCTGTGATCAGCGCGATGACGATTCTTCGCATACGGGTCCCCCCAGGACGATGGGAATCGCGGCGTGCAACCCCCCGAGTCGCCGATTGCCCGAAAGTAACCCGCCAAGGAATCAGCGGGAAGACCCACTATTGTGGCAAATTCCGGACATCATCCGGGGATAGATCACTTCTCGCGGCGAGCGCGGGCGCGCCTCTTCCCCTCATGCATCGCCTGTACGCGGGCGACCGGAATCGTGTGCCCCTCCTCGACCAGATCGGCGGGCAGCCGCTGCGGCGCGGGCATGTGCTCACCCCAGGGATCGGCCCCGCCCAGCAACCCCGGCGCCGTACGCAACGTGAAGTCCCTCGGCGCCACCCGGTCCAGGTCCGCCCAGGCCACCGGGAAGGAGACGGGAACCCCAGGTCGGATGCGGGGACTGTAGGCGGCCACCACGGTCGCGCCGCCGGCGCGGGTGGAGTCGAGGAACACCTTGCCCTCGCGGTCCTCGCGGATGAACGCCGTGGTGGCCAGCGCCGGATCGATGCGCTCGGCGCGCGCGGCCACCGCGCGGGTGGCCGCCGCCAGGTCCTCCATGCCCGTGTCCCCGGTGACGGGCACGAACACGTGCACGCCCTTGGCCCCGCTCGTCTTCACCGCGCCCGCCAGCCCGGCCTCCTCCAGCGCCTGCCTGACCAGGAACGCGCCGCGCACCGCCAGCAAGAAGGAGTCGTCGTGCTCGGGCGGGTCAAGGTCGAGGATGAGGTGGGTGGGCTTGTCGCCGGCGTACAGCGCCGGGTGGTATTCGACGGCCCGCTGGTTGGCGAACCACAGCAGCGTCTTCCTGTCCTCGCAGAGCGCGTACGTCACCTGCCTGCGCGACGCCTCCGCCCACAGGGACACCGACTTCACCCAGTCGGGGGCGTACTTGGGCAGGTTCTTCTGCATGAACGGCTGCTGCCCGGGCCGCACCCGGATGACCGACAGCGGGCGCTCGCGCAGCGCGGGGATGATGCGATCGTGCACGGCGTCGAGGTAGTCGACCAGGTCACGCTTGGTGGCCTCGGCACCGTCGAACAGCGGCTGGTCGAGATTGCTCAGGGCGACACCGTCACGCGTCTCATCAGCGGCCACCCGCCCCACAATGCCGACACTCGAACGTGTGGTCAACTACCGGCGGCTGTTACAGTGGGCCGCTGACGCGGGGTGCCCGGACGGCCGGGCTGAGATCACACCCGTCGAACCTGATCTAGTTCGCACTAGCGAAGGGACGTCGCAGCCTTGAGCGCTGTTCCCAGAGTTCTGTCCATCGCGGGCACCGATCCCAGCGGCGGCGCCGGCATCCAGGCCGACCTGAAGACCTTCTCCGCGCTCGGCGCGTACGGCATGACGGTGGTCACCGCGCTGGTGGCGCAGACCACCACGGGCGTGACCGGCATCCACGAGGTGCCCGCCGAGTTCGTCGCCCAGCAGCTCGACACGTTGCTGACCGACGTGCCGGCGGACGCCGTGAAGATCGGCATGCTGGGCAACGCCGAGCTGATCAAGGCGGTGGCCGGGGCGCTGGACGTGTACGGGCCCGCGTACGTGGTGCTCGATCCCGTCATGGTGGCCAAGAGCGGTGACCGGCTGCTGCCCGCCGATGCCGTGACCGCGTTGCGTGAGACGTTGTTGCCCCGCGCCGACCTGATCACCCCGAACCTGCCCGAGGCGGCGGACCTGCTCGGGGAGGCGCCGGCCGGGAGCCTGGCGGAGATGCGCGCGCAGGCCGGGCGGCTGCGTGCGCTGGGGGCGCGGCAGGTGCTGCTCAAGGGTGGTCATCTGGACGGCGACACGTGCGTGGACGTGCTGGCGACGCCCGAGGGCACGGTCGAGCTGGCCGCGCCGCGCGTGGATACCCGCAACACCCACGGCACCGGCTGCACGTTGTCCTCGGCGATCGCGGCGCTGCGCCCGCGTCACGACGACTGGCCGGGCGCGGTGCGGGCGGCCAAGCAGTACCTCACGGGGGCGCTGCTCGCCGCCGACGACCTGGACGTCGGGCATGGTCACGGGCCCGTCCACCACTTCCACGCGATCTGGAAATGAGCACGATGTTCTGCGAAGACATGTGGCTGCGCACAGCCGACCTGATGACCGCCATCCACGAGCACCCGTTCATCCGCGCCCTGGGCGACGGCACCCTCGACCGCGACCGGTTCGGGTTCTACATGGTGCAGGACGCCCGCTACCTGGAGGCGTACAGCAAGGCGCTGGCCACGGCCTCGGCCCGCGCCACCGACCCGGCCGACGCCGCGTTCTGGGCGCAGAGCGCGCACACCGCGCTGGCCGCCGAGCGCCTGCTGCACGCCGCCTACATCGAGGACCCGGACCTCGCCACGTCACCGACGTGCCTGGCGTACTCGTCGTTCCTGCAGGCCACGGCGCTCACCGCGCCCTATCCGGTGATCGCGGCGGCTGTGCTGCCGTGCTTCTGGATCTACCAGGACGTCGGTACGGCGCTGCTCAAGCGGGCCGGGGACACGTCCGACCACCCCTACGGCAGGTGGATCTCCACCTACTCCGACCCGGCCTTCGCGGCCTCCGCCGAGCAGGCCAGGGCGATCGCCGACCGGCTCGCCGCCACCGCCGATCCGGACACCCGCGAGGCGATGGACCGGGCGTACGGCAGGGCGGCGGCGTACGAGTGGATGTTCTGGGACAGCGCGTGGCGGCGCGAGACCTGGCCCACGGCGCAGTGGCTCGCGCCCTGAGTCAGGGGGCTTTGGAGGCCATCATCTCCTTCTCCTCGCGGGTGGCGATGAGGCCGGCCGGCGCGTAGATCTTGGACTCCTCGAACGGCGCCTCGGTGCTGGGCAGCGGCTCCGGCGACCTGATCGCCTTGATCCACACGCGGGCAGCGTCGAGGATGACCACGATGATCAGGATCGCGAACAGCGCCGCCAGGATGCCGTCCACGGTGGAGTTGACCACGATCTGCTGCATCGCGCCGGTCGTCTTGGCCGGCGCGAGCAGTTGTCCCTGGTCCAGCGCCGTCTGGTAGCGGTCGCGCTGGGCGAAGAAGCCGAGCGTGGGGTCGGGCGAGAACACCTTCTGGTAGCTGGCGGTCAGCGTGACCGCCGCGTCCCAGGCCAGCGGCACCCCGGTCACCCAGGCCCACTTGAGCCGGCCGCTCTTGATCAGCAGGGTCGTGGCGACGGTGAGCGCCACGGCCGCCAGGAGCTGGTTGGCGATGCCGAACAGCGGGAAGAGCTGGTTGATGCCGCCGAGCGGGTCGTTGACGCCCTGGTAGAGGAAGTATCCCCAGGCCGCGACGACCACGCCGCTGGTGATGACCAGCCCCGGCCACCAGCTCACCCGGGAGATCGGCTTCCACAGGTTGCCGAGCGTGTCCTGGAGCATGAACCGGCCGACCCGGGTTCCGGCGTCCACGGTCGTGAGGATGAACAGCGCCTCGAACATGATCGCGAAGTGGTACCAGAACGCCTGCAGCCCCGCACCCCCGAGGAATCCGGAGAAGATCTGCGAGATGCCGACGGCCAGCGTGGGCGCGCCGCCCGTCCTGGCGATCAGCGTCTCCTCCTGTACGGCCGCCGCCGCGGCCTGCAGTTGCTCGGGCGTGATGACGAAGCCCATGTTGGTGACCGCCTCCGCGGCGGTCTGCACGGTGGCCCCGACGACGCCGGCCGGGGAGTTCATCGCGAAGTAGAGGCCGGGGGTCAGCACGCAGGCCGCCGTGATCGCCATGACGGCCACGAACGACTCCATGAGCATGGAGCCGTAGCCGATCATCCGTACCTGGGACTCCTTCTGGATCATCTTGGGCGTCGTGCCGGAGGAGATGAGCGAGTGGAAGCCCGACAGCGCCCCGCAGGCGATGATGATGAACACGAACGGGAACAACGACCCGGCGAAGACCGGGCCCTCGCCGTTGAAGGCGAAGTCGGTGAAGGCCGTGGTCTGCAGGGGCGGGGCGGTGACCGCGATGCCGATGGCGATCAGCACGATGGTGCCGATCTTCATGAACGTGGACAGGTAGTCGCGCGGCGCGAGCAACATCCACACCGGCAGCACGGCGGCGACGAACCCGTACGCGATCAGCCAGAGCGACAGCGCGGACGGGCTGAGCGTGAAGAACGGCGCCCAGCTCGACTCCTGCACCCAGCCGCCGGCCACGATCGACAACATCAGCAGCGCGACCCCGATGACCGTGGTCTCGACGACCTTGCCGGGCCGGATCACCCGCAGGTAGAAGCCCATGAACAGGGCGATCGGGATGGTCATCGCGATGGAGAAGACACCCCACGGGGACTGCGCCAGGGCATTGACCACGACCAGCGCCAGCACGGCGAGCAGGATGATCATGATGGCGAAGACCGCGACGAGCGCCGCCACCCCGCCGAACGGGCCGATCTCCTCGCGGGCCATCTGCCCGAGGCTCCTGCCGTTGCGCCGCATGGAGAAGAACAGGATCACCATGTCCTGCACGGCGCCGGCGAAGATCACCCCCGCGACGATCCAGATGGTGCCGGGCAGATAGCCCATCTGGGCGGCCAGCACCGGGCCGACCAGCGGCCCCGCCCCGGCGATGGCGGCGAAGTGGTGGCCGAACAGGATGCGCCGGTCGGTCGGCTGGTAGTCGATGCCGTTGTCGAGCCGCTCGGCCGGCGTGGCCCTGCGGTCGTCGGCGCGCAGCACCTTGCGCACGATGAAGCGGGCATAGAAGCGGTAGGCGATGGCGTACGAACCGACCGCGGCGCACAGGAGCCACACCGCGTTGACGTTCTCGCCACGGGACAGGGCGAGCACCGCCCACCCCACGGCGCCGACGACGGCCACCGCCGTCCAGATGATGATGGAACGCAGCTTCACCGCTAACCTCCCTGGTGATATATGGGGCGCCCCAGGCAGCAGCGCAGGCCGGCGTCCGGCGGCAGATCGGAGACGAAGCGCCGCCAGCGCCAGAGCGGGCGGCAGTCGATCGTGACGGGAAGCTCGGCGAGATGCACCCAGGCGGTCGGATGCGCGTACACGGCCGGCCCGAGTTGGCGCGCCCTTCGAGGCAGCCGGGAGCGCCGCAGGGCCCTGACCGAGAACTCGCCCGCGTCGGCGCAGCACAGGCCGGTGACGTGCCAGTCGAAGAAGATCACTTCATCGGGCGACAGGGCTTCACGGGCGGCGGGCGTGAGCGTGATGGGCATCTGTGGCTCCTGACGAACAGGCAGCTCAGAAAATTTATATCTGCCTTACCCGGCGTGATCAAGGCCGAAACACAAGCGCTTGCTGCATTACGGTCACCCGTGGCTCCCCACCCACCGCACTCCGGCTGACGGCCCTCCAGGAAACGCCCTCTGAACCCTTCAGTGGTGACCCGCCGTTACGCGAGCCCAAGTGGGCCCGGAAAACACGAACGCCCCCTGGAGTTCCAGGGGGCGTCGCTGTCAGAGGGTCACTGCTTCCACGGCTCGAAGTACGCCACCGTGGCGAAGTCGATCTCCAGGGCGTTCGGCGGGGTGCCGCCGGTCGCGCTGGCGCCCGTCACGAAGATGCGGACCCCGGCGTCCGTGGCGTCCACGGCCAGGCCGTGGGCGTTGTCGCCGGCGCCGACCGCGCCGTCGTAGCGGCCCGTCCAGACCTGCTCGCCGGTCGCGGCGTCGTAGGCGATGGTCACGTAGTCCGTGCCCAGGGCCTGGTTGTCGGCGCTCTGGCCGACGATGACCACCTTGGTGCCGTCGGGGGTCGTCTTGACGGCCCAGGCGTAGTCCTCGTTCTTGGCCTGGCCGTCGTGGCGCTGCGCCCAGGAGCGCTGCCCCGTGGCCGGGTCGTAGGCGATCGTGGTGAAGTCGGAGCCGGTGCCCTCGCCTGTGGTGTTGCCGGTGACGAACAACCTGCCCTGGGCGAGCGTCATGTCGTGCGGGGTGTCGCTCTTGTGCCCGGGGCCGTCGTAGCGGTCGGCCCACAACTCCTTTCCTGTCGCGAGGTCGTAGGCGATCGTCATCACGTCGCTCTGCGTGTCGCGGGTGGCGCTGGTGCCGGTGAGGTAGACGGCCTTGTCGTCGATGGCGCTGCCCGAGGGGACATCGATGCCGTTCGCGGGGCCGTTGTGGAGTGTCGTCCAGAGCTGCTGTCCGGTGGCGGCGTCGTAGGCGACCGTGCCCCAGTCGGACAGGCCCGCGCCGGGCCCGCCCTTGCTCTGGCCGCTGATGATGATCTTGGAGCCGTCCGGGGACAACTCGATCACCCGGGCATCGTCGGTGCCCTTGCCCGGCCCGTCGTGGCGGGCCGCCCACTTCTGGCTGCCGTCGGCGGTGTCGTAGGCGGCCGTGAAGTAGTCGGAGCCGCCGTCCGTGGTCATGCCCGTGACGTAGACGCTCTTCCCGTCGGGCGAGACCGTGATCGCGTTGGCGAAGTCGGAGCCGGCTCCGGGCGCCGCGTACCGGGCCTCCCAGAGTTGCTCGCCCGTGGCGGGGTCGTAGGCGAGCGTGACGGCGTCGTTGCCGGTCTCCGTGCCCGCGCTCAGGCCGACCACGAACACCTTGCCGCCGTCGGGGCTCACCCGCATGGCGTGCGGCTCGTCGAACCGGGCGGCCGGGCCGGTGTAGGTCTTGCTCCACAACTCGGCGCCGCTGGCCGCGTCGTAGGCGACGGTGGCGATGCTCGGGGCCAGCACGCCGGGCTTGTTGCCGTAGCTGGCGCCCGTCACGTAGACCCGCTGCCCCTTGGGGTCGGTGACGACGAACTCGGCCGAGTCCTCGCCGCCCGCGACGCCGTACGTGGCCGTCCACTTCTCGGCCGCCGGGCGCAGGATGACGGGGACGCGCACGGAGTGCCTGCGGTCCTTCCAGGTGAGGTGCCCGCCCACGTAGGCGTTCATCGCGGCGGTGGTCCTGGTGAAGGTGACCTTGAACGACCTCGTCTGCCCGGGCAGCAGCGTCAGCCGGCTCGGCGAGACCTTGGCCTTGATCCCGTCCAGGCCGGTGACCGAGGCGGTGTACGTGGCGATCGAACGACCGACGTTGGTCACCTTCCTGGTCACCGTCTGCGTGCCGGGCAGCCTGCCGATCGCGATCGAGGGCACGTTCAGGTCGCTGACGTCGAAGGAGTGGCCCTTCTTGGCCAGCGCGTCGCAGACCTTCTGCTCGACGCCCTTGGTGCTGCCGCACAGGAACGCCAGCCAGTCCTTGATCCCGCTGTCGTAGACCAGGCCGGGATCGGCGGCGCTGTTCGGGGTGACGTGCCCCGCGCCCTGGCCGAAGATCACCGAAGGGTCGGCGGCCGGGCCGTCCTTGACGTCGGAGCCGCTGGTCATGAGCGCCGACTTGATGGCCATCGGCGACCAGCGCGGGTTGAGGTCCTTCAGCAGCGCGGCCAGCCCGGCGACGTGCGGGGCGGACATGGAGGTGCCGCTGGAGAAGTTGAAGTCGAGCCCGCCCGCGCCCGGCGGCGCGTACGCGGCCAGGATGTCCTGCCCGGGGGCGATCAGGTCGGGCTTGAGCAGGTCGCCGCCGCCCGCGGCGAGCGGCCCGCGCGAGGAGAACGCGGCCAGGTACGGTGCCGGCGCGTCGCTGGTGATCTTCGCCTGCTCGACCGTCGCCGTGGCGCCGTCGGAGGCCGCGTAGTCCTTGACGGCCTGCCGGTCCTTGACCGCCAGATGCACGGTCGGGATGGTGTGCAGGTCGGCGTTGAGCGAGTTCTCGTCGGTGTTGGCCAGGATCACGCCCAGACCGCCGGCCTCGGCGACCGCGACGCTCTTGTTGACCCGCGCCGTCACCCCCCGGTCGCAGAGCACGATCTTGCCCTTGACCTTGGCCGGGTCGAGCACCGCCGTGCCGCCGTTGTCCCTGGCGGCCCAGCACTGCGCCGCCTTCGCCGGATCGGCGCCGGACACCCCGGCCGCCGCCGCGTCGATGAGCGGCGCCGGACCCGCCTTGGCGGCGGCCACCGAGACCCCGCTGAGGGCCGTCCCGTTGCCCAGCGTCGCCGACCCCCGCGTGCCGCGGTCGTGCGTGCCGGCCGCGACCGTGGTCACCCACGGGGACGGGTGCGCCACCGTACTGGCGGCGGGCCCGCTGTTGCCGGCGGAGGCGGCCACGAACACGCCCGCCTCCGCCGCGGCCAGGAACGCCACCTCGGCCGGGTCCAAGAAGTCCGTGCTCGTGCCGGAGACCGAGTAGTTGATGACGTCCACGCCGTCTGCCACCGCCTGGTCGATCGCGGCGACGAGGTCGGAGTAGTAGCCGTTGGCCGTGGCGGCGTCCTGGGTGGACCACAACGCCTTGTACGCGGCCACCCTGGCGCGCGGCGCGATACCGCTGACCTTGCCGAACGCCGCCGCCGGGCCCGTCACGGCCACGTCGTGGTTGCCCGCCGCCGTGGAGGCCGTGTGCGTGCCGTGCCCGTTGTAGTCGCGCGGCGACTGGAACTCCCAGGGGAGTTGCTCCTTGACGCCCGCGTCGCCGCCCCAGCCCGCGTTGAAGTGCTTGGCCGAGATGATCTTGCCGTTGCACAGGGCCGCGGTCCAGGAGGCGTCCGGGCTGCTCTGCGTGCAGGCGCCGTTGAAGCCGCGCAGGGGGCCGTACTTCCTGCCGCTTCCGTCGGGGCTGGCGAAGCTCTTGCTGTCCGCCCAGATGCCACTGTCGATCACGCCGATGACCAGGCCGTCGCCCGCGCCCTTGCCCCTCCAGCCGCCGGTCGGGCCGCCGAGCTTGTCCCACAGGCCGCCGCGCTCGTCGAGACCGAGGAAGGCCGGCGTGGAGGACGTCGCCACCGATACCTTCCTGTCCTCGGTCACGGAGACGACCTCGGGTAACGCGCGCATCTTCGCCGCCTCGCCGGCGGTCAGGCGGGCGGCGAAACCGCCGTAGGCGTAGAGGTACTCGTAGACCTTGCTGCCGCCGGCCTTCTTCAGCGCGGCGTCGTGCCGGCCCTTCAGGTGATCGACGTACTCGCCCACCTCGGCCGAGCGGGTCTCGATCTTCTCGCCCTCGGCGGGCTTGGTCTTCGACAGACCGGCCCGGTCGCCCTCGTACGTCGCCACGGGCTCGTCGGCCAGCCGCACGATATAGGTCTTCTGCTCCTCCGCCGCCTGCGCGGGCGGTACGTTCGGCCAGGCGAGCCCGGCCATCGTCAGCCCGGTCAGCGCGGCGGTCGTCACCAGTCGTCTGGGGGATGTGGACAGCTGCATCGTCGCCCCTTCATGCGTCCCGCGGGTCACGCGGATGATCGCCGAGGCTAATTACGGACGGGCCGGGCCGGCATCCGTACCGCATACGGATTTATGGCGGCTATAAGCCGAAATTTGTGATCCGATAGCCTGTTTGCCGCTGATATCCGGTAGGAGGTGGCCGCTTGCCTCTGGGACCGGCCCCCTCGGGCTCGCTCTCCGACGTGCTCATCGGCCGCCGTTCCGAGCTGGCGCTGCTGCGCGCGGTCATCGCGGACCGGCCCTCGCTCGCCCTGGTCGAAGGCGAGGCGGGCATCGGCAAGAGCCGCCTGGTCGCGGAGCTGCTCGCGGCCCCGGAACAGGCCGGGACGCGCCGGCTCGTCGGACAGTGCGAGCAACTCCAGGAACCGCTGCCGCTCTCACCCCTGCTCGACGCCTTCCGCCAGGCCGCCGACGAACTGACCCCCTCCAGGCCGGACAACCCCGTGGTGGGGGCGCTGGCCCCGCTGCTGCCCGAGATCGCCGCGTACCTGCCGCCGCCCCTTCCACCGCTGCCCGACCAGCGGGCAGAGCGGCACCGGGTGTTCCGCGCCGCGCTCGCCCTGCTCGACCACCTGAGCCCGCTGGTGCTCGTGCTGGAGGACGTGCACTGGGCCGACGGCGGCACGCACGACTTCCTCGCCTTCCTGGCCGCGCACCAGCCGCGCGACGTGGCGGTGATCTGCACCGTACGGACCGGATCCGGCCTGCTGCCCATCCGCGAGGCGTTCGCCAGGTCCCCCTCGGGCCCCGCGCGCACGCTCACCCTGGCCCCGCTGAGCCTGCCCGAGGTGGAGGAGCTCGCGCGGAGCATCCTGCGGGCCGAACTCCCCAGAACCTTCGCCGCTCCCCTGTATGAGAAGACCGGCGGCATCCCGTTCGTCGTGGAGGAGGTGCTGCGCACGCTGCTGGAACGGCTGCCCGCCGGCGACATCCCCGGCCGCCCCGACGTGCTGGCCGACCTGGCCGTGCCGACCGTGCTGCGGGACGTGGTGCTCCAGCGCCTGTCCGCGCTCGACGACCCGTCGCAGGAGATCCTCGGCGCCGCGGCCGTCATCGGCATGACCCCCGACGACCGGGTGCTGGCGGAGGTCAGCGACCACAGCCCGCCGGAGGTCGCCAGGGCGCTGGCCAAGGCGCAGGCCGTCGGGCTGCTGCACGAGGAGGACGGCCGCAGCAGGTTCCGGCACGCGCTGGCCAGGCAGATCGTGTACGAGTCCGTGGCCGTGTCGGGGCGGCGCTGGCTGCACCTGCGTACCGCGCGGGCCCTGGAGTCCGGCGCGGAGCCCAGGCCCGTGGCGCGGCTGGCGCACCACTTCCGGCACGCGGGCCGCACGGCCGACTTCGTGGGCAACGCGGAGGCCGCCGCCGACACGGCCCTGTCCCACGGCAACGAGGCCACGGCCGCCCGGTTCCTGCTCCAGGCGCTGGAGATCGGCGAATTGCCACTTGAGGTGCGCGTACGGCTGGCGGTCAAGCTCGGCAGGGCGGCGGTGGACGGCCTGGCGCACGCGGAGGCCGTGCCGCTGCTCGAACGCCTGCTGGCCACCGAGCCCCTGCCCGCACCGCTGCGCGGCGAACTGCGCTTCGCGCTCGGCCGGCTGCTGCGCCAGCAGGGGCAGGCGCGGGCGGGTTACCTGCAGATCGAGCGCGCGATCGACGACCTCGGCGAGCGGCCGGAGCTGCTCGGCCGCGCGCTGGCGGTGCTGGCCGCGCCGGAGACCGTGGTGGACCGGCACATGAGCGAGCACGCCGCCCGCTGCGACGAGGCCGAGCGGGCCGCGCGCCGCAGCGGCGACCCCGGTGTGGACATCGCGGTACGCATCGCGCGCGCCTGCCTGCTGCTGGAGCAGGGCGACCCGGACAGCTGGCGGCTGATCGACGGGTTGCTGGCCGACGACCGGCTGCGCGCCGCACCCAGGGAGCACGCCCGCGCCTGCCTCAACTGGGCGCAGGCCGCCCTGCACCTCGGCCGGCTGGACCGGGCCGAATCCCTGCTGGCGGAGGGCCGCCGGGTGGCCGGCGAGGCCGGTTACCTGCGGGTGGCGGAGGTCGTCGAGCTTGTCTCCGCCTCCGTGGACCGGGCGGCCGGGCGGTGGGACGGGCTGGCGGCGCGCGTACGGCGGCTGGGCGCGGACTCGGCCGCCTTCGCCGCCGCGTCGCTGGACTCGCGGCTGCTGCGCGGGGCCCTGCTGACCGCGACCGGGCCCGCCGAGCAGGCCGTCGAGTGCCTGCGCGAGGTGATCGCGATCGCCGAGCGGGTGGGGGCGGTCTGGCCGCTCATCCCGGCCCGGATGACGTTGTCCCGGCTGCTGCTGACCCTGGACGACCCCGCGGGCGCCGCCGAACACGCCATGGCCGCACTCGGCCGGGCCCGCGCCAAGGGGAACTGGGTGTGGGCGGCCGAGAGTGTGTTGTGCCTGGTGGACGCGCTTGAAGGTGGCGATGGGAACGAAGAGCTGGTGGCGGAGTTGCGGGCCGGGGTGGAAGGGGCCGACGCGCCGCTCGCCCTGGCCGCGTTGCTGACCGCCGAGGCCGTGCTGGCGCGGGCGGCCGATCCCGTACGGGCGGAGCTACTGCTGGACCGGGCGCGGGCGGTGTCGCGCGAGGCCGGGCTGCGGTACGAGGAGGCGCTGGCCGGCGAACGGCTGGGCCGGTGGCGGTGCGAGCGCGGCGCGGCCGACGGGGGTCCGCCGCTGGAGGAGGCGCTGCGCGCGTACGGAGCGATGGGGGCGGATCGGGACATCGCCCGGATCTGCCGGGTCATGCGGCGCGGCGGCGTGCCCATCCCGTACCCGTGGCGGGGCGGCCGTCCCTCACACGGGCAGACGCTGTCGTCGCGGGAACGCGAGGTGGCGCTGCTGGCGGCGGCGGGGAAGACGAACCAGGAGATCGCCGACGCGCTGTTCCTGTCCAGGCGCACGGTGGAGAGTCACGTCGCGAGCGTGCTGCGCAAACTGGGCCTGCCTTCGCGCAAGGAGCTGCGCACGTTCCCCGTGGCGTAGCCCGGGTCAGCCGCTCACCAGGCGGTTCTCCCATGCCCATGCCGCGAGTTCGACCCGGTTGCGCATGCCGAGTTTGACCATGGCGGCCGACACGTGGCCCTTGACCGTGCTCACCGAGATGCACAGCCCGGCGGCGATCTCCTGGTTGGTGCGGCCCCTGGCCACCGCGCGGACGATCTCGGTCTCGCGGTCCGACAGCGGATTGGCGGCGCGGACGGACCTCCGGGTCGTCACGTGGCGCAGCAGGCGCAGGGTGATCGACGGGGAGATCAGCGCGTCTCCGGCGTGTGCCGCCCTGACCGCCTCCAGGAGCAGGTCGGGGCCCACGTCCTTGAGCACGAAGCCGGACGCGCCGCCGCGCAGCGCGCCGTAGACGTACTCGTCGAGGTCGAAGGTGGTGACCACGATCACCCGCAGCGGGTCGCGGACGGCGGGGCCCGCCAGGGCGGCGGTGACCTCGATGCCGTCCATGCGGGGCATCTGGATGTCCACCAGGCACACGTCCGGGCGCAGCCTGCGGGCCAGGGCGACCGCCTCCTCCCCGTCGGCGGCCTCGGCCACCACGCGGAGGTCGGGCTGGTCCTCCAGGATGACGCGCAGGCACTGGCGGATCATGGGCTGGTCGTCGGCCAGCAACACCGTGATGCTCATATGAGGGGCAGGCCGGCGAGCACGGTCCAGCCGCCTTCCCCGCGCGGGCCGGCGGACAGCGTGCCGCCGAGGGCTTCGACGCGTTCCCGCATCCCGACCAGGCCGTATCCGCGAGCCTTCCGCGCGCGGCGGCGCGGCGCGGAGGGGAGCGGCCGGGCGTCGTCCGTGACCTCCACCGACAGCTCCCGGTTCCCCTGGGTGACGCGTACGGTGACCGATCCGGCGTGCGGGGCGTGGCGGGCGACGTTGGTCAGCGACTCCTGGACGATCCGGTAGACGGTGCCGGCCACCTCGGACGGCCACACCGGCTCGCCGTCGGGCAGCAGCAGCGTCACCGGAGGCCCGTTGAACCGGCCGACCAGTTCGTCGAGCCGTTCGATGCCGGGAGGTGCGCCGCCGCGTTCGCGCAGCAGGCCGACGACTCGGCGGGTCGCGGCCAGGGCGTCGGCGCCGGCCGCCTCGATGTCGGCGAGCGAGCCCGGCACCCTGTCCGGATGTTTGCCGGAGACGAGCCGGGCGGCCTGGGCCTGGAGCACGACGCAGGTGACGTGGTGTGCGACGACGTCGTGGAGCTCCCTGGCCAGTTCCAGGCGTTCGTGGCGGCGTACGCGCTCGGCGGCGGCGTGCCGGCGGGCGGCCAGCAGCCGGGGCCCCAGGCCGGCCGCGACGGCGGCGAACCAGGCGCCGCCGTTCAGCAGCACGACGGAGTTGTGCGTGGATCCGGACAGGGAGCTGCCGAAGGCCACCGCGAGCCCCGCGGTCGCGACGCCCGCGGCGGGGACGACCGGCAACGACCTGACTGCGGAGCCGATCAGCACCGCCAGGCCCAGGGCGATGCCGGGCCCCGGCTCCGCGGGCAGCCCGGCCAGCCGCGCGACCACGATCGCCGCCACCGCGACGACCAGGCCCGCGACGGCCGTCCAGAACCGGGCGACGCGGCGTACCAGGGCCAGCGCGCACACCACCGCACCCGCCGCACCGCCGAAGACCCAGTAGCTCCCGCCCCAGCTGGCCGCGACCGCCTGGGCCCAGAAGGCGAGCACCACGACGGCCGCGGCGCAGAGCGCGGCGCTCTGCCACCACACACGCACACCGGACACGTTAGAAGGCGCGCCCCGGGTGCGGCACCGGCCGAAAGTACGGTCCCGGGTCCGGCTTTCGGACGAGGCGAGCACGCGGGCGGGGTTCGTAGGCTGGGGCCATGGCAGAAGATCAGCGTGACGTCCGCGTCGAGATGAAGATGCTCATGTCGGTCACCGACGTCCGGGCCCTGACGGACACGGCCGTGGAGATGATCGAGCGGGAAGGCGTCTGGCACATCGGCCCCGGCGCGACCCCGGCCCAGAAGCAGGAGGAGATCGACAAGATCAAGGCGGATCCGGCGCACGCGGTGAGCAACCTGATCGCGTACATGCACCTCGACGACCTGATCGCCAAGGCGGTCCCCGGTCTGGAGGCCGGCGAGGCGAGCGTGGCCGCCAGGGTCGGCGACACAGAGGATCTGCCCTAACAAATCGCTCGTTTTACACCATAGACAACAAACCTTCACATTGTTACGTTCACTCCTGAGAGAGATGACAACGCTGTCATTCCGGTCTCCCCCAACTGGAGCAGTGAACGTTGATGGTGTCTCGACGTACCTTCCTATGGGCGAACGGCGTGGTTCTCGCGGCCGGCGGGCTCGGGCTCAGCCTGCCGAATGCCGCCACCGCCGCGACCGCCGCGACCCCCCTCCTGCCCGGCTTCGGCCGCCCCACCCGCCTGGACTTCGCCGACCTCAGCGCCGTGCACGGCAACGACCAGCTACTCCTGACCACCCTCCAGGGCGTCGTCAACCGGCGTAACCCGCGCCTGTACTTCAACTACACCGCCGAGAACTACGACACCACCTGGTTATCGAGCACCGGCGCCCGCGTCACCCGCCACGACGACCCGCTCAGCCTGATCGCCCGCTACCGGGGCGAGGTCCGCGGCGCGATCCTGCACGACCCGGCCGTCCCCGACTCGATCAACGTCGCCACCACGCTGGCCGGCCTGGAGAACGCCGTCGCCGCCACCGCCGAGCAGGCCGCCGAGCACGGCCTCAAGGTCATCACCGACCTGCGCGGCCGCTTCAAGGCCGACGACGTGCTGGCCACCTACCGATGGCAGCTCGACAACCTGTTCCCGCGCTGCACGAAGGCCCTGCTCAGCGGCCTGCCGACGACCAGGACGGTCAAGGTCGACGGCGTTCAGTGGCGCGAGGTGGCCAAGGAGAGCGAGCGCATCAGGGACACCTCCAACCGGCAGGTACGCACCTTCGACCTCAGCCAGGAGCTGACCGGCCAGGACGGCGTATACCTGCGCTTCCAGGACTCCTTCGGCGACGACGGCTGGGGCGCCTCGGTCGGCTCGGTCGTGGTCAAGGCCGACGGGACGCAGATCGCCTCCTTCACCCCCGGCACGGACGCCGAGGCCCCGTACCTCTTCGACGGCCTCAACTCCGCCATCGGCGCGGAGTCCAACCGCTTCGCCGACGGCGGCAACTACTTCATCTACCGCTTCACCGCACCGGCGAGCGCCAAGCAGCTGACCGCCGAGGTGGACCTGTGGAACCAGTTCCTGGTCACCGCCACCACCACCGCACCCACCCGGGTCGAGCCGTTCCCCTACTTCCGCGACTACACGGTGGCCATGAAGGCCATGGTGTTCTGGCTGCCGCCCTCCGGCCAGACGGGCGAGTTGCTGGACGAGATCTTGGACAAGGTCAAGCCCACGACGCCGTACGCGGGCTGGTTCTCCAACGACGTGGCCGGCGAGTGGGGCGGGGTGGACCGGGCCTCGCAACACGCGGTCGAGGTGGTGCCCGCCGACTACTACATGAACGGCACCGTGCACGCGGGCGTCCCCGCCAGGATCTCCGACCGGGTACGCCCGAGGCCGCCCGCCACCCTGCGGAACCGGGTCTACCTGACGCTGACGGTCGGCGAGGGCGACAACATCCAGTACTGCCAGCGCAAGATGCGCGAGCTCTGGGACAACCCCGCCCGGGGCAAGGTGCCCACGAACTGGACGGTCAGCCCGCTGCTCGCCGACATCGGCCCGGCGCTGCTGGCGTACTACCAGCGCACGGCCACCGACAACGACCTGCTGATCGCGGGCCCGTCCGGCGCGGGCTACACCTACCCGGGCTCCTGGCCGGAGCAGGACGTGGACGCCTACACCAAGCTGACCGGACGGTTCCTGCGCCGCACGGGCCTGGACCTGGTCTACGCCTACAACCATCGCAAGCCGGAGGGTGACGGCTGGGTGGCCTTCGACGAGCGGATCGCGGCCTCGTACAGGAAGAACACCCCGTTGCGCGGCATCATCCAGTCGTGGGAGAGCGGCGACCTTCAGGTCCGGCTGGCCGGGCTGCCGATCATCGGGAACTTCTCGCCGCAGGGCAAGGCGCAGGAGTACCGGGACACGCTGGTCAAGAGCATCGAAGGGTGGGACGGCGGGAAGCCGCTGTTCATCGCCGGGGCGGTCAACGCCTGGAACTGGACGCCCGCGGACATCGCCGAGCTGGGTGAGCTGCTCGGCGAGCCCTTCGAGATCGTCCGGGGAGACACCTTCTTCGCGCTGCTGAACGAGTTCATGAGCCGCGAGGGATAGCCGGGGCCGGACGGCGGCCTGCACGCTTCGGCGGTCAGGCCGCCTCGGACCTTCACCCGCCAACGTCAGGCCGCCCCGGGCCTTCACCCGCCGGAGTCAGGCCGCCTCGGGCCTGCCGTACTTCGCGAACAGTTCCCCCACCTGGCGGGGGTCGGCGGCGGTGGCGAGCGACAGGGTCAGCAGGAGGCGCGCCTTCTGCGGGAGCAGGTCCTGGGCGGAGATCACGCCGGGCACGTCGGCGTGGACGGCGCCGGCGGTGTTGCGGTTGGCGGCGACCAGGACCACGCCCTGCTTGACCGCGGCCTGCGCCTGCTCGAACTGCTGCGGCGAGGGAGTGCCCGCGAACACCAGCCCCTTGGCCCCCGCGTCGGCGAACGCCTTCACCGGCTCCCCGCCGGCCTGCGCGTAGGTGTAGACGATCTCGGTCTTCGGCAGCTTGTCACGCGCGATCCTCGACAGGTCGAACGGGGTCTTCACGCAGGTCCTGGCGGGTGCGCGGAGCAGCGTGACGCCCCGGTCGCCGATGGTGCCCAGCCGGCCGGTCTCGGGGGCGGCGAAGGTGTCCTGGCGCTGGGTGCTGGTCTTGGTGACCTCCCTGGCGGCGAAGATCTCCTCGTTCAGCGAGACCACGGTGCCGAAGCAGCGCGTACGGCCGCTCGCCGCCAGGCGGATCGCGTTGTAGAGGTTGGGCGGGCCGTCGCTGCCGATCGCGGTCCACGGGCGCATGGCTCCGGTGAGCACGACCGGCTTGGGGCTGCGTACGGTGAGGTCGAGCCAGTAGGCCAGCTCTTCCATCGTCTGGGTGCCGGTGGCCACCACCACGGCGTCCGCGGTGGCCAGTTCCCGATCGACCAGGCGGGACAGGTCGTGGTACTCGGCCAGGGTGTAGTCGGTCGAGCCCTTGCCGCCGAACTCACGTACCGACACCTCGGCGACCTTGCCCACCTCGGGCTGCAGGAACTTCACCAGGTCGGCGGTGGGCAACCGGCCGGGCTCGTAGCCCTCGAAGCTCACGCGGCTGCCGGCCGCGCCGGCGATCGTGCCGCCGGTGCCGATCACGGCGATCTTCGGCTTGGCCGTCTGCTCCGCGGCCAGCGCGGGGGCCGTACCAAAGATGATCACGGCGGCGGCGGCAGTGGCGGCAAGGGTTCGCTTCAACACCTGGGGATTCCTGTTCTTCAGTGGTTGTCCCCGATTCTTCGGGACGCGGCCGCCCAGGTCAGTCACGCGGGCCGGTGGCCTGGAGGTAGGGCATCCCCCCGCGGAAACGCTGAGGAAACAGGCGGCGGCGTTGCATGGGAGCCCGCATCGGCGACGACCAGGAGACCCACGTGACCCAGCGCCTGTCCCGGCGAAGCATGCTTGGTGCCGTCCCGCTCGCGGCCGGCAGCGTGCTGGCGAGTTCCGGCTTCACCGAGGCCGCCGCCGAATCCTCCCGCACCGGGCGGATTCCCGGTGACCTGCGTCCCGGCGGCGCCTTCGACCTGTACATCAAGGACATGGCCGACAAGGACCAGTTCTCCGGCACGGTGCTGCTGGCCCACCGGGGCAGGCAGGTGCTGGCCCGCGCCTACGGCATGGCCGACAAGGAAAAGGGCATCCGCAACCAGATCAACACCATCTACGCCCTGGCCTCGGCGTCGAAGCCGTTCACCGGGCTGGCTGTCGTCCAGCTCGCCCAGCAGAAGAAGATCAAGTTCTACGAGACGGTCGGCACCTACCTGGACGGCTTCCCGGAGGCGATCGCGGACCACGTCACCGTGCACCAGATGCTCACCCACACCGCCGGGATGACCGACCCGAGGAACACCCAGCCCGACTCGCACATCTTCACCGGCATCGCCGAGCGCAACGAGGACATCGCGCGGCGGGCGCGGACCCAGACGCTCCGCTTCGTCCCTGGCACGAAGAAGGAGTATTCGAGCATGGGGTACGAGGTGCTCGGCGAACTGGTCGCGAAGGTCTCCGGGCAGGACTTCCACACCTACGTCAAGGAGCACGTCTTCACCCCGGCCAAGATGGCCGACTCGGCCTACTACACCAGGGACGAGTGGCTGGCGAACGAGCGCATCGCGCATCCGTACATGCTGCAGAAGGACGGCTCCCGCATCGACGGCGTGCGCAACCTGGACGCGGACGGCACCGCCGGTGACGTGCCCGGCACCAACTCGGCGCGCGGCTTCATCGGATCCGGCGGCGGCAACGGCTTCTCCACCGCCCCCGACCTGGTCCGCTTCGCCACCGCCCTGCGGAAGAACGACCTGCTCAACCCGGCCTTCACCCGCCTCTACGTGAACTCCAAGGTCTCCGGGCCGCCCATGCGCACGTCAGGGCCCGACGACCCCGCCCGCACCGAGGGCTTCCACGCCTACGGGCCGACCTCCTCCATCTACAACAACCAGCACTACATCTCCCACGGCGGCGGCATCGCGGGCGGCTCCACGAACTGGACCTTCTACCTGGACATCGACTGGGTCGCCGTCGTCCTGTGCAACTACGACCTGGCCATCGAGCCGATCATCGCGCAGGAACGCAGCCGCATCACCGCGCCGTACGCCTGACGACCCAGCCGAAAGCGCCTGACAGCCCGGCCGAAGCGCCTGACAGCCCGACCGAAGGCGCCTGACGGCCTGGCCGAAGCGCCTGACGGCCCGGCCGAAAGCGCCTGACGGCCTGGCCGAAAGTACCGTTGCGGGCCGCGAGACACGACTTGTGGCCGAGGTCCGCGACGGGCCGCATCCGCAGGATGAGGCGCATGCCTTACGCAGACCCCGCCCCGGCACCGACCACCGACTCCCCCCGCCCCGGCCGCCCCCGGGTCGCCGCGCTCGACGTCCTGCGCGGACTCACCCTGTGCGAGATCCTCCTCGCCAACATCCAGCTCATCGCCACCCACGGCAGAGCCGTCACCACGCAGCCCATGGGCGAGTGGGACCCCTGGCTCGGCCTGCCGACCTTCTCCCTGCTGTTCGGCATCGGCTTCTCGCTGCTGCTGGACTCCGCCGCGGACCGCGCCCCCCGCCCACGGCTCGCCCTGCTGCGCCGCCTGCTGGCCCTGCTGGCGTTCGGCCTGGTGCACGCGCTGCTGTGGCCGGGCGAGATCCTGACCATGTACGCCATCGTCGGCCTGCTGGTGCTGCTCCCCTCGACCTGGCTGCCACGGTGGGCCGTGGCCGCCCTCGCCCCCGCGTTCCTGGCGGCGGCGCTGATCACCGGCCTGGGCGGCGGGCCGCTGATGATCGCCGGGCTGTTCCTGCTGGGCTCGGCGCTGGTCCGCTACGGAGTGGTCGAGCGCATCGAGCGGTCCACCCGGGGCCCGCTCCTGCTGGGCCTGCTCTTCGCGGCGGGAACGGCCGCCGCCCTGTCGGCACGGACCGGGGCGCAGCCGTCCGTCGCCTCCGCCCTGGCCGACCTGCTGCTGGTAGGCGTGTACGTCTGCGCCCTGCTGCTCCTGCTCAGGACGCCGCTGCGACCGGTGCTGCGGTTCGTCTTCGCGCCATTGGGCCGGATGGCGCTGACCAACTACCTGTCCGCCACCGTCCTCGTCCTGGCGGCCACGCACCTGCTCGGCCTGCCGATCGGCCAATCCCCGGCGGCGGCGTTCACCACCGCCGGCGTCATACTCGGGGCCCAGTGGCTGTTGTCCACGCTCTGGTTGCGCCACCACCGCCAGGGCCCCCTCGAATGGCTCTGGCGCTGGGCCACCTGGCTCCGGCGCCCGGCCGGCAGATGAGTGTCGCGTTCCGCGGAGACGCCGCGCCGTACCGCCGGCAGCGCCGGATCGGCGAGATCGGGCCAGCGGGCCGTGCGGGAAGCCTCCAGCCGGTCCTGCCACGGGACGCTCGCCCGCGCGAGCGTGAGGTAGTGGCGGAGCAGGCCGGCGGCGGCCCTGGCGTCGACGAGCGCGTCGTGATGTCCGTCCAGCGGAACCTCGGCGAGCGCGCAGCAGCCGGCGAGATTGCGCGGCGCCCCCGGAAGGAAGCGCGGCGCCCATTTTATGCCCTCCACGTGCACCGAGCCGTCGGCGCTGCGGTTGGTGTTGCCGGGGGCTGCTCCGGACGTCTTGAACACTGCCGACTCTGATCATTCTGTTCAAATATGGACCCATGACCCTCACGGAGATGGACGCCACGGCAGAGCAGTACCGGGACTTCGCCGCCCGGCAGGCCCGCGGCGCCTCCCCCCTGTACGAGCAGCTCACGCTCGGCGTGGCGGCCGACGGCGAACTGCTCGACCTGCTGACCGCCCTGCCGCCCGCCAAGCGCCAGCCCAACCTGCTCCTGGCCGCCACCCGGTACCTCACCGGCACCGCGTCCGGCTACGACGACTTCCGCCGGTCCGTACTCGACAACCGTGACGCCGTCGTGGCGACGATGCTCGCCCGTTACACGCAGACCAACGAGCCGGGCCGGTGCGCCGCCCTGTACCCACTGCTCGCCTCGCTCCCCCAACCGGTGGCACTGCTGGAGGTCGGCGCGTCGGCCGGGTTGTGCCTGTACCCCGACCGCTATGCCTACGACTACGACGGCCGGGCGGCTGGTGCCGTGGACAGCCCGCTGCGGCTGAGCTGCCGTACCGAGGGCAGCCCGCCGCCGCACCTCGCGGAACCGGGTCCGGTGACCGTCGCCTGGCGGGCGGGCATCGACCTCAACCCCCTCGACGTCAGGAACGCCGACGACGTCCGCTGGCTGCGCACGCTGGTCTGGCCGGAGCAGGACGAGCGGCTGCGACGCCTGGACACCGCGATCGCCCTGGCTCAGGCCGACCCGCCGCACCTCCTGCGCGGCGACCTGAACGCCCGCCTCGGAGAGCTGGCCGCCCAGGCTCCCGCGCACGCCACGCTCGTCGTCTTCCACACCGCGGTGCTCTGTTACGTGCCGGACGAGGAGCGGGCCGCGTTCGTAGATCAGGTCGGGCGGCTCGACTGCCGCTGGATCTCGCAGGAGGGGCCGGAGTTCTTCCCCGGCATCGCCGCCCGCCTGCGCCGGCAGCCTCCGGCGGACACCATCACCTACGTTCTCGCGCAGGACGGCCGGCCGCTCGCCTTCTCCGCGATGCACGGCGGCTGGATACAGTGGCTGCCCTGATCGTGACCGGCCGCGAGTTCGGCTTCCGGCTCACCGGTGAGACGGGCGGCGGCCAGACGGTCGGCGTGCCGGATCTGACAAACTCCGGCACGCCTGCCTGACACCGCTCCTTCTGTCGTACCCTCCCCATAGTCTTGGTCGGGTCGCCGAGGGCGCGGCCGTGGAGGGAACGGGCATGCGTCGTTACTCACGCGTCGTGGTGAAGCTCAGCGGCGAGGCTCTCGCGGGCGACACCGGATGGGGCACAGAACCGGCCGCCCTGGCGCAACTGGCGGACGAGATCCTCTCGGTGCACGAACTCGGCGTGCAGATCGCCGTGGTCATCGGCGGCGGCAACTACTTCCGCGGGAAGATGGCGCAGGGCTGGGGCATCGGCCGGGCCGAGGCCGACAACATCGGCATGCTGGGCACGGTCATGAACGCGCTGATGTTGCGTGGCGTGCTGACCGCCCGCTCCGACACCGACGTGCGGGTGATGACCGCGGTCCCGATCCAGAGCGTGGCCGAGCCCTTCATCCGGCTCCGCGCCGACCGGCACCTGCGCCGCAACCTGATCGTGCTCCTGGCCGGCGGCATCGGCCAGCCCTACGTCACCACCGACTACCCCGCCGTCCAGCGGTCCCTGGAGCTCGACGCCGACGCGCTGCTGGTGGCCAAGCGCGGCGTGGACGGCGTGTACGACAACGACCCCAACCTCAACCCCGACGCCAAGCGCTACACCAACCTGACCTACCGGGAGGCGCTGGCGGCCGGCGTACGGGTCATGGACGAGAGCGCGTTCGTGCTGGCCAACGAGCAGAACCTGCTCATGCACGTGTTCGACGTCGCGGCCAGGGGCGTCATGCGGGCGATCTGCCTGGGCGAGGACATCGGCACCCGCATCACCACCGACGAGGCGGACCGCCCCTCCTGACCGCCCCTCCTGACCGCCGCTGTTTCCGCCGCCGGCGTAGCGCCCGCAGCCGCGTCGATGGCGATTCGGCTGGGATGATGCGCAGATGACCGAGCCCTTGTTGGTTCCCGAGCTCCCCGCAGGCGACCGGTTCCTGCTCCGCCCGTGGCGGCTGGAGGACGTCGTGGTGGTGAAAGAGGCGTCCACGGACCCGTACATCCCGTTGATCACCACCGTGCCGCCGGTGTACACGGAAGAGGAGGGCGTGGCCTTCATCCACAGGCAGTGGAGCAGGAGCACGGACAGGACCGGATACTCCTTCGCGATCGCGGACACCGTCACCGGCCGGGCCGTACGTGTACTCGAAACTCCCCTGACCGCTGGAGAGAAGGCCGTATGCCGAAATATCCACCCAGGCGGGCGGCCGGGCGGGGGCGGGACTGGTACCGGGGTGACTGCCACGTGCACTCGCTCGTCTCAAGCGGCGGCGAGCTGACGCCGGAGCAACTCGCAGCCGCCGCCCGCGCGACGGGCCTGGACTTCATCGCCACCACCGAGCACAACACCGCCGAGACGCACGCCGCCTGGGGCCCGCAGGCCGGCGACGACCTGCTGGTGATCCTCGGCCAGGAGGTGACCACCGGGACCGGTCACTGGCTGGCGCTCGGCATCGACCCCGGGCAGGTGGTGGACTGGCGTTACCGGGTACGCGACAACGTCATCGGCGACCACCTGGCCCAGGTCCGCCGGGCCGGTGGGCTGTGCGTGGCGGCGCACCCGCACGCGCCCTACCCCTCCGGCGTCTTCATGTACCCCTACCGGGACTTCGACGTGGTGGAGGTCTGGAACGGGCGGTGGAGCTCCGACCTGCCCTGGAACGCGGACAACGAATCCGCCCTGGCCGAATGGGGCCGCAGTCTGGCCACCGGCCTCGACGACGGGCAGTGGCGGCCGGCGATGGGCAACAGCGACGCCCACCTGGAGGGGCAACTCGGCACCCCGCACACCGTCGTACTGGCCGACGAGCTGAGCACCGAGGCGATCCTGTCCGGCATCCGCGCCGGCCGCACCTGGATCGCCGAGTCGGCCGCGATCGACCTGTCGCTGGAGGTGTGCGCCGGCCCCCGCCGCGCCGGCATCGGGGAACGTCTGGACACCTGCGGCGAGCCGGTCTCCGTACGGGTGGCCGTGCAAGGTGTGCCCGCCGGCACCGTCACCTTCCACACCGACCGGGGAAGGGCACGACGAGAGCCGTTACCCGCCGGCGGCGTGCTCGAATGGGTGACCAGCGCGGGGGAGTCGGCGTTCGTGCGCGTCGAAGTACGCCACCCCTCGGGCCACATGGCCGCCCTCACCAATCCCGTCACCCTGACCTGAGCCCGGCTATCCGGGCGCGGGCCAGTAGGGGTCCGATCGCTGGGCGGCGGCCACGAAGGCGGCCCCGTCGAGTTCGACGACGCTCGGCTCGACGCCGCCGATGGGCCACTCCACGCCGAGTTCAAAGGTCTCCGCCGGCGGCAGCGGCCACAACCACAACTTCAACCTGTTGTGGCCCAGGTAGGGGGCGGCGCCGTGCAGTTGGTCACCGGTGGGCTGCCAGCTGAGCAGCGGGCCCACCGGCCGGCCCTCGGGCCCGATACGCACCCGCTCACCGTTGCGGATGAGAGTGCCGGCCTTGCCGCCATCGGCGTAACGCACGCCGATGCGCAACATCCTGTTCGGCGGGAACCGGCGGGAGAACGGGGTGGGATAGACGCCCGCCTGAAGATCGGAGAAGGCGTCGGAGGACAGCTCACCCTGCCGGAGAATCACCTCCACCTCCATGAGACAGCCGGTACGGAACGACCGGACCATCGGTAAGGCGATGGCGACATGCGGGGTACGGGCCAGCATCAGACCCGTCGGCACCACGACGCCCGTCTCGTCCGTGGGTGGCGCCGTCCAGGCAGGAAGCTCCGGCTCCGCTGCGCCAGGTGCATCGTCCTGCTCCGGGAGGGGCTCGAAGAACATGCCCCCACCGTAAGCCAACCTTCCGCGCTTCTCGCGGCGTAGAAGGGTTGACCAACGTTTGAGGGGAGGCCCATTTTGATGGCGGATCGATCGGAGTACGACGCGTTCGTCACGCGGGCGTGGCCGCGCTTACTCCGCACCGCCTACCTGCTCACCAGGGAATGGGACGCGGCCGAGGATCTTGTGCAGACCGCGCTGTTGAAGGCCTGGCTGGCCTGGCCCCGCCTTGGGGACGAGCGGGAAGCGTACGTCCGCAAGATCATCGTCAACGTGCACGTGTCGTGGTGGCGGCGGCGCTGGCGGCGGGCCGAGGTCACCAGCGGATCACTCCCCGACCGGTCGCAGGTGGCCGACCACATGGGGCAGGCCGACGAGCGCGAGCTGGTCTGGCAGGCGCTGGGACGGCTGCCCGCCCGTCAGCGCGCCGTCGTGGTGCTGCGGTACTTCGAGGACCTGACCGAGGCCCAGACGGCCGAGACCCTCGGGTGCAGCGTGGGCACGGTCAAGAGCCAGACCAGCAGGGCGCTGGCCAAGCTGCGCGTCGATGACTCGTTCGACCCGATGATCGCGAGAAGGAGCTAGAGCGATGCCCATCGATCGGCTGGACCTGCAGGACCTGATGGACGAGCGGAGCCGGCCCGCGATCGAGCGGCCGGCGCCCTTGACGTCACTGCGCGGGCGGATCGACCGGGCGCGCCGCCGCAGGCGCGCCGCCTGGGCGGGCGCCGTCATCGTCTCTCTCGTTGCCTCGGGGACAGTGCTCGGCCTGCGCGGGCCCGGCGGGAGCGACCAGACGAGCGTGACCGTGGCCGCCGCGTTTCCCGCCGAGTACACGGAATCGGATGGAACGGTCTACCGCCTGGTCGCCGAGGCGACGCTCGACGCCGCGACCAGAGAGGTGACGTTGGACGTGGCGGTGCGGGGCAAGCCGCTGGCCATCCGCGCCGAGTGCCCGGCCGAGCGCTGGCCGCCGCAGATCACCGTGCGGGTGCCGGAGTCTTCGAAAAAGTACCGGCTGACGCCGACTCCGTTCCTGGACTGCCACGAGAACCGCGCGGTGGATCTGATGCCGTTGCCCCAGGGCACCCGCCGGGCCGCCGTCACGATCGAGGCGCACAACAAGGCGGGTCCTGAGCGCTGGCGCTTCGGGGTCTACGAGTGGACGCCTCCCGCGACGGCGAAGCGCCCGCGGCCATTGCCGGAGCCGCCCGCCACCATCGGGACGTGGCGGCTGCTGGGCAAGGCGAAGGGCACGTGGCCGGCCACCCGTGAGGTGACCATCACCGTCCCGAACACCGGCCGCCCGATGGCTCTCGTCACCTACTGCGGCGGCGACATCAACCGCCGCCTCATGCTGGAGACCAGAGTGAACGGCCGCCTGTCCAACCACAGGGTCGGCTGCGTGAAACCGGGGATCATCCAGGACGACGGTCCGCGGAACGGGTACGCCACGCTGGACGGCGACCGGAAGGCGACGACGACCGTCAAGGTACGGCTCGTGACGGAGGTCTCCGACTATCGCCACCGCCCAGGCTTGTTGACGGCCGCCGTCTACGAGATGCCGCGCTGAGAAGAAAGACAATACACACCTGCCGTAAAAAGGCGCATTCCGCGGCGTAGGGTTGCAGCGCAAAAGGAAGTCGCTTCGCAAATTCTTGGGCATTTGCGAAGCGATGCCATCCCGCTGCCCCATATCGCGCCACCGGGGGATCAATGGATCGTGACCGCATACTCACCATCATCTATGGGACCGGGACGGCCGCGGCAGCCATCGTCTCGATCACGGCCTATTGGGGACGGTTACCGGCGATGGCGGACCTGTTCGGGTTCGCGCTCGCCTCGGCGCTGGGCCTGGCGGGGCCGGCGCTGATGGTCGCGGCGGCCGTCATGCGGCTCCGCGAGGTCGAGTCCTGGGCCGTGCGGGCCGTCGCCGGCGCGGGCCTGTTCGTGACCGTCCTGGCGGCCTCGCTCTACGTGGCGGCCGACGAGTTGCCGTTCGACCTCTTCGGCGTCGTCACCTTCAACCAGGACACGCTGCTCATCGCCGGTCCCCTGATCACGTACGCCCTGGGCTTCCTGGCCGTCGGCTCCCTGGAGGCCGAGCCCATCGACAACCCCGCCGCGATCGTCCCGTGGTTCGTCGGGGGCACCCTGTTGACGGCCTGGGCAGTCGTGCGGACGTTCTACGACCTCGCCGAGCAGCACGGCCCGCCGGGGGCGCTGGCCATGTTGCTGGCCGGTCCTGCCGTCCTGCTCCTGGGCCTGCTCGCCCAGTCGCTCGCGGAGGAGGGCCATGTGCACGGGAAACTCTCCTTCGTCCTGTACATGCTCGGCGGCCTGCTGACCGTGGTGATGCTCAGCTATGCCGATACCCTGGTTTGAACATTTCGAATTACGCCGAAATATTCGCCCGCCGAAACTCGCCGCCATAGACTTGAAATCGGGGCCACGAACATTTTTCCGGTCCTCACATAGCACGGCGACAAGGAAAGGCCGAGAAGGTGAAACTCAAGCGTATTGCCGCAGGGGTTCTGCTGGGCGCGATGTCTGTCACCCTGTGGAGTCTTCCCGCCGCCGCCGACCCCCTTGGTGACGGCACCCGCGTCACCGTCGCGGACCCGATCGGTGGCGGCACCCGCGTCACCGGCGCGGACCCGATCGGTGGCGGCACCCGCGTAACCGGCGCGACGCCGAACGAGAACAACTGGTAGAAACGGCAGCGGAAAGCGGTCGAGGCGGAGCCCGTCGAGTTCCGCCACGACCGTTTTCCGCGTTCCCCCCGCCGGCGCCGTTCACGCCGAGGCTTGACGGCCGTTGAGGAGAGTGACCGATGTCATCTACCCAACCTCGCAGGGCCACACCGCGATGGCCGATCGGCGCGATGATCGCTTCGTGGATCCTGGGCATTGTCTGGATCGTCCTGTTCTACCTGGACCCAACCCTCCCGGTCCTCAGCGGGTTGGGTAACTGGAACCTGCTGGCCGGGTTCGCCCTCCTCCTCCTGGGCGGCGCCTTCCTGCTGCTCTTCGCGGTCATGGCGATCGTGAAAGCGCGCCGCCAATGAACTCACCGTTGAAGGGGATTCGATGATCGCCAGGGTATGGAAGGCCACCGCCACTCCGGACGGCGCCCGGCGCTACGCCGAACACTTCGACGGAGCCGTACTGCCGGAACTGCGCGACTTGCCCGGCTGCCGCGCGGCGCATCTCCTCACACGGGAGTCGGGGGATCAGGTGGCGATAGAGGTCATCACGTACTGGGAGTCACTGGAGACGATCCGCGCCTTCGCGGGCGACGACCTCGGCCACGCGGTCGTGGAGCCGGCCGCCCGGGCCGCCCTGACGGACTTCGAGCGGACCGTCACCCACTTCACAGTGGCGCGGACCTGGCCGGCACCGGACGAGGCGGTCACCGCTTGACGGTGCCGGACCGCAAACCCAGGGCCTGCCGCAGGATGGTGTGCACGTAGGCGATGTCGGCGGGCGCGTTGTCGATCAGGAGGGCGGCGCAGAGCCCGTCGGATGCCGCGACGAGGGCCACCACGGCCTCGGGAGAGTCGGTGCAGTGCCGGGCGAGTTCGGCGATGTCCTCACGCCAGCGGCGGGCGATGGGACGCAGGGCCGGCCGCCGGGCGGCCATGGTGGACAGTTCGCGCTCGGCCAGGGCACGATCGCGTCCCGGCCCGGCGGATTCGGCGATGAGCTCGGCCAGGCCGCGCAGCTTGTCGTCATGGTGGTCGATGATGTGGCGGACGCGCTCCGAGTAGCCCTCGGCGACGCTGGACAGGGCCGCGACGAGCAGGTCGTCCAGGGTGGCGAAGTAGTAGGTGCTGAGGCTGACGGGGATGCCGGCCTCCTTGGCGACGGTACGGTGCGTCACGCCTGCCGCCCCGTCACGCTGCACGACCGTCAAGGTGGCCTCGATGATCTCGGCCCGGCGCTTCTGGCCCCTGGCCCTGCGCCCGTCCGTGCTCGTGTCCTCGTCGCCCATGCCCCCTCCTGACCATCAGGTTAGACGGTCAGGAGGGCCGGCTCTCCCCGATGGGGCGGATGTGCCTGAGCACGATCAGGCACAACACGGTCACCGCCACGATCGCGACGCCCGCGGTGAGCGAGGCGACGTTCAGCCCGACGGTGAACGCTTCCCGAGCCGCCCGCATCGTCCCCGGCGGGACCCGGTCGGAGACGGCCATGGCGCCGCTCAGGCTGTCGGTGACGCGGCCGGCGACCTCGGGCGCCACGCCCGGCGCCTGGACCTGGGAGCGGTAGACGACCGTGGTGAGGCTGCCGAGCAGGGCGACCCCCACGGCGGTGCCGAGTTCCTGTACGGTCTCCGACATCGCCGCCGCCGAGCCGGACTTCGCCGCCGGCGCGGCCCCCACCACCATGTCGGTGCCCAGCGCCGCGATGGCGCCGAGGCCGAGGTAGACGAAGGCGAATCCGGCCACCACGCTCACCTTGCCGCCGGTGTCCGCCGTGGCCAGGAGCGCGTACCCGATCAGGGAGAGCCCCAGGGTCGCCGTCATGACCGCGCCCGGCCGGATGCGGCTCGCCACGATCGGGGCGCCGATCGCGGCGGCGAACATCGCCAGCGCCGGCGGGCCCATCCACAGTCCCGCCTCGGCGGGCGAGAGCCCTTCGACCAGTTGCAGGAACTGGGTGACCAGGTACATCACGCCGCCCACGCCGACGAGTCCGACCAGCAGGACGGCCAGGGCGGCGGAGAAGGCCCGGTCGGCGAACAGCGTCACGTCCAGCAGCGGGGCGGGGAGGCGAAGTTGCCGGCGGACGAAGACGTACCCCGCGACCGCCGCGACCAGCACGAGGAGCAACGTCAGCGCGTCGGGCCCGTACGTGGCCAGGTGCTTCACGGCGTAGACCACCGGCAGGATGGCCACCAGTGACAGGGCGACGCTGGTCAGATCGAACCGGCCCTCCCCGGGCGCCGCGTACTCGGGCAGCAGCGTACGAGCGCCCGCCAGCACGACCACCGCCACCGGCACCGCGACCAGGAACGCCGCCCCCCACCAGAACCGGTCGACCAGGGCGCCGCCCAGCACGGGACCGGCGGCCATGCCGAGGGCGAACATGGTCGCCCACACGCCGATGGCCACGGCACGCTGCCGCACGTCGGTGAACATGTTGCTGATCAGGGACAGTGTCGAGGGCATGAGCGTGGCGCCCGCGACGCCGAGCAGCGCCCGGGCCAGGATCAGCAGGCCCGCGCTCGGGGCGAACGCGGCGAGGACCGAGACGACCGCGAACGCCGCGACGCCGATCATCAGCAGGCGCCGCCGGCCGATCCGGTCCCCCAGGGTGCCCATCGTGATGAGGAACCCGGCGATGAAGAAGCCGTAGGCGTCCATGATCCACAGCGTCTGCGCGGCCGTGGGGCCGAGCTCGGCGGCCATGCTCGGCAGCACCAGGTACAACACGGTCACATCGAGCCCCAGCAGCACGGTCGGCAGCGCCAGCAGCCCCAGCCCGAGCCACTCCCGTGCCCCTGCGCGCGTCTGTGCGATTCTGTCATCCATACTTGGACGATAGTACAACTAGTACGATCGTCCAAATATCTAGGCCGCCGTACCCCTCCAGCTCATCCCCATCAAGGCGGAGACCGTGACACCGGCGGCCGCGAAGACCGCGATGGTCGGGCCCGGATCCAGCAGCTCCGCGACGCCCCCGGCGAGCAGGATCGCCAGCCCCTGTGCGGCGACCAGTCCCGCGGACGCCAGGCCCACCGCCGCGCCACGCGCACCGTCCGGCACCGCCCGCACGTAAGTGGCGTGGACACTGACCAGATAGGCGGACAGCAGCCCGGAAAGCAGAAGCATCCCCAGCGCGGGGACGATGGACGGGTTCAGCGCGAAGACCACGAGAGGCAGGCCGCACAACGCCGGCAACACCCCGATCAGCCGGGCCTGCACGGACGCGGGCACCCAGCGGACGAGCAGCCACGCGCCGACCGCGCCGCTCAACGGGTCGGCCGCCATGAGCAGTCCCACCACCGCGGGCCCCTGCCCGATCTGCGCCGCGTACGGCGCCGCCAGCGCCTCGGGAACGACGTAGAACCCCCACGCGCTGCCGAGCACGAACAACGCCCTGAGCCTGCGATCGGCCCAGACCAGCCGCATGGTGGCGAATGTGGACCCGCGCGAGGAGCCCGTCTCCGGCGCGGCCGGCACGGGACGCAGCCGCATCCCCAGCCCGATCACCAGCGCCGAGACCACGAATGTTCCCGCGTTGATCGCCAGCGCCGCCTGCGCCGAGGTGGCCGCGACCAGCACACCGCCCAGGCCGAAGCCCAGCAGTTGGACGCTCTGCTGAGTCATGCTCGTGACGGCCAGCCCCGCCTCGTAGGCGTCGCCTTCGAGGGTGTCCGGCAACGTCGCCAGCCGGGCGGCGTTGAACGGGGCGTTGGCCAGCACGACCAGCACCAGCAGCACGCACAACACGGGGAACGGCACGCCGGGCAACGCCATGGCCGCGACCAGGACGGCCCTGACCACGTCGGCCACGACCATGACCGTCCGGCGCGGAAACCGGTCGGCCAGCCCGGAGAGCAGCGGACCGCCGACCACGGCCGGGACGTACGTCAGCGAGTACGTCACCGCGGTGGCCCCGGCGGAACCGGTCCTGTCGAACACCAGGATGGCCAGCGCGACCCGCGCGAGCTGATCCCCGATCAGGGAGAGGGAGTGGGCGAACCACAACGCCCGGAACTCCCTGACGGCGAACACGCGCCGGACGGCGGACCGCTCTGCGCCCACGCGTTCACCTTTCATATCCAAGCCGGGAAACAACGCGCCGGCCCCAGAAATTCATCCGAGGCCGGCGTGGGTCAATCATCCACATGCGTTAATCAGTAGTCCCTGCCGCGCATCACATCACCTCCCCGCCACCCGCGAACGGGTGCAGCTTCCCTCGAACTCAAACCGATCGTAGCCAGTCGAGTTCTGCACCCGGCCCGTCACTGCCGGCTAAATAGTTCGCAATTCATCGAAACGTGCTAGCCCTTGACGTATCCGAGCTTGAAGTCGCTCTTGACCGGGTTGGCGCCGGTGCTCTCGCAGTCGGCCTTGAGAGAGAAGAAGTGGCTCTGCGACTTGGCCCAGTGGCAGCGGTAGATCGGGCGGGTGAAGCCGGGAGCGGGGCTGCTGTAAACATAGCCCTGCAGTCCCAGGGAGGCGTTCTTGACGCCCTCGCAACCCGCGTTCAGGCTCAGGAACTGGTCCATCGGCGCATGCCCGGCCAGGCAGGCGTAAAGCGGGACGCTGCCCGCCTCCTTCTCCGCCAGGATCGCCACCTTGAGCTCACTCTCGTACGCCCCGCCGGGCTCCTCACCCGTGGTGCTCCAGTGCTTGGCGCCGTTGTAGTACCTGGTCAGCGTGAGCATCCCCGGCGCGGCTGCCGCCTCCGTCGCGGCCCCGGCCTGGGCCGCGCCCGCCCCGCCCGCGACCAGCGCGATGCCAGCCGCGCACCCGGCCACGACGGAAACGGCCGCCCTGCGAATCGTCATATCGATGTCCTCTCCTATGAATCCCCAGCGACGGCGATGAGGCTAGCGAACCGGGCCGGGATGGACCGATAAATTCGACGAAAATCGAAAAGACAGCGCTTTGCAACCACAATGAAAGCGCAATCTGAGAGGTCTTGTTCACGGAACTGAAACCCATAATGACGGGAGTGCGGAACGCGCATGAACAACGACCCGGAACGCCGGCGGGTGGCCTTCCGGCCCCGGCTGTGGCGGCGGATAGTCCAAAGCGTCGGCCCCTTCGTCGTCATGCCGTTGGCTTTTGGCATGGTGGGCTCATTGCAAATCGACCTGAGCGGCGAGCTGCTGTACTTCGTGATCGCACTGGGGTTCGTCCTGGCCGGTGCCGTAGCCGTGCGCAACGCCTTGATGGGCATCACCATCGATCCCGAAGCAGTGGTGATCGTCAACGCGTTCGAGACCATTCGGATTCCCACCGAAAGACTGGAGAGCTTCCTCTGGGAGGACTACGGTCTCTCCGTCGTGTGGGGCGACGGAGACTACCTGCGGTTCACTCCCGTCCAGGCGTTCCACCGGCTCAGGAACCCCATGGCCGATCTCACCCACGGCCTGGAGGTCTGGGAGCGGCTGACGGCCTTGACCGGCGGGACACCGCCCCAGGAACAGCCGGTGAAACCGAAAAACGTCCGTAAGCGTCCGCGCCGGCCGCTCAATCCCTGACGGGGCCGGTCGCTACCGCCGCGGGGAAGTCCTGTCCTGACGCCAGCCGTTCGACGAGGCCCCGTACGGCCGGTTCCCCACCGTTCGCCGCCGCCCAGCGACTCACCTGGCAGGCGGCTTCGGCGTACACCCGGGCATCCGCCGACGCCGCGCGCAGCCAGTCGTCGAGGGTGACGGGCAGGTCCCGGCGGGGTTCGGCGAGACAACGGTCCTCGCCCGCCGGGGCGAGGTAGCGGGGATCGTCGCTGACCAGGACGGCCAGACCTTCGTCGAACCACTGCGGGACCTCGGCGCCGTCGAGGCGGGCGTGCAGTTCCACGTGGGTCATCTCGTGCGAGGCGATCACGACGTCGACGCCGCGCGGGGACAACATCACCGACCGGTTCAGTACGGCGACGCCGCGTTCCCTGCCGCCGCCGATCCCGCGGTAGCAGTCCTCGGTCAGGCACACGAGGAGGTCCGGCGAGCTCCGGCGTCCCGCGAAGAAGGCGCGTACCCGCTCGCCTGCCTGCCGGGCGACCTCGGTCACGCGCCGCCGCTGGGACGCCGGCAGCCCCGGTTCGGCGTAGAGGCCGGGCCCGAGCCGCTCCAGGCCGTAGCAGCCGGGGCAGGTGGTGGCCGCGACGGACGGGAACACGACCGCCGTCAGCGTCACGACGGCGGCCAGGAGGATCACGGCGACGGCGCCCGCGATCCACCGGCGCCTCAGGGGCACGTGGTTCCCTTGGGCGGCAGCCGGCGCTCGGTGACGTACCGGCTGACGTGGTCGATGACGCAGGCGTTGGCCATGCCGCCGAACAGGTTGTGTCCCGGGCCGTCGTGTTCGATCGTGCGGCTGCCGGGGGTCTGCTCGACCACCCGGCGGCTGGAGTCGTAGTCCAGCCAGGTGCCCGCGCCCAGCATCGGCGGCAGTTGCTTGCGGGGCATCGGCTTGGGCGGGTTGCTCACCGGGGCCGGCCAGCCGGCGCAGGTGAGCGGCAGGTGCCCGGCGAGGGGGAAGAAGGCGCCGGTGTTGGGGGCGATGGCGCGCAGCCGCTTGACCGTACGCGCGATTGAGCGCTGGTCGGTGGGGCGCGGGAAGTCCAGGCATTCCTTGTACCCGCCGCCGGGCAGGCCGGGGTAGGGCTGACTCGTCTGCACGAAGCCGGAGGCGTCGCCGCGCTCGGCCGCCGCCAGGGCCGTCATGAAGCCGTCCCAGCTCGCGGGGCCGCTGCGGATCTTGTAGAACCCGAGAGTACGCAGGTGGGTGTCGTCGTAGCGGGCGCCGGTCTTGGGGGCGGGGATGGGCTCGCGGGCGGCCTTGGCGATCAGCGCCCGCCAGCGCTTCTCCGTCCCGGCGGGCGCCCAGGCGAAGAACCGGCCGACGAACTCCTCGTTCTCGCGGGCCATGATGTCGAGTTCCCGTTCCCAGTCGCGCAGGCTGTGGCTCTTGGAGCCGTCGATGTACATCGTACGCACGCGGTGCGGGAACAGCCGGGCGTAGGACTGCGCGATCGTTCCCCCGTACGACAGGCCGAGGAAGTTCATCTTGTCCTCGCCGAGCGCTTCGCGCACGGCGTCGGCGTCCCGGGCGTCGGCGGCCGAGTCCATGTGGTCGAACAGTTCGGTGTCGGTGGCGCGGCACTTGTCGCCCCTGGCCTTGTTCGCCGCGACGAGCCGGTCGAAGCCGGCCTGGTCCGCGGGGAACGCCGGGGTGCGCAGGTAGCCGAAGTCGCACTTCAGGACCGCGTCGCTGAGTCCGGGGTAGCCGCGCGGGTCCCAGGTCACGACGTCCATCGAGGTACGGATCCTGTCGAAGATCTTGGTACGCGAGCCCATCGTCGCGATCTGGTACCCCTGCGGCCCGCCGAAGTTGACCAGCACGGAGCCCTTCTTGGCACCGGTGGCGGGCAGCCGGGCCACCTTGAGTGTGATCTTGCGGTCACCCTTGGGCGACAGGGCGACGGCCAGGTCCGCGCACTGCAACTCGGGCGCGTCCGCGATGGGGCAGGCGCTCCACCGCAGGGACGGCTCCGGCGTCAGAACGCTGACCGGTGTCGCGACGACGGCCAGCGCGAGGAAGGTGTTGAGCATGCGCAGCACCCTAGGAGCCGCGTGTGGCCCGGATCTGCCCCCGAAAGTCATTGATGACTGTTCACCAAAGTTGACTACCAATGCCGTGGGAGGTCAGAAGTAGGGTGAGCGCATGCCCAGGTGGTTTGCGCTCGTCGTCGCGGTCGTGGCCGCCGACACGACGCTGTGGTGGTTGGACGGGACGAGGGGCTGGACACTCGCCGCGTACGCCCTGATCGTGGCGATCACCATGACGGCGATGAACCGCCTGCCGTTCGTGGCCTTCCTCGCGGCGCTGGCGCTCGCCCTGTTCACCGGCGGCTCGCTGGCCCTGCTGATCTGCACCGGCTTCCAGGCCGGCCACCGCATCTCCGCACGCAGGGACGTCGTGCTGACGGCAGGCGCGTTGTGCGTGTACGTGTGCGTGCTCCTGCTGGCCATACAGCGCTCCCCCGACGAAGCCGAACCGTGGATCTCCCTGGCCCGCGTCGTCGTACTGACCGCGCTGCCGCTGCTCGCCGGCCGGTACCTCGCCCAGGAGCGCGAGCACCTGCGCAGGGAGCGGGCCCTCATCGCCGAGCAGGAGCGGCTGCGCGAGCGGCTGCGCATCGCCCAGGACATGCACGACTCGCTCGGCCACCTGCTCAGCCTGGTCTCCGTGCAGGCCGCCGCGCTGGAAGTGGGCTCTCTGCCGCCCGCCCAGCAGCGGGCGGTGGGCGGTCTGGCGGGCAACGCCCGCGCCGCCGCGGCCGAACTGCACAGCGTCGTCAACGCGCTGCGCAGCCACGACGCCCCCGGGCTTGACGACATCGACGACCTGATCGCCCGCTCCCGGGCGGCGGGGGCCACGGTGACGATCGAGTCGTCCGGCGAGGCCGTGCCGCTCACCGACCCTCGCGCGTCCCACGCCGCCTATCGGGTCGTCCAGGAAGGGCTGACGAACGCGGTCAAGCACGCCTCCGGGCTACCCGTCGCCGTGTCGCTCGACTGGCAGCCCGACGCGCTTCTGGTCTCGGTGGCCAACGCGTTGCCCCGCCATCGGCCCTCCTCCCCCGGCGGCAGCGGCCTGCAGGGGCTCACGGAACGCGTCGCCGAGGCCGGCGGCCTGCTGCGCATCCACCCGGGCCCCAGGGAGTTCCGGCTGGTCGCGATGCTCCCGCTCGTACCCGTTCTGGCCGGGGCGGCGACGTGATCAAGGTCCTGATCGCCGACGACGAGCCGCTCATCACCACCGGCATCCGCACCGTCCTGGAGTCGGCCGGGGACATCGAGGTGGTGGCCGTCGCGCGCGACGGCCGCGAGGCGGTGCGGGCCGCCCAACGGCACCGGGTCGACGTCGCGCTGCTGGACATCTCGATGCCGGTCATGGACGGCCTGGCCGCGGCGGCCGAGCTGACGGGGCCGCGGGTGGTGCTGCTCACCGCCTTCGGCGACGAGGACAACGTACGTGGCGCCGTACGGCGAGGGGTGTCCGGTTTCGTGCTGAAGACCTGCACCCCCGACGAGTTGATCGGCGCGGTCCGTGCCGCGCACGCCGGGCAGGCGTACCTCTCACCGGCCGTGACCCGGCAGGTGCTCGACATGGCGGCGCCGCCCGGCGACGACGAACGCGGGCGCGACGCCGCCCGGCGGCTGGCCACCCTCACCGCACGCGAGAACGACATCCTCGCCCTGGTGGCGCAGGGGTTGTCCAACGCCGAGGTCGCCAGGCGGCTGCACATGACCGAGGCCAGCGTCAAGACCTACGTCAGCCGCATCCTCGCCAAGCTGAACTGCACAAACCGGGTCCAGGCGGCCCTACTGGTCGTCCAGTCCTGAGCCGGGCGCTCAGTTTCAGCCCTGGGCCGGGTGGCGCACCATGTAGACGTCCACTTCGTCCTCGGTCTCAAGGGTGAACCCGTGCCGCTCGTACAGCCGCCGGGCCGCACTGCCCTGCAACACGTTGAGCCGTACCACGGCCTCTTCGCGGTCACACCGTTCGAGCAAGCTGCCCAGCACGGCGGAACCGACGCCCCTGCCCTGCGTTCCCGGATCCAGGTAGAAGTGCTCCAGCCAGTACGCCTCCTCCGCCGGTCGCAACGCCACACAACCGGCCAGGACGCCGCCCACCTCGATCACCCAGGTGTGCGCGGGCATGAAGCCGTCCCGCAGCCGCTGCCGTACCCGGTGCTCGTCGTAGCGGCCGAGCCGCTGGAGATCCGGCCTCATCACCACGGCCCGCAACTCCGCCACCGCCTCGACGTCCACCGCCGAGGCCGACCGAAGCCCCCATTTCACCACGAACGGGATATTACCGCCGACTGCTCAGCAGCGTCGTGGCGATGGCGACCTGGGCGGGTTCGAGCGTGGCCTTGCCGTCCTCGACGTCCCACAGCGCGTTCTGCAACACCCGGCCGAGAGTCCATCCGACGGCCCGCTCCCGCTCCAGGCCGAGCACCTCGGTCAGCAGGTCGAAGCGGCGCAACACCGCGCGAGCCACGTCACCGCCGGCCTCCACCTGCGCCCACCGGTTGTCCATCGCCGGCAACAACTCGAACCCCGGGTCGCCCGCCAGCGGCTCGGGGTCGATGGCCAGCCACGGCTCCCGCTCCCCCGCCAGCACGTTGTCGTAGTGCAGGTCCCAGTGCAACAGACTGTCACCGGACTCGCCGACCAACTCGGCCACCGCACCCGCGCAGGTGCGCACCAACCGCCGCTCGTCCGGGTCCCGCAGCGCCGGCACGGCCTGCGGAACCTGATCGAGCATGGCCGTGGCGATGTCTGACAACCGCCGAACCTCCCCCGGCGCGGGTACGGAGGTCAGCCGGGCCAGCAACTCGGCCAGGATTTGCACCGCCGCGTCATCGTCGGCCACCGAGGACAGCGGCCGGGCCGCGTCCAGCCGTTCCAGCAACTGTGTGCCGCTCTCCTCGTCATAGTCGAGCAGCCGCACGACACCCTCGCCCCGCCACGCCCGCAGGCCGGTGGCGGTCCCGGCGGTCTCCTCCCTGAGCTGCTGAAGCTTGAGCACGGCAGGGGTCGTGCCGCCCCGGACCACGGGCAGGACCAGCGAGGCCATGCCGTACGCGGCCGGCCCGTCGGGCCGCAGCTCCCAGCGGTCCAGGAACTCGCCCCCGAGACGGGGCAGATCAGCGAGCCAGGCACGCGCCTCGGGGCCGTTCCCGCCATAAGACGCGGCGAACGGATCAGGTACGTCGATACGCGACGTGTTCATGCGGAAATCTCCTTCGTGTGAGTCCTTGCTGTGACTGCGACAAACGAAGGAGACAATGGAGGTGCCCGATTACCGGGCAGGCGTCAAAGCATGCCTCTCACCCTACCCGGCGGTGATCGTTCACCTGGGGACCTCGTCCTGTGACGGCACCTGGTTGCCGTCGATCGACGCCCGTTCGGCCTCGGTCAGACCGGCCGCGGCGAGAATGGCCTGCACCATCGCGTTCTTCCCGCGCCCGTAGTCCTCGCGGTTGGCGGCCGTCGCACCCACCCGCCTTTTCACCTCGGCGTACCGTTCACGCAGTTCCGGGTCGGCTCGCAGGATGTCCCTGACGCCGAGGTGATTCCGGAGCGACAACGATCCTTCGACAATGACGTAGGTGTTGGTCCCGGTGAGTCGTGCGGGCTCCTTGAACGCCCACCGCTGCGGGATCCCCAACTCACCCAACGGCGAGAAACCGAGGCCGACCAGTACGTTCGCGGCGGCCTCGACATCAGGCTCGGCCACCACGATGTCGCAGTCGATGACGGGCTTGGCGGCCAGTCCGGGAACGGACGTGCTGCCGACATGCTCGATGGAAACCACCGGCACGCCGGCGAGGTGCAGGGCCCTGGCATATTCCGTGCGCAGCGCCTCGAACCGGTCGGGCCACGCGGGGTCGTACTCGACTACCGTGATCACGGCGCGAGCCTAATCGGCGAGACATCCCGACGCAAACGATTTTTCGCATATAAGCGATCAATACCGTTTCTATAACGCAGCTTCCTAACCTCTTTCGCAAGAGCAACTCACGAGCTCTTTGTTCCACAAATCAAGGGGGAAATTCGGAATGCGTATCAACCGTCGCGTCGCGGCAGCCACGGGGATTGTCGCCGGCCTCACCGCCATAAGCGCGACCTCCGCTTCCGCGACAGCAGGTCCGGCCTACACAGCGGCGTCGGCGTCGGTGTCGGCGGTCACGGCCGATCAGCCCAAGGACGGCGGGCGGGTCGCCATCCCGGCCGACCCGTCGAGCAAGGCGACCACCAGGAAGACCGTGAACGTCGGCGGGGGGACCTGGTCGTACGGCACTCGCGTGGGCACCGGCGGACTGAAGCACTGCTACTCGAAGTACACCCATCCGAAGAAGAAGCACTCGGCGACGGCGATCATGGCCGATGTCCACTCCAAGGACTACGCGGGCAAGGGTAAGTGGGCGTCCGCTGGGGTGACCGGGGGCTGGGCCTACACGTGCTACGCGTACTGGAACACGTACTAAAGATTACGGTTTTCCGTAGTCGCGGCGGTCCGCGTCCTCTCGCGTACGCGGCAGAAACCGCCGGCCGCTGAATGGCCGCCGAATCCTTTCTGCGCAAAGGTTCGGCGGCCATTCCTCTCGCATGTCCATGATCTTCGCAGAAACCTCATGATCTCTGTGCGTTCTCGTCTTCCGGCAACCGCGGCGACGCCGGCCTCCGAGCCCGTCTCACGATCGCCCTGCCCTTGCCGATCACAGCCAGACAATCGCCTGCCAGACGGTCACGGCCGCAGCGGCGATGAGCACGAGGTTGAGGGCGATCCGCCGGTCTCCGAGGCGCAGATGAACCGTGGTCGCGGCGATCTGCAGCACCACGAACCCGGTGGCCGCCGCCAGGGCCAGCCACGGCGCGATCCCGGTCAGCGGCGGAAGGATCAGCCCGATGGCGCCGAGCACCTCGACCACGCCGATGGCCCGGACGGCCGCCATGGGCATACTGTCCACCCACGCCATCATCGGCCGAAGCCGATCACGGCTCCGCACCAGCTTCAACCCACCCCCGTAGAGGTAGAAGAGGGCGAGCAGGCCGGCGACGATCCAATAGAGGACGACGTTCACCGGGCCGCCTTCGGGGCGAAGTCGGTGGCGGGCTCCGTGGCGGGCTCCGTGGCGTAACGGCTCATCGCTTGGATGTTCGCCTGCGGGGTCAGGCCGCCCCGGCCGTCGGCGATCAGGTCCTGCAGGTCCCGGAAGTACTGCACGTACAGGTCAGGGGTGAAAGTGCTGAGCATCACGGCCGGTTGGTCGGTCACATTGGCGAACGTGTGCGGGACCCCGGGCGGGACCATCACGAGCGTGCCCGCCGTCGCGTCATGCTCGGTCTCACCCACGGTGAACCGCACCGAGCCGGAGATGACGTAAAAGCCCTCGTCATGCCGGGCGTGGCGGTGTTGCGGCGGCCCCGGGGTGTGCGGGGCGAGGACGGACTCGGCCATCCCGAGGCGGTGCCCGGTGTTGCTGCCGTCCTCCAGGATGCGCATGCGCGTGGTGCCCAGGACGATCGTCTCGCCGCCGTCCGGACCGACCACGGATACGGTGGGGTCAGGGACGATCCCGTTCTCGTCAGTCATGCTCCGATTGCACTGCCCGGGAACCGCGCCTGTCCAAGACCCATCCTCCGAAGCCGATACCGTACGGGTATCGTTGCAGCATGGAGCTACGGACGCTGCGCTATTTCGTGACGGTCGCCGAGGAACTCCACTTCGGCCGGGCCGCCACCCGGCTGCACATGAGCCAGCCTCCACTGAGCCGGGCGATCAAGCAACTGGAGACCGAACTCGGCGCCACGCTGTTCGACCGATCGCCCGCCGGCGTCTCCCTCACCCCGGTCGGGACCGTACTACTCCAGGAGGCACGCGGCCTCCTCGACCACGCCGACCTGGTACGCCTGCGCGTGGCCACGGCGGCCGGCGCCGCGACCCTCACCATCGGCGTCCTGGGCGACAGCACCGACCCGGGCATCCGGCGGCTGGCCGACCTCCACCGCCGGCGGCACCCGAACGTCGAGGTCCGGATCCGCGAGACCGACCTGACCGATCCCACCTGCGGACTGCACGCCGGGCTGGTCGACGTCGCCCTGACCCGCAGACCGTTCGACGAAACCGGCCTGACCGTGTACGAGCTGCGTGCCGACCCGGTGGGAGCACTGCTGCGCGCCGACGATCCGCTGGCCGGCCGCGACAGCCTGAAGCTGGCCGACCTGGCAGACCGCCGCTGGTTCGTCTTCCCGGAGGGGACCGACCCCCTCTGGCAGTCGTACTGGAACGGCGGCGAACCCCGCGAGGGCCCCGTGGTACGCGCCGTCCAGGAATGCCGGCAGGCCGTCCTCTGGAACGGCACGGTCGGCATGACGCTCCTGGACCACGAGCCGCCGGCCGGGCTCGCCGTGGTGCCCGTGATCGACATGCCGCCGAGCCGGGCGGTGGCAGCGTGGAAAGAGGGCGACACCAACCCACTCATCCGGTCGTTCGTACGGATCGCCACCGCCGCGTACAACCTGTAAGAGGACCTACGCATTCACCTACGGAACGGCCTGCCGTCGCGCGGGATCTTGCAGACAAGCGCATGTGCTGGCAGAACGGCCTGCCATCGTGCGGAATCTTAGAGAGCATGTGCCGGCGGAACAGCCTGCCGTCACACGAGATCTTGGAGACGCGCCCCGACCCCGGCCGCTACCATGCGCGGCATGTCATCCCCTTCCTCCCCCGAGGTCCCGGTTGTCCCTCCCACCGCCTGGCGTGTGCGGCGGAGGTGGACCAGCCTCCTGCCGAAGGGCGTGATGTCATGCCCGCCGTTGGGCAGCACCGACGGCCACAACAACTGGGTGGCGTCGGTGACGACCGCCGTCTTCGACGGCCGTCCCGTGGCGGTCACCGGAAGCGGCGACAACACCGTACGGGTATGGGACCTGCTGACCGGCGAGCGGGTCGGCACCCCTTGGGCCGCTCACACGAACGCGGTGCGGGCACTGGCGACGTCCGTACTGGACGATCGCCCTGTTGTGATCAGCGGCGGCGACGACAACACGATACGGGTGTGGGACCTCGCCTCCGGCAAGCCGATGGGCGAGCCATTCAACCTCCAGGCGGACAGCGTCGAGGCCCTCGCGATCGGCGAACGCCACGGCCGCACGGTAGCGGTCACCGGTTGCTACGACACAACCGTACGGGTATGGGATCTGCAAACACGGCAAGAGGTGATGTCACCGATCCACGGCCACACCGGCCCGGTGTACGCGGTGGCGACCACGATGCTGGACGGCCGCTGGGTGGCCGTCACGGGCGGCGACCGAACGGTCCGGGTGTGGGACCTGGACACGGGTGACCCTGTGGGCAAGCCGTTCACCGGCCACAGCGGATATGTGGGCGCGCTCGCGGTCACGGAGCTGACCGCCGGCCACCAGGTGGTCATCTCCGGCGGCTACCAGTCGACCACCCACGTGTCGGACCTGGCCACCGGCCTGCCGGTCGGCGCCCTCCCCCGCTCCGCGAACCTGGAGGCCGTGACGACCGCGATCGTGAACGGCCGAACGGTGGCGATCACCTGCGACTCCAACGAACCGACCATCCAGCTGTGGGACCTGAAGACGGCCGAGCCGCTCGGTGAGCTGTTCCCCCAACACCCCCGCACGCTGCACGCGGTGGCGACGGCAGTGGTGGACGGCCGGCAGGTGGTGGTGTCGAGTTGCGACGGCGGTTCGGTCCGGGTATCCGACCTGGTCGTCGGCGAACCGACCAACAAGCCGATCCGCCACGACGCCACCATCAGGGCAGTGACCGCCACCACCTCAGTCACCGGCCAGCCGATGGTGGTCACCGGCAGCGACGACAAGACCGTACGAGTATGGAACCTGGACACCGGCGACCAGACGTGCCCGCCCTTCACCGACCACACCGGCCCCGTCACCGCCGTGGCCACGACCCACGGGGACGACCGCACGCTGGCGATCACCGGCAGCGAGGACGGCACCGTCCACCTCTGGGACCTCACCCTGGGCAAGCCGGCCGGACCACCACTGACCACCCACCATCGCCCGATCACCGCGATCGCGACCGACAACACAGGTGGCCTACCCCGGGCCATCACCGCCGGCGACGACAAAACCATCCGCGTATGGGATCTCCGCACCGGCGAAGAAACCGGCAACCCGCGCAAAAGCGACCATCGCTGGATTCACGCCCTCGCCACCACCACCCTCAGCGGCCGGCCCGTCGCCGTACTCGGACGGTGGGGCGGCGGCTTCCGAATCCGCGACCTCGCCACCAACCGCGACACCACACTCCAAACCACCGGCCGAAACGGCAAACCGGTCCGCCTCGTGGCCACCACCAACGCGGACGAACGACCCATCGCCATCACCACAAACGACGACTGGCGCGAGCCACCGCTAGAGGTATGGGACGTCGCCACCGCTCAACAACTCGGCCGCCTCCCCACCCTGAACGTAACCGCCCTCGCCGCCACCACGATCAACGGCCACCCCATCGCCGTCGCCGCCAGCTACCGCACGGTGACAACCTGGAGCCTCACCACCTTCGACAAAATCATCCCCGACCTCGAATTCCCCGACCCGGTCAACGCCGTCGCCGCCACCCCACAAGGCCACATCATCATCTGCTTCGACCGCGACCTCGCCGTACTCACCGCAACCCGATCAAGCTGACCAGCTATTTCTCGAAGAGACGCCAAAGCAGAGCGCCCTGGCCGGACTGCAGCACGTGCCCGTGCTCCAGCGGAATCCAGAAACATTCAAAGCGGATCGGCTGCCCAGTCCCGTCATTGTCTTCCTGGCTTGCCCACCGGTCAGGGGTGTCCTCACCAAGCGAGAGCTGGAAAACGTGACGGCGTTGAATCTCGGGCCGGTAGGGAGTGGTGTCGTAGTCGACTGTGCCGAGCTCGCGAACGATGGCGAACTGGCTGAGGCCGGTTTCCTCCCGAGCCTCCCGCAGCGCGGCGCTCGCGGGGTCTTCTCCCTGCTTCACCGTGCCGGCAGGGACTTGTATACCGACCTCTTCGTAGCTGTAGTCCACATGACGAAAGACGAGAAGCCGCTCGTCCCGAACGATATAACAGAGAACTTTGTCACTGATGATCTTCTCTGCCACGAAACCTCCTGAACGCATAACGCCCTGGACCAAAGTCGTTCCCCGGCTGGCTTGGCGGATGGAGAATTCACCCGACAAGTGGGAACTCGGCGCGTGATCGCCAACCGCAACCGTCGCTGACGTAGAGACTGACCGACCCGACATCAGCGATGATGGGCAACCGTACGGTCAGCGCGGCTTCCGTCTCGTCGAGCACGTGCGCCGGCTGACGGTGCGCGACAGTCAGGTGCGGGACGACCTCCGCGAACTGTCCACCGTAGGGCGGCGCCTCGGGCCACCGTGCCGCGACGGCCTCGGTCAGGGCACGAAACGGCTGATCGGGTGTCGGCGCGAGGTAGAGCACATCGGGAAACCGCCCGCACTCCTCAAACCGCACGGTCACTGGGCTGTGCCCGCCGAACATCACCCTGAGTTCGTCGATCACCGCAGCGTCGATGCGATCGATGTCCAGAAACGGCACAAGCACCGTCACGTGCGCGGGAACCCCAGCCGAGGCGGACGAATCAAACCTCCACCGCCACCGCCCGACCACCGGCTCAGCTTCCTTCACCACGGCCAGCAAGGCCGTCTCGCCTACTCGGTAGTGCCCTGAAGTGCCGTCATCCGACATGGTCGGATGCTCTCAAGCATCGAGGCGGACCTGCCACCCCTTTACGCCACAAGCCTCCCTCATGCCACCCGGTACGGCGGCACGGGGCAGAGATGACCCCGAACAGTTCACCCGCACGAGGGAAAGGGCGGCCGGACATAGTCGGCGAGGTTGGCCGCTTACCAGTCCGGCTCCCACCTATAGCTGTACCAATGGCCCTTCAGGTAGCTGTAGCGGTTGCCGCCGTCGCCACTCTCGCTGGGCTCGCCGGAGGTCAGCCAGAGAAAGCCTCTGCCGTCGTGCTGGAACAGCCCTCGGACGGCGAAACTCAACACTGCCGGGAATCCCTTCCCCTGTGGTGGCATCCTGGTGCAGCGTTCCATCGCGCACGCAGCGGGCACGCCTGCCAGGTGACCCCCAACGGGACGCAAGGAAACCAATCAGCTCTCGCCAATACACAACTCACCGCCCGACAAGCCAGGAGGATGAAAGGTAGGATAGAGAGCATGAGCGAGCCTACCGGCAAGTATTCAATCACCATGCCGCGCGACGTCGCCGAGGCTGCCCGGTCCCGGAGCGGACCTTCCGGCCTGTCCGCCTACGTCGCCGCCGCCGTCGCCCGCCAGATTGAGCGTGACAATCTCAGCGAACTCATCCAGGTCGCCGAGGCCGAACACGGCCCCGTCACCGACGACGAGATCCAGGCGCTGCGCGACCAACTCCACCAGGCCCGACGGGAACAGGCCAATGGTGGAGCGGCCACGTGACCCGTTCTCCCGCCCGTCCCGGCGGGACCCTTGTCCTCGACAGTGAGGGACTAGCCAAGGCCGTCCTGCGCGACCGTACGGTCACCGCGTGGCTCGCTCTCGCCCGTGCGGACGATCTCCGCGTCATCACTTCTGCCGCCACCCTCGTCGAGGTGGTCCACCCCCGCGTCAACCGGCCGGCTCTGGAGTGGACGTTGTCCCGCCTTGTCATCGAGCCGGTAACCGAACCAATCGCCCGCCACGCCTCCGCACTCTTGTCCAATGCCGGTCTGCACGGGCACAAGTACGCCATTGATGCCATGCTCAGCGCCACCGCCCTCGCTGCCCCCGATCCCGTCACGGTCCTTACCTCCGACCCCGAGGACCTTGCCGCACTGTGCGGTGCGAGCGTCACTGTCATCAAGGTTTGAGCCAAAGCCCTCACCCACTGGTTCCGACAGGATGATCACGGCCCAATGGCACGCGTATAACAACGACATCGGGAAACATCAAAGCCCAGGCACCAAATCCATGGGCCCACCTGGGCTTTCACATCGAGAGCTGGCGACGGAATCGAACCCGCGCTGTCACCTTGCGAACTACATCGATCATGGCCTGATAAGGCGCCGAGCTGGGCCGCGAGCCTGTCCTGAGCGACCGTGATTACCCCTCGTCACCCTTCTCAATGGCCCGCCAATGGCCCGACGACCAGCCTTCGACCTGGCACAGCCTGAGCGCCGAGGCACGTAACAGGGCAATTTCACTTCTCCAAGACCCGACTCTTGCTTGCACTATAACGTTTGTGTTATGAGCTGGGGAAAGGTGGAGCTAGAGCCAGAGGTTGATCAATGGTTCGACACTCTTGATCAGGAAGGCCAGGAAACGGCGGCGTTCTACATCGACCCTACTGGCCGCGCGTGGTGTCCTGCTCGACGAGCCCTACACCCGACAACTCCGTGGCAAGCTACGGGAGTTGCGGTTTCACCTCCACCGAGAGGCTGTGCGGATCACCTATTAAATCGCTCCGGGGAGACGGATCGTCATGCTGACGGTGTTCCGCAAGCAGCGGATGCGCGAGACCACTGAGATCGATCGTGCGTGGCGGGCCATACAGCGGTGTATCACTGAGGCGCACACCACTGATGAGGAGTGAGCGGAGTGAGCGCAGGACTTGGGCCGACAGGAAGTCCGAAATAATGAGTCGTCCCAGTGCCGGAGCGGCCTACGAGGCGGCCAAGATCCGGTTCGAACTGGGCGAGGACGTGCGACTGCGGCGTGAGCAACTTGGACTGACACAGGCTGAACTAGCGGAGCGCACTGGACTGCAGCAGCCAGCGGTTGCACGGTTCGAAGCAGGAGGCACCATGCCGACCATCCCCATGTTGGAGCGCCTGGCAGAGGCTCTGGAAATGCGGCTCAGCGTCGAGTTCCAACCGCTACGCGAGGCCGGCTGATCTCGTTCGAAAGTAGTGCCGGCAGTCACTTCCCGGCTGCCGACGCTGCATCGCTAAGTGCACGGAAGGTCGAGAACGCCCCCGGAAATCTGCTGGGCACCTCATTCCCGTTGCGGTGTCCCGTGGCACTCGACAGTGTGCGGCTCGTGATCGAGATCGACGGCCGCTGGAGGCGACCAGCCCGTTCGTGTTCCTGGTCGGTCGGGGTCGGCAGAGGTGCGAGCCGCTCAGTTACGACGCGCTGGTCAAATTGTTCTCCCGGAAGATGAGCGCGCTGGGCCTACGTACTCCCGAGACGACCCTGCATGCCCTACGTCACACGCATGCGACGGCCATGTGGGAAGGCGGCATGCGGGAGCTGTCGCTGCAGAACGTCTCGGCCACGCCTCGCCGGAGTCGGTGAAGGTCTACACCCGGGTCTCTGATGAGGCGGTGCTGGCGGAGTACACCCAGGCCCTGGAGAACAAGCGGCGAGCGCGGTGCGCCTCGTTGCCGGGCCTTCGCCGCGGCGGCAGCACGCCTCCCGAGAGGAGTACTTCGCCTGGTTGCAAGAGGCTCTCGGGGGCTCGCGCGGCGCGTTCCGGATGCGCCGCTACTTCTACGACCGGTTCGTGAAGCACTGGCCCGACCTGGAGGAGTGGTTTGAGGCACCGCTGTTGGCTCGACTCGACCTCAGCCAGGACGGCGCGCAGTCCCTCTCCCCGGGAGGCAAGCGGACCGGGCCCGCCTACGACGCGGGCTCTTACCTCACCTACCTGGCCTTGGTCCACCGGATGCCAATGGACGCCGACTGGGTGCTCAGCCGCAACTTCGACAGCGTGAAGGCCTCCGCACAGGGGAAACACTGACCTGGGGATATGCTGGTCGAGTGACCGTGAGTCCCCGAACTTCCCCGCCGGCCAGCACGAGAACGTGCACTCAACGGGCACGGACCTACGGCCATTCAATGCGGACAAGGTAGATCTCTTGCTGCCGGTCCAGGACGACATACGTGGCAAGACCACGCTCTCCGAACGGATGCGTAAGCATGTTTGCTCTGGGATTGGCAGAGTTGTACGGATCACCGCTCCAAGGAGCGGTTTCCAGGAGCGCGAACAGCTCCGCGAGCGGACGCAACGCGTGATCAGGTAGCGCAGCGATTTGATCCTCGGCCACGGGATCGATGATGAGCTTGAACACCTAGACATCGATCCCACGAGCCGCAAGGATTTCCCGCCACGGCCTGCCCTGTGGAGTCGGCTCACCGGCCAGAGCCTGCTCCGCCCGAACGTGCATCTGCCTGCGCCCCTCAGGATCCTTTGCGGTGTCGCATGCGGAGATCCACCAGCGGTGCACGAAGGTGTTCAGCGCTCCAAGATCAAGGCTCACTCGCACCTCGTCGAGCACCGCCTTCAGACCAGCGTCAAAAGCTTCGCGATCTTCCGGAACCATCAGCGCCGCACGGATGGCGCGCAGGTTCCTCTCGGGCAGAGGCGTGCTAACGGAGATGAAGTCCTGCGGCTGTGCGGTCATGCCCAGCTCCCTTCCCTGTCTCACAGAGACTACAGAGGGAGGACGACATCCTTCACGCAAAGTTGAGACGCTGAGTCTGTCGCGGCAGACGAAGGTGGAGCGGATTACGGGAATCGAACCCGCGCTGTCATCTGGGGAACTGCACGGAGCACCGTACGTGAGGGCTGTGAGCTGGGCGGAAACCCGGTCGCGAGTAACCGTGATCAATCCCTCGTTACCCTGCCTAGTTGCACGACGATCAGCCCTTGGGCTGGGGTTTTGTGGCGCACTCTCTCCCATCTGATCACCAGTCCGCCGTCGTCCCGCCCGAAGGGGAAGCGGGCCGAGGCCATGGGACGAGGTGGAGACCTCGCGGGCGCGCGGTGATCACCCCGGTGCTGGAGTGCCTCCCACTTGGAGGCAAGTCTGCGCTTGGGCGGGGGTGCCGTCGGCTCCGTATAAGTCCATCCGCCACATGACGGCCGACCCGGAACGGGAGATCAATGAAGCGCTTCGGACGTTCAACATGCATGTGAACTGAGTTGAGGTCATCACGTACAAGGAGCTCGTCGACAACACCAGACGCTCCCTCGGGGACCTTTGAGGATGCAGTAGCTGCGTCGTGGCTCAACGCCGAAGTGCCGGCACCTCAAGCGGACGGGGAATGGTTAACGTCAGAGCCGCGACAGTCTAGCAACACGCCGTCAGCGGCGCCGACAAGGCGATCGCAGACGCCATTAATTAGCAAATCAAGTAGCGCGACAAGGGCGACGACGGCACTGCGGGCGTGCTGGCCCCGTGGGCTAATTGCGCGGAAGACCGACACCAGACCTAGAAAGATCAAGATCCGGTCGGGAACCATCCCTGACTTGGCCTGTTCGTTCGAGAGCGGGTGACGGGAATCGAACCCGCGCTGTCAGCTTGGGAACTGCATCGATCACGGCCCACTGGGGCGCTGAGCTGGGTGGAAGGTCGGTCCTCAGTGACCGTGGTTGACCCCTTGTCTCCCCTCTTAATGGCCCGCTAATGGCCCGGCGATCAGCCTACGACGCAGTGTTCTCGCGCGACGCGCACACGCCGTAGCTGATCATCCCGTATGTCATCGACCGTCTTGGCCATACAGCCAAGATCGACCGCCTCCAGATAGCTGGTCTTGGCTGGTTGGTCCACCGGTCCGACCCGTACCGCCAGTGGCCCCGGGCATCGTAGAGTGTCGCTCTGCATTGATCGAGACAGTGTGTGTGCTTCTCTCGGACTACTCGACGTGAGCGCCACCCCCAAACTAACCAGTACAAACGACATGGAGTGAGTCGTGTCAGAGCTCAAGCCTGGTGATCGCCGACCTGCAGAGTGGTGGCTACCCGAGATGGCGGGCACCCGCGAAGTTCCAGGACTCTACGAGATTTTAGATTCTGGAGCTGGCCGTGCAACCTTGTTCAAGAGCCTGAATGCTATTGCTACACCATTTTTGGAAGAAGACCGGTCCTTCGAACTGCTGCATGGTAGAGCATTCAATTGCAGCAGGATCACTTTGTATAGCAGTCGGCGCTCGCAAGGACGGTATGGCATAGGCCCACTATCGATTACAGAGCTATCGACTTGGCTAGCCATCGAAGGAGCCTGGCTGTCTCGCGATCAGCTTTCGATCAGTGATGCCCGTGTTGAATTTCATGGCCAACAGGATTGGTCAGGGTGGACTAGCTTCGCACCGGACCCGTCTCAGCCGACGTACCCTCCAACGAACTACGTCCATACACCGGGCGAAGTGGTATCGGCCAGCATGCCGGGCGGCACGGTTAGCGTGAATGATCGCTCTGGCGTGTCAGATGGTTACGGAGGTGAGATAATTCTTCACTCTGGATGCTATTTTGACATTGCCCTGCATACGCCAGCCTCCTTCGAAAACTTCATGAAGGACTGGATACTCCCCCTCGAAGTATTGATAACAATGGCCACCGGGAGGCCTGGAGGTATAAAGTCCTTATCCATCACCAACCGCGAGTGGGACCTTGGAGTCGTCAGGCATCCTAGCGAGCGCTGGCTGAAGGTTCGATCGGGTTCAAAGGCAGGTTCTGGGCCTCGCAGACCTCTTCACGGCCATGAGGTGCTCTTCACGCTCCGGGAGATGAATTGGGAGACGCAGTGTCCACTCATCTATCAGACGGTCGCCAAATGGGAATACACTGTAGAACTCTGGGCAACACTTCTAGATCCCGATAACAAGTGGCCGCTTGCTCGTTTCATGAGCGCAATTCAAGCTGTTGAGGCCCTCGATCGCCTGCTATCTCCCAATGTGTATGACGGCGGCAAGCTGGGCATTGATTTCGTGCATAGCGTTCTTCGAGCATTGCGAGATGCGGGATTCAATAACAAAAAGCGCAGTAAGGTCAGCTCTCGATTGCAGAGACTAGCAGACCCCTCTCTAGAAGCGAGATTGAGACGCCTTACGCAGCTTCTCGAACCGTCCATGGGCAATCTATGCTCCGAAGCCGATTGGCCGAGCCGCGTAGCCAAGCTGCGCAATATAATTGCTCATGGCCTGCCAGAAGCTCGTGACTATGTCTTCGACTCCAGGGCGCTTCAGGTGGGCACCGAGCTTGCACTACATATGCTGGAATCGGCTTGGCTGCACAATGCGGGATTTGATGCACAAGATGCGTCCGTGATCCTCGGCCGGAGAGGAAACTTCGGCAGTCGCCGAAAACTAGTAACCGAAAATTTTCACTGCCTCCCTAAGGCGCAGAACAGATAGTTCGCTGCGCTAGCCAACGCAATCGACTCGGGCATTATTGGCTGGTCCGGTCGATCTGCCATCCAGGGGCATACCAATACACACAGAGACCTTCAGCCACGTCAATCGGCGGGTCGGGGCTGAGGAACGAAGTCCCGAACCTTCGATCGCCCCCAACCAAGTACGGCGACCCGCCATGCAGTGGCGATCGTAGGGCTGTATCTGTGCGGCGGCGTGGCAACCTCGATCGGCGCGTTCGGGAAGTGCGGCGGGGCCAGCGTGCGGTGCCCGGCCCGGGTGTCCCGCCGCCGTCCGGGACCGGCCCCCAGGCCGCACGCCCGGACGGCGGGCGGGCGGAGGGCCGGGGGTACGGCGGCGCGCCGCGCCGCCGCTTGAT
>NZ_JBFAKB010000041.1:0-108339 GCF_040655495.1 Nonomuraea sp. NPDC050404
CGTCTACCAGGAGCTTCTTGCTGTTACCGGTCGAACCACGGCATCGCGATCATGCTGTGACCAGGGCACTCGCCGCGGAGCCTGAAAAAGGTTCACTGATCGGCGGGTCGGCGGGCCGGCGGGGCGGTGAAGACGATGGTCGATCGGCCGGATGGATTTCCGGCCGCGTCTTCCGTGACGTGCAATATGCGTGCAATGATCACGGCGGCAGCAGTGCCAGTAACGTGCTGCGTACCAGGTCAGCGGCCATGTCGCTCGAAGAACAGTCACGAGCTGTAAAACCGTCGGCTCAGCCTACGCAAGTTCGAACCTTGCACCTGCCACACCAGCGGGAAGAGGCCCGTCACCAGCGGAAACGCGGTGACGGGCCTCTCGCTTTGTGTCTGGCAGCCTACGGTGATCACCGGTGCTCTACGGTCTCTCGCGGCCAAGTTTCCAACCGGCATCGTGACCGAAGTACCACCGCACTGGGTCGTCCTTGCCTGTCTGACGGGAGAGGGCCAAGGCTTGGCCTGCGCCTGCCCGATCGACGGCGGAGCGGTGGCCTCGACGTGATGCCCTGGGCTTCGACCAGGTGGTCAGGGGTTCTGCGGCCAGTCACCTGTCCGCGTCGCTGATACGGAACAGTTGGCCCCGAGTATTCAGCCCAGGGAGTCAGTTCTTCCTGAAACATGCGAAAAGGTGCCCCTGGCCTGCCAGGATTTGGGTGTCGACGCCATATCCAGTGCAGAAGCAGGTGCACCTTTCTGGTGAGTGAGCGTACCGGGTGGGACCGCCGGTTGTCTGTCACAGCCGACAGAAAAGGGCTGGTAGGTCATGCGGGAGCGGTGCTCCTGCACAAGCTCGTTGACCGGGTGGAGCTGAGCGAGGCGCTCGGCAGGTGTGGCGGGATGGGCAAAGGCCTCATTTTCGGACCCGGCAGAATCCCAGCTTTGTCCGCCGGGCTCTCGCAACGGCCGGAGACGGTCCTGCTGTCGACCTGAGTCACGCCTCTGATATCCGTCGGTGTGACTCCCCGTACGCCCCGGAGGTCGGGATGATCTACCTGACCTACGCCGCCTCCGACCTCGGCAAGGCCGGGGTGGCGGTCCCTGTTGACGGGGGCTATGGTCGCGTCCCCGGCTTTGCAGTTTTGCCTCCGATGGAAATCGGCCGGATAGTCGTACCCATCATGATGTTTCTCTTTGCATGAGAGCGGAGGATGGTCATACTGCTGTAGTCGCGCAACCTCGAACTGTCATCCAAGAAAGTCGGTCAAGGACGATGGCCGCGAATCTCGTACTGCCGCAGTACTCGGGAATGCTCATTTACGATGATCTATTGAGCGAATTACGGCAAATCGGCTGTGTGCTTATTGTCGACTTTGTGCGGATAAATTCGGGTATGCGAGTGAAGATCCTCGATGGATTCTGGATCCGTACCCAAGGTCTGTCATGGCGGCACCTGGACGCGGCGCAGCTCACCGAGGTGCGGCGGCACTGGCGCGGGCGCTACGACCACGCACTCCACCCCTCCATCGACTTTGTGGTCGACCTATTGCGGGATCGGCTGGCCGAGGACCGGCTCGGCCTGCGCCGGTTGATCCTCTTCCAGTTCCGGCAGGTCGCGACGGGTACGGCGGTCCAGCTCAAGAGGTGGCTGACAGATCTCGGTATAGACGAGGACGAAGTGGAGGATCTCGCCCAAGCCCTCGCGAACACCCGGTGCGGCCCAAGCGCCGACGCGGTCATGGAGATCGTCCGGATGCGGCGATCGGGAGATCTCGATCGAGCCGCCCCGCTGGCACGAGCCATGGCTCCCGTCGTCACGGATCACGTGCTGGCCGAATTCCTCGATCGCGTGAGCGAGGATCAGGCTGCGGTGGCCGGGTTACGGGCTCAGGCGGCGGCGGCCGAAAGTGGTGGGCGTGGCGAGGATGCGGCGGCGGCGTACCTGTCCGCGCTCGCCATCCTGCCGGAGGACGAGAGCCTGCGGCGCGGCCTCTCCAGATGTCCGCCCCCCATGCCCGTCGACGTCGGTGTGACAGTGGCGGGCCACTCCGTCAGGGTGCGATGGCGGGAGGTGGCGGCGGCGGGAATCGTGACCTATCGGATCCGTCGCGGGAGCGATGGCGAACTCCGGCAGATCGCTGAGGTGTCGTCCGTCACCTTCAACGATCACACGCCGCCGCTCGGGCCGGATCTCGTCTACGAGGTCTCGACCGTGCGCAACGGGCTGACGGAGTCGCGAGGCGCGGCCGGCGCGCCGGTCCGGGTGACGCCCGAGGTCGGCGGCCTCCGGTTGCTCGACACGCGCCAGGGGGTGATGGGTACGTGGGCCGAGCCTGCCGCCGCGGCGTCGGTGCGGGTCATTCGTACCGGGGGCGACGGGAGTGACGCCGGTGAGCGTGAGGTGCCCGCGCGGGAGGGGGCGTTCCACGACGACCGGCCACCGCTGGGGAGGCTCCGTTATCGGGTGAGCTGCGCGTACGCCCTGCCGTCCGGTGAGCGTGCCTGGTCGCGAGGGGTCGTGGGAGACGTGCAGGTGCGGCCCTGGCCACGTCCGGTGGCCGACTTCGAGGTGGTCGTGTGCGGTGAGGACGTGGAGGTGCGCTGGGAGCCGATAGGAGCCGGGGACGTGCTCGTCATCGACGCTGAGCAACCGATGGCGCCGGGCACAGACCTGTCGTCGGCACAGGTCGCGGTGATGGGCCGGACGTTGGTGCAGCAGTCGGCGGATGTCCGGTCACCGCACCGCATGGTCCTGGCGGATCGCGGTCTCCACCACCTGACGGCGCTGACGGTGCTCGACGGGCGAGCCGTGATCGGGCAGACGCGCACGGTCGACGTCCTGCCGGGTGCGGCGAACCTGACGGCGGAGCGGCGGGACGACACAGTGCATGTCATGTGGCGTTGGCCTGCCGGGGTATCTCAGATGCTGGTGAGCTGGCGATCCGAGGACGGCGAAAACTGTAGAAGGGTACTGCTCGACCGGTACCGCCGGGGCGGGTGTGTTCTCCCCGTGTCGGAGAAGGCCCAGCGTGTGGAGGTCGCGCCGCTCTGCAACCATCCGGAGCATGTCACGGTGGGACCCGTCGCCTGGGCCGAGGTGCCCCCGCGGCACGACCTCGCCTATGAGATCGTGCGCAGAAAGAACGCGCGATGGGTTTCGATCAAGGTTTACCCACCGCTGCCCGGTGCGGAGTTCGTATTGATCGCTCGACCCGGGGAGATTCGCCCGACTCGGATCCAGCAGGGTGTCGCGTTGCTGCGGGCCCGTCTGCCCGAGCGTGACGAGGAGTACCCGCTCGGCCGGTCCGACCTCGCGCCGCCGTACTACATGCTCGGTTTCCTCACTGGAACGGACGCCTCCGTCCGGCTCATCCATCCCGACCGTGCCCAACTGCTGGTGGTGCGCTGATATGTCGATGATCGTCTGTCCGTACTGCTTCGCCCGGTTCACGAGCAGACGCCTGCAGTTTCGCTGCCTGCAGTCGCCGCACGGTACCCGTACAGGGCAGCCCTGCCCGTCAGAGGTTGACGGGCCGCTGACCCAGTTCCTCGGGCGGGCCACCCCCGTGCGCTCTGGGCCGGTCTTCTCCGCCAACGGCAACCGTGCTCGGACTCCGTGCCCGACCTGCGGGGTGATCACCAGTAAGCGGGTGTGCCCGCAGTGCCACAACGATCTCCCCGGCGGGTACGCGAACATGCACGGCCGAATCATTGCGCTGGTTGGGCCCAAGACGTCCGGCAAAAGCACCTACACCACGATCTTGGTGCGTGAGCTGCGCACCCGGGTCGGCAACGCCTTCGACTCCGCGGTCAACGTCATGGACGACCGTACGGCGGCGGAGTACGCCGATCGTGAGCGCAGGCTCTACGACGAGGGGCAACTACCTGCGGCGACGGCGCCCGCGGGAACGGACCTCGTCTATCCGCTGCTGTTCAGGTTCACCCTGCGGGTGCGGCGGTTCCTGCGTACGAGGTCGCGGTCGAGCTCATTGGTCTTTTTCGACACCGCAGGCGAGGATCTGGAGACGGCCGACAGCACGGCCAGGCACGTGCACTACCTCGCCGAGGCTGACGGCATCATCCTGCTGGTTGACCCGCTGCAGTTCGGCCCGGTACGCGACGCGCTCAACGGCCGGGTCACCGACATGCCCAAGCAGGGCACCCCGCCGGACCGGATCGTGGCGATCATCGGGCAGTTGATCAGGGACCGGCGGAACCGCTCGGGCGGCAGCCGCCTCGACATTCCGCTGGCCGTTGCTCTGACCAAGGTGGATCTGCTCCCGCCGCTCCTGGACGAGGGCTCGCGGCTGCTGCGCTGCGCGTGGCACGATGGCGCCCTCGACCGGGCCGATCTGCGGGAGGTCGATGACGAGGTCCGGGCCCACCTGCAGGACTGGGACGAGGGCGCACTGCGCAGACAGGTGGAAGCCGACTTCAGCAGACACGCCTTCTTCGCGCTGTCCGCCCTGGGCGGAGAACCCGACATGCAGGACCACGGCAAGACGACGCCGAAGGGCGGCATCCGCCCGATCAGGCCGGAAGACCCTGTCCTGTGGCTCTTCCACCTCTTCGGGTTGATCCGGGCGAAGAAGGAGCATTGATGGCTATCCAGGAGTTCCACTACACCTCCGCGGAGAGCGGTCTGCGCGGCTCGCCCGGCTTCCAGTTCGTCAAGGCCCCCGCCGACGCAGATCCGTCCGTGCTGCGTCAGGTGGAGTCGCTGGTCGCGTACGAGCCGCCCCGATCGGCGCCTGCCCGACCGACAGCGGAGGACCTGGAGCGGATGCCGGTGTCACTGAGCTACTCCCGCCTGCCGGACGGGAGCGCCGTGCTGTGCAACACGACGTACACGGGGCTGGACTATTCCGGTCGTTCAGGCAACTTCTATGCCCACGCCCTGTACCTATCCGAAGGGCCGCAAGCCCTGGGCATGCAGGCCGTGGAGGCATGGCGGTCGCCGTCCTGGCAGCACTCGGCAGATGAGCCGCCGCGAGCGGGGCCTGCCCTCCAGCCCGGACCGGTAATGACGACGGCCAGGGCCCAGGCGTTCTGCGCCGACCGGCACGCGCGGCTGGCCTGTTTCTTGAGCGATGTGCTGCGCGGGTTCGATCCCGGCGACGGCAAGCAGGTCATCGTGGTCGAGGACGAGGCCGACGACGTGGCGATGTGGCTGTACGTGGCCTGTGCGTCGCTGCCCGCCGCACTGGCCGAGCGGCTCACGTTCACCACGTACACCCGGCGTCCCTACCTGTCGCCGCACGCGGTCATCGGCATATCACCGGACGCGGACTTCTCCTTCTCCTACGCGGAAATCGCCCATCACTATCGCGTGCATCACCTGGATCCCGACAGGTCCAGCCCGGCCGACCCGCTGGAGTGGGCGGAGATCGCGGCCGAGGTTTGGCGGGCGTGCCGGATCGATCTCTTCTCCTCCGCTTATGGATGGTTGCCGGATCCGGGTGTTGTCGATTCGGGCTATGTGGACGAACTGACGGGGGTTCTGGCCACGGCGGCCGCGGCCCACGGCTTGTGGCTGCCCGCACGAGGAGTGGTCTCGGCCGTCACCTGGGCCACGTCCAGGACAGGACAGGACGCGGAGCGGTTCTGGGGCGGGCTGATGGAGACCGCCGTGAGACGGCACGAGGACATCCCACTGGCATTGCTGGGCGCGATGTGCCAGGCCGCGAGCCGCGCAGGGGAGACAGGGACCGGCTCGCTCGTCGCCGTCCTGGTTAGCAGGCTGGTGGCCGCCGTGACGGAGGAAGAACCCGACGGGGGGACGACGCGGTGGCTGCTGGCCCGGCTGCGTGCTGAGCCGGAGCTCGCCCGGGTCGTGGCCGCCCGTACCAGGTCCGGCCTGGACCGGGTGCTCAGCGGGCCGCTACCGGTGGCCCGGGTGTTGTGGCTGGCCCGGCTGGCCGAGGCATTGGGTCTCGAGGACACGCTGCTGTCCACGGGGGAGCGCATCCTCGGGCCCGCCCTCCTTCACGGGCCGGAGACGGACGCGGTCGCCGAATACCTGGCAGAGCACGCCGACCGGCACCTGCGCGACCGAGTTCTCGACTATCTGAACGAGGTGGCCACGCATGAGCCGGAGGTCCTCCTGGCTGCGTTGCCCGGCTCCTCCCCAGTCGCGCTGTGGCTGGCCACCGCCGACCTGACCGGCAGGTCCGTGCTGATCGTCACCCTCGATCTGGTACGGGCACGCGCGGAGGGGACGGCCGGCGACAACGTCACGGCGTTCCAGCGGGTCATGACCGCGCTCCGCAGCGAACCCAACGTGCTCCCGGCGGGCGCCGTCATCGATCTGGCCATCAAGGTCGTCTGGAACGGCACACCGGTGTCCGTGCGGGAGGCGGCCGAGCTCGTCCATCTCGTCCGCGTGCCGGAGACCGTCAGGGAAAGCGGGCTCTGGGCGTTGTGCCTGGCACTGCTGGCGAACTCGGGCGCGCTGGATCGGGACGTGACCGGGTTGGCGCAGTCGCTGCGTCAGATCGCCGCCCGGGACCGTTCCTCGCGGGAAGAGCCCTTGGTCGTCCTCATCGCCGTGACCGGCAGGCTGAACGGTGTGACGACCCTGGCCGACCTGTGTGAGGCCGTGTCGCTGCTTGGCCGACAGCCGCCAATCCCGCAGAAACTGCGCGTGGCCGCCGAGGAGACGCTGCTCGGCTGGTATCTGGATCCGCTGCGCCTGCGGGAGTGGTCGCAGCGGCTCGCCGACGAACTGGGCTGCCTGGCCCGGTACGGAGGGCGGCGACTAATCGGCGAGTACGTCAGGCACGCGAGAGAACGGCTGTCCCGCGAGGTCAGGAAGTCGGCCGAACTTCTCGCCTGCTGCTTCGCCCTGTGGTGGCCGGAGACGGACGGCGGCGCGGACGACTGGTCCGAGGCCCGGCAGGTGCTGCTGGCCGACGTGCTGGCGCCCGCGGTGAAGAAACTCGGCGAGGAGCGCCTGGTCACGGCCGGAGACCGTATCCACCGGCAGCGGCGCGAGATGTACCCCGAGTGGCGGCACTGGCTGGATCAGCAGCGCACACGGGGCCGCCGCCTAGGTCTGCCGTGGCTGATCTACAAGAAATCTCCGTGAGGGCGTGATCCGTGTCGGTCGTATACGTCTTCGCGGTCATCATTTTCTGGCTTTTAATGCTCTTTCCCGTCGGTCCGTTCCTTGTCGTGGTGGCGGCTCCCGTCGTGGCGCTCATTCTGGCCGGCCGGTACGTGTGGGCCGCGGTCCAGGTGCTCGTCCTGCCTTCGGGTACCGGGCAGGACGCCCACGTCCGCAGGCCCCGGCAGGGCGCGGGAGAACCCGCCTACACCTCGTACTACCTGGATCAGGTCCTGGTAGACCTGCGGTCGGTCGTGCGGCAGGCGCTGGCCGCCGAGGTCCGGCTGCTACGCGGACCCTTCAAGAGAGTAGTGGAGTGGCTGATCACCGGCGCCGTGTCGCCACAGCTGCCGCTGTCCCGGATCCCCCGGCACCACCTCGCCTTCACCGCCCCCTTCGGAGTGGCAGCGCTCGTTGCCACGGTGACGGGTGTCGCCCTGGCGACCGTGGCGGGAGTGGCCGTGCACGCCGTGCACGCGGTGTTCCTACTCGTCGTCGTCGCCGGGCTCGCTTTCACGGTTGTGCTGCTGCGCATGGTGGAGGCCGCGCGGCTGCTCGTGCGCAGGATCTATTTGCGCTGCCCCTACCCGGGTTGTTTCCGGCCGATCGCCACCCCCTTCTACCGTTGCGGCAGCGGTCGGCACGAGCACGGCTCGCTGCGACCGGGGCAATATGGCGTGCTCTGGCGGATCTGCGCATGCGACGAACGGTTGCCCACGTTGCTGCTGTTCAAGCGGCATCGGCTGGAAGCTCGTTGCCCACACTGCAAGCGTCCGCTGCCCGATCATCTCGGCTCCGCGCCTCTCCGGCACGTCCCTCTGGTCGGCGGCTCGTCGGCAGGAAAGACGACGTTGCTCATGGCCGTAATGGCGAGTCTCGAATGGATGGCGGCCAAAGGCGAAGTGAGCATGGAGTTCGCGGCGGAGAGCTCGCGCCGCGAGTACGACGAGGCCAAGGGACGTCTCGCGGCAGGAGCCGGGCTGGCCGCCACGGCGAGCGACGTTCCCCACGCGTTTCTGGTCTATCTGGGCAGGAACGCCAAGCGGCGCAGGCTGCTCTATATCTATGACCCGCGCGGGGAGGCTTTCCAGCGTGGCGACTCCGTACGAGAGCAGCAGTACCTCAACCACACCAGCGGCGTGCTGTTCGTGATCGACCCGTTCTCCGCGCCGCCGCCGAGGCCACTGTCGGAGGCCGACCGGCACACGGTTCACGGGGCCAAGCCATCGAAAGAGCACCCGGATGCCATCTATCACCGCTTCACCAACGAATTGGGAGTGATCCTGGGCAGGCGGCGCGGCAGCACACCGGTGGCGGTGGTCGTCACCAAGATGGACGCCATCGGCCGGATGGACGACCTGCCGCCGCCCGAACGCGCCCACGACAGCAAGACGGTGGCAGACTGGCTCGCTGGCACGCTCGGGCTCGGCAACCTGATCCGGTCGCTGCGCCACGACTTTGGGCCCCTCAGATACTCGGCCATCAGCGCGTACGCCGGCATGGATGGCGCGGCCACCGACGCCGACCGCAGAGCCGTCGCCGCTTCCGTCTTGTGGCTGCTCTTCGACAAGCCCATCCGCTCATGAAGCCGAGGAGGAGCCTTGCCATCCGTCCCCGCGCACGTACGTCGGCAACGCATCGTCGTTTTCGGGATGTTCGTTCTGGCGGTCCTCGTGGTCGCCGCCGTGGCAACGGCACTGGTGCTCGCATGAAACCCGCCACCGCGCGGAGTCTCAGGAAAGGAACGGCATGACCGCTGAACTGCCCGGTGGCCAGATGGCCCACCGGCCCGTGCACTTCTTCTGGTTGCTCGACTGCTCCAGCTCGATGTCCATCAATGGCAAGATCGGCTCGCTGAACTTCGCGGTTCGGGAAGCGATCCCGGAGATGCAGCGGGTGGCCAAGGACAATGCCTCCGCCCAGCTCATGGTGCGGGCGATCATGTTCGCCAACGGCGCGCAGTGGCATGTCCAAGCGCCGACTCCCATTGAGGACTTCCACTGGACCGATGTGGCGACCAGCGGGATCACCGACCTGGGCGCGGCGCTGCGGCTGGTGGCAGAGGAACTGCGGACACCGCCCATGCCGCCGCGCGCGCTGAAACCCGTGCTCGCCCTCGTCTCCGACGGCCAGCCCACCGACGACTGGCGCTCCGGATTGCGGGCCGTGGACGACACGCCGTGGGGCCGCAGGGCGGTGCGCGTGGCGGTCGCCATCGGGCAGGACGCTGACATCGCGATGCTTCAGGAGTTCCTGGACAATCCCGAGCTACAACCGCTACAGGCGAACAACCCCAAGCAACTCGCCGACGCGATCCGCTGGATGTCGACCGTCGCTGTCAAGGCGGCCTCCATGCCCCATGGGGGCCGCGACACCGCTGTCCTCCCGCAGCCTCCCACGTCCGTCGACGACGACGCGGACGATGTCTGGTGAGCGATTCCGCCTGGCGCCTGCTGGCCGCGTCCGCCAAAGGGCCGAAGAAGAAGGTCAATCAGGACTACCACGACATGCACGTTTCTTCCGACGGCGCAGAGGTCTTCATGGCGGTCGCGGACGGTCACGGCTCGGCTGCCTACCCGCGCAGCGACATCGGCTCCCGGCTGGCCGTGGAGGCGTTCCTCGAGGTGGTGACCGAGTTTTGGCGGTCCTGCAACCGGGACGATCAGCTCAGGCATGTGCATTTTCGGGCTAAGGAGGACCTGCCGCGAGACGTCGTGCACAACTGGCGCTCGCGGGTCCGCGACCATCTCGAACGCGAACCGTTCACGGGCGCGGTTCCGGTCGGACCGGAGATCTACGGGACCACGCTGCTAGGGGCGGTCGTCAGCGAATGGCTCGTCCTGGGCTGGCAACTCGGTGACGGCGAACTGTGCGTCCTGCACTCCGACGGGGAGCCGGTCCTCCCCCTGTACGACTCTTCCGAGCCTGCGGGTGACGAGACCTACTCCATGTGCAGCCCCGGCGCCAGGCATCTGATGCGGCTGTACTGGGCGCCGGTGCAGGCCGAGCAGCCTCTGCGCCTGCTGACGTTGTCCACTGATGGCTTGTCCAACAGCTTCGTCTCAATGGCTGACTATCTCGACTTCGTCCGCGGCATCGACCGCCGATTGTCGGACAACGGCGCGGACCAGGTGGCAGCGGACCTGCCGGAGTGGCTGAAACGGGCCAGCTCATACTCCGGAGACGACACCACTTTCGTGGGGGCCTGGTGTAACCCGCGTCTACAGGAGGGTAGTGATGTCAGGAATTCTCAAGTCAGGTGAGGTGCTGCGTACCGCGCAGGGCGAGGACGTGACGGTCCTCGATTATCTCGGAGCGGGCGGCCAAGGGGAGGTCTACCGGGTCCAGCACGGGGGGCGGGTCAGGGCTCTCAAGTGGTACTACCAGCAGTCCGCCACTCCGATGCAGCGCAGCATCGTGGAGGACCTCGTCAACCGCGCATTCGACGACGACCGGTTCCTCTGGCCGACGCACATGGTCCTCGGATCGAAGGAGAGTTTCGGCTACCTGATGGACCTGCGTCCCCCGCACTTCCACGGGCTGTCCGACCTGTTCCGGCGGCAGGTAAACGTAACCTCGCGCGAACTGGTGATCGCTTGCGTGTACCTCGTGGAGGCGTACCGGGCGCTGCACTCCCAGGGCATCGCGTATCGGGACATCTCCTATGGCAACGTGTTCTTCGACCCGGCCACCGGGAACGTGCTGGTGTGCGACAACGACAACGCCGTCGTGGAGGGTGGGCTGTCAGGCATCGAGGGCACCATGGAGTTCATGGCGCCCGAACTGGTGCGTGGTGACGATGGCGCCTCTCCGGGTACGCAGACTGACCTGCACTCACTGGCGGTCCTGTTGTTCATGATGTTGATGAACCATCATCCGCTCGAAGGCGCGCTCGAGTTCCGCATCAGGTGCCTGGACGAGAAGGCCAAGCGGCAACTCTACGGAAAGGATCCCGTCTTCCTCTTCGACCCGGCAGACGACAGGAACCGGCCGGTGCCCGGTGAGCAGGACACAGTGCGCGCTACCTGGGAAGCGGCGACAGAGCCGCTGCGCACATTGTTCATCCAGACCTTCACCAAGGGGCTTACCCGGCCGGAGGCCAGGGTCAGGGAGACGCAGTGGCGCGACGCACTCGCGGCGGCCCATGACCTGATCGTCCACTGCGGCGGGTGCGAGCGCCAGAATGTGGTGGATCTCGCTGCGCCGGGCCGTACCTGCTGGTCCTGTGCCAAGCGGCTGCGGCTGCCACCGGTGTTGTCCATCACCACGTCCGGTCCACGCGTCACACGCACGGTGGCGCTGACCCGGGACGCCCGTGTTTGCGCGCACCACCTGGTGGGGGAGCCGGTCAGACACGACTACGAGGACAAGGTGGCCGAGGTCGTCGAGCATCCGCGAGTGCCCGGCAGGTACGGCCTGCGTAACCTGATGCCAGGCACCTGGAAGATCCGCCGTCCCGACGGCACGTCCGACGAGGTGCCGAATGGGCGCAGCCTCGATCTGAAGCCCGGTATTCGACTGCAGATCGGCTCGGTGGAGGCGGTCATCCAGCCCCCGACCTGGTAGCTCAGGTGGCGATCTGTGTCATGGCCTCGCTGACCTTGGCGGCTGCGTCGGCGACAGCGGCGACATTCCCCGAACCGGCGACTATGTTGTCGATCCAGCGCCGGATCCTGCCGGGTTCGGGGCTGTCCTGGTCGAGCTCGGCCAGAGCCTGTACGGCGTCGTGGCGCGTCTCGGCGGACACGGACTGCCGGTGCGACTCGATGGCGGCGAGTAGGTTGTGCAGCAACGGGCGGAGGGCGTCGAGGTCACCGTGCACCTCGACCCGCCCGGCACCGCTGATCTCGTTGTTGCTGCCGCCGACGACTGCGTTGCCGGCTTGAAGGTTGGTGATGTTGAAGGTGTCCCCCATGCCGTGCTCCCTAGTGTTGAGATGACGGGCCGCCGGGCGGCGGACCCTGCTGCTGTGCGCCGCCCTGTCCCTGAGCGGGACTGTTGACCTGACCATGACCGCTGATGATGTTCCCCTCGCCCCCGATGACCACGTTGCCGGCGGTCACCGTGTCGATGTTGCTGATCGACTGGTTGATGACCTGGAGCTGTGCACGAAACTCGGAGTCGTCCACGCCATGGTCCTTCAGGAACTCCTGGATGCAGTCCAGCAGCCGCCGCTGGAGCCGCTTGACGCTGTCGATGACGTCGACGTCCTCGTAATGTTCGGAGGTGTCGTACGCGGCCACGGCCTCCCGGAGGCTCACTCGTGCGCCGTAGTCGTGGTTGAGCCCGAGTTGAATCTTCTTCCTGGCGTCCTTCATCTCCTTGCCGTACGGCTGCCGCAGGGTGTCGGCCGTGGACAGCGGCGTCTTCGCCCCGAAGACGATGGGCAGCGTGAAGCGGCACGCCTGGGCGAAGGAGCGGACCGCGATGCCGATCCGGCCGCCCACCAGGAAATCGTCCGTGGGGCGGTAACGGTCGAGGACGGGAGGCAGGAAATAGATGTTCCGCTCGATCGAGAGCAGGTTCTGCTCAAGCCAGGCGCGCACGTACATGCACACAACGAGATCGCCCCCGGACAGGATCCGCTCCAGGCAGATGAAGGTGCGCGCGTAGGGCGACGGGTTGAGCGCGCCGCTTTTGACCCAGTCCTTTCCGACCGTGGGCGCAGGCGGGCCGAATGCGTCCGGAAGCAACCCGGACACTTGGCGCGCGAAATCGCCGCGCACATAAAGCCGGTTGCGGACGAGTAGCCCGTCGAATCCCAGTGACGGCACATGCGTCGCGAGATAGTGATGAAGGTCCACCGCGTCGAAAGGTTTGAGCGTGGCCTTGCGCCCGTTGGAGTCGACGCTGGCCCGGGTGATGTCAATGGGGTTGAAATGGAATTGGTTGAGGCGTTTGCCGCTGCCGATGAAGGGGTCGCCCTGGCCGTCCGCGAATACGATCACGTTTGTCTTCTTCAGCGCCGTCAGGCGGTCCTCCACGGTCGGGTGCAGTGGCGGGGCCTGCTCGCTGGCCGGCCGCGCCTCTGTGATGACCTGGAAGGCCGCCTTCCTGTCGCTCCACGCGCGCCAGAACACCAGACCCCAGGCTGCCACTAAGAGGGCGGCCGCGCTCAATCCCACGATGGCTGGATCGAACGCCAGAAGGGCCGGCGAGCCGACCAGTCCCAGCCGAATCCACAACATCCCTTTGTCCTGAACGCGCCGCCGAGACAGCGCCAGTGCACTGTGTCGCCCGACAGCGGTCAGGTCCACGCCGAACGAGGGACACACGCCTCGAAGGGGAGGGTCGATGACCGTGTGGTGGATGTAGCCGCGCAGCTTCTCGTTCATGTGCACGGCGTGGCAGAGAATGCGCGTGGTGAGCTGCTCATTGAATTGCGGAAGCAGTGGATACCTTTTCGCGGCCAAGGGCTTTTCCGGCAATGTGTTCGACGGGGATATCGGGTTGGCCGAATGATTCTAACCCGGCAGGAATCGCTTTTCCTCGTTCTTCGGAAGGCCGGTCGGGAAAAACGGCGGATCTGTGGAGCGGGCCTGCGCCGCCACGAGGTGCCCGGGGCGGTCAGCTGATCAAACGCGACAAGTTGGCCGGACACGTATGCCGCGGCGGCAGGTGAACGAGTACTACATGGGCGGAGGGCCGAGTTCAGCTGAACCTAGGCTAATAGGCGGCCAAGTCAGGGCGGTCATGCGAGACTCCAGTTCGGCACATTGTTGCGACGGGACTGTAACCGTCGGCCCAGCCTACGCAAGATCGAGCCTTGCACCTGACACACCAGCGGGAAGAGCCCGCCACCAGCTGAAACACGGTGGCGGGCCGCTGGTTTCATGTCCGGCTGCTCACGTTGATCACCGGTGTGATGCGGCCTCACGGCTCTCACCCATCCGCATCGGATTCCCGGTTGTTGCGGCGCGCCAGCCGAAGGTGACGGAGCCTGTCAGCAGTACTGCTCCGGACAGAACGCCGCTGATGAACGGTACCCAGGCGATGGCCGGCGTCGGCGCCAGGGCGAGGCCGGCCGTGCCGAGCAGGGTGAGAATCACGCCGGGTACGGCGATTCCCCAGGTTCTCCAGACTGGCGCGAGCGCGATGAAATGCACGCCCACCACCAATGCCACCCAGGCCACATTGGCCTGTTCGGGGGCTTGCCAGGCGGCCAGAACGCGAAGCCCGCCGAAAAGCAGGATCGCTTCGGCGAGGACGATGATCAGGTAGCCGCGGCTGAACATGTTCCGCTGTTCTCGGCCGGTGGGTCGGCCCCTCCGGGCGATGGCGAACCACATGGCGATGACGCTTGTGGCCGCCACGCAGGCGACTGCCCGCAGGAGGGTGATGGTGACGGCGTTGAGCGGGCTCTGCGCGTTCACGATGACGAAGACCGCGCCGAAAATGGCGCCAACCAGTAGTCCGTTCATTCGTTGCATGAAGTCATTGAAGTTCGGGCCGGGTTTCGTACGCACGGGCCCTGGGGCGAGAACGTGGTCGGGGTGGCACTACCTCGCCGTACCGCGCAGGTAGGCGAGCACCGCGAGCACCCGCCGGTTGTCGTCCGGGGACTCGGGCAGCTTGAGCTTGGCGAACACGCTGGCCACATGCTTGCCAACGGCTGCCTCCGTGATCGACAGGGCGCTCGCGACGGCACCGTTGGAGCGTCCCTGCGCGATCAGGGCGAGCACTTCGCGCTCGCGTGCACTCAGCGTGTACGTCGGCTCGTCGACCTCCCTGGCGTTGGCCCAGGTCCGCTCGAACAGGTCGATGAGGGCGGTGAGGACGCTCTGCTGCCTGATTACGAGGGTGCCGGGCGCGTAGGCGAAGGGGGTCATTCGAAGGAACGCGACTGCGCGATCGAAGATGAGCAGTTGCTGGATCGGCTCGTCGACGACCCGATGCAGGTCCCCGGCGGCATGCAACTGCCTGATGCGGACGGCCTTGCGTGGGTCGTCCATGACGCTCGTGTGGACGATCGTACGCATCGTCATGCCGCGTTCCAGGGCGTCGAGCACGTTACGCCTGCTCCTGTGCTCCTCGGAGCCCTTTCCCGCCTCGCCCAAAGGGTGCAGGGCGCGCAGTTCGCCGGCCGCGGGGACGACCTGCGCGATGCGCTGCCGTACGAGCGCGTCGTCATCCACCCGCTCGACGTCGGCGGGGATGCCCCGCAGTTCGCCCACCACCTCTTCCAGGCGATGGACGAGCTGAGCCATCGACACACCGTCGTCCATACGTCTCCTTCGCGCTGCCCGCACCCGAGGTGGATCTCCCGAAAGATTCTGACCGGTGCGGCTGTGGGGGATGTCCACGGGGTTCTGGATCGGGGTCTGTCGGTGGAGCCTGAGCCCGGTCAGGCAGTTGGGTATGGCCCATGCGTGCCACACCAAGTAGGAGCAGCAGATCAGAGGTCCTGCGAGGGGGTTAGTGGGGGCCAGCCGATGCCCCTGGGTTCAGCGTCGGGCCCGGTCGCGGATGGCGGCCTCGATGCGAAGGCCAACGCCTATGAGGGCGATCCCGATGAAGATGGTTACCCACAAGGGCGCAGCGTTTGATTCGGTATTCGCCTGGACGATGGCGAGCAGCACGCCCAGAACGATGGCGACGAGGCCTGCAAGCCCGATGTTTTCGGAGGTTTCGTAGCGGCGCCAGTCGGCCGGGGATCGCTCTTGCGGTTCGGTCACAGGCGTGAGCATCCCATACGGTCATCAAGATCCGGTAGCGACCGGATTGGCCACTCGCGTCAGTTGACGCTCACCGACAAACGAGGCTCATAGGATGTTCTTGATCGGGTGGGGGATGTCAGGTAGGGCCTGAGTCAGGACCTGTTCCACCTCTTCCTGGGTCAGCAGCTCGACCTCCCGAAGCATGTCGAGCGACCGCCGCCACCACGTCCACGCCTCGTCGTGCCGGCCCATGTCGTGGTAGGTCTGGCCGAGCCCCCACGCCGAGGTGGCCTCCCACAAGTGATGGCGGCCCTTGTGCTGGAGTTCGATGGCCGTCCGGTAAGCGGACTCTGCCTCATAGAGCCGTCCTGACCTGCGGTAGGCGTCCGCCAGTGTGTCGTAGGCGTTCCCTTCCCTGGACGGGTTGTCGAGGTTGGCCAGGAGGGCGAGGCTGGCCTGGACCGTCGTGATCGCGTCGGCCAGCCGGCCCAGCTTGCGGTAGATCATCGCGCGGTTGTTCAGGAAAATTGCCTCGAAATCCGGTAGCTTGCCCGCTTCGGCGAGGGCCTGGCCCTTCTCCAGGGCGTCGAGGGCCTCGTCGTACCGCTCCAGTTGGGCGTAGTTGATGGCGAGGCCGTTGTAGGCCGATATTCTGCGCCGCGGCCGGTCGGCCCGTGCCCAGCAGGCGAGTGCCTGCTCCAGGTGCTCGGCCGCGGTGGAGAACTGCCCCATCGCCTGATACTTGATGCCGAGGAGGTTGTGCTCCAGCCCCTGGGCGGCGAGGTCGCCGCACGAGATGGCGATCTCGAGGGCGCGGGTATGGATGTCGATCAGTTCCCTGTTCAGGGACATGCTGGTGAAGGGCCAGTAGAGGGCGCAGGCCAGGCCGATGGCGGTCTGAGGGTCATCGTGGACGGCAGCGGCCTGGCGGGCCGCGGCGACGAGGTTGTCGCACTCTTGGTACGTCCAGTTCCCGGCCTCCTGCGCGCCGGCGAGCGGGATCCCGGGACGGTCGGCCTCGTAGTCGGACAGAGCGTGACCCGACGTGGGATCGAGCAGGAGGCTGGCGGTCTTGGCCGTGCCCAGATAGTGGTGGAGCGCTTGGCGTACGGCGGCGGTCCGGTCCGTCTCCGGAAGGTCGCGGGCCGCCAGCTCCTGGGCGTAGAGGCGGACGAGGTCGTGCATCCGGTACCGGCCGAGACCGGCGGGTTCGAGGAGGCGGGCGTCGAGGAGATGGTCCAGTGCCGCGGCGGCGTGCTGTTCCGGCCAGTCGGTGAGGGCCGCGGCGACATCCGGCGTGTACGTCGGTAGCTCCAGCAGGCCGAGCATGGTGAACAACTGGGCGGCGACATGGCCGCTGGGTTCCTCGCGCAGATGGTGATGGCTGACGGCGATGGCAGCGCGTACTTCGAGGTCTGCGTGTTGCAGGGTGTCGAGGCGGCCGGAGGCGCTGGTGAGCCGTTCGGCGAGGTAGGCGGGGGTCCAGTCGGGGCGGGCGGCCAGCCGGGCGGCGGCCACGCGGATCGCGAGCGGGAGGCCGCCGCACAGCCGCACGATCTGGTCGGCGGCTGCCGGATCGCGTTGTACGCGCGCCGGTCCTGCGATGCGGGCCAGCAAGGTGACGGCGTCGTCGCGGTCCAGCTCGGTGAGCTGGAGATGGTCGGCGTTGTCGAGGGAGACGAGGGCCTGCCTGCTGGTGATGATGACCGCGCAGGCGGGTCCGGCGGGGAGCAGGGGGCGGACCTGGCGGGCGTCCAGGGCATTGTCGAGTACGACGAGCAGGCGGCGGGTGGCGGTCAGCGACCGGTAACGGGCGGCGGCCTCGGCCGGATCGGACGGTACGGCGGCGCCGTCCAGACCGAGGGAGCGCAGCAACTGGCCGAGAGCGTCGATCGGCGTCATGGGGCGCAGGCCGGTGGAGGCGCCGCGCAGGTCTACGTACAGGACGCCGTCCTCGAAGCGGCCGGAGGCGGCGTGCGCGACCCGGACGGCCAGCGCGGACTTGCCGATCCCGCCGGGGCCGTTGATCGCGGCCACGATCGGCGAACGGGCTGGGGTCGCAGCCACGATTGGTGAGTGGGCCGCGGTCGCGTTCGGTGAGTGGGCTGGGGGCGCGGTCGCGTTCGGTGAGTCGGCTGGGGTCGTGGTGAGTAGATTGTCCAGCCAGGTGAACTCGGTGGAGCGGGCGGTGAAGGCGGGCGTGTCGGCCGGGAGTTCGGCGGGAACCACGCTCTCGGCGTGGGGAGCGGCGGGCTCGGTGGTCAGGTCGAGCGAGGGGTCACCGGTCAGTACGGCGCGGTGCAGCCTGCGCAGTACGACGCCCGGTTCGATGCCCAGCTCGTTCACCATGACGCGGCGGGCCTCCTGGTACACCGTGAGCGCTTCGGCCGGCCGGGCGGTGCGGTACAGCGCCAGCATCAACTGCGCGCGCGGACGTTCCCGCAACGGGTGTGCCTTGACGTGCGCGGTCAGCTCGCCCACCACGCCATGGTGGGCGCCGGCGGCCAGGCGCAGGTCGACGCAGTCCTCCAGCGCCGTGAGGCGTTCCTCCTCCAGCCGCGCCGCCTCGATCTGCGCCCACGTCTCGTTCCTGCCCCCGAGCGCCGCTCCACGCCATAACGTCAGCGCCCGCTCGTACAGGTCGATCGCGGTTGTCCGGTCAGAGGTGGCGCGCGCCTGCCGGACCAGCAGGGCGAACCGGTGCGCGTCCACGCTCGCCGGCGGCAGGTCGAGCCGGTACCCGCCGGGCACCGTGGCGATGACCTCACCCGGCAGGGCCTCCCGCAGCTTGGAGACCACGATGTGGAGCTGCTTGTCCACGGTGGACGCCGAACTGTCGGCCCACACGTCGGCCAGGAGGCGCTCGGTGGTGACCACCTGCCCGACGTTCAGCGCCAGCCGGGCCAGCACTCCCACTCGCCGCGCTCCCGCCAGCTTCAGCGCGGCGCCGTCCGCCGTGACCTGCCACGGCCCCAGGATCCTGATCTCGACGCCGATGAGGGTGCTCCGTCCATGAAGCTTCGCGAAGATTCGAAATGTTAGCGGACGATCCTGAGATTCGAGGTCGGATCGAGGCCGGTCAGGTCGGCGGTGGCAGTCCGCAGACGGGCCGCGAGTGCGGTGTCGGCCAGGTGGCCCCGGACGGGTTCGAGGGTGGGTGACTGGTTCAGGATGAGAGGGATGAGAGGGATGAGAGGGATGAGAGGGGGGTGCCTGGTTCAGGATGAGCTGTTCGCCCGTCTCGCCCGGTAGGCGCTCGCCTTCGCGCGGTTCTGGCAGGACAGGTCGCAGAATCGGCGCGAGGCGTTGCGCGTGGAGTCGAAGAACACCAGGGAGCAGTTGCCGGCCTGGCAGGCGCCGAGCCGGGCCGACTGGCCGACGCCGATGACCATGGCGATCGCCGTGCCCGCGTCGGCGGCCCAGGCGTCCACGAGGGTGGCGTCGGGCCGGTGGAAGGCGAGCACGGGTGGCTGATCGGGATGGCCGTGCAGGTTGGGGACCGCCCGGTGCCTGATCAGGAGGTCGTTGAGCTGCGCCGCGGCCGCGCCGATGCGGTCGCTCGCGCCGAACACCGGCCGCAACTCGGTGGCGATCTCCGCCAGCCCGTCGGCGTCGGCGGCGGTGAGCGCGCTGGGCCCCCCGGTCAGCGCGGTGGTGATCGTGGCGAGCCGGTCCTCCCCTGATCGCGGCGGGGTGACGGTACGGCCGTGAGCCATGGTGACGGCCAGGTGGTTCACCAGGAGGACCGAACGGTCGACCCATCTACCGACATAACTGTCTATCTCTGGTTGACCAGTGATTCGCCATGGATCTAGAGTCACTGGCATAGCTTATATAGACAGTGAGGAAGATGGCGATGACCGGATCACTCGCACGGCAGATGTGGCACCAGATCGAGCCTGTGCACGCCACGCTCTATTTCAGCCCCCAAGCCTTCGAGCGGGCGGCAAACCTCGGCTACGACGTCGAGTCGCGCTGGCCGAGCTACTTCGCCTGGCGCACCGCGCCGCTGGGCGCCGCCGGGCCGAGCCTGGTGAGCGCCACGTACTACAGCTTCAGCCCTGCGATGATCGCCCGGTACGTGCCCGCCATCTGGGCCACCGCGACCCCCGGGCAGGTGCTCGACGCCCGCCGGGAAGCGGTTGACCGCATGCTGAGCCCGTGGCTCGGTGGCGTGAGCGAGCTTGAGGAGGCGGCCGAACTGGCGGTCAGGGCGGCGGAGAGCATCGATCTTCCGCACCGGCCGCTGGCCGCGGCGAACCTCGACCTGCCGTGGCCCGACGAGCCGCATCTGGCCCTGTGGCAGGCGTACACGGTGCTGCGCGAACACCGCGGCGACGGACATCTGACCGCGCTGCGCGCCGCCGGCCTGGACGGTTGCGAGGCGCTCGTCTCCTTCGCCTCCATCGGAGCCGCCCCTGTGGAAAACTTCGCCGGGCGCGGCTGGAGCACCGAGGAGTGGTCGGCCGCGCGGGAACGGCTGGCCGGCCGCGGCCTCGTCGATGCCGACGGCCTGGCCACCCCGGCAGGACACGCCCTGCGCGAGCAGGTCGAGCGGCTCACCGACGAACTGGCGGCCGGGCCGTGGCGGGCACTCGGCGAGGCGAGCGCCGCACGCCTCGCCGAACTCAACCGTCCCCTGCTGGGCGCCGTGTTCGAGTCGGGGCTGCTGCCGATGACAAGCACACTGGGCATCGGGAAGGTACGGGTGCCCGCGTGAAACTCGAACGCCTCACCGGGCCGCAGGCGCTCGCCCGTACCGACCACCTGGTGGAGATCTACCTCGACGCGTTCAGCGGCCCGCCCTGGCATGAGAACGAGCGCGACGCCGCCGCCTTCGCCGAACGGCTCGCCGCCGACGTGCGGCGTCCCGGGTTCACGGCGGTGCTGGCGTCCGACGGCGGGCGTCCCATGGGCTTCGGTACGGCCTGGCCCACCCCTGCGCCCTTTCCGACGGGTCGCGCGTACGACCTGGTCCGGGCCGGCCTTGGTGACGAGGTGGAAACGCGCCTGGTCGGAGCTCTGGAGGTGGACGAACTCGCGGTGTGCCGGCAGGCGCGTGGACGGGGACTCGCGGGCCGGATCCTAGACCTGCTGTGCGCCGGCGCCGACACCTGCTGGCTGCTGACCCTTCCTGCGGCGGCCGACGCGGTCAGGCTCTACGAACGGCTCGGCTGGGAGCGCCTGACCGGGCCGGACGCGGAGGTGGCGGTGTTCTCCCGCCGTCCTGGCGGCGCTTCCTCGGAGACGTACGTGCGGTTCCAGAGCCTGAGACCGAACGCGCGGGGAACTCATCCCGGAGTGTTCGGCCTGGTGAACGGCCTGGCGATGCAGGGACGCCTGTCGGAGGCGGAAGAGCGGTTCAGGCGCGAGAACAACGCCTGGTACGAGGCGAACTTCACCAATCCCGCGACCGTGGACCCCAGCGTCTATGACCGGAGTGTCAATCCGGGGGCCGCGGCCTGGTTCAAGTCGTCAGCCGGTCATCTCATGTGCAGAGCGTCCGGATATCTGGAGATCCTCGCCGCTCACGGCGTGGAGTGTGTGCGCCTCGAATCGGCCGATCCGGGCAGGATCGTCTACGAGGACGACGATCAGGTGGTCGTCGTGCCGCATACCGCTACAGGTTCTTGACCTCGCCGGGTGACACCTCGGACGGAGTCCGGCGCAGCTCGTTCTCGAGGGTCGCCAGCACCGCCCGCACCCGGGCGCGATCGGGCCGGTACCCGGTGGCGTCATTCCCACGGTCGCCTCCCGCCATCAGGGTACGGACGGGATCGAGCGCGCCGACCTCGATCGACCGGTTCGGCATGGTCCGGCGCGCAGGTTCGGCCGGCCACCCGAGAGGGTTCGATCACATCGGAGGCGTGCCAGACTGGTTGTGACAGAAACAACCCAAGCTTGTCAGCGCCCGGTCGGTTGGTGGAGCGCGCTGGCGTGCTCGCCCGGTCGCGAGCACGGCCAGTCACGCCGCCACGCGGGACCTTGGTCGTGTACGCGCCGAGCCGTACACGAAAGGACCACCATGTCCACCGACCAGTTCGGGCTCGCCGAAGGCGACTACGTCCCCGACCCCGATCGCGACACGACGCTGCTCCTCGACGCGTTCTACGAGCATCTCCGCAGCGCGTACGAGCTTCCCGGCGACCTCACGGGCGCCATGCGGGCACGTCAGAGCGAGCTCGAAGCGGCGAACCGATCCATGATCGTCGACGAGCCCGCCCGGCACAACCTCCGCCTCACCCTGGCCCTAGTGGCGGCCTACGAACTGCTCCTGCCCAGGCTGGGCAGGGAGAAGGCCATCGCCGCCGTACAAGCCGCCTTCGTCGAACCGCTCGGTGACACCATGCAAGGGGGCACCCGGGCGATGCTGGACCACGCGCCGGACGCCTTCCTGGCCATGGTCGAGCTGAGCAAGTCGCGTGAGGAGCACGCGTTCGGGAAAGGGTTCGTCTTCGACAGGCCGGCCGATGACGACCGGCGCTACCACCTCGATGTACGCCAGTGCTTCTACCACGACGTGCTGGTCGCCAACGGCGCCCCGGAGCTGACCCCGGCCATGTGCGCGTTCGACGCCAACTGGATCGAGGCCATCGAGCCGGACCGGCACGGCTTCCGGTTCGACCGCCGCACCACCATCGGAACGGGCGGCACGCATTGCCCGTTCCATTTCACCCGGAACGCGGCAGCGGGGTAGCAGCCCGCACATAGTCGGTGCCGGTTGTCCGGGACACGTGCGCGACGGCGTCGAAAGCAGCGAAAACCGGCAGGTCGAGGAAGTAGTCGGCCATGCGGGAGTGCTGGAGGGATTCGGCGTCGTCGATGTGCGGGCGGGCCGCGCGCAGGTCCGCCAGGGTCCAGAGCGGGCCGGTGGGGAAGGCCGCCTCGACGCTGCCGGCGACGGGCGGCGGGAGCGGCGCGTCGTACCAGGTGCCCTCCGGGCGGTCCGGCGCCGGTTCGCCCACGACGGTGGTACGGCCGTGGCTCGCGGTCACGCCGATGGCCCGGTAGTCGTCGCCGAGGGCGGCGGCGAGATGGGCGCCGGCGGGCAGGAGCCGGCGGCCGGTGCTCTCGGTCGTGGGGGTTCGCTGGATGTGCCAGTTGTGCGCGGCCAGTACGACCCGCGTGCCGCTGTTCAGAAGTCGCAGTACGGACTCCGCCATGTAGATGTCGCGAAATGTCGACGCGGCCTCGAAGCCCTCGGTGGCGGTGGCGCGGTGGAGCTGGTCCAGGTACCAGGCGCCACGCAGGTGCCACGAGGCCGTGTCGTGCTCGGCATCCCGGCCCCCGGCGCGCCGCACGAAAGCCGTCAACTGGCTCAGCGCGCTGGTCAGCGCGTCCCGATCGCCCGGACCGAGCTCCTGGTAGCGGGCGAAGGCCCGCATGGTCACCGGATCGTGGAAGCGCAGGGCCACGTCGGTGGCCGTCTTCAGGGCGGGGAGCGCTTCGGGACACGCCCGTTCCAGGTAGCCGGCCACCGCTTCGAGCGCGGGCAGCGGCGACCCGAACGCGCCGGGCAGGTCGGTTCCGACGCATCCCAGCGACGCTCCCGCGGGCCGCTCGTTCCATCTCCGCATCCAGGTCAGCGCCTCGTGCATCTCCCGGCACTGCCCGAGCGACATGGCGATGCCCGTCTCGGCGACCCGTTCCACCGTGCCAGGGCCGCCCCCGACCCACGCGTCCAGGGCCTGACCTTGGGTGAACGGGGCCTCCAGAGCGTACACCCGGAATCCGCAGCGTTCGACCAGGAAGCGCAGGATGCGATGGCGTACCTGGTAGAACTCCCTGATGTGGTGGGAGCTCTCGCCCAGCGCCACCACCCGCGCGCCGCCGATGATCTCCCGGAGCGGTTCGAGGTCGTCCAGGGCCGCCTCAAGGTCCAGGGTGTCCATGGTGGTCCCGTGATCACGTACCCAGCTCGCGAAATCGGTCATCGTTCGCCTCCCTCGTCTTCGAGGAAGATCATGTCGCGGTACGCCGGGGGCGGTCGTCGTCCGGGGGAAGGCGGTTCGGCTACGCGGCCCGGAGTAGCCGGGGCCTGAACTACCACGCCGGTAGTACGGCCTCAGCGTGGCGACGGCAGGACGGACAACTCGCAGGGGTAGGAGTCGGCCGGCGCGTTCAGCACCCAGACGATCATGGCCGCCAGGGAGTGCGGCTGGATACACGCCTCGGGATCGTACGGGCGCCCGAAAGTGCTCCTGACCTCGCCCAGCAGGTCGGTCGCCGTCGCGCCCGGGTAGACCGTGGTGACGCGGATCCCATGGACGGCCTCCTCCTCACGCAGCGACTCGGCCAGCTCCCGCAGTGCCGCCTTGCTGGCGACGAACGCCGACCAGCGGGGGACGCCCGTCATGCCGGGTGCGGCGTTGACGAAGATCACGTGGCCTCTGGAGCGCCGCAGCGCGGGCAGCGCCAGCCGTACCAGCTCGGCGGCCGAGGCCACGTTCACCGCCAGCGTCCGCCGCCAGGTCTCGGGGCTCGCGTCGGCGACGGCCTCGATGGGCGAGATGCCCGCGCAGTGCACCAGCGCCCGCACCTCCCCGAGCTTCTCCACGGCGGCGGCCAGCGTGCCGGGTTCGGCCAGATCCGCCTCGATTCCCGGCACGTTCAGCCGGGCCACATCCCGTCCCACGGCGGTCACCCGATGCCCGGCCGCCACGAGCGCGTCGACCAGCGCGGTTCCGATCCCGCCCGTGGCCCCGGTCACCAGCACGTCGCCCATAACGATCACTTCTCCACATCGATCTGCGCAGCTCGGACGCCGGATCGCATGAACCCGGGCATGCCGACCAGGATGCCCCACGGGCGGGGGCGGTGTTGATACCCGGTTGATACACGGCTGAGCGTCCGGAGAAACCCGGCCAATACGGGGCGGACGGAATGCGGCTAAAGAGTGGTCGGCACGACGTCCTGATCCCATCGGCAAGGAGTCCACGATGCGTGTATTGATGTACGGCCTGCTCGGTATGGCGGTGCTGACCGGCTGCGGGGCGGCCACGAGCGCCGCCGCCGACGGCACCGGGGGCAGCTCAAACAGCGGGAGCAGCGGCGGTGCCACGGTGGACAAGGCGCGCGAGCGCGAGACCGTCGTCGCCACCTGCATGAAGCAGCGGGGTTTCGACTACACCCCCTCGGTCAGCAGGCCCAAGAAGCCGGCCGCGAACCCCGCCGACTACGCCGTGATGAAGGCCGACCGCGCCAAGAACGGCTTCGGCGTCTTCTCCGCCGTCGTCTATTCGCAGCCACCGCAATCCCAGGCACCCGACCCCAACCAGGCGGCGATCGAGAGCCTCTCCGGCGCGAAACGGGATGCCTACCTCAAGGCGCTGAACGAATGCAGGGTCAGCGCCCTGCGGCAGGTGAACGGCCTGAAGGTCACCTCGGTCGAGGACTACCAGGACCAGATGAGCACCGAGATCGAGAACATCGACAAGGTCCTCGACGGCGACCCCAAGCTCCTCCAGCTCGCGGCGCCGTTCGCCGAGTGCCTGAAGTCCAAGGGCGAGCGGGTGACCTCCACCAAGCCGCTCGCGCTGAGCGTGCGCGGCATCGAGGTGTGGATGAAGCAGTCCGAGCAGCTCGGCAAGATCTCGGCGGCGGAAGCCAGGCCGTACCTCGCCAAGGAGATCAAGTCGGCGCTGACCGACCTGGAGTGCGGCAAGGACTTCTACGCCGCCTTCCTCCCCCAGCAGCAGCGGCTCACCAACGAGGCCAGGGTGAAGTACGGGTTCCAGGAGCGGTGACGGCCACCCCGCGCGGCAAGCTGCTGCTCGTGCTGGCCGTGGTCGTGACGGTCGCGGGCACCGGCTGGGGAGTGGGCACCCTGCTGCGCTCCCCGGCCGACGAGGCGGCGGCGCGCAAACCGCCCAGGCCGTCGCTGGTCACCGCCGCGGTCGAGCGGCGCAAGCTGGTCGCCTCCGTCGTGGTCAGCGGCACGCTGGAGTACGGCTCGCCCCGCCCGGTGTCACTGGCCGGGGTGGTGGGCGGGTCGGCGGCGGGCGGCGAGACCGCTCAGCGCGCCACCCGCGCTCCCCGGCGGGGCACCCTCGCGGAGGGCGCGGTGCTGATGGAGGTGAACGGCCGCCCGGTGTTCGTCGTCTCCGGCAAGGTGCCGATGCACCGTGGCATCGTCCCCGGCGCCACGGGGGCCGATGTCGAGCAGTTGCAGAAGGCGCTGCGCAGGCTCGGCCACCGCGTGCCCGCGACCGGCGTGTTCGACCGGGCGACCATCGCCGCGGTGTCGCGCCTCTACGCCAAGCGGGGCTATGAGGCCCAGCAACCCACGCTGGAGCAGCGGCAGCAGCGCGACGAACTGCGCCGGGCCGTACGGACCGCCCAGGAAGTGCTCGCGACCGAGCAGCAAGCCCTTGACCAGGGCAAGGATGTGCTTCCGCTGAAGGTCAAGCTCGCCAACGCGCGGCAGGATCTGAAGGAGGCCGAGCAGGCGTTGCGGAGCGCGCGGGCCCAGGAGTTCACCGCCGAGGACGAGGCCAAGGCGGAAGCGGCCGCGAGTGCCGTACGGGCGGCTGAGGAGAAGCTGCTGGCGGCGCGGCAGGAACTCGCCCAGGCGACCCCAACCCCAATCCCCACTCCCACCCCGACATTGACCGCCTCGACCGGACCGCCCGTTGACACTCGCCTGCTCGAACTGCGGGTGGCCAACGCCGAAGAGGAGCTGGCCGCCGCCAGGTCGGCGCTGGGGCGTGTACGGCAGGAGGCCGCGAGCGCGCGGGCCGGGCGGCTGACCGAGCTGGGCAAGAACGTACGGCTGGCGCGCGAGAGTGTGGTCACCGCCGAGCAGGCGCTCCGGCGGGCCAGGCAGCTCTCGCCCGTCAAGCTGAAAGTGGCGGGCGCCCGGCAGGACCTGGCCGCGGCGCGGGCGCTGCTGGCCGAGTTCGCCAGGACCTACGGCACCACCGTCCCGCCGGGGGAGATCGTGTTCCTGCCCAGGCTGCCCGCCCGCCTGCACAAGCCGTCCGTCAAGGCGGGTGGGCTGGTCGACGAGGCGGTCGCCACGGTGACCAGCTCGGACTTCATGGTCTCCGGCTCGGTGGACGTGGCCGAGGCCGAGCGGGTGAAGACGGGGCTGAAGGCGAGCATCGAGACCGAGACGGGCAGGATCGTTCCCGCGACGGTGACCTCTCTCGGCGGGCGCGACGCGAAGGGCGCCGTGCCGGTGACGGTCACCCCTGTCTCGATGAAGGGGCTCAAGAAGCTCATCGGCGCGCCCGTGACGGTTCGCGTGACGATCGGCGCGACCGACCGGGAGGTGCTCGTGGTCCCGGCGGCGGCGGTCGTCACCGCCGCGGACGGCAGAGCCCGGGTGCAGGTGGAGGTCGCGCCGGACCGGACCAGCGAGGTCGGCGTGCGAACCGGCCTGTCCGCCGAAGGCGCCGTGGAGGTGACCGGCGACCTCGAACCGGGCGACCGGGTGGTGATCAACAGTGCCTGAGCCGGTCATCCTGCTCACCGACCTGACCAAGGAATTTCCCGGGGACCCTCCCGTCAGAGCCCTCAGCGCTATCAACCTAAGAGTCGAAAAATCGGATTATGTGGCCGTTGTCGGGCCCTCAGGGTCGGGAAAATCCACCCTGCTCAACACGCTCGGCCTGCTCGACCGCCCCACCAGCGGCGGCTACCGCCTCGACGGCATCGAGACCGGCACGCTGAAGGACGGCGCGCGGACCACCATCCGAGGCAGCCGCATCGGCTTCGTCTTCCAGTCCTTCCACCTGCTGCCGCACCGCAGCGTGCTGGAGAACGTCATGCTGGCCGAGGTCTACGGCGCCGCCCCGCGCGCGGGCCGCAAGGATCGCGCGCTGCGAGCCTTGCGGCGGGTACGGCTGGAGCACCGCGTCACCTTCCTGCCCGGCAGCCTGTCCGGCGGCGAACGCCAGCGCGCCGCCATCGCCCGCGCTCTCCTGGCCGACCCGTCCCTGCTGCTCTGCGACGAACCCACCGGCAACCTCGACAGCAGGAGCACCGACGCCGTGCTCGACCTGTTCGACGACCTGCGCGCCCAGGGGATGACCATCGTGGTGATCACGCACGAGAGCGACGTGAGCGACCGGGCCGCGCGCCGTGTGCGCATCACCGACGGCGTGCTGACGGAGGAGTAGACGTGCGCTCTCGTGACCTGCTGACGGAGGAATGGACGTGCACCCTCGTGACCTGCTGACCGAGGCCGTGGCGGGCCTGCTGGCCCGCCCGGTGCGCTCGGCGCTGACCACGCTGGGCACCGTACTGGGCATCACCACGCTCGTCGTCACCCTGGGCATCGCCGCGACGGCCGGCAACCAGATCGTCGGCCGCTTCGACGAACTGACCGCGACCTCCGTCACGGTCGAGGTCCCCGAGCACCCGTTCCCGCTGGTCGACTGGGCCGACGTCGGCCGGGTGACCCGGCTGCGCGGGGTGGTCTCGGCCGTCGCGCTGGCCGAGTCGGAACAGAGCGCCAACCTCAGCGTGCGCTCCAACGACATCGTGGACCCGGCCAGGGTCACCGACCAGACGCTGACGGTGGTCTCCAGCGGCCCCGGCCTGCCCGCCGCGGTCAAGGGCCGGATGATCGAGGGCCGCTACTTCGACGCCGGGCACATCGCGCGCGGGGACAAGGTGGTCGTGCTGGGCCGGCAGGCGGCCAGGCTGCTGGGCATCACCGGGCTGGCCAGGGCTCCGGCCGTCTTCATCGGTACGCAGGCGTACACCGTCATCGGCGTGCTCGGCGACCCGCAGCGCGAGAAGAGCCTGGCCGGCGCGGTCATGATGCCGCCCACCGCGGGCAAGCGCTACGGCCTGGACATCGTGACCCGGGTGCTGGTCAACACCGGGCTCGGAGCCGCGGAGCTGATCGCCGGGCAGGCTCCGTCCGCGCTCAGCCCGGGGCACGAGGCCATCCTCCAGGTCAGCTCGCCGGCCAGCCCCACCAGGGCGCGCGACGCGGTGGAGGGCGACGTCAACGCCCTGTTCCTGATCCTCGGGCTGGTCTCCCTGGTCGTCGGCGCGGTCGGCATCGCCAACGTCACGCTGGTGACCGTGATGGAGCGTACCGCCGAGATCGGCCTTCGCCGTGCCCTCGGCGCCGCCCGGCGCCACATCGCCGCACAGTTCCTGCTGGAGTCCACGCTCACCGGGCTGACCGGCGGCGTCATCGGCGCTTCCGGGGGAATCGCGGTGATCGTCGCGGTCTGCGCCGCCAAGCAGTGGACACCGGTCATGGACGTACGGCTGGCGGTCGCGGCTCCAGTCGCCGGCGCCGTCGTCGGGCTGCTCGCCGGCCTGTACCCGGCGCTGCGTGCCGCTCGCATGGAACCAGTCAACGCACTTCGGTAGATATGGTGCATTTTCATGACATCTTTGCTGCTCGTCGAGGACGACGCGGTGATCCGCGAGTCGGTTGGCCTGGCCCTGGAACGCTACGGCTACCGGGTGACCACCGCCGCCGACGGCCTGAGCGGCCTGGAGGCGGCCCGGGCGGGCGGCCATGATCTGTTGCTGCTGGATGTCATGCTGCCCGGCCTCGACGGCATCAGCCTGTGCCGCAGGATCCGGGAGACCAGCCAGGTCCCGATCCTCATGATGTCGGCCCGCGGCGACGGCCTGGACATCGTCGCCGGGCTGGAGGGCGGCGCCGACGACTACGTGGTCAAACCCGTCGACCTGCCGGTGCTGGTGGCCAGGATCCGCTCGCTGCTGCGCCGGGCCACCATCGCCCCGGCCCAGGCGGCGGAGCCGAGTGTCGCGCTCACCTTCGGCGAGCTGAGCATCGACACCGGTTCGCTGGAGGTACGGCGGGCCGGGCACCGCGTCGAGCTGAGCCCGACCGAGCTCCGGCTGCTGCTGGAGTTCGCCGCCCACCCCGGCATCGTGCTGGAACGGGCGACGCTGCTGCGTACCGTGTGGGACTACGGATGGGACGGCGACAGCCGCGTGGTCGACCTGTGCGTGCAGCGCCTGCGCAAGAAGATCGGCGCCGAGCGCATCGAGACGGTACGCGGATTCGGCTACAAGCTGAGCCCCACATGAATCCGGCCTCGCTGCGCTGGAAGATCGCCGCTCTCGTCACGCTCGCCGCCACCGTCGCCGCCGCCATGGTAGGGCTCCTGGTGCACCGGGCGACGTGGCAGCGTGCCCTGGGCCTGGGCGAGGCGCGCGCCGAGGTGTCCCTGGACAAGGCGGTGGCCGCCGGCGAGAACGTGGTGGTCGTCGATGGGCTGCCCGACGCCCTGGCCGAGCGGTTGCGGTCAGGGCGGCGAGTGATCTGGTACGGGCTCGACCACCGGGACGAGCCGTGGGTGTGGGCGGCCCAGCCGTACGGCGGCGGCCAGGCGGTGAGCGTGCAGATCTCGATGGGTTCGGAGCTGCTCAGCCTGCACGCGCTGGACCGCGACATGGTCAAGGCCGGGCTGCTCGCTCTGGCGGCGGTGGTGCCGCTGTCTGTGCTGGCGGCCGAGCTGCCCAACCGGCGGCTGCGGCGGGTGGCACGTACCGCACGCGAGATCGCCGACGGCGACCTGGCCGCCCGCACCGACGCGCGCGGCCGGGACGAGATCGCCGAGATCGGCGCCGGGCTCAACTCCATGGCCGCCGGGCTGCAGCGGCGGCTGCTGGCCGAGCAGCGCTTCACGGCCGACGTCGCGCACGACCTGCGCACCCCGCTGATGGGGCTGCTCACCGCGAGCCAGTTGCTGCCCGAGGGGCGGGCCACCGACCTGGTTCGGGACCGGATCGGCGTGCTGCGTGGCCTGGTCGACGATCTGCTGGAGATCTCCCGCCTGGACGCCGACGGCGAAGCGCCGCAGCGGCAGCCGGTGCCGCTGGCCGACCTGGTACGCGAGTCGCTGCACCGCGTCGATGTGCCCGCCGACGTGCGCATTGCCGGCGACCAGGACGGCCCGGTGGCCGTCACGGACGCGCGCCGCCTTGAGCGCATCGTCGCCAACCTGCTGCTCAACGCCCGCGCGCACGGTGCCGCCCCGGTGACGGTCACCGTGCGCCCCCGCCACATCGTCATCCGCGACCACGGGCCGGGCTTCCCGCCCGACCTGCTCACGCACCTGAACCAGGGACAGGCGCAGCGCTTCCGCACCGGTCGGGCCGAGCGCGGCGCGGGGCACGGGCTCGGCCTGACCATTGTGCTCGGTCACGCCCGCGTCATCGGGGCGACCCTGCGCTTCGCCAATCCGGCGGGCGGTGGCGCGAGCGTCACCATCGCCCTGCCGGACTGATTCATCGAGGGTCAGCGGCGGCGCTGGACGTACAGGCGGTTGCCCTTCGGTCCCGTCCACTCCATGCGGACGATCCCGGGCACGGCCGCGTCGCCGGAGCGCGAAGGGTCGGCCCAGTAGCCGTACCTCGGGTTGCGGAAGAACGTCGCCCAGATCTGGCCGCCGCGGTCCACGAAGAAGTTGTTGTGACCCGCGCCGACGCCCGCGGTCCACCGCTTGGAGTAGGGGCCCTCGAAGTGGTCGGCGACGGCGACGACCGCGTCGTACTGGTGTTGTGTGCGGCCGGTGCCCGGGGGGTCGTAGGCGTTGCGGGTGCTGCCGTCGGAGTTGGCCGACTGCCGGTTCCAGGCGGCGTGCAGGAGGAAGTACTTGCCGCCGTGCTTGAAGACGTAGGAGCCTTCGAGGTAGGGCTCTGGCGAGTAGGGCTGCTGCTTGAACTTCGGCAGGCCGGTGGTCGGGACGATGTCCTCCATGTCGTCCCTGAACTTGGCGTACAGGTGGTTGTGCAGCACCAGCCACGCGTCGTCGCCCTCGTGGTACAGGCTGCCGTCGATGTGGTGGTAGGCGCCGGGCTTGATCCAGCCGGGCCCGCCGATGAAGGACTCGCCGAACGGCTTGTCGTGGTTGCCCTCGATGAGCCGGTACGGCCCCTCGACCCCGCCCTCGCTCACCAGCATGAACGAGCCGACCTTCATGGAGTGGTCGCCCATGCACGCCACGATGTACCACTTGCCGCGGAAGCGGTGCACCTCGGGCGCCCAGACGTTGCCGCGCTTGCCGAACTGCCCGTCGTCGGTCCAGTACTCCTGCCACGGGGCGACGACCATGCGTCCCGGCCGGTTCTCGCCGACGAACTCGGGTGACCACACCTTGCCCTTCTCGGCGTCCGGCCGGATCCCGGTCGTGTCGGCCAGCCGCCACGGGCCGCGCAACGACTGCGCCACCCACAGGAAGATGCCGTCGTTCCAGGAGCCGGCGGGCGTGGGCCCCGGCCCCTTGGTGGTGCCCGTGGCGACGTAGATCGAACGGCCCTTGACGACGAAGTGGTTGACGTAGGTGTCGCGCATCCAGACCCGGCCGAGCTCCTCGTCGCGGGGGCGCGTTTCGAGCGGGAGTATGAGGGAGTTGTCCTCGCGCGGCCACAGGTCCTGACGGGTGTCGGCGAGGCCGTACGGTTCGAGGTCCGGCCAGTTCGCCGGGTATCGCGGCATCTCCGCGGCGTGCGCGGGAGCCCCTGGCAGGGCAGCGGCTCCCACCACTCCGGCGGCACCGGCCAGCAGGGATCTGCGGCCCACGGGCACTTCGTTGTCGGGATCAGTCATTCGGTACGTCCTCCGCCCTCGTGCTGCTTGCCGCAGAGTCTGCCCAAGCCGCTTCTATTTGGTCAATAACCCGGAATAAATCCCTCACGGGCGTTCCCGGCGGGGCGTGCGTGTTGGATGTCCGGTGTGCGCGCAACAACGATCAAGGCGGCCACGCGGATCATCGAGGGCTACGCCCGATCGGGCGGGCTGGCCTTCGCCTATGGACAGGGGTCGGTGTTCAGCGGCTTCACAACCGGCGGCGACCTCGACATCGTGATCGTGTGGCGCGACGACGAGGTGCGACGGCCGGCAGGAACACGCCTGCACGCGGCCGTGCTCGCCTTCGCCGAGCACGTGTTGCGGGGGCCGCTCGGAAGATGAGCCCCTGCGGCCGGACCGCCTCGGGACGACGAGGGGGTCAGGACGGGCCGGCCAGCAGGGTCAGCCAGGTACGCGGCCCGCAGCGGTGTTCGATCTCCGCGCGGGTGAGCCAGTCCGCGCGACTGCTCTCCGACCCCGCCGGCGGCCGGGTCGCGGCACCCGGCCCCGGCACCACGGCGCGGAACATCGCCATGTACGCCAGCGCCGGGTACCGGTAGTCGGCGGGCGGCGGCTCCAGGAGCTCGATGCGCTGCCAGGCGAAGATGGACAGGGCCGTGGGCGGCAGGCGGAAGCCGGTCTCCTCATACAGCTCACGCGCCGCCGCCTCGGCCAGGTCCTCGCCCGGCTCCAGATGGCCGCCGGGAATGTCCCAGCCGCGACCCTCCCGGTCCACGCACGTCATGAGCGTCCGGCCGGCGTCGTCCGACACGAACGCGAACGCCGACGTGGTCTGGCCGGCGGGCGGAAGGGTCTCGGTACGGATCACATCAAGGCGGTGCGCCACCGGAATCCAGGGCACCGTCGTAGTCGTCACCACATGAGTCATTGCCTCACTGTCGGGGTCGCCGGAAACGGATGTCAAAACGCCGTCATACGCCCCGGCGAAGCACGCGGTTGCCCCAGTAGAGGCCGATCGCGGCGACGGCGCACGCGGAGGCGGTGCCGTACAGGACCGAGGGGTCGCCCAGGTTGCCGGAGAACAGCGCCCGCTGGGCGTCCACGACGTAGGTGACCGGGTTGACCTGTCCCAGCACCCGCAACCATCCGGGAGCGGTCTCCAGCGGGAGCAGCACGCCCGACAACAGCAGGAGCGGGAAGAGCACGGACTGGCTGACGATGTAGAACAGGGTGCCGCCCGGCGCCGACTTGATGGCCAGCACGAACGAGAGCGCCCCGAGCCCCACGCTGAAGAGCACGAGCTGCGCCAGCCCGGCCAGCACGCCGACCGTGTGCAGCTCGAAGCCCATGGGCAGCGCCAGCACGATGATCAGCACCGCCTGCACCAGCAGGGTGAGCACGGCCTTGGCGCTCTTGCCGACCAGCATCGCGGTACGGTTCAGCGGCGTGACCATCAGGCGCTCCATCGCGCCCCCGATCAGCTCGACCAGCAGCGTGTAGCCGGCGCTCATCGGCCCGGTCAGGCACATCATGACCAGGATCCCGGGCACGAACCACTGCCACGACGAGCCGACCGCCCCGTCCAGCAGCGACCCGAACAGGAACAGGAACAGCAGCGGCTGCCCCATGTCGAACAGCAGCGCGGTGGGGTTGCGCAGGCTGGGTTTGAACTCGCGGGAGAAAACGGTGGTGGTGTCACGCAGGAACGTCGTCATCGGTGAGGCTTCTCCCAGTGAGAGTGAGGAACACGTCGTCGAGGGTGGGGCGGATGGTCTCGGCGGTGCGGACCTTGATGCCCGCGGCCTCCAGGGCGCGCAGGTATTCGGGCAGCGCGGCCGTCGCCTGGGCGACCCGCAGGCGCACGGTGGTGCCGTCGGCGGTCCCGTCGCCGATGCGGGCGGCCTCCTCCGCCTCCCGCGCGCTGCCGGTGGTGATGACGATGTGGTCGCCGGCCAGGTCGTTCTTGAGCTCCTCGCCGGTGCCGTCGGCGATGATCCGGCCGCCGTCGATGATCACCACCCGCTCGGCCATGCTGTCGGCCTCCTCCAGGTAGTGCGTGGTCAGGAACAGCGTCGTGCCGAACGTCGTGCGCAGGCGCAGGATGTGCTCCCAGATCTCCGCGCGGCTCTTCGGGTCCAGGCCGGTCGAGGGTTCGTCGAGGAACAGCAGGTCGGGGCGGTGGATGAGGCCCAGCGCGATGTCCACGCGGCGGCGCTGGCCGCCTGACAGCGTGCCGGGCAGCCGCTTGGCCATCGGCGTGAGGTCGAGCAGGTCGAGCAGTTCGTCGGCGCGGGTGGCCGCCTCCTGTGGGCGCAGGCCGTAGCAGCGGCCCTGGGTGATGAGCTCGTCGCGGACGCGGAAGTCCTCGCCGGTGCTGTTGCTCTGTCCCACGTAGCCGATGCGGGCGCGTACCTTCTTCGGATCTTTGGCCACGTCGTGGCCGGCCACCATGGCGGTGCCGGAGGTGGGCGGCAGCAGGGTGGTGAGCATGCGCAGGGTGGTGGACTTGCCCGCGCCGTTCGGGCCGAGGAAGGCCACGAGCTGGCCGGGCTCCACGTCGAGGTCGATGCCGCGGACGGCCTGCACGCTCTCTTTCTTCATTTTGAATGTTCGGGTCAGTCCCCGGGCATGGATCATGGTCAGTCGCCTCCGGGCATGGCAAAGAACCCCTGGTCGGGGGCGGTTTGTCGGAAGGCTTTTAGTTTGCGCAGGTCAGATCCGGTTTGGCAAACATGAAGATGACGTACATATACGCCTCTGACCTGCGAAAACGCCATCAGGAGACGTCACTCTGACGTGCCGAATTTTGGCCCTCTGAAGTGCGGTTTCTCCACAACGTGCAAGATTTCTGCACACGGGTCTGACAGCATGCCGCGCATGCGCGATCTTGTGGTCCTCGTGAACGGTCTGCCCGGCTCCGGCAAGTCCACACTGGCCCGAGCCCTGGGCAGCGAGTTGGGCTGGCCCGTCTTCAGCAAGGACGCACTGAAGGAGACGCTGGCCGACCTGCTCGAACGGCCGGACGAGGTGGGCGAGCGGGAGTGGAGCAGGCGACTGGGGATGGCGGCGGGGGAGAGCCTGTGGACGCTGCTGGCCACGGCCGGCCGGGGCGCGGTGCTGGAGAGCCCCTGGCTCGCGCCACTGCGCCCCGTGGTGCTGGCCGGGCTCGCGCGGGCGGGCTTCGAGGTAGGACCGCGCGTCCGCGAGGTGTGGTGCGACGTGCCGGCCGAGCTGGCCAGGCGGCGGTACGAGGCGCGGGTGCGGCATTCGATCCACATGGACGGCGAGGCCGGGGACGAGCGGTGGCGCGAGTGGACGGCGGGGGCGCGGCCGCTGGGAATCGGCCCGGTCTATCGAATCACTACCTCCGGGGTAATTGATATTCCCGGACTTGCGAAATTGTGCGTTGCTCCGCAATGATCTCCCGCGTGAAACGTCTCTTATTAACCACGGCAATTGTGATGGCCGGCATGACCGGGGTCGCGCACGCGGCCGACGGAGTGCCCGGTGTGGACGTCAGCAACTGGACCGGCGACATCGACTGGGCGAGCGTTGCCTCCGGGGGCGGGAAGTTCGCGTTCGTGCAGGCCACCGAGGGAACCAACTACACCAACCCGCGTTTCAGCGCCCAGTACGACGGCGCCGCGTCGGCCGGGCTGATCCGGGGCGCTTATCACTTCGCGCAACCGCACGAATCCGATGGGACAGCGCAGGCCGACTATTTCCTGCAGAACGGCGGGAACTGGGTAAGCGATGGCCAAACGCTGCCGGGTGTGCTCGATATCGAGGACAACCCGTACAAGGACAAGAACGGCAAGAACAACTGCTACGGCCTGTCCGTCGAGGACATGACCACCTGGCTCGGGGACTTCACCAAGAAGTACCGCGAGGCCACGGGCCGGCACGCGATCATCTACACCACGACGAGCTGGTGGCAGACGTGCACGGGCAACTCGGCCAAGTTCAAGTCCAACCCCCTCTGGCTCGCCCGCTGGGGCAGCGAGCCCGGGGAGTTGCCGAAGAGCTGGAAGAAGCACACGTTCTGGCAGTCGGCGGACAAGGGGCCGCTGGTCGGCGGCGGTAACTCCTACAACGGCTCGGAGTCCGCGCTCGCGGCGCTGGCCAACCCGCCGGCCGAGGCGAAGGTGTCGGGGGTGGCCAGGAACAGGAAGACCTACACGGTCACCGTCTCGAACACGGGGCCGCACCCTCTCAAGGACGTCAAGATCTCGGGGCGGGCGATCGGCGGTCAGCGCGTGGTGAAGGCGCCGGGGTGCAAGTACAGCGGTACGGCGGTGCGGTGCGAGATCGCCGAGCTGGCGCGGGGGCAGAAGAAGACGTTCACCTTCACCACCAGGCCCAGGAAGTCGAAGGGCACCGTGGGTATGAATGTGACGGTCGGTTCGGTGGAACTCACCCTTAGAGCCCGATAAGGCAGGATAAATCCCAAGGCGTCAGCTTTTGGGGGGTCAGGCATGAAACGGCGGTTAGCCCTGGCAGCGGTGCTGCTCCTGCTGACCGCCACCGCCTCCGTGCCGCTGGGGCTGCCCGCGCCGCCGCTGATCGTGCGGCTCGCGTACGAGATCGAGCAGCGCGGCGTCGTGTACTCGTGGGGCGGAGGCCACGCCGCCGCCCCGGGGCCGTCCAAGGGGACCTGCAGGGGGTACAAGGGCAGGATCAAGCCCTGCCCGGCCGCCAGGACGCGCGGGCTGGACTGCTCGGGGTTCGCCCGGTGGGTGTACGCGCTGGCGCACGGCGAGGACGTGCTCGGGCCGGGGAACACCGACGACCACGTACGCAAGATGCGCCGGGTCTCCAAGGCGCGGCCGGGGGACCTGGTCTTCTTCGGGAAGATCACGAAGAGGACCGTCAAGACCCATCACGTGGGCATCTACCTGGGCGGCGGGAAGATGATGAACGCCCCGGAGACCGGCGCCGTGGTGCGGATCGATGAGATCGCCCGCAAGAAGGGCTTCGCGGGGTACTACCGCTTCTGAGGGTCAAGTGCCGATTGGGTATGGCTGGAACGCCTGTGGCACAGCGAAAAATGAGAGACCCCACGGCTAGTGTGTGCCGCTATGGACAGGCGATGGGTCGGGCTCGACGGGCTTGAGGTCGTGGGTGCCGTGCGCGCGGGGCGGCAGGTGCTGCGGGTGCGCAGGAACGGGTGGGTGATCGCCGACTGCACCTCCGTCGCGGAGGTCGCCAGGCACGTCGATCTGGCCGATCTGTGCGAGGTGATCGAACTGCCGGCGCAGCGGCGGGCGGAGCCTGCGGCGGGCCGTCTTCAGGGGGCCGGAACCAGTTCGCATCATCGCTGAGTGCCGTGTATGGTTACACCTGTCCGCAGCGCCGGACAGGCCCCTATAGCTCAGTCGGCAGAGCGTCTCCATGGTAAGGAGAAGGTCAACGGTTCGATTCCGTTTGGGGGCTCTCCACATGAACGGATCAGACGCCCGTCTCCAAGGATCTTGGAGCGGGCGTTTTTCTGTTGGCGGGACTGGCGGCGGGAGGCGGGCCCGACGGCGGGGCGCAGGGGTTCGCGGCTGTTGCCGGCCGCTGCTACGCTGAAAACCCCCGCACCCGGGATGTTCCTCGTGCGGGGAGCGACAGATGGGGCTGTCGTTAATGGATTTCGATTGTCGGGGGTTCCTGGGGCATACTGGGGGCACCCCACCTGACCGGGTGAGTTACGAATGTGCTCGCCGCGTCGGGTATCCTCTACGGGTCGGGTCGTTCCGGCTCAAAGGCGGAGTAGCTCAGTCAGGCAGAGCAAACGGCTCATAATCGTTGTGTCGCCGGTTCAAGTCCGGCCTCCGCTACTGCCCAATCCCAGGTCGACCGGCCTGGGCACGGGTGTGTCCATGTCCCAAACGTAGAAAGGCACTCCCAAGTGGCTGCCACAGACGTTAGGCCGAAGATTACGCTGGCCTGCCAGGAGTGCAAGCACCGCAACTACATCACGCGGAAGAACCGGCGCAATGACCCGGACCGGCTTGAGCTGAAGAAGTACTGCCCCAATTGCCGCACGCACCGCGCGCACCGCGAGACCCGCTAGGTTCTCCCGGGCAGAGCTTGCGCTCCACCATGCCTTAACGCACAACCGGCGTCCCCGCACAGGGTGGCGCCGGTTTGTCGCGTCTTGAGGACCTCTTTCGCCCGCCGGGCAAAATGCAGCCCATGACCAGGGACAGCCGAACCTTGTTCTGTTAGCGTCGGCGTCATCAGCGCTGGGTCGTAGACAGGCGAGGGAGCTGCGATGGCCTTGAACCGTGACTTCGTGGGCAAGAAGTATCCGCCGAGTGCCCCGTACGAGGTCAGCCGGGTGAAGATCAGGGAGTTCGCGACCGCGATCGGCGACAACAACCCGCTCTACCGGGACAAGGAAGCCGCGCAGGCCGCCGGATACCCCGACGTGATCGCGCCGCCCACGTTCCCCATCGTCTTCAGCCTGCAGAGCGGGGGCAACGTGCTGGTCGATCCCGGCCTGGGGCTCAACTTCGCCATGGTGGTCCACGGTGAGCAGCGGTTCGAGTACGTACGCCCTGTCTACGCGGGCGACGAGCTGGTCATGACCGCCACCATCACCGACATCCGCACGGCCGGCCGCAACGAATTGCTGACGGTCAGAAGCGACGTGAGCACGGTGGCGGGCGAGCCGGTGTGCGTGACGTACAACACGATCGTCGAGCGTGGAGGGGCCGCCTGAGATGACCGCCACGGTGAAGTACGACGAGGTCGAGGTCGGGCAGGAGATCCCGGCGGTGGACTACGGGGCGCGCAGGGTCAATCTGGTGATGTACGCCGGAGCCTCCGGGGACTTCAACCAGATCCACTGGAACGAGCGGTTCGCCAAGATGGTGGGGCTGCCCGACGTGATCGCGCACGGCATGTTCACGATGGCGCAGGCCGGACGGTTCGTCACCGACTGGGTGGGGGATCCCGGCGCGGTGGTGGACTTCGGGGTGCGGTTCTCCTCGATGGTGGTCGTGCCCGACGACGATCGCGGGGCCACGATCTCGGTCAGCGGGGTGGTGGAGGAGAAGCTTGAGGACAAGCGGGTGGTCATCGGGCTCACCGCCAGGTCGGGGGAGGCCAAGGTGCTGTCCAAGGCGCGCGCGGTGGTCCAGCTCGCCTGAGGCATGGGAGGACGGCTCCGCTGAGGTCGGCCCGGGATGATATCCCGGGCGGCTCTCGGGTAGCGCGTGTCCGTATGAGTGATGCTGTGCGACAGGTTTGGCCGACGGTACGTTCGATCAGAGTTTCGGCAATCACCGATGCCAAGAGCCCCGGCCACCTGCGGGCCGCCCGGGTCGAGAAGGTGGCGGGCACCACCGGCAGCGGGCGCGACACGGCAGGTGGCGCCGCGACCGGAGGTGGCGGGCCGGCGCTCGGTGTCGGTACGGCCGGTGCCAAGCGGCCGGGAGGCAGGCCCCGGGGGGAGCACGCCAGGATCAACCCCGCCGCCGAGCTGGGCTTCTCCGGCGATCCCGGCCAGCACGGCGACCCGGGCGACGAGATGTTGCACGCCCAGCGCGTCTGGGACGGCACGCTGGCCACCAACCGGCTCGACGACCTGGGCGTCAACACCGAGCGGCAGCGCGTCGAGACCAAGGACGTCACCGCGTCGGTGGGGCTGCTCGTGGACGGCTGGCCGCAGGACGTCAGGCAGTGCCTGCAGTCGTTGATGGACCACACGCGGGCCCGGGTGCTCGCCCTGGACCTGGGGAACGTGGACGGCGCCGGCGACGTGCTGCGCGAGCTGGCCGAACGCTATCCGGAGCGGATCACGGCCTGGCAGGTGGAGGAACGGCCGCACTGGCGCGGGGGCACGGCGACCTGGGGTGAGAGCAGGGCCAAGCTGCTGCGGCTGGACGAGGCCGAGGTCCACGTGCTGATGGAGACGAACCTCGTACTGCGCGGCGACGCCCTGACCCCACTGCTCGCCGAGATCGCGGAGGGCGCGGTGGCGGCCGGGCGGAAGGGCCTGGAGTTCGTGGACGACGGCGGCGCGGAACCCACACCCCGAGAGACGTTGCGGGAGGCGGGTTCCGGCCGGGTGCGGGCGCTGACGGGAGAGCTGATCGCGGTACGCAGGGCGCAGGCCTTCAACGCGCTGCCCGAGGACGCCCACTACGGCAGATACGCCGATCTGGAGCTCTCCCTGGCCCTGCCCGGCGACCTGGTCGTCCCCCGCGAGCCGCTGCCCGTCGAGTCGCTGGGCCGGCACGACGTCCCCGCCGACTACGCCGACAGGGAGTCCAGGCGCAACTATGACGGGGTGCTGCATCTGCTGCGCGCCTCATAAGCTAGTTGCTCATGGAGATGCTCGCGCCGTACACCACGCTGTGCCTGGGTGGTCCCGCCCGCGACTTCGCCGAGGCGACCTCGGCGGAGCAGTTGGTGTCACTGATCGCCGACGCCGACAGGAACGCGGTCCCCACGCTGGTGCTCGGCGGGGGCAGCAACCTCGTGATCGCGGACGAGGGCTTCGACGGGCTGGTCATCAAGGTCGCCACCGAAGGCGTGACGGTCTCGCGGGACGGCGGGCAGGCCGTGGTGACGGTCGAGGCGGGCGAGGACTGGGACCGGCTGGTGGTCCGCGCGGTGGCCGAGGGCTGGTCGGGCATCGAGTGCATGTCCGGCGTGCCCGGCCTGGTGGGCTCGACGCCGATCCAGAACGTCGGGGCGTACGGGCAGGAGGTCTCCCAGACCGTCAGGTGTGTGCGGGCCTACGACCGGCTGACCCGGCAGGTGGTGGATCTGGAGGCGCGGCAGTGCGGGTTCGCCTATCGCGACAGCCTCTTCAAGCGCGATCTGGCGCGGTACGTGGTGCTGGCGGTGACGTACGCGCTGGATATTTCGGATTTGTCCGGCCCTGTGGCGTACGAGGAGCTGGCCAGGAGGCTCGGCACCGAGGCCGGTGGCCGGGTGCCGCTCGAACGCGCCCGAGAGGCCGTGCTGGGCCTGCGGCGGGGCAAGGGCATGGTGCTCGACCCGGACGATCCGGACACGCGCAGCGCGGGCTCGTTCTTCACCAACCCGGTGCTCACGGCGGAACAGGCGCGGGAGCTGGCGGTACGCGCTCCCGGCCACCCGAGCTGGGCGATGCCCGGCGGGCTGGTCAAGGTGCCTGCGGCGTGGCTGATCGAGCAGGCGGGCTATCCGAAGGGCTACGAGCGCGGCCCCGTACGCATCTCCACCAAGCACACCCTCGCGCTCACCAACCCCACCGGCCGGGCCACCGCCGCCGACCTGCTGGCCCTGGCCAGGGAGGTACGTGACGGGGTGCGCGAGAAATTTGGGGTCACGCTGGTCAACGAGCCGGTGATGGTGGGCTGCGCCCTGGGGGAATAGCCGCCCGAACCGGCCTGTTATGGTTGGTTGGAATTACCGAAGGGGAGTAGTCCCAATCGCGTGATCGACACACTGGCGCCCTCGCGGCGCCCGGTCACGCGGGCCTTCGCGGGCGGACGAGACCTTCGGCCTGGCAGCCATATGAGAAAGACGCTGCCGGGCCGAAGTCGTGCCCGAAAACTCCCCGGGTGCCTGCTTCCGGCTCGGTCGCGCGGAAGAGGACCGTTTGGAAGCGTTCTGGATCAGTCTCGTCGCCATCTTCGTGGCGGAACTGGGCGACAAGAGCCAGCTCATGGCGATGACGTTCGCGACCCGCTTCAAAACCTGGACCGTGCTTCTCGGTATCACGATCGCCACCACCGTCGTACACCTGGTCAGCGTGGCGGCGGGCGGCCTGATCGGCGACGTGCTTCCGACGACGGCGATCGCCGTCGTGGCGGGCCTGGCCTTCCTCGGCTTCGCCGTGTGGACGTTGCGCGGCGACGAACTGACCGAGGAGGAGTCGAAGAAGGCCCAGCGCACCACCAGACACGCGCTGATCGCGGTGACCGTGGCGTTCTTCCTCAGCGAACTCGGCGACAAGACCATGCTGGCCACCATCACACTGGCCACCAAACACGACTGGTTCGGCACCTGGATCGGCTCCACGATCGGCATGGTCGCAGCCGACGCTTTGGCCATCCTGGTCGGCCGCCTCCTGGGCAGGCACCTCCCGGAAAAGGTCATCCGCTACGGCGCCGCCACCGCCTTCGCCGTCTTCGGCGTGGTGCTCTTGGCCGAGGCGCTTCTGTAACAGGGGCCTCCAGCTTGGATGCATGTTCAAGTGGATGAGAGGCGTTCAAGTACGCGCTTGGCCAGTTGCGCGAACTCGGCGCGGCATTTGCGTACGTAGGACTGCGTGCTTCCCAACGCTCCGTCTGCGGCTGTCAGGTCGAACATCGGTTTGCGCGCATCGTGCGCCAGGGACATGAGGCTCTGGTAGTTCCTCAGCGTGGCGATCTCGTAGTCGCGAGTATCTTCCGCGGCTGTGCCCGGCTCATCGAGGACGGCATCGTGAAAGACGTAGGGGATACGGGTCAGCCAGCGGCGATAAGCGTTCACCGGGCGGTCCAGCCTCATGGTTGGCTGGATGATGACATAGCCGAGAGGTGCCATGACGTCTTCTGGAGCGACGATCCCCGGAGGAACTTGCGGCAGGATCGCCCCGCGCCAGACCGAGCGCCAAAGTCGGAGTGTGGGACCAAGATTTTGCAGGCCTCTCAAGGAGAGAAGGTCTGCGGCCAGCGGGATGAGAACGTTGTCTGCGGCAAGGAGAGCTGCTCTGCTGACAGCGCCGAGGTTGGGGCCGACATCGATGAGAACGATGTCGGCGTCGACCCTGGCAGCCGCGTCCACGATGATCCGATAAAAGGCCGTCGTGGTGCGAAGCGCGTCTGCTTCTCCGGTGCGACAGCGAGGCCAGGCAGCTGACAACCGGTCTTCGAATGTGCTGAGTCTCAAGTCTCCTGGAATCAGCCAGAGTCCGTCGAGAATCTCAACCGGGTCGAAGGACCGAACGTCTCCGGTCCCCTCCATGATCGGCAGAACCGAGGTCGCGACGGTTCCTGTGCTGCCGCGATCACGAGCTTCGCCCCACACGGGGGTTTCCGGCCCTTCCCAGATGATGGCCAGGTCATCCTCGTCCAGGAAGGCTGAAGTCAGATTGGACTGCGGATCCAGATCCACCGCCAGCACCCGATGGTTCATTCTCTGGAACATATGGGCCAGGTGATATGTCAGCGTGGTCGTTCCAACGCCGCTCTTGTTGCTGAACAGAGCAATCGAGATCATGTGGCCCGCCGCATGGTGACCGACCATGACTCGTTGTCCACAATGAACTCGGGAGATGGGTTTCCGTTGTCTCCGAGCGCCTTCCTGATCCTGCCAATGCCACGCCCAAAGCGATTTACGTAGCCGAGCGACTTCAAAGCCGCCGCGAGTGAGGGGTTTCGGAAGTCACTTACCCTGTCGAAGTTGTCGGCGCGTACTTGGCCGAATGGCCCGCCCGGGTTGGTGATTTCGATCCGGTCTGAAAACCACGCGATACGAGTGGGCGCGTTGGAGGTCTCGTAGTTGCGGTGCATGACGGCGTTCATGCATGCCTCGCGCAACGCCATGATCGGATAGTCGGGACGAGGACTCTCGGCAAATCCCCCGTCGTCGACGATCCTGGTATGTAGATGCCCCTTCAGGGTGGCCTCGAGTTGCTTCGTGAGGTCGATCATGTTGCTGCGGAGCTCTTGGTCGTCGGCTATGGCCGCGTCCAGATCGGTGCCGTCATAGCGAATGAACTGCACGTAGGCGCCTGGGATGTACTTACTGGGATCGAAACCCAGCACCAAATGTCCGAGAACCGTGGGGGACTCGTTCAGGTCGGTCATGCGTAGCGTGGCCAACTGCAGAGACTCGGGGCGGCCATTCTCCTCGATCACCTCGTGATCAACCATCGAGGGCAGGTAAGTGGAGCGGAAGGCCGGGAGATCGAGGTCATCCAAGCTTGTGCCGATCAGGGACCGCCCATCGAACGGCCCGTCGAGTGACCGGCGGCGTTCGGCCAGGACCCGCTCATCCTCTCGGGTCGCTCGGCGAGTTGTAGGCCCCGGGCGTACCCACACGACGCCCTTGTGCCGTACGGGAGGGGTCGATGAGGCCCTGACATGGATGCGAATGACGGTCTGTCCCTTGAAGGCCGCCCGTTCAACGCTGATCGACGGCCGGTCCAGGATCAGGCCGTTGTCACGTAGGTCATTGAGTTGAAGGAGGGCTCTGTCACCCGTATCGACGGTTGGCAGCGGCTGCCCTGAGACCTTCACGCCGATGAGAAGGTCGCCGCCTCCCCGCCCGGAGAGGTCGTTGGCGAGCGCGCAGATGGCCTGGCCGATTTTGTCCTTGTCCTTCTGGGACTCCTTGAACTCGAGAACGGCCGATTCCCTATCGCCCAGGAGATCGAAAAGATCCGTGGTCATTCCCATCTCCCTGCCGTCCGATCACGTAGTCGCAGTCTAGAGCGCTGAGTCGGATGTCCACGGGATCGCCCTGCAGAGGCCGGCCCCAAGCCGCAGTCCCGGACAGGGAGGTTGGGAGGGCCGGAGGCACGGCGTCCCGTCATGGGCGGGAGCGTCAGTTTGCGTATGCCGGCCTGAAGCGGTCCGGAGCCGAGTAGAGGGCCTCGATGAGGATGGGTCCAGGTCCTGTCAGGTGCTTCACCGCCTGGCGGGACCGCTTCATCCCGTGTATTGCGTATCCGATACGCTACTCTCCGTCGCAAGACTCGTGCAATGTCGCCTCCTGCTCCAAGAGCATGCGCCCATCACGACAGCAGTGACAGGCGGTGGGCGGCGGCGGCTGCTTCGCCGCGGCTGGTGACGCCGAGTTTGGCCAGGATGTTGGAGACGTGCACGCTGACCGTCTTCGCCGAGATGAACAGTTCGGCGGCGATGTCGCGGTTGGTGCGCCCCTGTGTCACCAACCGCAGCACCTCCAGCTCACGAGGTGTCAGCAGCTCCGATGGTTCCTGGGCCGGTTGTGCGCCGCCCACCCGGCGTGACATCGCCTCGATCTCGGCCACCAGCGGGGTCGCGCGCAGCGCCATGGCCAGTGGGTGTGCCGCTCGCAGCCGGCTTGCCGCGCCTTCCCTGTCGCCGTCGCGTGCGGCGACGCCGGCCGCCCGCAGCAGGGCCTTGGCCTCGTTGTGCGGGCGTTTGAGCCGTTGCCAGGCCGCCGCGGCGGCGTCGAAGTCGCCGGAGTACGTCAGCCGGTACGCCTCCACGACCGGCCCGTTGACCCGCAGTTCGGCGGCCACCGCCGCGGCCTGCGCGCGTACGTCGGCGGTGCGCTCCGGCTCGATCTCCTGGGCGGCGTCGCAGACCACGCGCACCGAGGAGAGCAGCCGCCAGCCGAGCATGCCCTTGCTCGGCTGGTAGCGCGCGAGCACCCGCTCCGCCTCCTGCAGCGCGGTGCCGGGCGCGCCCGTGGCCATGTAGTAGGTCATGCGCAGGCGGGCGTTGTTGATGATGTCCTGGACGAACTCCTCCGCGCGGTCCTTGAACGCGCCGAGCTCGGCCAGCAGGGCCTCTACGAGTTGCACCTCGCCCCTGGCCATGGCGATGTCGGCGCGCACGCGCAGCAGGGCGAACCTGGTGCGCAGCGCGGGGCCGTGGCTGAGCGCGTTCTCGACCACCTCGATGGCCTCGTCCCAGCGGCCCAGCACCTCCAGTGACTCGGCCCAGTTGTTGGCGATGAAGGTGCCGCTGACGCGCAGCCGGCCGTACTTCTTGGCGACCAGCCAGCCGTCCTCCGCCGTGCGCAGGGCGTCCTGTTCGCGGCCCATCTCGATCAGGGAGTCGATGCTGTTGCCGATCGCCCGCGCAATCAGCCGGCCGGAGCCCTCCTCGTGGCCGATCCGCAGCGCCTGGTCGTTGAGCGCGATCGTGGCCTCGGTCTCGCCGTTCAGCGAGTGGCCGAGCGCCTGGTTCATCAGCAGGTCGCCTTCGAGGCAGCGGTCGCCGTACTTTCTGGACAGGCGCAGGCCCTCGGCGATCAGCTCGCCGGCCTCCTCGATCTTGCCGCGCAGCATCAGGTGGCGGCTCAGCGACGTGACGACCTCGGCCCGGTCGAGGCTGTCGCCGGGGACGAGCCGCAGCGCGTCCCTGAGGCAGTCGATGACGCCGGGCTGGCCCTTGGAGTTCTTGAGCCCCGCCCTGCGCACGAGGAGCTGGGCCACCCGGGCGGGCTCCACGGTCTCGTCCAGCTCCGACAGCGCGCCCTTGACGAACCTGGTGCCCTTGTCCACCTCGCCGCCCGCGCTGGCGGCCGAGGCGGCCCGCTCCAGCACGGCGGTGTGGTCGGCGCCGATCTGCTCGGCGGCGTCGGGCACCCGGTCCCAGAGCGTCAGGACGCGTTCCAGCAGTGGTACGGCCTCGGTGTAGGCGAACGCCTTGAACGACTTGCGCGCCGCCTCCCAGGCCGAGATCAGCGCCCAGCGGTCGTCGCGGGCGCCGTACCAGTGGTGTGCCAGCTCGACGGCGGCGCGACCGGGCGGTACGAGCGTGCGGTCCTTGGAGATCTCCTCGGCGAACCCGGCGTGCAGCCGCTGGTGCTCGCCGGGCAGCAGTTCGTCGTGCACGGCCTCGCGGATGAGGGAGTGCCTGAAGACGTAGGCGCGGTTGTCGGCGATCTGCAGCACGTTGCGCGCGATGGCCGGGCGCAGCGCGGCCTCCAGGTCGAGGTCGGACAGGCCGCTGACGGCCGCCAGCAGCGCGTGGCCGACCCGGTTGCCGCCCGCGGCGGCCACCCGCAGCACGCGCTGGGTCTCCTCGGGCAGCCGCTCGACGGAGTCGAGTATGAGGTCCTGCATGGAGTCGGGGAACGTGCACTCGTCGCCGCTCTCCAGCATGGCCTCGACGAACAGCGGAATGCCCTCGCTGCGCTCGTAGACCTTCTCGACCTTGGTGTATTCGGGGATCTTGCCGAGGATGCCGGTCATCTGCTGGGCGACCTCGTCCCGCGACAGGCGGGGCAGGTCGAGCCGGTGCACGCCGTTGACCCGGCCCAGCTCGGCCAGCACGGGCCGCAGCGGGTGCTGGCGGTGCAGGTCGTCGGAGCGGTAGGTCATCAGGATCAGCACCTGCGGGCTGTGCAGGTTGCGGCTGAGGAAGGCGATGAGGTCGCGGCTGGACCGATCGGCCCAGTGGATGTCCTCGATGACCAGGATGGTGGGGCGGTTGTCCGCGAGGCGTTCGAGCAGGGTGAGGATCTGCTCGAAGAGGCGGGCGCGGTCGGTGCCGGTCTCGCCGTCGCCGCTGGGGTCGCCGAACTCGGGCAGCAGGCGGGCCAGGTCGCGTTCGGCGCCGTCGGGCAGCAGGCCGGCCACGGCGGCGGGGCCCTGCTCGCGTACGAGCTGGCGCAGGGCGGCGGTGAACGGCGCGTAGGCCAGGCCCTCCGTGGACAGCTCGACACAACCGCCGAACAACACGTGCGCGCCGTCGGCCGCGCGCTGCTCGGCGAAGCGCTGGACGAGCCTGGTCTTGCCGACGCCGGCCTCGCCGCCGAGAAGGACGGCCGTCACGGTGCCCTTGTTGGCCTCGTCGAAGCTTTCCGACAGAGCCGCGAGCTCATCTTCCCGCCCGACGAAGACAGGACTGACAGAACGTCCCCGCATGTCATCCAGCATGTCATGCAACATCCGATGCTTTCGACGCTTTTATGAGAGTTATGGAGGTACTGAGGCCCGGCCACGAGCGAGGGTGTGGCCGGGCCTTCTGCGGGCGGTCACGAGGAACGGCGCTTGCCGAAGAACGAGCGGCGCTCGCTCCGGTTGCCGCGCATGGCCTCCTGTACCCGACGGTGCTCGGCGGCGGCCTTGCGCAGCTCGCTCGCCTGGTTCTTCATGAGCTCGTACTCGATCTCGGCGTGCATGGTGTCTCCTGTGTGAGTGTTCGTGTCGTTCTCCCGACACCTTCAAGGTTCGTGCTAAGGCCCCGCCCGCCACATCGGGTGGATGCCCTATCTCTGCCGTACGCGGGCCCCGGACATACCTAGGACCTGCGCCCGCGGTGCCCTAAGGTGGTCCGGTTTGGAGGTAGAGGCCCTGGTCGGCGATGCTGTCTAGGTGTCAACTGTGACTACCTCGCTCGCGGACGTCGCTTCGTCCGACACCGCGTTGCGAGCATTCCTGCACGGCCTGCCCGGAGTCGACCGGGTCGGCGCAGACCAGCGGGCGGCGATGCTCGGCACCCGTTCGATCAAGACCACTGCCAAGGCACAGGCCATTGACCTGGCCATCTCCATGGTCGACCTGACCACCCTCGAAGGGGCCGACACGGCCGGCAAGGTGCGCGCGATGTGCGCCAAGGCCGTGCGGCCCGGCGGTGACGCGCCTTCGGTGGCGGCCGTCTGCGTCTATCCCGACCTGGTCTCCGTGGCGGCGGAGGCACTCAAGGGCGCCGAGGTCAAGATCGCCTCGGTGGCCACGGCGTTCCCCAGCGGGCGCACCTCACTGGAGGTCAAGGTCAGCGACACCGCGCTGGCGGTGGCCGCGGGCGCCGACGAGATCGACATGGTGATCGACCGGGGCGCGTTCCTGTCCGGGCACTACATGAAGGTCTTCGAGGAGATCGTCGCGGTGAAGGCGGCCTGCGGGGCGGCCCACCTGAAGGTGATCCTGGAGACCGGCGAGCTGTCCACCTACGACAACGTCCGGCGGGCGTCCTGGCTGGCGATGCTGGCCGGCGCCGACTTCATCAAGACCTCCACCGGCAAGGTGGCGCCGGCCGCCACGCCGCCGGTGACGCTGATCATGCTGGAGGCGGTGCGCGACTTCCGCGACGTGACCGGCCGCCAGATCGGCGTGAAGCCGGCGGGCGGCATCCGTACGACCAAGGACGCCATCAAGAACCTGGTGCTGGTCAACGAGATCGCCGGCGACGACTGGCTGACCCCCGACTGGTTCAGGCTGGGCGCCTCCTCGCTGCTGAACGATCTGCTGATGCAACGCCAGAAGCTGTCCACCGGCCGGTACGCGGGCCCCGACTACTTCACCCAGGACTAGACGATGTTCGAATACGCACCCGCACCCGAGTCGCGCGACATCGTTGATCTGAGGTCCTCCTACGGGCTGTTCATCAACGGCGAGTTCGTCGACGGCTCCGGCCCTTCGTTCAAGACCGTCAACCCGGCCACCGAGGAGACGCTGGCGGAGGTGGCCACCGCGACCTCCGAGGACGTGGACCGCGCCGTGCAGGCGGCGCGCAAGGCGTTCGGCGTCTGGAGCGCGCTGCCCGGCGCCGAGCGCGCCAAGTACCTGTTCCGCATCGCGCGGCTCATCCAGGAGCGGGCCAGGGAACTGGCCGTGCTGGAGTCGCTGGACAACGGCAAGCCCATCCGCGAGTCGCGCGACGTGGACGTGCCGCTGGTGGCGGCCCACTTCTTCTACTACGCGGGCTGGGCGGACAAGCTCGCCTACGCGGGCTTCGGCACCAAGCCGCTCGGCGTCGCGGGCCAGGTCATCCCGTGGAACTTCCCGCTGATGATGCTGGCCTGGAAGATCGCGCCCGCGCTGGCCTGCGGCAACACGGTGGTGCTCAAGCCGGCGGAGACGACGCCGCTGACCGCGCTGCTGTTCGCCGACATCTGCCGGCAGGCCGAGCTGCCGCCCGGCGTGGTCAACATCGTCACCGGCGCGGGCGAGACCGGCGCCGCCGTGGTGGCGCACCCCGACGTGAACAAGGTGGCCTTCACCGGCTCCACCGAGGTCGGCAAGATCATCGCCAGGTCGGTGGCGGGCACGGACAAGAAGCTCACCCTGGAGTTGGGCGGCAAGGCCGCGAACATCGTGTTCGACGACGCGGCGATCGACCAGGCCGTGGAGGGGATCGTCAACGGGATCTTCTTCAACCAGGGGCACGTGTGCTGCGCGGGCTCGCGCCTGCTGGTGCAGGAGTCGGTCCAGGAGGAACTGCTGGCCGCGCTCAAGCGCCGGCTGGGCACGCTGCGCCTGGGCGACCCGCTGGACAAGAACACCGACATCGGCGCGATCAACTCGGCCGAGCAGCTCGCCAAGATCCGGCGGCTCAGCGAGCTCGGGGAGTCGGAGGGGGCCGAGCGCTGGTCGCCCGCCTGTGAGTTGCCCGGAAAGGGCTTCTGGTTCCCGCCGACGTTGTTCACCGGGGTGGCGCAGTCGCACAGCATCGCCAGGGAGGAGATCTTCGGGCCGGTGTTGTCCGTGCTGACCTTCCGTACGCCGGCCGAGGCCGTGGAGAAGGCCAACAACACGCCGTACGGGCTCTCGGCGGGGGTGTGGACCGAGAAGGGCTCACGCATCCTGTGGATGGCCGACCGGCTCAGGGCCGGCGTGGTGTGGGCCAACACGTTCAACAAGTTCGATCCGACCTCGCCCTTCGGGGGCTACAAGGAGTCTGGGTACGGCCGAGAAGGCGGGTTGCTCGGGTTGGAGGCCTACCTTGATGTGTGAACACCGCCGGATCCGTCGCGCCAGGCGGCGGGCGGAGGCGACCAGGGGGCACGCCTTCGCCAGGGCAGGACGTCCGGTACGCACCGGCTGGTACGCCCATCGCTGCGGCGTGAGCCGGTGCGGGCAGGTCTTCGCGCCGGTCCAGACCTCGCAGGAATCCACGTGGAGGGGCCGGGGCGATGAGTAGGTTGTCCGTCAACAAGACCTACAAGCTGTACATCGGAGGGGCGTTCCCGCGCTCGGAGAGTGGAAGGTCCTACCCCGTGACCTCGGCAAAGGGCGACTTCCTCGCCAACGCCTCGCGGGCCTCGCGCAAGGACGCCCGTGACGCCGTGGTGGCCGCGCGCAAGGCGTTCTCCGGCTGGTCGGGCGCGACGCCGTACAACAGGGGGCAGATCCTCTACCGCGTCGCCGAGATGCTGGAGGGGCGGCGCGCGCAGTTCGCCGAGGAGCTCGGCGGCGGCAAGCGGGCCGCGCTGGAGCAGGTGGACGCGACGGTGGACCGGCTGGTCTGGTACGCGGGCTGGTCCGACAAGATCACTTCGGTGCACGGAGTGGCCAACCCGGTGGCCGGGCCCTACTTCAACCTGTCCACCCCCGAGCCGACCGGCGTGGTGGCCGTGGTCGCGCCGGCCGATCCGCTGCTCGGGCTCGTGTCCGTGGTCGCGCCGGTGATCGTGACCGGCAACACCTGCGTCGTGGTCGCCTCGGAGACCACGCCGCTGGCCGCGATCACCCTGGCCGAGGTGCTGGCCACCTCCGACCTGCCCGGCGGCGTGGTGAACGTGCTGACCGGGCACCAGGCCGAGCTGGCTCCATGGCTGGCGGCGCACATGGACGTCAACGCCATCGACCTGACCGGGGTGGGCGACGCCGACCTGGCGCTGAGCTGCGAGCAGGCGGCGGCGGAGAACCTCAAGCGGGTGCTGCGGCCCGTACGGGAGGACTGGGCGGCCGATCCGGGGACCGGCCGCATGACGCGCTTCCTGGAGACCAAGACCGTCTGGCATCCGGTCGGCATCTGAGACGCCCGGCCCGGGGCCTCAGCGCCGAGTGAGCAGGCCCCGGGCATCCAGGTCCGCGAGGAGGTCGCGCGGCAGCGCGCGGCAGTCGTCCACGTGGACCTCCTTGAGCGACGGGAAGCCGGGGACCGTGCCCAGGTCGCTCAGCTTGGCGCAGGCGTAGAGGTCCAGCTTGCGCAGGGCGGGCAGGCGGTCGAGGTCGCCGATCGTGCGCAGGTCACCGATGAAGGCCAGGTGGAGCTCCTCCAACTGGAGCAACCCTGAGAACGGGGTGAGGTCGGCGAGTTGCTCCATCCCCTGGAGGGTCAGCAGGCGCAGGTGGGGCATGCGGGCGAGCGCGGAGAAGTCGCGCAGGTCGGTCGCGTAGACCAGGCTGACCTCCTCGAGCGACGGGTGCCCTTCGAGCCCGTCGAGCGAGGTCAGCTCCTGGTGCCTGTCGATGGTCACCCTGGTCAGTGCGGGCAGCCGCGACAGCGGTCGCAGATCGGGGAGCGCCGCGTTGGGCAGGCCGATCGCCCTGAGTCGAGGGTGGTGGCCGAGGCCGTCGAGACTCTTCAGCTTCGTGCAACTGCTCAGCCACAGGGTCTCCAGCGCCGGCATGGCGGCGATGCCGTCGAGGCTGGTCAGGCGGGGGCAGTACATGGTCAGCTTCGCGACGGCGTCCAGGTCACGCAGCCCCGCGAGCGAGGTGATCTTCGTGCGGGACAGGTCCAGCTCGGTCAGGCGGCGCAGGCCCGACAGGCCGCTCACGTCCTCGATGAACCGGCAGCCGCCCAGGTCGAGCTCTTCGAGGTCGGAGAAGGCGTCGCCGAACCCCGCGACGCTGACCACCCCGGTACCGCTCAGGTCGAGCCGCCGCAGGCGATACAGGCCGAACAGCGGGGAGAGGTCGGCCACCATGCGGCAGTTGGGCAGGTGGAGCGTCATGAGCCCGGTGAGCCCGGACAGCGGCTTGAGATCTCTGACGGCCGCGCAACCATCCAGCTCCAGCACGCGCAGCCCGGTCAGGGCGGACACCTCGGACAGGTCGGTCAAGCGCTTGCAGTGATCGAGGGTCAGGCTCTCCAGCATCGTCAGGTGACGGAGCCCGGTGAGCGAGTCGCGCCTGGTCAGCCTCAGCTCGGTGCGCCCCTCGGCGGTGAAGGCCGGGGCGAGCAGGCGCTCGGCGAAGCCGTCGCGGTCGAGTGCCTGGAACCAGAGCTTGAGCAGGTCGTCCGACGGCCGCTTGGCGATCTCGGCGTAGTCGGCGGCCAGGTCGAACACGTCGTCGCCGCGCCCGCCCAGGACCAGCTTGCGCACCGCCTTCCAGGCGTTGGCCTCGGACGCGGTCGCCAGCTTGGCGCGCAGGGCGGTCAGGTCTGATGGCTGGATCATGCCACGAGACCTTACGCGGCTTTTCAGTAGGAGAAACCGGGCGGCCTGAGCGGCGGGTGGGCGGCCTGGAGCTGGGCGGCCAGGCCCAGGAGGTGCGGCTCGCCGCCGGGCGGCGCGATGAGCTGGACGCCGATGGGCAGCGCGGTGGAGTGGGTGGCCACGGGGACGGTGAGCGCGGGCCAGCCGCACATGTTCCAGGCGCCGGTGGCCGGGGCGTAGGTGACGTTCGTCGAGGCGTTGCGCAGGAAACCACGCTCGCCCCAGCGATCGGCCTTGGGCGGGATGGCGGCCAGCGCGGGCATGATGAGGGCGTCGGCCTCGCCGAACCACTGGTCGGCGCCGTAACCGCGCCAGCGCTCCCGGCCGCGTACGCCGGTCAGCCGCAGCGCCCGCAACGTGTTGCCCGCGCGGGCCAGCGCCCGGCTGCGGCGTTCGAGCCGGTCCCGGTCCAGGCCATCGACGGACGCGGCGGCCCTGGCCAGCCAGGTCGCGATCGTGGCCGGGCCGAGCCAGGCGGGCAGCCGGTGGCCGTGCTCCACCACCGTGTGCCCGGCCAGCCGGAGCGTCTCGGCCGCACCGCGTACCGCGGACCTGAACTCCCTGTCCATCCGCAGCCCCGCCGGCAGCGGTTGCGGGGCGTAGGCCACCCGCAGGTCGAACGGCTCGGGGCTGTCGGGCGGCGGCTGCGGCTCCCACACCTGGTCGTCGTCGGCCCACACCGAGCGGAGCATGCGCGGCGGCGGCTCGGCCCGCCGGCCGCCGCGCCACGCCTCGGCCAGCGCCGGGTCCGCGGCCAGCACCGACAGCGCGAGCGACAGGTCCGCGACGGTCGTGGCCAGCGGGCCGTTCTCGGTGAGGCCGTCCCAGTCGTCCGACGGCGGGGGCACCAGGCCGGTGCCCGGCTTGACGGCCAGCACGCCGCAGCACGCCGCCGGGATGCGCAGGGAGCCCATGCCGTCGTTGCCGAGCGCGATCGGCACCATGCCCGCCGCCACCGCCGCCGCGCTGCCCGCCGACGAGCCGCCTGAGGTGCGCGAGAGGTTCCAGGGATTGCGTACGGTGCCGTACGCGCTGTCGCCGAACGCCACCAGCCCCAGCTCCGGCAGATTCGTCACCCCCACGACGACCGCCCCCGCCGCCCGCAGCCGCGCCACCGTCTCGTGGTCCTGCGGCGCGGGCGCGTCCGGGGTGGCGGCCGAACCGCCACGGGTGGACTCGCCGGCCACCTCCAGGTTGTCCTTGACCGCCACCGGCACCCCGGCCAGCGGCAGGTCCGCCAGGTCCCGCCGCTTCTGCAGCAGCCGCGCCTCGTCCACGGCCTGCTCCCTGACCCGGCGGAACGCCCCGACCCTGGTGTCCCGCTCCGAGATGACGTGGAGATGTTCCTCGACGACGGTCGTGGCCTTGACGTCCCCGTGCCGGACGGCCGTCGCGATCTCGATGGCGGACCTGCCTGCCCACAACATGACTAGAGTGTGCAGGTTTTCACTCATCGTGGCGAGGTCGATAGGGTCGATTCACGTGAACGGACCTTCGCTCGCCCTCCGTCAGCGCTCCCTGAGCGACCCCTCCGCCGAATATCCGCTGTTTCCACCGCTGACGCGGGGCTGCCCCAAGACCAGCACCGATGAGATCGCCTACCCGCTTGAGGTCGTCTACGACTACGCGAAGGTGGATCGCGGCCTGTTCGAGCAGGAGCCGGGCCCCGACCTGGCGCGCTGGTCGCCGCTGCTGCCGCCGCTGGAGGTGCCCACGCTGGGCGAGGGCGGCACGCCGCTGGTGCGGTTCGAGGACGTTCACATCAAGGACGAGTCGCGCAACCCGACCTGGTCGCACAAGGACCGGCTCAACCGCGTCGCCGTCAGCGCCGCCGTCGCCGCCGGCGCGCCTGGCGTGGTCGTGGCCTCCTCGGGCAACCACGGCGCCTCCGCCGCGGCCTACGCGGCCAGGGCCGGGTTGCGCGCCATCGTGCTCACCTCCGCGGACTCGCCGCCGGCGGTGCAGGCTTTCGTGCGGGCGTACGGGGCCAAGGTCGTCTCCGTGCCCGCCGAGGCGCGCTGGCCGTTGTTGCGGGAGGTCGTGGACCGGCTCGGCTACCACCCGGTCAGCAATCAGACCGTGACGCACACCGGGCACCCGTTCGGGCCCGAGGGGTACAAGACGATCGCGTACGAGGTGTTCCTGCAGCTCGGCGAGGTGCCCGCGGCCGTCTTCGCGCCCACGGGGTACGCCGAGTTGCTCTTCGGGGTGTGGAAGGGGTTCGTGGAGCTGATGTTGCTCGGGCTGACGGAGAAGACGCCGCGGATGTTCTCCTGCGAGTCGGCCGCGGGCGGGCCGCACGCCAAGGCCCTGGCCACCGGCGCGCCGGCCGCGATCGTCGAGATGGGGCCGACGGACGCGTACTCGGTGGGCGGGACGGTCGGCGGGTACCGTGGCGTGCTCGCCGTGCGTGACAGCGGTGGTGAGGCCGTGCTCGTGACCGACGACGAGATGCGGCGGGCACAGCGGGACCTGGCGCGGGCCGGGTTGTGGCAGGAGTTGTCGGGGGCGGCCGGGCTGGCCGGGCACCGGCGGTTGCGGCGCGACTTCGACGGGCCGGTCGTGTGCCTGGCCACCTCCAGCGGGTTCAAGGACGTGGGGGTCGGGGGCGAGCGTTATCCCGTCGTCGAGAACCCGACCCTGGACGACCTCATGCCCTGAGCCATACGCGGAGTGCGCCCGTCGTGGTGAAGCCGTGGCGCAGGGCCGGATCCGGGTCGCTCTCGTAGCCGACCAGAGGGCGGCCGGGGAACAGTTCCGCGGCCGTCGCCAGGACGCCGGGCCAGGCGAGGTCCGGGTCGCCGAACACGTTGGACACGCCCACGGCCGGGCCTGTCGCGGTCAGGACCGCGCCGCAACCGTCGGCCGGGGCGTGCACGATCGTCGCCTCGGCCAGGAGCGCGGGGCGGAACAGGTCGCTGACACCGCACGCCTGCTCCCAGCGGGCCAGCGCCGTCTCGTCCCTGACGACCTGCCACGTGGCGCCGGTGGGTTCCGGGGCCTCGCGGTAGATCCACTGGGCCTCGAACAGCACGTCGAAGCCCGGCAGGTCGAGCGTGGCGAAGCTGTCCTTGATCGACGCTCCCGGGCCCGCGTCGATGCCTTCCAGCACCTCGTCCGCCGTGGTCTGCGGGGAGAGTGTGACCGCGTCGGGGTAGAAGGGCGGAGTCCTGACGGGGTTGGTCCAGGCGTGGTCGGTGAAGATGCCCGGTATGTCGTGGGCGCGGCACATCGCGTCGCACCACTGCGCGTTGTCATGGGCCGCGACGGCCCGCCAGTCGCTCATGATCGTCCTTTGGTGCGGCGGGTGGGTGGCGCGGTGAGGGGGTCCTCCGGCCAGGGGTGTTTAGGGTAGCGGCCACGCATCTCCGCGCGTACGGAACGGTAGGCGTCGCGCCAGAACGAGGCCAGGTCCGCCGTCACGGCCAGCGGGCGGCCCGCTGGGGAGAGCAGGTGGATCAGGACCGGCACGCCCGCGATCGTCGGCGTCTCCAGCCAGCCGAACAGCTCCTGTAGTTTCACCGCGAGCACCGGCTGCTCTGCCACGTAGTCCAGGCGGATCTTGGAGCCGGTGGGGACCTCGATGCGTTCCGGGGCTGCCTGGTCGAGGCGTTCGCTCCACGGGATCAGGCGTTTGAGTGCGGTGGCGACGTCGATGCGTTCCAGGTCGGCGCGGCGGCGGGCCCTGGACAGCTCGGGCTCCAGCCACTGGTCGGCCAGGTCGATGAGGTTGTCCATCGAGGGCCAGGGGGCGCCGATGGCTCGGTGGCAGAAGGCCATGCGGTCGCGTAGGTCCTTGGCCTGTCTGGTCCAGGTCAGGACGTCTTCCGTGCGCAGGCCGTACAGGATGGCCTCGCGTACGTCGGCGTTCTTGAGGGGGGTGGCGGACAACTCGATCGCGCCCGTGCGGGTCACCCGGCGGGCGGAGACGTCGCCGCGGCGTTCGCCCGGGGGGACGTGCCAGGTGATCTCGTCCTGGGTGGTGGTGCCGGCCGCTCTTCTCGCGGTGGCCTCGTCGATCACCACGGCCTGTCTTACGCGGGCGCTGGCTGAGCCGGTCGGGCGGTCGGCGATCGCGATGGCCAGCCATTCGGCGGTCTGGAGCTTGGAGCCCTCGGCGAGCTGGGCCTGAGTGCCCGACGCCATGAGGTAACCGGCGCCCCGCCTGCGCGCCACCCGCTCGGGAAACGCCAACGCCACCGCCATCCCGGCCAGCGCGTCGCCCGGCGTTGCGCGGTCGCCCGGCGTTGCGCGGTCGTCTGGTTTTGGTTGGGTGGTGGTGCGGCGTAGGCGGCGGGTTTCCTGGCGCCAGCGGGCGGCGAAACCGGTGCCGCCGCGGCGGGCCGCGCGCCAGACCTCCACCAGGTCGTCCGGCGACTCGCGGGGAAGTTGCTCCGACAGCAGGGCCACCACCTCGGCGGCCTCGGGGCCGAGGTCGAGCAGGGCTCTGGCCAGGCGCGGGTGCACGCCCGCGAGCGCCATCCGCCGCCCGCGCCCGGTCACCCGGAAGCGGTCGTCGGGGGAGCTCGCTTCGGACGGGTCGCTGAGGGCGCTCGTCTGGAAGGGGCCGTCGGGGGTGCTCGTCGGGGAGATGGTTTCGAGGGCGCCGAGGAGGTGCAGGGTGCGGGTGGCGGCGGACAGGGCGGCCGGTGGTGGCGGGTCCAGGAGGGCCAGGCCGGCGGCGTCGGGGGCGCCCCAGCAGGCCGCCTGTAGCGCGAAGCCCGTCAGGTCCGCGAGTGCGATCTCCGGCCGGGCGTGGTCGGCGAGGCGTTCGTGGTCGGCGGCCGGCCAGCAGCGGTAGACCGTGCCGGGGGCCTCGCGGCCCGCCCGGCCCGCGCGCTGGGTGGCCGACGCCTTGGACACCCTGACCGTGGTGAGGGAGCCGAGGCCGCGGGCGTGGTCGGTACGCGGCTCGCGGGCCAGCCCCGAGTCCACCACCACCCGTACGCCGGGCACGGTCAGGCTGGACTCGGCGACCGACGTGGCCAGCACCACCCTGCGGGCCGTGCCCGGGGTCAGCACGGCGTCCTGGACGTGCGGCGGGGCCTGGCCGTGCACCTGGAGGAGGTGCTCCACGTCGCCCGCCAGCATCCCGGCCACCTTGGCGATCTCGCCCACGCCGGGCAGGAAGCACAACACGTCGCCGTCCCGTTCGGCGAGCGCGCGCCGTACCACCGAGGCCACGTGGGACAGCAGCGCGGGATCGACGCGCAGGCCGTGCGGCGGGGCGACCGGGCGCGGCGGCGGGGCCCAGACCGTCTCCACGGGGTGGGCGGCGCCGGTGGCCGCGACGATCGGGCCGCCGATCAGCGCGGCCCAGGGTTCGGCGTCGGCGGTGGCGGAGGTGGCCAGCAGGCGCAGGTCGGGGCGGAGCGTGTCGCGTACGTCGAGGAGGAAGGCCAGGGCCGTGTCCGCGTCGAGATGGCGCTCGTGGCATTCGTCGAGCATGACCGCGTCCACCCCGGCCAGTTCCTGGTCGCGCTGGAGCCGCTGCAGCAGCACGCCGGTGGTGACGACCTCGACCATGGGGTTCGCGCCGGTGTGCCGTTCGCCCCTGATCGTGTAGCTGACGCCCATACGGCGGGCCGCCGCGCGTACGGCCAGGCGGCGCGGCTCGGCCACCAGCACCCGCAGGCCCGTCTCGGCCAGCGCCAGGGGCACCACGGTGGTCTTGCCGGTGCCGGGCGGGGCGGTCAGGACCGCGCTGCCGTGCCGGTCGAGGGTGGCGAGCAGTTCGGGCAGGACGTGCCGGATCGGCAGGCCGGTGTCAGAGGCCGACATGGGCCCCGGCGGGCAGCGGAAGGGCGGCGGCCAGCACGGCGTCGAGCAGCCCGGGGAAGCGGGCCTCCAGATCGTCGCGGCGCAGGCTCATGAACTTCAGCCGGCCCTCCTGCTTGGTGCGGACCACCCCGGCCTCACGCAACATGCGGTAGTGGTGCGAGGCGGTCGACTTGTGCACGCCGAGGTCGTCGCCCGCGATGGTGCAGTTCAACTCTCCGGCCGCGGCGAGGCGGACGGCGATCTCCAGGCGTACGGGGTCGGACAGCGCCCGCAGGACCTCTGTGAGCTCGATGTCCTCCGTTGCGGGTTGCGGCAGCAGGCGCATGGGCAAACCCTACCCCCGTCCAATTGTTTGACATTGGTCCAACTATACGTCAGTTTGATGCTCGTCCAACAATTTCGGTGGAGGTTACGTTGAGCTCACGGCTGTATCCGTTGGCCGCGGGGAACTTCGCGATCGGCACGGGCATGTTCGTCACCGCGGGGCTGTTGTCGCCGATCTCGGCCGACCTGGAGATCTCCAGGTCGGCGGCGGGGCAGCTCATGACGGTCTTCGCGCTGGCGTACGCGGTGCTGTCGCCGTTACTGGCCGCCCTGACCGTGGGCATGTCGCGCAGGACGTTGTTGCTGCTGGCCATGGGGGTGTTCGTGGCGGGGAACGTGCTGACCGCGCTGGCGCCGACGTACCCGCTGGTCATGCTCACCCGGGTGGTCGCGGCGGCGGGCGCCGCGATGTTCACGCCCACGTCGTCGGCCGTGGCGAACGCGCTGACCGCGCCGGAACGGCGTGGGCGCGCGCTGGCGCTGGTGATGGGCGGGCTGAGCGTGTCGTCGGCCATCGGGGTGCCGCTGGGGACCTGGCTGGGTGAGGCGGCGGACTGGCGGGCCACGTTGTGGATGGTCTCCGCGCTCGGCGTGGCCGGGCTGATCGGGGTCGCGGTCCTGGTGCCCGACGTGCGGATCGAGGCGTCCGGGCGGTTGCGGGAGCGGTTCGCGCCGTTGCGGGAGCGGGCGGTGCTGGCGGTGATGGTGACGCAGCTGCTGGTGTTCGCGGCGGGGTTCAGCGCCTACACCTACATCGGGTCGCTGTTCGATCTGCCGCTGCCCGCGCTGCTGTGGGCGTGGGGGCTGGGCGGCGTCGTGGGGAACCTGCTCGGCGGGCGGCTCACGGACGCGTACGGACCACGCCGGATGATCTTCATCGGCCTGGGCGCGGCCACCGTCTTCATGGCGCTCATCCCCGTGGCCAACCTGTCGCTGCCCGTCGCGCTCGTGTGGGGTTTCCTGTGGGGCGGGGTCGGCTGGCTGATCGCGCCCGCGCAGCAGTTCAGGACCGTCACCACGGTGCCGGGGAACGTGTCGATCGGGCTGGGGCTGCTGTCGTCGGCGCAGTATTTCGGGCTGTTCGTGGCGGGGCTGGCCGGCGGGGCGGCGCTGGAGGCGTACGGACGGGTGGGCGTGGTGGTGCTGTCCACCGGGCTCGGCCTGGCCGCGCTGGTCTTCACGCTGATCACCTACCGTAAGGCGGCGGCCACCCCCTCCTCGGGATCGGTCGCGGAGCGCGCACCGGCGTGATCGCCTCAGCCCGCGTCAGCTCACCCGCGCGGCCGTCGGCCGGGTTGGCCAGAATGACGGATGTGCTGAACGAACCGCACGAGGAGTCCGCGCCGAGCCCGCCTGAGGACGACCCGAGGAACGAGCCCGCCCCCTTCGGCACGCTCGTCCTGCTGACGGCCGCCTCCGCCGGAGCGGTCATGGCGCTGACCGGGCTCCTGGCCGACCCGCCGAGCCTGAAGTTCCTGCTGTTCGGGCCGATCGCCCTCGTCGCGTTCGAGGTGGCCGTGCACGAGGTGTGGTGGCAACGGTGGTGGGGAGCGATCCCGGGGGCGGTGGCGGGGCTGGCGGTCTATTTCGAGGGCCGGGTGGCGCTGGCCGACATCATGGGGGACGGGTGGGCGCATCCGATCGCGTACGTCACCGCCTGGACGCTCTTCGCCGCCGTCTTCGCGTGGTGCAGTCGCTATCCCCGCAGTCTATAGCTGCGAAAACTCTCATATTGGCGGATCCGTGACGCGGCAGTCTGCGACTACTAAGCTACTCGTCATGAATTCCGTGACACTCGACGCGGGCCGCCAGAGAGGCGGAAATTGATGATAACGCGTCTCAGGTTGCAAAATTTCAAGGCTTGGCAGGACAGCGGCAATGTCGAGTTTGGCCCGATAACGGCGTTCTTTGGTAGTAATTCGTCCGGGAAGACCAGTTTCTTGCAGAGTCTGCTGCTGCTCAAGCAGACTGCCGAATCGTCGAACAGGGGCCGTGTCTTCGACCTGGGCGGAGGGCCGGCGTCGCTCGTAAGCCTGGGAACATTCTTCGACCTTGTGTTTCAGCACAATTCGAAGAACACGGTCGGAGTTGAGATCGGTTGGCATGAGAGCAAGGCATACGAGATCCAGAATACTGACCCGAAAGGGCGGGCGGCGATCGATAAAAGCCGTGATCTCAGTCTGCTCGCCCGGGTTCGGGAGCTGGGGCATTTCATGGTCGCGCAACGGATCGAGTATCGGCTGGGCGACGTCGGCTTCTCGCTTGAACGCGTCGCAAGCGAGAAGGATGAGTATGTGCTCGACTCCGATGGATATCCCTTCGAGCACGTACCGGAACGGCCGCGGCTCTTGCCTTCGCCAGGGAAGTTCTACAGCTTTCCCCATCAGGTGCGCGCGTACTATCGGAACGCGGCCTTCTTGTCCGATCTGGAGCTGCAATTCGAGAAGCTGTGTAGTCGTATTTACTATCTTGGTCCCCTGAGACAGGACCCCGCGCGTCAGTACATCTGGTCAGGTGGTCGGCCTGTCGACGTCGGCAGGAGGGGTGAGCTGGCCATCGAAGCGCTGATCGCCTCCCAGGCCGATGGCAGGACCAACGCGCGCGGATTCGTGATCCGGAAGGACGGCTCCCGCCGCACCAAGCTCATCAGTGTGGAGGAGCATGTCGCCGCCTGGCTGCAAGAGCTCGGACTGATCCATTCCTTCGCGGTGGAGCCGGTTGACGACAGAGGAACCCTCTACCGCGTTCAGGTGAGGCGCTCACCCGGCAGTACGCCGGTCCTTCTCACGGATGTCGGGTTCGGCGTCAGCCAGGTGCTCCCGGTGTTGGTTCTGCTGGCCTACGCCCCCGAAGGGTCGACGGTGCTCCTTGAGCAGCCGGAGATTCACCTGCATCCCGCCGTGCAGAGCGGACTTGCGGACGTGGTCATCGAGGCCGCGAAAGTCCGCAACATACAGGTGGTGGTCGAAAGCCACTCCGAACACTTCCTCATGCGCCTGCAGCGTCGCATCGCGGAAAAGGAGATCGGTCGGGGGTTGGCGCTGGAACCCGAGGACTGCCTGCTCTATTTCTGCAGGACGGAAGGCGCCGCCTCGAAGGTCGACCGGCTTGTGCTGGATTCATTCGGGAACATCACGAACTGGCCGGATGATTTCTTCGGGAATCAGTTCGAGGAGGCAGCCGCCATGAACCGGGCGGCACGCAGGCGAGCGAATGACGAGAAGCCGACTTGAACCATCTTTCGCGTGTCGTCATGGACACCAACGTGCTGATCGTATCCAACGGGAAAGCCGATCATGTGAGCGCTGCGTGCGCTAAAGCGGCTGTTGAATTCTTGGAGCACGTGGAGAGTCGTGGGATCGTCGTACTCGACAGCTCCTGGCTCATATTTGAGGAATATGAGAAGCACTGCTCCTACAGGGGGCAGCCGGGAGTAGGAGATCGCTTCTTCCTGCAGTTGCATCGCAGACAGGCCGATCCTCGTCATGTCCACAAGGTTGAGATCACCCCGGACGAGCGTGGTTCGTTCGAGGAGGTTCCGGAGGGCTTGCAGGCGTTCGATCCCTCTGATCACAAGTTCGTGGCGACGGTTGTGGCGGATGGGCGCCGGTCTGCCATCGTGAACTGCGCGGACCCGGACTGGCGCGAAGCGGTCCAGGAGCTGAAGCAGAATGACATCGTCTAGGTCGAATTATGCGACGGGTGCCGAGAGCACTAGATCGGTGGCGAGGGCGGTTCGGCCCTCGCCACACTTATGTGCCGAGCGGACTCAATTGGCGTGAGCGTACAGTCCGGCGATAAGACCGGCGGTGCTCAGCGGAGTGAGCTGGCCGAGAATTTCGGCGAGGCTGTCGGCGTTTTCCGGGGTGAGGTCGAGCCAGGCGGGACTCAGGCGTGAATTGAGCGGTCCGTATGTGATGCGAACTCTGGGCTGGTCGAGCAGGGTGCCGTTGCTCTCGGCCTGCCAGCGGAACAGGGTCAGGCGTTGCCCCAGGTCGGACAGGACGAGCGGGGCGCTGACGTGGTCGCGGTCGGTGAGGGCGGCGGCGGGGTGGGCGAGGCGGCACCATGGGACGCGAGGGCATGGGGCAGCGGGTAGATTGTCGTGCACGATCTGGTCACCTTTCTGGGAGGGGGCCGGATCCAGGTCCCGTCAGGTGGGCTAACACCTGGCGGGGCCGTTTTGGGTTTGGCCCCGTATGGCGAATGTTTTTAACGGTAGCCCTTGTTTCCGGGCAGGCACAACGACTTCCGCGATATGTCATGGTGGCTGCTTGGCAGTTTGGGTTTTTTAATACATTCGCCACTTACGGGGTCATCCGCGCGCCGGGATCCAGCCCGCCGTGACCGCGAGGATGACGAAGAAGCCGAGGATGATCCGGTAGATCACGAACGGGGTGAAGCGGTGGGTGCTGATGTAGCGCAGGAACCAGGCCACCGCCGCGTACCCGACGATGAACGAGATGATCGTGGCCAGGATCGTGGGACCCCAGTCGGGGGTGTTCGCGCCACCGATCTCGAAGAGCTCCAGCGCGCCTGAGGCGAAGACGGCGGGCATGGCCAGCAGGAAGGAGTATTTGGCGGCGTCCTCGCGACGGTAGTCGAGCAGCAGGCCGGCCGTCGTGGTGCCGCCGGAGCGGGAGACGCCGGGGATCAGGGCCAGGGCCTGGGCGAAGCCGTACACGAGGGCGTGGGCGAAGCTGAGGTGCTTCTCCAGCGTGAGCTTGTTGCGGGCGGTGCGGTCGGCGAACCACAGGATGAGCGCGAAGACGATCAGCGTCGTGCCCACCAGGCGCAGGTCGCGGAAGGCGCCCTCGATCTGGTCCTTCAGCACCAGGCCCAGAACGGCGATGGGCAGGGTGCCGACGATGATGTACCAGCCCATGCGGGCCGCCCAGTGGCCGCGCAGGTCCTTGCGGAACAGGGAGCGCGTCCAGGTCGAGATGATCTCCCAGAGCTCTTTCCTGAAGTAGATCACCACGGCCAGCTCCGTGCCGATCTGGATGACCGCGGTGAACGCGGCCCCGGGGTCCTTCCAGCCGGCGAAGGCGGAGACCACCCTGATGTGGGCGCTGGAGGAGATCGGCAGGAACTCTGTGAGTCCCTGAACCAACCCCAGAATCACCGCTTCGAGCCAGCCGATCACGACTACACCTTCCGAGCACGTGGGAGTGATGGAGGTGAGGCTAGCGGAAATGGAGACCCGGTAATCGCGTTCATCTGCCGTTCAGTGATTGGACCGGACACGCAGGGTGACTCGGGCGGCCCGCGGGGGTCAGCGCTTCCAGGCGGCGGCGTTGGCGCGGGCGAAGTCGGTGAAGTCGCGTGCCGGGCGGCCGAGCGCCTGCCGCACGCCGTCCGCCACGGAGGCGTTGCGGCCGTCCAGGATCTCGGCGAACATGGCGGCCAGGGGCTGCGCCGCCTCCTCCGGCACGCCGTGCTTGACGGCCGAGCTCACGTACTCCTCCTGCGTCACCCGGGCGAACGTGATCCGCCTGCCCGTCACCTCCGACAGTTCCCTGGCCACGTCGCCGAACGTGAGCAGCCGGGGTCCCGTCATGTCGTACAGCCGGCCCGCGTGCCCCTTCTCGGTCAGGGCCGCCACGGCGACGTCCACGATGTCCTCCACGTCCAGGAAGGGCTCGGGCACGTCGGCGGCCGGCAGGGCGATGACGCCGTCGAGCACCGGGCCGAGCAGGAAGTCCTCGCTCAGGTTCTGCATGAACCAGGCGCAGCGCAGCACCGTCCAGTCCACGCCGGACTCCTGGATGGTGCGCTCGCTGGCCTCCGCCTCCGGCTCGCCCCGCGCGGACAGCAGGACCAGTCGTTGTACGCCGCCGCGCACGGCGAAGTCCGTGAACGCCTTGATGTCGTCGTACGCGCCGGGGAAGGTGAGGTCGGGGTAGTAGGACACGTAGACGGCCGTGACGCCGTCGATGGCGGCCCGCCAGGTCTCGCGGTCCTGCCAGTCGAAGGCCGGGACGCCGGAGCGGGACCCGATCCGTACGGGCAGGCCGAGGCCGTTGAGCCGGTCGGCTATGCGGCGGCCGGTCTTGCCCGTGCCGCCCAGCACCAGAATCGTCATGCATCTAGTAAGCCCCGATGCCGATAAGACTCTCCATGGTTGAGAAGCTCGTTTGCATATGCGATCGTCTAAGGCATGGACCAGCTCGCGGCGCTTCTCGACGGCCCGCGGGCGCGCAGCGCCTTCCTGCTGCGTTCGATCCTCGATCCGCCCTGGTCACTGCGCATTCAGGACGAGGCTCCGCTGTCGGTGATCGCGCAGGTACGGGGCGAGTCCTGGCTCTGGTACGACGAGGGCGGGCCCGTACATCTGGAGCCAGGGCAGGTGGCCATCGCGCGGGGGCCGGAGCCGTACACGGTGGCCGACGACCCCGGCACCAAGCCGCAGATCGTCATCCACCCCGGCCAGCACTGCACCACGCTCGACGGTGAGTCCCTCTACCAGGCCATGGACCTGGGCGTGCGGACGTGGGGCAACAACTCCGACGGCGGGACCGTGCTGCTCACCGGCACCTACAACCTGGAGGGCGAGGTCAGCAGGCGGCTGCTCGAAGCGCTGCCCCGGCTGATCGTGCAGCCGGGCGACCCGCTCATCACGCTGCTCGGCGCCGAGATCGTCAAGGACGAGCCGGGGCAGGAGGCGGTCCTCAACCGCCTGCTCGACCTGCTGCTCATCGCGGTGTTGCGGGCGCACTTCGCCACCCACCAGGCGCCCGGCTGGTATCGCGCGATGAACGACCCGGTGGTCGGCAAGGCCATGCGCATGTTGCACAACAATCCCGCACACCCGTGGACGGTCGGCGCGCTGGCCGCCGAGGTGGGCGTGTCCAGGGCGGCGCTGGCCAGGCGCTTCACCGACCTGGTCGGCGAGCCGCCGATGGCCTTCCTCACCGACTGGCGGCTGGCCCTGGCCGCCGACCTGCTGCGCGAGCCCGACGCCACGATCGGCTCGGTGGCCAGGAAGGTCGGCTACGGCAGCCCGTTCGCGCTCAGCGCGGCCTTCAAGCGGGTACGCGGCATCAGCCCCCAGGACCACCGGGCGGCCGCTCAGTGAAACCTCTGATCCTGCTCGACGTGGACGGCGTGCTCAATCCCATCGGCCGCCCCACGCCGGACTTCCACCGTTACCGCTGCACGATCGACACCGACGTCTACACCGTGCACCTCAACCCCCGGCACGGCCGCCGCCTGCTCGACCTGGCCATCACCACCGGCTCCGAACTGGTCTGGGCCACGACCTGGGAACACCACGCCAACGAGTGGATCTCTCCCAGGATCGGCCTGCCCGCGCTGCCCGTCATCACGATGAGCCCGGAGGGGCCCAGCGAGCGCGGGGAGATGTTCAAGACGCCGCACGTGGCGGCGTACGCGGGGCGGCGGCCGTTCGTGTGGTTCGACGACCAGGTGTGGGCGGAGGACGAGGAGTATCTCAGGGTGCATCAGGGTTTGAACGACTTCCTGCTCGTCCACGTCGATCCCGCGAAGGGACTGACCAGCCGACATCTGGGCATGGCACATGAGTGGCTGACCCTTACAGGGTTTTCTCAGGGTTCCTGACGGGAGTCTTACAGCCGCGTCGTCCGTTGGCCCAAGTAGATCGCGTTCCCAGTAAGGTCCGCGAAAACCACACGGAGGAACAGCATGTACCGCTCACGTGAGCACAGGATCATCGCAGGCGTCTGCGGCGGTCTCGCCGACAAGATGGGCCTGCCTCCCACCCTCGTCCGGATCCTCTGGCTGCTCCTGTCGCTCATTCCGGGACCGCTGTGGGTCGTCTACGTCGTGATGTGGATCCTCGTCCCGAACGCGCCGCCGAAGGGTTACCCGACCGCGTAACCGCGCCACCGAGGACAGCTGGGGGTGGGCCCGCTCGCCCACCCCGTACCGCCCGCGTTCGCATTCAGGGAGGCGGCATATCCTCGGAGTATGAGGGCAAGGCCGCTGACGCTCATCCAGGATGAGCTCGTCGAGTACGACAAGGCGATGGAGCGCATGACCGACCTGGTCGGGCAGCGCCAACGGGACGAGCGGCCGGACACGTTGTGGTTGCTGAGCCACCCGTCCGTCTACACCATCGGGCGCCGCACCCCGATCGCCCACCTGCCCGACCCCACGCGCGGCATCCCCGTCATCGAGACGGGCCGTGGCGGTCAGCTCACCTATCACGGGCCCGGGCAGCTCGTCGGCTACCTCATCGTCAAGCTGGACGAGGGCGAGGGCATCGTCGACTACGTGCGCGAGGTGGAGTTGCGGCTGGTGGACGCGCTGGGCAAGCTGGGGCTGCCGGCCGAGCGGCGCGACACCCCGCCGGGCTCCGAACTGCTCACCGGGGTCTGGACGGCATCGACGGGGCGGAAGATCATCTCGATCGGGATGCGGCAGAGCCGGGGCGTGACCAGCCACGGGTTCGCGCTCAACGTCGACGGCGACCTGACGCCGTGGAACTGGGCGGTGGCCTGCGGGATGCCGGAGGTGGACATGACGTCGGTCAAGCGCGAGCTGGGCGACGCCTCGATGGAGGAGATCCGCGCGGCCGTCGCGCGGGCGTTCGAGGCTTCCTGACGGGTCGGTCGGCGAGTTCCCTTGGCGACGTAGGCGGACAGGATTTGCGCGCGCAGGTTGTTCGGGAGCGAGGATCGGGGTTGGCCGTATTCCCGGATGCGGGCAGACCGACCCATCGATCGGAGCAACATGCGTAAGAGACTTTCCCTGCTCGCCGTCGCTTTCGTGGGACTGACGGCGTTGTTACCTGTTTCGGCGGCGAGTGCGGAGGCCGAGCAGTCGTCCATCGCCTGGGCGTTGTGTGCGGAGGAGCCGGCCGCCGAGTGCGGCACACTGACAGTGCCGGTGGACTGGGCCAAGCCGGACGGTCCCACCGTCGACATCGCGGTCGCGCGGCGCAAGGCCACCGATCCGGCGGCCCGGGTGGGCTCGCTCGTGATCAACCCGGGCGGTCCGGGCGTGTCGGGTGTGGAGGCCGTCTACGGGGCGCCCGGCTCCTACACCGAGGAGTTGCAGCGGCGCTTCGACATCGTGGGCTTCGACCCCCGGGGGGTGGCGCGCAGCAACGCGGTGATCTGCTCGGCGTCGGTCTACAACCAGATGCCGCCCCTGGTCATGAAGAGCCAGGCCGACTTCGACGCCTGGGACGCCTTCACCAAGAAGCTGCACCAGGACTGCCGGGAACGTACCGGCCCCGTGTACGACCACGTCGACTCGGTCGACATCGCCCGTGACGTGGACGCCCTGCGCGCCGCTCTCGGCGACGAGAAGCTCACCTTCTACGGCATCTCCTACGGCACCATCGTCGGCCAGATGTACGCCGAGCTGTTCCCGGACCGGGTCAGGGCCATCGCGCTGGACAGCAACATGGACCACAGCCTCGACGTCAAGGGCTTCTTCGGCACCGAGGCGATCGCCGTGGAGCACGCGTTCGACCAGTTCGTCGGATGGTGCGAGTCGGACCCGGCCTGCGTCCTGCACGGCGAGGACATCCGCGCCATCTGGAAGGACCTGCTGGCCAAGGCGCGGGCCGGTGAGCTGAAGTACCCGAGCACGGGCCAGACGATGACCGAGTTGCAGGTCATCTACAACGCGGCGCTGGGCAACGAGGGGCCCGACTGGCGCACGCTGAGCGAGACGATCAACTGGCTCAACGGCGGGCCGCCGCCGGCGTGGGTGCCGCCGCTGCCCGGCAGGGGGCCGGTGGAGGGTGACGCCGCCACCCTGCCGACCACTCAGCTCTGCCAGGACTACAACTTCAAGCTGCGTAACTACACCGACTACGCCACGCTCATGAAGATCGCGAACCGGCTGGCCCCGGACACGCGGTATCACCCGTACATCACGGATGACCTGCCGATCTGCATGAACTACCCGAACACCAACCCGCAGCACGAGCTGAAGTACACCGGCGACGCCCCGCTGCTGGTCGGCAACGGGATCCACGACCCGGCTACGCCGTGGATCTGGTCGGCGAACGTGACCAGGCAGCTCGGGCCGAAGGCGGTGCTGATCACGTACGAGGGCTACGGGCACCGCATCTACGGCAAGGACAAGTGCCAGACGGACATCTTCGACGAGTACCTGATCTCGCTGAAGGTGCCGGCGCAGCACACCACCTGCGCCGTGGGCACCCTCAAGGAGAACACGCTCAAGCAGCAGCAGCCGGCGTGGCCGGCCGACGGGCTCAAGTGGTGATCTGAGGCCCGTACCCGTTCACGCGGCAGGGACCTCGTCGACCGGGCGGCGGGGTCCCGTGAACCAGTGGCGGGCCGACAGGGCCCACCACAGGGCGATGCCGATCAGCACCACCCCGACCGCGATCGGCGCGTAGTTCACGGACGTCCACGTGAAGTCGGCGCTGCCGGGTACGCCGGCCGGGGAGAACGGCATCACGAAGTAGACCGAGACGACGACGATCTCCACGCAGGCGATCCAGCACAGCGCCTTGTACTTCTTGCCGAGCGTCCACGGCCCGGGGACGAAGTCGTCGCCCATGCGCAGCCGGAGCCAGATCGGGATGAGGAAGGCCAGGTAGAGGCCGATGACCGCGATCGAGACGACGGCGTAGAAGGCGACCGGGGTGGCGAACCCCGGAGGGGCGTAGAGGGCGGGCAGGGTGATCAGCGCGGCCGCGACGCAGCCGGCGATGATCGCGTTGACGGGGACGCGGTTGCGGTCCACCTTCGACCACAGCCGCCAGCCGGGCACGGCCCCGTCGCGCGAGAACGCGTACGTCATCCGCGACATCGACGTCACGCAGCTCATCCCGCAGAAGAACTGGCCGATCGTGGAGATCGCGAAGATCGCGGTGGCCAGCGGGGAGGAGAGCGCGGTCTCGAAGATGGCGCCGACGAAGCCGCCCTGTTCGTTGAGCGCGTCCACGTTCGTGGCGGCGAACAGGAACGACAGCAGCAGGATCCAGCCGCCGATGGCCGAGTAGAAGATCGACTGCCACAGGCCGCGCGCCGCGCTCCTGGCCGCGCCCTGGGTCTCCTCCGAGACGTGGGCGCAGGCGTCGAAGCCGGTGATCGTGTACTGGGTGAGCAGGAAGCCGAGCGGGAGCACGTACAACCAGAAGGGCAGTCCGTCCGATCCGTCACCGAAGCCCGAGTTGTTGTTGGTGCCGAAGAAGACGAAGGAGGCCGACTGGTGGTTGTCCGGGGCGAAGATCAGGATGGCGACGATGATCGCGGCGCCCGCCACGTGCCACCAGACGGAGACGTTCTGCAGGAGCGAGATCAGCTTGTGGCTGTAGATGTTGATCAGCGCGTGCAGTGCCAGGACGATCACGAACAGCAGGAACGCCTGCGGGAGCGTGCCCTCCCAGGCGCCGCCGGTCAGGCGGTTGAGGGTGATGTTGAGGAAGGTCGCGCAGCCGTAGTCGACCGAGGCGGTGACGGCGATGAGGCCGATCAGGTTGAGCCAGCCGGTGAACCAGCCGTGGATCGGCTTGCCCAGCTTGGCGGCCCACCAGTAGATGCCGCCCGCCGTCGGGTACGCCGACACCAGCTCCGACATGCAGAAACCGATGATCAGGATGAAGATGGAGATCAGCGGCCAGCCCCATGAGATGGCGATGGGGCCGCCGTTGTTCCAGGCCTGTCCGAAGGTCGTGAAGCAGCCGGCGAGGATGGAGATGATCGAGAAGGAGATGGCGAAGTTCGAGAAACCGCTCCAGGTGCGCGCCAGCTCCTGCTTGTAGCCGAGCTCGGCGAGACGCCTGGAATCCTCTTCAGTGGACATTGAGAGTCTCCCTGGGGGGCGCGGAGGACGCTCCTTTTGGTCTAGGTCTAGACCATTTCCCCCCAGGGGACAAGGTGTTACACGCGGTTTTCGATCTCGTCAGGGTGAACGGTGGTCTCCGCGCGTCCGGCGGAGCTCTACTGGCCGAACGCGTCCATGGCCGCCTGGCAGAACGCCTTGAGGTCGTCCGGCTTGCGGCTGGTGACCAGCATGTTCGGGCCGGCCGTGTCCACCACGACCTCCTTGTCCACCCAGGTCGCCCCGGCGTTGCGCAGGTCGGTTCTGAGGCTGGGCCAGGAGGTCAGCGTACGTCCGCGTACGACATCCGCCTCGACCAGCGTCCACGGCGCGTGGCAGATGGCGGCCACCGGCTTGCCCGCGTCGAAGAAGGCACGGGTGAACTCCACGGCCTCCGGCACCGTACGCAGGAAGTCCGGGTTGGCCACGCCTCCCGGCAGGATGAGGCCGGCGAAGGAGGCGGGGTCGGCGGCGTCCACCGTGTCGTCGACGGCGAACGTGTCCGCCGGGTCCAGGTGGTTGAACCCCTGGATGTGGCCGGGCGCGGTCGAGACGAGCCTGGGCGTGCCGCCGGCCTGCTTGACCGCCTTCCACGGCTCCGTGAGCTCCACCTGCTCGACTCCCTCGGGAGCGACCAGGAAAGCGATGGTCTTGCCGTCCAGCATGTGTACTCTCCCCCTTGCGCTGCGTGTTTCCACCCCCCTAACCGGTGGGAGGAGATGTATGCGGGCAGTCACCAGGACAGGCGGGACGGCAGGTCACAGTAGTGCCATAAGCGCTGAAAATTTACACCGTCGAAGGAAACGAAGATGAAACAATTTTCCGCCACTCGTTGACACGCGGTCTCCGTATGGTGTGCCTTTCTCTACACAGGAATCCCCGCCTGAAGGTGAGGCACTTATGAGGAGATGGTTCGCACGCCTGGCTGCGCTGGGTGTCGCGCTGTTAGTGGCCGGTCAGGGTACGACGGCCGCCCTAGCCCAGGATCCCGCGGCGGGGAAGAAGATCTTGCGCGTCGGCGCGACGCAGGCCATGGACTCGATGAACCCGTTCCTCGCGGTCCGCGTGGTCTCGACGTCGGTGCACCGCTGGATGTACGGCTACCTCACGGTGCCCGACTCCAAGACGCTTGAGCCCAGCCCCGATCTGGCCGAGTCGTGGGAGGCGTCCGAGGACGGCCTCACCTGGACGTTCAAGATCCGCACCGCCAAGTGGTCCGACGGCCAGCCGATCACGGCCGAGGACGCGGCCTGGACGTTCAACAAGATGATGACCGACGAGGGCGCCAAGACGGCCAACGGCCCGTCGGTGGAGAACTTCGAGAGCGTCACCGCCAACGGCCAGGACCTGGTCATCAAGCTGAAGACGCCGCAGGCGTCCATGCTGGAGAACCCGACCCCGATCATGCCCAAGCATGCCTGGGAGCCGGTCACCGACATCGGCGGCTACGACGCCGAGAAGTACCCGTCCGTGAGCAGCGGCCCGTACGTCGCGGTCGAGCACAAGAAGGACCAGTACGTCAAGTTGCAGGCCAACCCCAACTACTGGCGGGGCAAGCCCAAGATCGACGAGCTGCAGGTCATCCTCTACAACAACCCGCAGGCCGCCATCGCGGGCCTGAAGACCGGTGACATCGACCTGCTCGGCCGGATGACCCCGACGGAGTTCGAGGCGATCCAGAACGACCCGAACATCGAGGCGTGGAACACCCAGGGCCGGCGCGCGTCGTACCTGCAGATCAACCACGGCGCCACCACGCTCGACGACAAGGAGGTCGGCGACGGCCACCCGGCGCTGAAGGACCCGAAGGTGCGCCAGGCGCTGCACTACGCCATCGACAAGCAGAAGCTGGTCGACGAGGTGCAGAACGGCCTGGCCAAGCCCGCTGACGGCTCGATCGTGCCGCCGATGTACCCGGACTTCTTCTGGGAGGCCACCGGCGAGACCAAGATCTCCCACGACGTGGCCAAGGCGAACAAGATCCTCGACGACGCCGGGTACAAGAAGGGCGCCGACGGCGTCCGTACGATGCCCGACGGCGACCGCAAGCTGGAGTTCCGCTTCACCATCCACACCGAGACGCCGCTTGAGGACAAGCTCGCCGAGTACCTGACGGGCTTCTTCAAGGAGATCGGCATCACGCTGACCACGGTGAAGCTCGAATCCAGCAAGTTCACCGAGGAGACCGGCGTCACCGCCCGCTTCGACATCGCCATCAGCGGCTGGTCGGTCAACCCAGATCCCGAAGAGGTCATGGCCACGCACCTGTGCAGCCGCCGGCCGACCGCGAAGGGCGACGGCGGCGGCACCGAGTCCTTCTACTGCGACGACACCTTCGAGAAGCTCTACAAGGAGCAGCAGAAGGAGCTCGACCGGCCCAAGCGCGCCGAACTCCTCAAGCAGATGCAGGAGCGCCTGTACACCGACGCCCCCGTCATCGCCCTCTACTACACCAACGACCTTGAGGGTTACCGCAAGGACCGCATCACCAGCATCACCCCGATCCCCGAGACCAAGGGCCTGCTGTACGGCGGCAGCAGCTACTGGCCGTTCTACACCGCGGACGTCAAGGCCCAGGCGGCCAGCGGCGCGAGCACGGGCGGCGGCTCCAACACCGGCCTCATCGCCGGCGTCGTGGGCGGCGTCGTCGTGATCGGACTGGCGGCCTTCCTCCTGACCAGGCGGCGCAAGAGCACCGCCGACGACCGCGAATGACGACCCCGGCAGAAACACGAGAATGACGACTCCGGCAGAAACACGCGAATGACGACTCCGCTGGAAGCAGCAGAGCCCGCCGCCGCACAGGCGGCGGGCCCCGCTGAGGAGCGCTCCACCCGCCGCGGCACGCTGCGGTACGCGCTGTCGAAGGCCGGTGGGGCGCTGTTCAGTATCGCCATGGTGATCGTCGGGACCTTCTTCGTGTTCCGGCTGCTGCCCGGCGATCCCGTACGCAACCTGGCCCAGGGCCGCAACATGACCCCGGACCAGCTCGACCTCGAACGCCGGCGGCTCGGCCTCGACAAGCCGCTCATCGACCAGTTCTTCGACTTCGTGGGCGACACGCTCAGGCTCGACCTGGGCACCTCCTACGAGTACAAGCGGCCGGTGCTCGACCTGATCGGCGAACGCATCGGCCCGACCCTGCTGCTGGCGGGCACCGGCCTGGTCATCGCGGTCAGCCTCGGCATCTGGCAGGGCACCAGGGCGGGCTGGCGGCACGGCAGCCGCTTCGACAAGCTCTCCACCGCCACCTCGTTGTTGTTGTGGTCGGTGCCGACGTTCTGGCTCGGACTGCTGCTGATGATGGTGTTCGGCGTCGGCATCGGGCCGATCCCCGGCATCTTCCCCTTCCGCGGCATCGAGAGCGTGGACGCGCCCGACGGGTTCGCGTACGTGCTGGACGTGGCCTCCCACATGGTGCTGCCGTGCCTGACCCTGGTGGCCGTGGTCTACGCGCAGTACCTGCTGGTCATGCGCTCCTCCCTGCTGGAGGAGGTCAGCCAGGACTACGTGACCGTGGCCAGGGCCAAGGGCATGCGCGACGACGAGGTACGCCGCCGGCACGCGGTGCCCAACGCGCTGCTGCCCACGGTGACGCTGGTGTTCATGCGCATCGGCTTCGTGGTCGGCGGCGCGGTCACCGTGGAGTACATCTACACGTGGCCCGGCCTGGGCCAGCTCTTCTACCACGCGATCCAGGTGCCCGACTTCACGCTCATGCAGGGCACGTTCATGCTGATCACCGTGTCGGTGATCGTCATGAACACGCTGGCCGACGTTGTCTACCATGTGCTGGACCCGAGGGTGAGATCGGCATGACCAGTGTCGCCATGGCTCGCAGGCGACTCGCGCTGAGCCGCTTCTGGGCCGAGTTCCGCCACCACCGCGCCGGGATGGCCGGCCTGGTGATCCTGCTCGCCGCCGTGCTGCTCGCGCTGGTCGCGCCGCTGTTCATCGACGAGGGTGTGACCAACGTCGTGAACGCCCCCGGCGAGGACTTCGACGCGCCGAGCGCCGCCTTCCCCTTCGGCACCGACGAGTCCGGGCGTTCGGTGCTGCTGATGATCTGGTGGGGATCGCGTACGTCACTGCTCGTCGGCTTCCTGGCCGCCCTGCTCAGCATCGTGATCGGTTTGGTCGTCGGCGTCGCCGCCGGGCACTTCCGCGGCTGGACCAACGGCGTGCTGATGCGGGTCACCGACTGGTTCCTGGTGCTGCCCTCGCTGGTCACGGCGCTGGTGCTGGCGGCCATCCTGGGCGGCAGCACGTGGACGGTCATCGTGGCCATCGCCATCACCTCCTGGCCGTCCACCGCCCGCCTCATCCGGGCGCAGACGCTCGCCATCGAGGCCAGGCCGTACATCGAGCGCTCCAAGGCGCTCGGCGGCGGGCACTGGCACATCACCACCCGGCACGTGTTGCCCAACGTGGCACCGCTGCTGCTGGCCAGCACCACGCTGGAGGTGGCCAGCGCGATCGTCACCGAGTCCACCCTGGCCTTCCTCGGCGTCACCTCCAACAAGACCTCATGGGGCACCATGTTGCGCGCCTCCTACGACTTCGGCGCCGCCACCAACGGCGCCTGGTGGTACATCCTCATCCCCGGCCTGGCCATCCTCGTCGTCGTCATGGCGTTCACCCTGCTCGGGCGGGCGCTGGAGGCCGTGCTCAACCCGCAGCTGAGGAGGGGCGCGTGAGCGAGCGAACCATCCTTGAGCTCCTGCCGCCAACGGAGTTGGTCGCATGAGCCTGCTCGAACTCGACGACGTGTCGGTGACCTACCGCATCGCCGCGGGCGAGGTGCCCGCCGTACGCGGGGTGTCGCTCAAGCTCGACTCCGGAGCCGCGCTCGGAGTCGCCGGCGAGTCGGGATCCGGCAAGTCGACGCTGGCCATGGCGCTGCTGCGGCTGCTGCCCAGGGACGCGCGCGTCGGCGGCCGGATCCTGCTCGACGGCGACGACGTGCTGGCCATGAAGTGGGGCCGCCTGCGGGCCGTGCGCTGGGCCGAGGCGTCGATCGTCTTCCAGGGCGCGCAGCACGGCCTCAATCCGGTACGCAGGATCGGCGACCAGATCGCCGAGCCGCTGTTCGTGCACGACCTGGCCAAGCCCGAGGCGGCCAGGAAGCGCGTCGCCGAACTGCTCGACCAGGTCGGCCTGCCCGCCTGGCGGGCCCGCAGTTATCCGCACGAGTTGTCGGGCGGGCAGCGGCAGCGGGTGATGATCGCGATGGCGCTGGCCTGCTCGCCGAAGCTGATCATCGCCGACGAGCCGACCACCGCGCTCGACGTGATGGTGCAGGCCCAGGTCCTGTCCCTGATCAAGGAGCTGGTCGCCGAGCACGGCATCTCGCTGATCATGATCTCGCACGACCTGTCGGTGCTGGCCGACGTGTGCGACCAGCTCGCCGTCATGTACGCGGGCCGCGTCGTCGAACACGGCCCGTCCGCCGAGGTGTTCCACGCGGCCAGGCATCCCTACAGCAGGGCGCTGGCGGCGGCGTTCCCGACGGTCGGCGACCCCGTCTCGCGGATGGCGCCCAAGGGCCTGGGCGGCGACCCGCCCGACCCCATGCGGCTGCCCGGCGGCTGCTCGTTCCATCCGCGTTGCCCGGTCGCGCTGGACGAATGCTCCTCGCTGGATGTCGAGCTGTGGCCGGCGGGGCCGGGACGTACTGCCGCCTGCGTGCACGTGAGGGAGAAGGAGGAGGCGTCGTGACCGAGACGCGGACCACCGCCTGCGTGCACGTCGGGGACAAGGAGGAGGCGTCGTGACCGAGACGCAGACCACCGCCGAGGCGGTCGCGGCCACCCGGCCGACCCTGCTGGAGGCCCGCGACCTGCACGTCGAGTTCTCCTCGCGGGGCCGCCGCGCCCGCGCGGTGGACGGCGTGAACCTGGCCATCGGCGAGGGCGAGATCGTGGCCCTGGTCGGCGAGTCCGGCTGCGGCAAGACCACGCTCGCCCGCACACTGCTCGGCCTCGAACGCCCCACCTCCGGCGAGGTCCGATACGACGGCAGGGCACTCGACTACGCCTCCAAGGCACTGCGGTCCTACCGCAGGCAGGTGCAGCTCGTCCTGCAGGACCCGATGGGCTCGCTCAACCCCAGGCACACCGTGTACGAGGCCGTCGCCGAGGGCCCGCGCATCCACGGCCTGGCCGACGAGCGGGAGGTCGTCACCACGGCCCTGTCCAGGGCGGGGCTGCGGCCACCCGACCGGTTCTTCCTGCGTTACCCGCACGAGTTGTCCGGCGGGCAGCGGCAGCGGGTGGTGATCGCCGGCGCTCTCGCCCTGAACCCCAAGGTGCTGATCGCCGACGAGCCGGTGGCCTCGCTGGACGCCTCCGTACGCGGCGAGATCCTGGCCCTGCTGCTGCGCCTGCGCGAGGAGCTGGGCCTGTCGGCACTGGTCGTCACCCACGACCTGGGCCTGGCCTGGAACATCGCCGACCGGGTGGCCGTGATGTACCTGGGCAGGATCGTCGAGTCCGGGCCCGTGGAACAGGTGCTGACCGCTCCCCGGCATCCGTACACGCAGGCACTCATGTCGGTGCTGCCCGAGTCGCCCGAGCGGGTGGTCCTGACCGGCGAGCCGCCGGACCCGACCAGGATCCCGGGCGGGTGCCGCTTCCACGCCCGCTGCCAGGTACTCGCCTCGGGCCAGGCAGCCGAGGCGGGCGTGGACGCCCGCTGCCGCACCGAACTCCTGAACATCCTGCCCGCCGCACGAGAAGCCCAGACAGCCTGCCACTACGCCAACGCCTAACCGAGATCGGCGTCGTGGACCAGGATGGCCGCCTGGACCCGGTTGGCCAGGCCCAGCTTGGCCAGCACCCGGCTGACGTGCGCCTTCACCGTGGCCTCCGTGAGGTGCAACTCGCGGCCGATCTCGGCGTTGGACAGGCCGCGGGCCAGCGCCCTGATCACATCCTCCTCCCGGCCGGTGAGCCCGGCGAGCTGCCTGCGGGCGGCCTCGGCGCGGGAGGGGGCGCGATCGGCGTAGGAGGCGATCAGACGCTTGGTGACCGACGGAGAGAGCATGGCCTGACCACCCGCCACCGTGCGGACGGCCGCGGCCAGCTCCCTGGGCGGCGTGTCCTTGAGCAGAAATCCGACCGCCCCCAAACGCAGGGCCTCGTGCACATACTCATCCAGATCGAACGTGGTCAGCATGATCAGCTTGGGCGGTTCCGGCTCAGCCAGCACACGGGCGGCGGCGGCCAGACCGTCCATGACCGGCATACGCACGTCCATCAGCACCACCTCGGGCCGCAACCGCCGCACCGCCGCGAGCGCCTCGACCCCGTCGCGGGCTTCACCGGAGATCGCGATGTCGCCGGACGCCTCCAGGATCAGCCGCAACCCCGACCGCACGAGCTCCTCGTCGTCCACGATGAGCACTCTGATCATGCCGGGCTCCCTGTGATCTGGATGCTCATGCCCGGACTCCCTACGATCTGGGTGCTCACGCGGGGATCCCAGCGATCTGGGTGCTCATGCGGGGATCCTGGCGCTCACGAGGAAGCCACCGCTCTCGTCGGCGGTGGTACGCAGCGTGCCGCCGAGCAGCTCCACCCGCTCCCGCAGCCCCACCAGCCCCCAGCCCGCGCCCGGCAGCTCCTCGTGCGGCGCGCCGGGCGCGCGGTTGCGCACCTCCACCTCCAACTCCCCGTCGCCGAACCGCAGCAGCACGTCCGTGCCGGCGTCCCCCGCGTGCTTGTGCACGTTGGTGAGCGCCTCCTGGATCACCCGGTACGCGGTCCGCTCCACGGTCTCCTCCACCGGCCGGGGCTCGCCCTCGTCGCGCCTGGTCACCTCGATCCCCAGGGCGCGGGACTGGTCGAGCAGCCGGTCGAGGTCGCCAAGCGTCGGCTGCGGCTGTGGCTGGGGGGCTTCGGCCTGGGGCGTGCGCAGCACACCGAGCACGTCACGCAGGTTGGCCAGAGCCTCCCGGCCGATTCCGCCGATCATCGCGGCGGCCCGTACGGTCTCCTCGTCGGCCGCCCGCACCTCCAGCGCCCCAGCGTGCAGCACGATGAGCGAGACCCGGTGGGCCACGATGTCGTGCATCTCCCTGGCGATCCTGGCCCGCTCCTGCGACCGGACCTGTTCAGCGCGCATGACCTGCTCGCGTTCGAGCCGTTCCGCCCGCTCCCTGGCCGCCTCCAGCACCTCGCTCCTGGCCCGCGTCCACAGCCCCACGGTCAGCGGCAGCCCGATCACGCCCAGCGCCATGAACAGCCCGTTGCCCAGCCCGCCGGTCAGTATCTCCTGCAGTCCGCCCCGCAGATCACCGACCACGGCAGAGACGGCGCACACCACCAGGCCGCCACCGGCGTAGGCCACGACGTCCCGGGTCCTCCCGAGCGTGCGGCCCGCATAGTAGGAGGCGACCAGCAGCGGCGGCCACATCACCAGCCAGACGTAGGTGAGCGCGCCCAGGGCGGCCAGCGGCCACCAGGAGCGCCGCGCGTGCCACGCGGCCACGCCCGCGACGGCGGCGATGAGGACCGTCACCGGGTACGGCAGGCCCGACGGCACCCCCATCTGGCCGCCGAGCACGAAAAGCGACAGGGCGAAGACCCCGACGCCGAGCAGTACGAACCGCATGGTCACAGCGTATGGGGCGGACCGGAACAGGCATTACGACGAAAGTAGTAGATGCCGATCGACGATCGGGGCGGACGCTCCTGGCCCCCGGACCGGCAGCGTGGTCGTCATGCGTAGAACCATCGCCATCACGGCCACCGTGCTGATCGGCCTGAGCGTCGCACCCGCCGCCCAGGCCCAGGCCGCGGGGCCCGCCCTGCCCAAGCCGACCGGCTCGAAGCCCGTCGGGTTCACCAACCTGCACCTCGTGGACAAGAGCCGTCCCGACCCGTGGAACCCCGAGGCGAAGGAGCGGGAGCTCATGGTCTCGCTCTACTACCCGGCCAAGAAGGCCGCGGGGAAGACGGTGACGTACATGACGGAGCAGGAGTCGGCGGCGGTGCTCAAGCCGTACGACTCCGTGGACCCCGGCGCACTCACGAAGGTCAGGACGCACGCTCGCGTGAACGCCCAGGCCACCGGCGGCAGGCTGCCCCTGGTCGTCATGTCGCCGGGGTTCAGCTTCCCGCGCGCCACGCTGACCTCGCTGGCCGAGGACCTGGCCAGCAGGGGATACCTGGTCGCGGCTGTGGAGCACACCTACGAGTCGCTCGCCACCACCTTCCCCGACGGCCGCGTCACCAGCTGCCTGGCCTGTGTGAAGGGCCAGGACCATGCCAAGGTCGCCAAGGGCCGGGTGAAGGACGTGCGGTTCGTGCTGGACGAGCTGATCGACGGGAGCTGGGGCAAGCGGATCGACCGCTCGCGGATCGCCATGGTCGGCCACTCGGTCGGCGGTTACGCCGCCTCCCTGGCCGTGCCCGCCGATGCCCGGATCAAGGCCGGCGTCAACCTGGACGGCACGTACTATCCCACCAAGCCGGTCAAGCGGCCGTTCCTGCTGGTCGGCACGGCTAAGTCACATACGCCTGACGGCACGGACGAGTCGTGGAAGCAGGCCTGGCCCAAGCTGACCGGCTGGAAGCGCTGGATCACGGTCAAGGACACCGATCACTCGTCGTTCGTCGACTACGCCGTGCTGAGGTCGCAGATCGGCCTGCCGTCACAGGAGCTCGACGGCGCCCGCGCCCTGGAGATCACCCGCGCCCACCTGGCGGGCTTCCTCGACCGGCACCTGCTGGACAAGCGGACGCCGGTCAAGGACTATCCCGAGGTCAGCGTGCATCGCCCCTGATCGAGCCCAGAAGGGCCGGTAAGGGCTCGAAGGCGCAGAAAGGTCCGAGAAGGGCCCAAAGGCGCTGATCGTAGCCCCCTAGGCCCGAGGAGAGCCCGAAGGTGCTGATCGTGGCCTAGAGACGCTGATCGTGGCCGGTGTCCGCTCGGCTCTGCCCAGCGTGCGGATGGTCGTCGTGGGGCCGTGGCGGCTTAGAAGGCGCTGATTGTGGCTGGTGCGCGTTCGGCTCTGCTCAGGGTGCGGATGACCGCCGTGGGGCCGTGGCGGTGTACGGCCAGTCGGGCCAGCAGTTCGACCACCGGCTCTATCACCGAGTCGGGCAGCGTCGGGGTGTCCACGCCCACGCTGGCCGCCAGGTCGTCGGAGTGCACGACCAGCTCCACGAGCCTGGTGAGCAGGAAGTCGTCCAGCCGCAGCGACCAGCCGGCCCACGGCAGGTTCACGACCCGGTCGGCGGGCTCGCTAGCCAGTGCCGCGTTCTGCATCTCCAGCAGCGCCTGGGCCCGCTCGACCAGCACCGCGGGCCCGGCCGCCGCGGCCGCCTCACCGCCGCGCCGTACGGTCAGGTTGCTCTCGTGGTCGAGGCCCGCCTGCACCCAGGGCGAGCGGGTGAAGTGGTCGAGCAGTGTGATCGGCTCTGCGACCTGGCCGTTCGGTACGAGCACGTCGCCGACCCTGACGAGCTGGTGCGCCAGGTGCCCGGCGAGCCCCGCGACGCTGAACTCCATCAGAGCGCTCGGCTTGTCCCATGACGCCGCCACGGCCGGATCGCGCAGCAGCGCGACCGCCGATGACGCGGCCAGCAGATAGGACTGCCTGCTTTCCCCCATGTGCCGCCCTTTCCCCCGGGTTCAGGTGGTGTTACGCGCGTTCACTATGCAAGTAACAGTCTCCACCCGCATTGTCATCCTGCTTCATGAGATGAAATTCATGAGGCCGGCGCCTCGCTTGATCGCCGAACCGATTCAGGAGGCCGACGCCTCGTTTGATCGCTGACCTAATTTCATGAGATCAGTGCCCGCCCAATCGCTGACCTGGTTCACGAGGTCAGTGTCCGCTGGTTCGCCGACCTGGTTCAGGAGGCCAGCGCCCGCCGGATCGCCGATCTGATGAACGCTCGTGCGAGCCGCGCCCTCCTGAACCTGCTGAGCACGGGCGCAGGGGTGCCGTAGCGGCGGGCGCGGATGTCGGCCACCACCTTCTCCGGCGCGTCCAGCTCGGCCAGTACGTCCAGCGCCTCCCGCTTGCTGATCAGCCGGCCCTCGCGCAGGGTGACCGTGGCCCTGGCGACCGTGATCATGCCCAGGTCCACCCAGACGTCCTGCAGCCAGCGGCGCCGTCCCTGGGCCTTGAGCAGCCAGTAGTCGCGCAGATCCGTGCGTACGAACCGGGTCAGCTCCTCGTCCGTCACCGGCGGCAGCAGCCCGGCGGGCGGCGGCCCGTACAACACCCTCGCCCCGTCGTGCAGCTCGCGCCGCGTGACCGCGGTGACCGGACGCCGGAAGATGCGCTCGTGCGCCCACGTGATGTGCTCGGCCGCGTGGTCGTCCAGCTCCTGCCTGGCCATGTACGAGCAGTGCAGCAGCTCCGCCGGAGGCTCGCGGAGCCTGCGGTGCACGGCCTTGATGCGCCGCCAGTGGTCCATGGTCGGAGGGCGGTCGAGCACGGCGATGAGGTCCAGATCGCTGCGGCCCGGCTGGTAGTCACCGGCGGCGAGCGAGCCGTGCGCCCAGAGCGCGACCAGGGGGACGGCGGGTTCCACGCCCTCCAGGAAATGCTGTAGAAGACGTTCCGTCGCTTCGTGCATGATGGCCACTTTGGCAGCTTCCATCCCCTTCAGGGGAGGGATTTTCTGGATCACTGCCCACCCAGGAGGAACCGCTCCCGTGACCGACCACCGGCACACCGCCGACTGGCTGAAGTACTTCGCCCACCGCGGCCACCGCGACGCACGGCCGCTGGCCGCCGGTGTCGAAGGGGCCGTCTACCGGCTCGACGAGGGGTTGGTCGCCAAGGTGTGGGACGGCAGACCGCCGGAGTACCTCGACCTGACCAGCCAGGTATATGCCGATATTTCCCGTCAAAGGCCGCCCTTCGCCACGCCGGAGATTCTCAAGATCGAGAAGCGGAACGGCACCCTGGTCACCTATGAGCGCGAGCTGGCCGGATCGCCGCTACGGCCGGACTCGGCGGCGCGGGCGCCGGAACGTGACCTGACCTCGGAAGAGACCGGCGCGCTCCTCACGGTCCTGCGCGGCCTGGCCGCCGTCCCGGGCACCGAGGCCATGCGACGCCTCACGGTCCAGGGCGACGACCGGCCGCTCTGGCAGGGCCACACCCGCTTCCCCGACGCTCTGGCCGCCCTGGTCGAGCGCGCGACCCGCCGGCACGGCGACCTGCTCGCCGCCCACGTCCCCGACCTGGCCGAGACGGTCGGACAGACCGTTCAGGCCCTCAGGGCACTGCCCGAAACCCCCGTCACCGTCATCCACGGGGATCTCGTCCCGCCCAACATCCACGTCGACGGCACCGGCCGCCCGGTCGCCGTACTCGACTTCGGCTTCTTCACCACCGCCGGCGACCCCGCCTTCGAGGCCGCGATCACCGCCGCCATCTACGACATGTACGGCCCCCACGCCGCCGAGCACGTGGAGACCCTCACCCACCTCTTCGCCACCGAGCTGGGCCACGCCAGGGAAACGATGCGCCTGTACCAGACGGCCTACGCCCTGACCACCTACGACCTGTTCTCCTCGGACGGCGGCGACGGTCACTTCCGCTGGTGCGCGGCCCTGCTGGTCAGGAGGTGCTGAACAGGGCGCTCACCGACTCGCCGTCGTGGATGCGGCGCATGGCCTCGGCCAGGGCGGGCGCGATCGACAACACGGTGAGCTTGTCGCTGGGCTTGGGCGGCGGGACGGTGTTGGTGCAGACGATCTCCTCGACCTCGGGCCGCGCGCTCAGCCGCTCGATCGCGCCGCCGGCGAACAGGCCGTGCGTGCAGGCCACCCGTACAGACCGGACATTGCGCTCCTGCAGCCGGTCGAGCAGCTCCAGGACCGTGCTGCCCTTGGCGATCTCGTCGTCCAGGATGACCACGTCCTTGCCCGTCACGTCGCCGATCACCGAGCTGATCACCACGCGGTCGTCGCTGTAGCGCTGCTTGGCGCCCATGGCGACGCCGGTGCCGAGCAGGCGGGCGAAGTGGGCGGCCTCCTTGGCGTTGCCGAGGTCGGGGGAGACGACGACCGTGTTGGACAGGTCGTAGCGGCGGAAGTGCTCGGCCATCTCGCGCAGCGCGTGCAGGTGATCGACGGGGACGCTGAAGAAGCCGTGCACCTGCGGCGAGTGCAGCGTCATCGCCAGCACCCTGCTCGCGCCCGCGGCCACCATCAGGTCGGCCACCAGCCGCGCCCCGATCGAGATGCGCGGGGCGTCCTTTTTGTCACTGCGCGCGTAGGCATAGTGGGGCATCACCACGGTCGTCCTGGCCGCGGAGGCGCCGCGTGCGGCGTCGAGCATGAGCAGCAACTCGACCAGATGCTCCTGTACGGGCGGCACGAGCGGCTGGATGAGGAACACGTCGCGCTCGCGGCAGTTGGCCTGCAACTGCACTTCGAGCACGTCATTGGCGAAGCGGTTGACTTGGACGGGATGCAGGTTAGTGCCCAGGTGGGCGCAGATCTCCTCGGCCAGCTCGGGATGGGCGCTGCCACTGAAAACCGTGATGTCTCGCACGATTCCGTAATCGTAGCCAGGGGTGGTGACATTCTTCGAGAGCGACCCCCGGGTAGCTGCCCGAGCGCGTCTGGGGTCGGGGATCCGAGGTCCGGTGGTTACCCGAGCGCGTCTGGGGCCAGGGATCCGAGGTCGGGTGGTTACCCGAGCGCGTCAGGGGTGAGGGATCCGAGGTCGGGCAGGACGCGCCAGGCCAGGGCGAGCGCGTCGGGCGCGGGCGGGTACTTGGGGTGCGGTACGGCGATCACGCGCATGCCGGCCGCGTGCGCCGAGCGCAGCCCGTTGCTGGAGTCCTCGACCGCCACGCAACCACCGGGATCGACGCCGATCCGCCGGGCCGCCTCCAGGTAACCGTCGGGGGCGGGCTTGCCGCGCGGCACCTCCTCGGTGGAGACGGTGGCCGCGAAGCACTCCGTCAGGCCGGCCGCGTCCAGCACCACGTCGATCAGCCGGCGCGGGGAGGAACTGGCCAGCCCCAGCGTGAGGTGCCCCGACAACCGCCGCACCACCTCCACGGCCCCGGGCATCAGCGGCACCTCATCCCGGTAGTGCCCGGCCATCTGCTCCACGACGCCGCGGGCGATCTCGTCCGGTGTCAGCCGCACGCCGAGTTCGTGCAGGTACGCGGCCCACTCTCCGGTGCTCATGCCCATGAGCCTGGACTGCGTGTCCGGCTGCCAGACGCCGCCATGATCGGCGACGAACGCCCGGCGTACCTCCTCCCAGACCGGCTCGGAGTCCACCAGCACACCATCAAGATCGAACACGCACGCTTCCAAGATTCCCCCTCAGCTCGGGACCAGCCAATCACATCGACTTGCCGGGAGATTCATCCTATTTAGGGCGTTTATTGAGCTATTTGCCGGGCGGTGAGGGCATGCGGGGGAACATGGCAGACCTTCCATTTCACGACAGGGCCGACTTCGAGGACGCCGACCGCGGCTTCATCGCCAAGCTCAGCCCCGCAGTGATCACAACAGTGGACGGCAGGGTCGTGTGGGACAACGACTCCTACGAATTCCTCCAGCAGGAGGACTGCCCCCAAACCGCCCATCCCAGCCTGTGGCGGCAGGGCGCGCTGTGCGCCAGACAGGGCCTGTACGAGGTCACCGAGGGCATCTACCAGGTACGCGGCCTGGACCTGGGCAACCTGACGCTGGCCGAGGGCGAACGCGGCGTCGTCGTCATCGACCCGCTGATCTCCACCGAGTGCGCCGCCGCCGCGCTCAAGCTGTACCGGACCCACCGCGGCGACCGCCCCGTCACCGGCGTGGTCTACACCCACGCGCACGCCGACCACTTCGGCGGCGTACGCGGCGTCACCGGCGGCGGCGTGCCGATCCTGGCCCCCGCCGGCTTCATGGAACACGCGATCACGCAGAGCGTCTACGCGGGCCCCGCCATGAAACGCAGAGCCGTCTACATGTACGGCCCCGCCCTGCCCCGCTCCCCGGAGGGCCAGATCGGCGCGGGGCTGGGCATGACCGCCTCGACCGGGACCATGTCGCTCATCCCGCCCACCGCCGAGATCGCGCGTACCGGCCAGGAGGAGACGATCGACGGCGTCAGGATGATCTTCCAGCTCACGCCGGTCGCCGAGATGAACGTGCTCTTCCCCGATCACCGCGCCCTGTGCCTGGCCGAGAACGCCACCCACAACCAGCACAACCTCCTGCCGCTGCGCGGCGACGCGGTACGCGACGTGCGCGCCTGGGCCAGGTACCTGACCGAGACCATCGCCCTGTACGCCCACCGCGCCGACGTCGCCTTCGCCTCCCACCACTGGCCCACCTGGGGCCGCGAGCGCATCGAACGTTTCCTGACCCAGCAGCGCGACCTGTACGCCTACCTGCACGACCAGACCCTGCGCCTGCTCAACAAGGGCCTGACGGGACCCGAGATCGCCGAGGCCGTACGGCTGCCGCCAGAACTGGAGCAGGCCTGGCACGCCCGCGGCTACTCCGGCTCGCTCAACCACAACGTCAAGGCCGTCTACCAGCGTTACCTGGGCTGGTTCGACGGAAACCCCGCGCACCTGTGGGAGCACCCGCCGAGGGAGAGCGCCATCCGCTACGTCGAGTGCCTGGGCGGCGGCGCGGCCGTGGTCGCCTTCGCCAGGCGCTACATCGACGAGAACGACCTGCGCTTCGCCGCCCAGTTGCTCGGCCACGCCGTCTTCGCCGACGAGGGCAACAAGGAGGCCCGCGACCTGCTGGCCGAGGTCTACACCCGGCTCGGCCACGGGGCCGAGAACGCCACCTGGCGCAACTTCTACCTGATGGGAGCGCTGGAGCTGACCGACGGCATCGTGCCCGCGACCATGGAGGCCACCTCGCCCGACTTCTTCGCCGCGCTCACCGTGGAGCAGATCTTCGACTCGATCTCCATCCGGGTGGACGGGCCGCGGGCCTGGCACGAACGCCTGGCCATCGACTGGCACCTGATCGACCTGGGGGAGCGCTACCGTACGACGCTGTCCAACGGCGCGTTCGTGCAGCAGCCCGCCCCGAGCGACGGCGCCGGCGCGGACCTGACGCTGCGGCTGACCAAGGCCCAGCTCGTGGGTCTGCTGGCGGCGGGCAAGGGGGTGGAGGGCGTGGACCGCGAGGGGGACACGACGGTGCTGCAGCGGCTGGTGGCCGTGCTGGACCGCCCGGCGCCGGACTTCGCCATCGTGACGGCCTGACTCATCTCCCTGGCTCGGCCTGCAGCGCCTTGCAGGCCATGGCCAGCAGCGTCACGACGACGGCCGCCAGACCCGGCCCGACCAGCAGCGGCACGCTGAACTCACCCGCATGCCAGGCCGCCGCCAGCGCCGCCGCCGACGTCAGCACCGCCACGCCGAACATGGCCCCCCACAACGGCAGCACGTGCAGGTACGCGAACAACAACGGAAACGCCAGCCACACGAACGGCGGCGACGCCACGGCGGGCACCACCCACGCGACGGTCACCAGCCCCAGCCACACGCGCCCCGCGACGGGCCGGTCCCAGATCGCCGGGCCGGCGGCGTACAGCAGGCCGAGCATCAGGCCCTGGACCGCCACGGCCATGCGGTCCTCGCGCAGCACGCCGATCATGGCGATCGCCAGCAGGCCGCAGGCCGTGACATGCATCGCCCACCTCAGCAGACGCAACGGAGTGTATGTCATCAATCACTAAGAGTAACCGCACGCCTTCTCGCCGCCGTGAGCAGGTAATACAACAGTCCGGCCAGCACGAGCGCGATCACCACACCTATGTTCGCCGACCCGAACGTGCCGCCCTTCAACTCCTCGCTCATCAGGAAGCCGACGACCCCGGCGATGTTCTCGTCGGCCGAGTTGATCAGCCCGAGCCCCACGACCGAGGCGACGACCAGCGACACCACGCCCGCCCAGTTGACGGCGGGCGCGCCGGCCCGCAGCAGCCGCTCGTCGTAGTCCTTGCCGCCCGCCCGCAGCCGCCACATGTCCACCAGGAAGATCGCCGCCCAGGCCGCCATCACCACGCCCACGATGGCCAGGAACGCCTGGAAGGTCGCCAGGAAGCTGGTCGAGACGAACAGCAGGTAGTAGCCGCCCAGCAGCATGAGCAGCCCGTCGATCAGCACCGCGTGGTGCCGCCTGACGGGCACCCCCAGGGCCAGCATCGACAGCCCGGACGAGTAGATGTCCATGATCGCGCCGGCCAGGAAGCCGCCGATGGCGGTCAGCAGGTACGGCAGCAGGAACCACGTCGGCAGGGCCTCGGCCAGCGCCGCCACCGGATTGGCGCCCGCCGCCCCGGCCAGCTCCGGATCGCCTCCGGCCAGCAGCACGCCGAACACCAGCAGCACCAGCGGCGGCAGCGCGCCCCCGAGCATGGTCCACAGGGCCACCGGGCGCGGCGGGGAGTTCGCGGGCAGGTAGCGGGAGTAGTCAGCGCCGCAGTTGACCCAGCCCAAGCCGAGGAGGGTCATCGCGAAGATGATCCCGCCCAGCCAGCCACCGGGCCCGGCCGTGGTCTCCAGGGAGCCGCCGAGCCTGGGCGCCATGAGGACCAGGTAGACGATCGTGAGCACGACGAACACGTACGTCAGGTAACGCTGGACAACCATGATCATCGCGTGGCCGTACACGCCGACCGCGATCACCACCACCGCCGCGACGGCGAAGCAGACAGCCGTGGTGGTCGTGGTGGGGACGTCCGGCGCGAGCCGCCGCAGGATCTCCGCGCCGGCCTGCGCCGAGAGCGTGACCAGCACGATCTCCCAGCCGACGTTCGAGACATAGCTGAACAGCGTGGGCAGCTTGTTGCCCTGGAAGCCGAACGGCGCCCGGCCCAGCGTCATCGTCGGCACGCCCGAGCGGGCCCCGCCGACCGCGACCAGGCCCACGAGCAGGAACGACAGCGCGTAGCCCAGCGCGCCGACGATGATCGCGGGCACCACGCCGAGCCCGAGCCCGACGACGTACACCCCGAAGGCCACCCCGAACAGCGACAGGTTGGCGCCCGCCCAGGGCCAGAACAGATCTCTCGGCCGGCCGTGCCGCTCGTCCGCCGGGACCGCGTTGATGCCGTTCCGCTCGACCTCCATCGTGCCCATGATCGGACGTTACCCGCCCGCCGCCCGGAAACGAAGGGGCTGCCGGAGCGGGCAAAGAAAGCACCTTTAAGCGATATTTCGTGATCAGCAGGGGCATCAGAAGTCAGTGACGATGGTGTCGTCCGGGGGCGACACGCGACGGCGGGCGCTGGCCGTGTGCCTGGTCGCCGCGTTCATGACGGGGCTCGACGTGAGCATCGTCAACGTCGCGCTGCCCTCCATCCGCGACGGCCTGCACGCCTCGGAGGACGGCCTGCAGTGGACCCTGTCCGGATACGCGCTCACCTTCGGCCTCCTCCTGGTCCCCGCCGGTCGGCTGGGGGACTCCAGGAGCCGCAGGACGGTCTTCCTGTGGGGCGTGGCGCTGTTCACCCTGTCCAGCCTCGCCTGCGGCCTCGCCTGGAACATGCACGTGCTGATCGTGGCGCGCCTGGTCCAGGGCATGGCTGCGGGCATGCTGAACCCGCAGGTCTCCGGGCTGATCCAGCAGATGTTCCAGGGGTACGAGCGGGGCCGCGCCTTCGGCGCGCTCGGCGCCACCATCGGCGTCTCCACCGCCGCCGGGCCGCTGATCGGCGGGGCGCTGGTGAGCGTGTTCGGGCCCGACTTCGGCTGGCGGTGGGTGTTCCTGGTGAACCTGCCCATCGGGATGGTGCTGCTGCCGCTGGCCTGGCGGCTGCTGCCGCGTCCGCAACTCGTGCACCGGCGGCCCGAGAGCATGGACCCGGTGGGCGTGCTGCTGCTCGGGATCGGCGTGGCGGGGCTGCTGCTGCCCTTCATCCAGCGGCACCAGTGGGAGAGCGCGGCCAAGTGGCTGCTCGTGCCGGCCGCCCTGGTGGTGCTGGTCGGGTTCGTCGTCTGGGAGCGGCTCTACCGGCGCGAGCCGCTGGTGAACCTGGCGCTCTTCCGCAAGCGCTCCTACAGCTTGGGCTCGGTCATCGCGCTGTTCTACTTCGCCGGGTTCACCGGCATCTTCTTCATCTTCACGCTGTACCTGCAGAGCGGGCGCGGCTACAGCGCGCTGGCGGCCGGGCTGGCGATCACCCCGTTCGCGCTCGGCTCCGCCTCGGCCGCGCTGCTCGGCGGCCACCTGGTCTCCCGGCTGGGCCGCCGGCTGGTCGCCATCGGGTTGAGCATGGTGATCGTCGGCCTGCTGGCCACGATGGAGGCCACCGCGCTCGTACCCGGCCAGGCGGTCGGCCTGGCCACCGCGCTGCCGCTGCTGCTCGCGGGCATGGGCAGCGGCCTGGTCATCGCGCCCAACCAGGCCATCACGCTGTCGGAGGTGCCGCCGGAGGGCGGGGGCAGCGCGGCCGGGGTGCTGCAGACGGGGCAGCGGCTGGGCACCGCCATCGGGATCGCGGCGGTGGGCTCGGTGTTCTTCGGCGGGCTGGGCGAGGGCTGGCCGACCGCCTTCAGGCACGGCCTGGCCGTGGTGGTGACCTCGGTCGCCATCGCCCTGGCCGCCGCCCTGTACGACCTCATCCGAACTCACCACGACACCAAGACCCACCCCGACCCCGGCCGCGAAGGGCTACAACCTGGAGGGGACCCCTGACGCGGGCTGCGGCGCGTGCGGCCGGGCGCGGCGGGACAGGCGCGCGGGCCACCAGCTCAGCCGCCCGAGCAGGATCATCGCCGCGGGCAGGACCGTGGTCCTGATGACGAAGGCGTCCAGCAGCACGGCCACCGCCAGGCTGAACCCGATCTGCTTCATCTCGGCCAGGTTCAGGAACACGAAGCCGCCGAACACCGTCACCATGACGATCGCGGCGCTGGTCACCACGCCCGCCGAGCTCGCGATGCCGTCCAGCACCGCCTGCCGGGTCGGCAGCCCGCCGAGCGCCTTCTCCCTGATCCTGCTGACCACGAACACCTGGTAGTCCATCGACAACCCGAACAGGATGACCAGCAGGAACAGCGGCACCCTCGACCCGATGGCGCTGGTGGCGGCGGGATCGAACCCGAACAGATCCGTGGCCAGGCCATGCTGGAAGAACACCACCACGAGGCCGAACGAGGCCGCCACCGACAACGTGTTGAGCAGCACCCCGAGCAGCCCGAGCAGCACCGAGCGGAACACCACGGCCGTCATGACGAACGTGACCAGCAGCAGGAACCCGGTCACCAGCGGCAGCTTGTCGTTGGTGTGTGCGAGGTCGTCCACGTTGCGGGCGGCGTCCCCGGTGACGGCGGTCTCGACGCCGGGCACCGCTCCCACGGTCGCGGGCAGGTACTGCTCACGCAGGCGCGACAGCGACTGCTCCGCCTCCGGCGAGCTCAGCCGGTACGGCACCGCGAGCTCGACCACGCTGACCCGCCCGTCAGGGGAGGTCCGCACCCCGGTCGTGGCGTCCTTCACGAACAGCGGATCGGCCTCGGTCCGCCGGCTGAGCTCGCTGATCGCCTGAGCCACCTCGCCGGTACGCCCATCCCCGTCGCGTACGACGACGTGATGCCGGGTCTGCAACGCGGGGAAGGCGGCGGCGATCCGGTCGTGGATCTGCAACGCCGGGATCTCCCGGGAGTGGCTGTCCCTGTTGAGCACCCGAAGCTCCATGCCGAGCGCGGGCAGCGCCAGGCCGATCATCACCAGCACGGACACGGCCAGCGTGAGGCCCGGATGCCGTCCGGCGGGCCGCAGCAACGTGTTCCACAACCTGCCGCCCTCCGGCCTGCCCCGCTTCTGAGCCGGCCTGCCCTGCTTCTGAGTACGGGCGGCGCGCCGCTCGGCCCGCCGGCCGATCGCGGCGAGCAGCGCGGGCAGCGCGGTGACCGAGCTGGCCATGGCGACCAGCACGACCAGCACGGTGCCGGTGGCCAGGGAGGAGAACACGACGTCGGAGGCCAGGAACAGGGTGGCGGTGGAGACGATGACGGCCAGCCCGGAGACGATGACCGCCCGCCCAGAGGTGGCGGCGGCCAGCTCCACCACGGCCTGGGAGCTGAGCCGCCCGCCCGCGCGGGCCCGCTCCTCGCGTTCCCGCTTGAGGTAGAACAGCGTGTAGTCCACGCCGACCGCCATGCCGATCAGCAGGATGACGTTGTTGCCGACCCCGGCGTCCGGCAGCAGGTGCGAGACCAGCATCGACAGCCCCATGGCGGCGGCGATCGACGACAGGGCCAGCAGCAGCGGCACGACGGCCATGAGCACCGAGCCGAACACCAGCAGCAGGGTGATCAGCGTGACCGGGAACGCGATCGCCTCGGACATGGCCAGGTCGTCGCTGCGCTGCTGGTTGACGCCCTTGCTGATGGAGGCGCTGCCGGTCTGCTCCAGGATCAGGCCGGGATGGTCGCGCTGGGCCGCGGCGGTCTGGGCGAGCAGCGGATCGACGTGCGTCCGCGCGTCCAGCTCCTTGCCCTTCATGGTCACCGACAGCAGGAGCGCCGTGCCGTCGGCCGCGCGTACGGGCCGGTCCACCTTCTCCACCTCGGCCAGGCCGCGCATGCGGGCGGTGACGTCCTCGGCGGCGGCGCGGGCGGCGGCGGGGTCCAGCCGTCCCGTTCCTGTCCGGATCAGGATGTGTTCGACGGGTTTGCGTTCCAGGCCGACGCTGGTGGCGATGGCCTCGGCGCGGCCGGCCTCGCCGATCCAGTAGTCCTCGGTCGAGGCGTTGTTGGTGCCGGCCGCGATGCCCGTACCCAGGCACAGGACCACGAAGAGGAGCCAGGCGGCGATCGCCCGCCACGGGTGGGCGGCGCTCCAGGCGGCCACCCGTACGACGGGGGACCGTCCCGGTCCGTCATCAGATTTGCGTGGGAGCAGCATGAACTGCTCTCCTTTCCTTGGAGGTGGGTGCGCATGAAGGCACGCCGGAAACGGCGTGGTCGCGCTACTTCCGTCCCGGGTGTGGCGAGTGCCAGCTCGCCGCACCCGGTCTTGCCGATCTGTCTTACTGGTCTGTCCTGCCGGTCTGTCTCGCTGATCTCAGTCGACGCTGCGCAGCAGGCGCTCGATCTCGGCCACCCGGTCCGTCAGCTCGCCGAGCTGCGTGTTCACCCGGTCCTGCTGCTGGGTCATCGCATCCACGGCCGCCCGGTACTCCGCCATGGCCGCCCTGTGGAGCTTGGCCGTGCGGACAAAGGCCACCACGATGCCGATGGTCATGATCGTTATGACGCCGAGGGGGAGGAGTATGTCCTTCATCGATCGCTCTCCTGCACGTTGTCGAGTCCTTCCTGTCCTGCTGCCTCATCCGCGCGAAGAGCGTCGAGAACCGTGTCCACAGTCACGTGGACCTCGAACGGCACCAGTTCGTAGAACTTCATCGCCTTCCCGTTCGGCGACAGTTCCAGCTCACCGGTGATCACGCCTGCCTCCTCCAGCCGCTGGAGGTGCATGTACAGCAGCGGCCGCGATATCCCCAGCCGCCTGGCCAGCTCGCTGACGTGCAGTCGGCCCGTGGCGAGCTCGGCGATGACCTTGAGCCTGAGCGGATGGCCGATCGCCGCCAGCGTGTCCAGCAGCTTCTTGCTTGTCAGTGGCTACCTCGCTTTCACCTGTCAGATTCATCTTACACATGCAAGCCTGTTCTAGACTCGGGGGCATGCACCTCCCCGAGCTCACCGATGAGATCGAGACCATCTCGCGGAACTACGCGCGGCATGTCGGGATAGAGCGCGACGACACCTGGTTCCTGCTCAAGCTCCAGGAGGAGGTCGGCGAGCTGACGCAGGCGTTCCTCATGCTCACGGGCAGGGCCAGGACGAAGGGGCGCACCGGCGAGGAGCTCGACGCCGACTTCAGGGCGGAGCTGGCCGATGTGGTGTGTCACGCGCTGCTGATGGCCCGCCATCACGGGGTGGACCTGGAGGCGGAGATCGCGCGCAAGTGGCTGGCCTGGGCCCGCCCCGAGGAGGCGGGCCCGCAGGCGGCTAGCTGACTACGGTGATGCGGTTGGTGGCGGGCGGGGCGATGGGGTTGTCCTTGCCGAGGTGCTCGACGAAGGCGTCAATGTCCAGCGGCCCGCTCCACAGGTCCGTGCCGTCCCTGAAGGCGAGGAACGCGTCGCCGCCGCCCACCAGGAAGTTGTTGGCCGCGACCCGGACCGTCTGCGTGTCCGTGACGGCCACGCCGTCGATCTTCATGCCGGAGACCTTCGAGCCCCAGGCGGCGCTCTGGCTGTAGGTGTAGGTGAAGTTCGCCGACGGCTGCAGGATCTTGGTGAACGCCTGGTTGTTCGGCCCGCCGGTGAACTGCTGCTCCAGCACCGTCTTGAGCTGGGCCCCGGTCAGCGTGACGACCTGCATGAGGTTGTTGAACGGCTGCACGGTGAACGCCTCGCCGTAGGTGACGACGCCGTCGCCCTCGTTCGCGGGTGAGGTGGCGTGCGTCAGCGGCGCACGTACACCACCGGGGTTCATCAGCGCGATCTGCGCGTTGCCGCCGGTCCTGGTGGCGGCGAGCTGGGCGTCGGCGATCAGGTCGCCGAGGGCGGACTCACCGGACGGGGCGGCCGCGTTGGTGATGTCGGCGCTGATCGTGCCGACCGCCTTGTTGGCGACGGGCGCGACGCGCTCCTTCCAAGTCTGTACGAACGCCGAAATTTCGGGATCGGCGGTGACTGTACGGGTCACGACCTGGTTGTCCGCCACCACCGAGGCGCGGTCGATGTCGCGGCTCCTGACATTTACGTTCATGTCGACCTGCGTGATCACCCGGCCGAACGAGCCACCCTGCGAGTACACGCGGTCGTTGCCCGCCGGGTCCTTGACCTTGCACAGGTACGCCTGGTGCGAGTGGCCGCTCAGGATCAGGTCGATCTCGGCGTCCACCTGCGTGGCGATGCGGTTGCCCGATCCCGGTACGGCGGCGCAGGCGTCCGGCGACTGGCCGGCCGTCACCTGGTCACCCTCGTGCACCAGGACGACCTGGGCCTTGACGCCCACCAGCCTGAGCAGCTTGGAGGCCACGTTCGCGGCCTTGACCTCGTCCACGAACTTGAGGTCCTTGATGCCCTCGCTCGTGACGATGTCCGGCGTCGTCCGGGTGACCAGCCCGATGAAGCCGATCGGCACGCCGTTCATCCACTTGATGCTGACCGGCGGCAGCGCGGGCACGCCCCAGTCGGCCAGGACCTGCTTGACCTTGGGCGAGTTCGAGCCGCCCAGCGCCGCCAGCGCGTCGGTCTTCTCGTTCCGGTTCTTGAACAGGACGTTCGCGCCCACGTAGTCGAACTTGGCGCCCTTCCACTTTCCGGCGGGCGAGCACCCGTCCACCGGGTGGCAGCCGCCGTTCATGATCCGCCGCAGCTCCGTGTAGCCCTCGTCGAACTCGTGGTTGCCGACCGCGGCCACCTTGAGCCCCAGCTTGTCCATGAACTCGATCGACGGCTCGTCGTGGTAGGCCGCGGAGATCAGCGGCGTGGCTCCGATGAGGTCGCCCTGGGCCACCGCGATGGTGTTCCTGTCGGTCCTGGCCTTCATGTGCGCGGCCACGTAGGCGGCGCCGCCGGCGTCGACGGTGTTGCCGTGCTCGTCCACCATGCGGCCGGAGGAGCCGGTCGGAGGCTCGAGGTGGCCGTGGAAGTCGTTGAGCGCGAGCAGCCGGACGGGGACCGTCCTGGGCGCTTTGCTCGCATTGGCCGGGAGCGCGGTCTTGCTCGCGTCGGCCGGGATGGTGGCCTTGCTCGCGTTGGCCGGGATGGTGGCCTTGCTCGCGTTGGCCGGGATGGTGGCCAGCAGGACCGCGCCCGAGGCGACGGCTCCGGCCAGCGCCAGCCGGAGGGGGGAACGAGACATCATGGCCACAGACGTTACGACCGCAACCTATGCAACCAATGTCGCAAAGGTAACGATTTACGGGGCCGTCACATGGCGTTATTTGCCAGTGGGACGCCTAGAGTTCGTTCTGTGAACGTGCGCGTGGAGATCAGGGAACGGCTGGACGACCAGGAGATCGCCGAGGTGCTCGCCTTGGTGGAGGAGGCGACGGAGAGCGACGGCGTCCGTCCGCTGAACGAGCATGTGATGCTGCACCTTCGGTACGGCGGAGACCCGCAGGCCCGCTCCCTGCTGATCTGGAACGGCGCGGCGCTGGCCGGCTACGCGCACGTCGATCCCACCGACGAGGTCGAAGGGCCGAGCGTGGAGCTCGTCATCCGCCCGGCCCAGCGCCGTCAGGGGTACGGGGCGCGCCTGCTCAGCGCGGTCATGGAGCTGACCGACGGCAGGCCCCGGCTGTGGGCGCACGGTGACCACGCGGGCGCCGGGGCGCTGGCCGCCGCCTTCGGCTTCGAGCGCGTGCGTTCCCTGTGGCAGATGCGCCGCTCGTTGTTCGCGCCGCTGGCCGCGTACTCGCTGCCGCCCGGGGTGAGCCTGCGCGCGTTCGTACCCGGTCAGGACGAGGAGTCCTGGCTCAAGGTGAACGCCGCCGCCTTCGCCCACCACCCGGAGCAGGGCGCGTGGACGATGGACGACCTGCTGCGCCGCGAGCAGGAGCCCTGGTTCGACCCGGCGGGCTTCTTCCTGGCCTTCCGCGACGACAAGCTGGCCGGATTCCACTGGACGAAGATCCACGGCTCCTCCGACCACGGCCACGAACCCCTCGGTGAGGTGTACGTGGTCGGCGTGGATCCCGCACAACAGGGGACCGGCCTGGGCAAGTCCCTCACCCTGGCCGGCCTGAGTCACCTGCGCTCGCGCGGCCTCGCCCAGGCGATGCTGTACGTGGACGAGGCCAACACGGCGGCGATCCGGTTGTATGAGTCCCTCGGGTTCAACCGGTGGGACGTGGACGTGATGTACGCGCCGGCGTAGCGGATCCTGTGTGCGTACTCACCCTTCGACGACGGCGTGCAGGATGAAGTAGGACACCGCCGCCACGAGCGCGGCGGCCGGGATGGTCAGGATCCACGCGGTGATGATGTTCCCCGCGACCCCCCACCGCACGGCGCTGAGCCGCTTGGTGGCCCCCACACCCATGATCGCCGAGGTGATCGTGTGCGTGGTGGAGATGGGCGCGCCGAACCCGATGGCGGCACCGTACAACACGGTCGCCGCCGCCGACTCCGCGGCGAAGCCCTGGGGCGGGTCCAGCGCGATGATGCGCCGTCCCAGGGTGCGCATGATGCGCCAGCCGCCCGCGTACGTACCCGCGGAGATCGCCCCGGCGGCGGCCAGGATGACCCACTGCGGGATGGGGTCCGACGGCTGGGCGAACCCGCCGACGGTGAGCGCCAGGAAGATCACACCCATCGTCTTCTGCGCGTCCTGCAACCCGTGCCCGAGCGCCATGGCGGCGGCCGAGACGGTCTGCGCGTAGCGGAAGCCGCGGTTGGTCTTGCCCGGCTGGCTGTTGCGGAAGATCCAATATATTGCGATCATGATCGCCGCGGCGAGGGAGAACCCCACCAGCGGCGACAACACCATCGGAATGACGACCTTTTCGATCACGCCGTCCCAGTGCACCACGCTGGCCGAGGCCAGCGCGGAGCCCACCAGGCCGCCGATGAGGGCGTGACTGGAGGAGGAGGGCAGGCCGAAGTACCAGGTGATCAGGTTCCAGGTGATCGCGCCGATGAGTCCCGCGGCCACGATGACCAGGCCGTGGGAGCCGTCCGGAGCGTCGATGATGCCGCTGCCGACCGTCTGGGCGACCTGGGTGCCCAGGTGGGCGCCGATGAAGTTCATGGCCGCGGCCATGAACAGCGCGGCCCTGGGAGTGAGGGCCCTGGTCGAGACGGAGGTGGCGATCGCGTTGGCCGCGTCGTGGAACCCGTTGGTGTAGTCGAAGATCAGGGCGATGACGACCACGCCGATGACGAGGCCGAGCGTGAGGTCCACTGCTGGGCCTAGCTTTCCTTGACCGCGATCGACTCGACGGTGTTGGCCACGTGCTCGAAGGCGTCGGCCGCCTCTTCGAGCGCGTCGACGACCTCCTTCATCTTCATGACGGTGAGAGCGTCGTACTCACCGCTGAACAGCTTGGCCAGCAGTCGCCTGTAGACCTGGTCGCCCTGGTTCTCAAGGCGGTTGACCTCGATCCAGTACTCGTTGAGGTTCTTCATCGAGCGCAGGCGCGGCATCGCCTCGGCGGTCAGCTCCGCGGCCCGCTCCAGCACCTCCACCTGGCGTACGACGTCCTTGGGCAGGTGGTCGATCTGGTAAAGCACGATCAGGTCGGAGGCCGCCTCCATGGCGTCCATCACGTCGTCGAGGTTCGATGCGAGCCGGTAGATGTCCTCGCGGTCGAAGGGGGTGATGAAGCTCTCGTTGAGCCGGTTCATGATCGCATGGGTGCGTTCGTCACCGGCGTGCTCGCAAGCGCGCATCTTCTCGGCCAGGGCTTCCCTGTCCGAGCCGTCGCTGATGATCTCTACCAGCAGCCGGGATGCCGTGACCAGGTTGTTCGCCGAGTCGGCGAACAGGTCGTAGTAGCTGTCCTCACGAGGCGTGAGACGCAGGCGCACGTCGTTCTCCAGATGTGCGGGGATGGTTCCGTGGAAGAGGGTATGGCTTACCAGGCGAAATGCGAACTTCATGTCCCCTTCGCCTTCTGGCTACCCGGCGTATGTTGTGCAACACCGCTGTTCCGCGTAGTTTTAGGCCCTTTTGCAGCTTGCGCCACCGTCGGCGCAGCTCAGGAGGGCTGAGCGAACGAGCGCCGAACGGAGTGCGTTCACTCCATTATTCCCCTGATGTTCACCTTTTGTTCATCTTTGTTACATCTGCGTGCGATGGAAGTTCCGGAACGAACGGGACGGCGTGGGGCCGCGTTGGCCCTGGTAGCGGGAGCCGTACTTGGCGGATCCGTACGGGTGCTCGGCCGGGGAGGTGAGCCTGAACACACACAACTGCCCGATCTTCATCCCCGGCCACAGCTTGATGGGCAGGGTCGCCACGTTCGACAACTCCAGCGTCACATGCCCGCTGAACCCCGGATCGATGAACCCGGCCGTCGAATGCGTCAGCAACCCGAGCCGCCCCAGCGAACTCTTCCCCTCCAACCGCGAGGCCAGATCGTCGGGCAGGGTGATGACCTCGTACGTGGAGGCCAGCACGAACTCCCCCGGATGCAGGATGAACGGATCGTCCCCTTGGGGCTCCACCATCCGCGTGAGATCCGGTTGCTCGATGGACGGATCGATGTGCGGGTACCGGTGATTCTCAAACACCCGGAAGAAGCGGTCGAGCCGCACGTCGATGCTGGAGGGCTGGATCATCTCCGGATCGAACGGATCCACGGCCAGCCGCCCGGCCTTGATCTCGGCGAGGATGTCACGGTCAGATAGCAACACGCTGAGCAACTTACCGGGCGGCAACAAAGTACGTGGGGCTGGGATTGCTGTTGTGCGCCAAGTTTCCGCTACAGTGGGGGTCGCAACCTTCGGGGTGTGCGCGGGTGTAGTTCAATGGCAGAACATCAGCTTCCCAAGCTGACAGCGCGGGTTCGATTCCCGTCACCCGCTCCAACTGGTGAGGCCCAGGTAGGGACATGAATCCCGACCCGGGCCTTGTTTGTTTCCGGACTTGTTCGATCTTCGCGGGCCATTAACGGGCCATTAGCTCATGATCACCCTGTGGGGACCAGGACACCGGCCGTGCCCTCGTCATCGTCGTCGTCCCGTGCTTCGAGCTGCCGGTCGATGGCGTTCGTGATGGCCTCGTCAGCGCCTCTGACGGCGTGCTGGTAGATCATGGCCGCCCGGACGTTGTCGTGCCCCATGCGCGCCATGAGGTCCTTCAGGCCCACGCCTGACTCTGCGGCCAGCATGTTGCCCGTGTGCCTCAGGTCGTGGAAGTGCAGCCCAGGCAGCCCCATGTCCGTGACGACGTCCACCCACCGGGTACGCGTGTTGAAGCCGCTCCGGCGCATCGGGCCGCCCTTGGCCCCGGGGAACATCAGAGCGTCGGGGCGGTCCTGGACGTACGTGTCCATGTGCTTTTTGAGCATGGGGACGATGCTCTGCGGGATGCCGATCGTCCGGCGTCCGGCCTTGGACTTCGGCGGCCCGAGCACGAGACCACCCGTCGAACGCTCGACGAACGCGACCCGGACGCGGACGGTACGCGTCTTGAGGTCGATGTCCATCCGGCGTAGCGCGCTGACCTCACCCCACCGCAGGCTTGCGAACGTGGCCAGCAGCACCATCGCGCGGAAGCGTCGGTCCTGGGTGGAGCCGGTCCGCTTCTCGGCGGCCATCTTCCACAGCACCCGGTCGGCTTCTGCCCTTGTGAGAAATACCTGTGGGTGAGTACGCATCTCGCCGTGCCGCTGGAAGCGCAGCCGGTACGCGCCCTCCTTGACCTTGCGCACGTTGCCGACAGGACGCACCCCGACTCGCTCGGCCAGCTCGAACACTTGCGAGACGGTGAGCACGGGTCGTTCTTCCGCGTGCTCGTCGCCGGCCCCACGAATGCGGCAGGGGTTGCGCGGGATGATGTCGTCATCTTCGGCGGCGGTCATCAGGACGGCGCGCAGGAGCCGGTACGCCTTGGCCGCCATACCGACCGACATCCCTTTGCCGAGCAGGTCGGCCCGCCACTGCCGAACGGTCGAGGTGGAGATCTTGGCCAGTTGCACGTTGCCGAGATACGGCGCGATGTGCTTCTTGAGCAGCCACCGATAGAGATCCACTGTCCGGGGACGCAGCCCAGGGCGCTGGGTGATCCACGTGTCGGCATAGTCCTTGAGCTTGATCTTGCCGCGCTCTGGATCGTTCCATTCGCCCTTGATGATCGCAGCCTCGATGAGGGACAGCGCCCGCTCAGCGTCGGACTTGCGCTCGTAGGTCTCGGTGCCCGACCTCATCCGCCCGTCTGGTCCCGGGTAGCGGATCTGGTAGCGGCCGGACTCCCGCTGACGGATGCTGCCGAAACGGCGATGGTTGTTCTTGTTCGCCATCAGGCGACCCTCCCGGTTGCGTCGAAGGCCGTCATGGGGGCGACGGTGCCCGCGACGACGAAGGCGATCAGTGCGGATTCACGGATGCGGACGTGCCGCCCGACCTTGACGAACTCGATGCGGCGTTCGGCGATGAGTCGGCGGACGAAGCGAGTCGAGGTGTGCAGCAGCTCGGCTGCTTCGGGGACGGTGAAGAGTTGGTCCAAGGTGTTCCTCTCTTCAGGCAGCCTGCGGATTTGCCGAAAGACTCTGCTCTTCGAGCTGTCTCAGGTGAGCGCGCCAACGCTGCCGTTCGGCGACGGATCGGAGCAGGCGGACGCCCATGGGCGCGAGGTCGGGATCGCCGGCCTTCACCGGTTGCCAGACGTAGCGGTGTGGGTCGGTGGGCTCGTCGGCCTGGCCGAGGGCTTCCAGGACCCAGGTACGGCGGTCCTGCTTGTGCTCGGCCAGCGTCTTGTTGCTCCACTTGCGGGAGACCAGGACGCGACGACCGGCGTAGCCGAGGTGTTCGGGCTTGTGTGCCTTGGAGCGACAGCGGCCGGGAGCCATGCCAGCTTTGGCGCCCTTCGGTTGGACGCCGTACCGCAGCCAGTTGGGGCAGGTGGGGGAGCACGGCTCGAATCGGAGGGCTTCGACGAAGCGGGCCGCGTGGTCTCGTTGGGTCTGGTTGTCGAGCCCTTCGCTGAGGCTCTTCGTCAGGTACTTGGACAGGTAGCGGATGCATTGGTCGGAGTCCTGGGTGCCCCCGAGCACGCCCTTGACGTCCACCTGATCGCCGAAGCGGATCACATGGAGCGGTTGGGCGTCCTCGTCGGCGTCGAGCTGGTCGAGCGCTTCGTCCCAGGTGGGCAGGACCTCTCCGGTGTCGGGGTCGAGGTAGCCGGCCCCTTGCTCCCAGACCGGTAGATGCTCGCCCTCGAACACCGGCTCGTCGGCCTGTGGCCACCACACTTGGTGGTACGTCGCGGCCGCTATCTGCTTGATCTCGGCACGTGGCAGGGTGCCCCGGACGGCCATGTGCAGGTGGGGAGCAAGGCGCTTCTGCGGTTCCACGGTCGCGAAGTACTGCACGTCGTAGCCCGCCACGCGGCGAAGGTTCTGAACGAAGCGATCGACGAGCTTGGAGAAGTGCAGGGCGTCACGAGCGGCCCGCGCGTAGTCGTAGGTGTCCGGATCGATGGGCGCGCCGTCACGTACCTTGCCGTAGCTCGGAAGGGTGAGGGTGACGAACAATGAGGGGCGGTAGGTCCGGCCGTCCGGGGCCTCGAAGGTCCGGCCCAGAGTGGTGGGCGTCATCTTCCGCTTGGGCAGGTCTGGGGCATCCTGACGTCGCCTCGTCGAGCGCGAGCGCTTGGGTGTGGTGCGGCCAAGAACGTTGCCACGCATGCCCGCTTCGTTGATCTCGGCGTCCAGCCCCTCGATGACGGCGTCCAGGTCGCTGGTGTCGTCGCCGAGACGATCGGCCACGTCTCGTTGCGCCTGAACGTCGGAGCGGAACTCGACGAGCCAACGCTGTTCGTCGTTCGCCTCGTTCGGCGTGATCGTGGGTTCCTCGTCGAGGTGCCAGCCTTCCCGGCACTGAGCCATGCGTAGCTGCCGATTGCGCTTCGCGCACGGAGGACACTGCGCCTCCATGGTCGTGCCGCAGGGGGCGTCAATGATCTCCCATTGTCCTGTGACGACGTCAAGCCGCTTGAGCGGGACGGGCCGGATGCAGACGCCGTTCTGCTTGGCAACCTCTACCACGACATCCCGGGCAGCGGGCATGGCGAGCCGCACCGTGCGGGGAAGAGCGCGATCGTTCGGATTGGTCATTCGGGCCTCCCTTCGTCGGTGATGGTGAGGGCGGTCTGGCCGCACTCGGAGCACTCGACCAGGGCGCGGACCGGATCGAGCCGGAGAACGTTGAGGGTGTGGCAGGTGGCGCAGCGAAGGCCGTTGAGGAGGTGGACGAGCGTCATGCGGCCTCCCCGAACTGGGCGACCATGGCGCGGATGTCGGTGTCGGAGACGTAGGCGGCGCGGACCCGGATGGGTTCGGGTGAGGTCTCCAGTCGCATGTAGGCGACGCCGGCCCCTTGCTCGGGGATAGGTGAGATGTGGTCGGCGAGTGCGCCCCGGTCGCGTGCGCCGTCGCCGAGGACCATGTCCACCTGCTCGGACTCATCGAGCCGCAGCGCGATCTTGTCGGGGAACAGGTTGCGGATGTTCATGACCTCCTTGCGCGGGTCCTGGAGTGCGGCCATGACGCCGACGCCGACCGAGCGGCCTTGGGTGGCGAGCGTGGCCAGGGCAGCGGAGATGCGCTGCCTCAGTTGCCGGTCGGGCTGGTAGGCGGTCAGGAACGCGACCTCATCGACGAGGACCAGGACGAACGGGTCCTCGATCGTTGGGACGTGGGAGCGCTGGAGACCGGCGAAGCGGGCGGCGCGCTTCTGCATGACGCTGACCGCCTCGTCGAGGAGATCGGCGCAGTCTGCGGGATCGGCGGCGTAGCGGCCTTGGAACAGCTCGCGTCCGAAGGACAGCTCCATCAGCTTGGGATCGAGTGCCCAGACTTCGGCCAGGCCCGCCCGGATGGCGGGGAGCAAGCCGCGGATGGTGTCCCATAGGAAGGAGCCCTTGCCTGCTCCGGTCGCGCCCGCGATCAGGACGTGGGTTCCGTGCACTTTGAGCTTCAGTGGTCGGCCGTCCTCCTGCTTGCCGATCTCGACCGGTCCCACGGTTGGTTGGTCGGGAACGGGTAGCGCGGGGATCGGCGTGGCCAAGGGGTCGCGGCGCGGGAAGATGAGCAGCAGTCTGCCGCCCTTGATGAGCGCTACCCGGCAGGAGGTGACGCCGAAGCCGTGCGCGAGGTTCTCGATGCGGTCGGACCAGTCCTTGACTGCTTGCCCGCGCAGCATGCGTACGGTGATGCGGTCGGCCCAGCCGTCGCACTGGACGCGGACGAGCCAGGGCAGGTAAGTACGTCCGTTGACCCGTTTGCCGAGGCCGGAGACGTCCATGACGGACTGCCAGTGACGGCGGTAGACCGACATGAGCCGCCACCAGGCCAGCAGTCGCCAGCCGACGAGCCGGGCGAAGGACGGCCGGTCGATGAAGGCCCAGGCGGTCAGGCTCAGCGTGACGATCCCGAACAGGGACACCGCCAGCGGCCAGCCGTACTGGTACCAGGTGAAGCCGAGGGCAGCGGGTACGGCCGTCGCTACGGGGTGCCGCCAGATCGTCCGGACCAGGGCGACGAGGAAGCGGTAGAGGTAGATGACCAGGGTGATGAGGGCGGGCGTGCGGACGACGGCCGGTTGGAAGACGACGGCGGTGTCCGGGCTGGTGGTGACGAGGTTGCGCGCCTCGTCACCAGGAAGCCGTTTGAACATTAGGCTGAAGACCTCTCGTGATGTGTGTCAGGGGAGATGAGGGGCCGCCGGAAGGACCAGTTCCAGCGGCCCCGCTTGCTTGTCAGGCCGCCGCCTGCTGTTCGGCGTGCAGGCGCTCGCAGTCGGTGAGGAAGGCCGTTGCCGCGTCGCGCAGGTGGCGGGCGAAGGTGACGTGCTCGTCGGTGATCTCGGCCGTGTTCGTGGTGCCGATGGTGACGTCCGCAGCGCCGTGCGTGATGGTGATGAAGGCGTGGGAACGCTCGTTGGCCGGGAAGTACTTCACCTCGGCCAGGGCGTCCGGGTAGATCGAGACCCCGATGTGGGGCTGCTCGTCGGGCTGGACGCGGATGACGGTGTAGCTGTAGCCGTCGTTCATGCGGCGACCTCCTTGCTGTTGCTGGCGGACTTGACGTTGGTGCGCGGGGCGAGCATCTGCCGTGCCTTGATCGAGTAGGCGAGCCGCCCGGCCCCGTTGACGTACGGGGTGACGGTCATGCCGTCGAACTCGACCGGCGTGAACGGCAGCCCCGCGACGGGAGCCGGGGCGACCGGCTGTGTGGGGCTGAGGATCTTGACGGCCACGGTCTTCTGAGCGGCCTTGAGCGACGGGTCGGCGTCCATGACGGGGATCTGCCAGACGAGTTCCGCCGTCTGCTTGTCCCGCGCTTGGACGAACCGGCCGTTCGTGGAGGCCTCGAAGTCCTTGACCGGCTCGACCTCCCCGACGCTGTAGCAGCCGTGCGGGAAGACCTGGGCGAACGTGACGGGGATGGGGCCTTGGATTGCCATGTTGCATCACTCCCTCTCTTGAGCGGTCAGCCATCTTGACTGACCAAGTTGTAAGCCCATTAAGCACGAAGCCCACTTGGCCAGTCAAGTGCACCAAGCGGGCTTCGTGAGGAAGTTGGAACTCCGGCTACCGAATTGGGTAGGCATCCTCCAATTCGTGCCGGTCACCAGGCAGAATAGACTCGACCACCACCCATGGCTTGCCGGTCGCGTCGCACGCCACGGCATAGACGGCCAGCAGCGCAGCCGAACTCTTGACGCCGAGCAGCGAGCACTCCTCCTTGGTCGGGTTGCGCGCGGTGGCGTGCTCGATGATGTGATCCAGCGCTGCGCCGGCCGCACTCTCCACGTAGCGCCGAAGACCCTGCTTCAACTCCTCCGACTCGGCCAGCGCTGTGCCTTGCGCCGTCTCGACCGGTAGCCAGGTGGAGGAGATCTCGGTCGGCTCGTTGTCGTGCTCGATGAGCGAGCGCCGCAGCATGACCGGCGACTTGGGCTTGAGCGCCAGATAGGACGCGATCCGGTTGGGCGCCTCGACCTCCCCGGTCACCAGCAATCGGCTGGAGACCTGCACTTCCTTGCGGTCGAGGAGTTCCCGCCCGGCCCGCGCCTGCTGGCTGGTGGGGATGGCGGGTCGCCCGCGCACGAAGCGGCCCTTGCCTTGATGGGTGACGATCCAGCCCTGATCCCGCAGGACGCCGAGGGCCTTGACCACGGTCGGGCGCGCCATCGCGAATTCGGCCATGAGCTGGTGTTCACTGGGCAGCGGGGAGCCGGGCGGATACTCGCCCGAGTCGATGCGCCGCTCCAGTTCCGCGATCAGTTGCGCGTACTTCGGAGGTGTGTATTCAAATGACATCAGGGCTCCACATTCAACATGCCTGTCTAGCCAAGCAGGCTATCAGCGCATGCTGCTTGAGCAACCCCTTCCGCCGACAGATAGGCCTACCCCCGACAAGAGGACGGCGGTGCGGGACGCTCTCGTCAACCGCACCGCCGTCCTCCCTCTGCTCAGACGACGTGGCCCTTCAGCAGCGCCCTCCAGACCTCCTCAGCCTTCCTGACGGGCCACTGGTAGGTCTCGTGGATCACTTCGCCGTCTTCGGTGCGCAGGATCCGGCGAATGTGCGACTGCCCGCCCAGGCGGCACAGCTCGTACGAGGTCGCATGGAACGGGCACGTCCAGGCCGCCACCCGGACACGCTCGTTACGCGCAGGCCGCTCTTGCCAGACCAACTGCATGTGCCCTCCCTGAGCGTCCTTGACGTGCGGACTCATACAGTCCGTGATGATCTCCACTACTCCGCCCGCTTCCTTCCGACTCCGGAACACTCGAAGCAGTCCACGCGGACAAGTTCGACCGCCGTACCGTCGATGCGACGCAACGCGTCCATGCGGCTCTTGCGCACATAGCGCCATCCCGTCGCTCGGCAGGCCCGGCACCTCTCACTTGTTGGCCGATCGCTTCGAGTCATGGGACAAGCGTGTTCACCTGCGACAAGGCAACCCATCCCGAGCCGGAATCCTGAGCCGGGATCAGCGATATCCCTTGACGGGATAACTGCGAGGCGTGAGCGTGGAGTCACCGGCAGTCCAAGGACGCAAGGGGAAACGGCACATGCCCGCAGACGGGGCCGAACCGGTCGTCATACCGACCGACCTGTGGCAACGCCCCGAAATGCACGCCGCCCTCACAAATCGCGACATCGGCCACCTCTTCCGGCTCGTCCGCCAGTACGCAGGCATCAGCCAGACCCGCATCGGCGTCGCCGTGGGCTTCAGCCAGGGCAAAGTCAGCGAGTACATGAAGAACAAGGCCCAAGTCACCGCACTCGACGTCTTCGAGCGCATTGCCGAGGGCCTGGGCATGCCCGACCCCGCCCGCATGATCCTGGGCCTGGCCCCCCGCGTCCTCACCGGCGTGACTCTCCCCGCGACACCCATCCCGGCGAGGGATGGAACACCAGCAAGCAGCCTTCTTAGCGTGGAACAAGTAGTCATCGGCTCGCGCCAGAGCGACGACGCTTGCGACGTTGACATGCTGACGCTGGCCTGGATCGTGGGAAGGCTGGATGGCCACATGGACCGCCGAACGATGCTGCTCCTCGCAGCCGGACTGACCGCCGAAAGCGCCGCCACCATCGCCAACCCCTGGGAACGCCTCACCCTGGCCCTCTCCGGCAGCCGCGCCGACCAAGAAGACACCGTCGAACGCTTCGAAGCCCGCACGATCGGCTTCCACCGCCTTGAAGAGACCATGCCCGCCCGCAGCCTCTACCAGGGCCTCACCGCCCACCTCAACGAACTGAGCACTCTGCTCCAGGCTGGACTTCCCGACCGCCTACGCCGCCGGTTGGCCGCGACGACGGGTGAGGCAGCGGTCCTGGCCTCCTGGATCGCCTGGGAGATCAAGCAACAGGGGCAGTCCGCCGCGTTCGACCGCATCGCCGCCCTGGCAGCACAGCAGAGCGGGCATCCGATCATCCAAGCATGCGCGTATGCCTACCGCTCCTATGCCACCCGAGGCGCCCCCGCCGTGCAGAACATCCGCCTGGCCCAGCAGTACCTACCGGCCGAAGGAGACAACGCCACCCGCGCCTGGCTCCTGGCCCGCGAGGCCGAAGAACTCGCCGGCCTCGGCGACCGGCAGGCACTCACCCGACTGGAGCAGGCAAGGGATGCCTACGGCGACGCGCGGCCTCAGCGCGAACGGGCGTGGACCCGCTTCTTGGACCCCGGCCGGATGGCCGCCTACCGGCTCTCGACCTACGTCAACCTCGGCGACGAACACCGCGTCATCGACGAAGGCCAAGCCGCCCTCAACGCCCTCTCCCACGAGACCGACCACAAGAAGATCGCCGCCGTCCACGCCGACATCGCCGCCGCCCAACTCCGCATCGGCGACCTCAACGAAGGCCTCACCAGCGGACGCCTGGCCTTGGAAACCGCCCAACGCACCGAATCCCGCTGGGCCTTCCAACAACTCGCCGGAGTAGAGAACGCCCTCAGTGGCAAGCGCGACGCCTCGGCCCGCGAACTTCTGGCCGCCATCAACTCAGCGCACCGAAGCCTGAGCCAACCGTCTGCCTGATCAGCTCAAAGACGCAGCCGCTGTCTGCTGTCGTGTCTGCGCACTGCCGAATTGTTCTTGTAGGTATCAAGCGGCGGCGCGGCGCGCCGCCGTACCCCCGGCCCTCCGCCCGCCCGCCGTCCGGGCGTGCGGCCTGGGGGCCGGTCCCGGACGGCGGCGG
>NZ_JBFAKB010000042.1:0-93359 GCF_040655495.1 Nonomuraea sp. NPDC050404
CCGCCGCCGTCCGGGACCGGCCCCCAGGCCGCACGCCCGGACGGCGGGCGGGCGGAGGGCCGGGGGTACGGCGGCGCGCCGCGCCGCCGCTTGATCTCTATAGGACCAATTCGGCAACACACAGCACCCACGTAAGCCTCTCCTCGCATGAAACTGCGGGAGGATGCGTAAGCGCGCGTGTGGGTACGGCTTGCAGAACTACTGCGATGTGGTTGCGTATCACAGCATAGGCGAGTCGATGCGTAGGCTGTGAGTCATGATGGCGAAGGTACCGGAAGCATCTACTCCCCGGAGCAGAGCAAGCATGCGTGGAAATCGATCCAGAGATACGAAACCTGAGTTAGCGCTACGATCCGCCGTACATGCGCTCGGCCTGCGCTTCCGCGTGGCCGATAAGCCGCTTCCCAATCTCCGCCGAACCGCAGACATGGTATTCAAGAGCAGCCGCGTCGCGGTGTTTCTAGACGGTTGCTATTGGCATGGTTGCCCACAGCACTATGTGCCGTCTCGCACAAGCATCGACTACTGGGGAGCTAAGATTTCACGCAATAAAGAACGAGATGCGGAAACCAATCGGCTACTAACAGAGTCCGGATGGAGAGTGATTCGTGTATGGGAACACGAATCGCCTACCGATGCTGCGAGAAGGGTCTATAGCCTTCTCAAGGGCGTCTCCATCTGAGGCTCGCTGACATCTAAGGCGTTGCGCAATATCGGTATACCTGCATATAAGCCGAACGGTCCGCCTCAGACAGCCAGTCGGCCTTCAGTTCCTGTCCGGATGCGAGGGGAAGCTGCTCCTCTAAAGCTCGTCGCTCCTTGGCTGTCAACAACGGAACACGAACCTTCAGTGGAGCACCACGCTGCAACCTAACAAAATCGAGTTCTTCGAATCGGCATGTTTCAAACTTCTCCTGGTCCTCTCGACTGACAACGATTCCACCCAGAGTCTGCATTTTCGCATTGTCCGCATAGTAAATGTCGAGCACCTGAGCCCAACGGGCTGGCGTGGTTCGTTCACGAAGCCCGGCTGTTATCAGGTCGGACATTACGCGCCCTTGCACTTCGGCCAACCCCCAAACTGCGAGCGAATCATTCGATACGCCAGGCGGCACGCGATCCTCTCCGATCATACGTGCGAGATCCTCCAATCTATCTTGTAGTAGATTCAGGGGATGACAGTTCACCGTTACGAAAAGCGCGCTTCCACTCATGAGGCGACCGCAGAGCAGCCGAATGTCAGAAATAACCTCCTCGTTCAATCTGCTTACGTAGTCGAGCCAGACGATACTGGGACGGTCCCAGTCTAAGGACGGAAGCTGGTCACACGCTCGCCCCGGTAGCACAGTGATCGCCTTGAAAGGCGCATTGAAGCGGTACCGGTCTATCGAGCGATCTGATTCGATAGAGGTCATAGTAGTGATGCCTAGCCCTCTGTGTACCATCTCAAAGTCGATGAACTCGATCCCACCGAATCCGACGTACTGATAACTCTTCAACTGATTGAACGCAATCAGTCGCCGACATACGTCAACTACCATGTGGCGCTGAACAGCTTTCGACGGTCGAGCACTGTACGCAAACGCCGCCATCAGCCCTCATCCCCCACCTGATAGCGATAGAAGAAGTCGAAAGTCTTCCGCCCAACCTCAGCGACCGAGCTGGTTCCGAGAACCGCCGTAACTTGCTCGAAACGGTCGAGTTCTACTGAGTATTGAATTTTTCGCACAGCGGGCTTGGCGGCTGGTTTGGGAGGTTGAGGATAAGAAAGCTTGTCTGACGCTCTTATCTCCGCAAGTGGCGCTGCCGTTGCCTTGGATAGCGCGACGCTGATCGGCCGTTCGCCATCTGATTCAGACACCTGTCGCTCAGCCTTGATCTTGTTCAGCATAGTTACAACTTCTTGGCCAGCCTGAAGCATTTCGGAGAAAACGCGACGCCAGATTCTTGAATCCTGGTCTATTCCAGTCTTAGTGGTGTTCCATGGAAGCAATTCTGATGCAACAGCATCGAGAAAAACATAGCCCCGGAACTGCCTGTATTGAGGATGATAGACAGGTTGTCCGTTCCCCCACCCAGTCAAGCTGCTACGATCAGCCGCGATCAGCAGGCGGTTATTGCAGAACACATACCATCCCGCATCTCGTTCAGTACGGAACAGTTCCGCCTGGTCGTCGTCTACCGTTGCTGCTTCGCGCTCCGTGAGACGCACACCAGCATAGAGACGAACGTTTACTACCTCTTCTCCTTGCATAATGTGGAAGGAGCGGAAGATTGGTACAACTCCGTACCCAGTCATGAGCTGAGGGGTGAACGGAATGATAGGGTCGTCGTTCAAGGTAATGCGTAGACCTTGAGACATAGCCTCTCGATGGCGCAAGCGAAGCTGATACTTGAGACTGGCGAGCGTTTGCGAAGAGGAGAAATCCTCCGTCACGCTTTCGTGAAGCGGGCCCACAAGTATATCTGTACCCACTCCATCGCGACCTTCCGGATGATAATCCTCGTCAATCTCAGAAAGGGTAAAGGACCAATCTGATCCGGGTTCTCTTGCCCATTCATCCACGTTCACGTCTAGCACGAAGCGAGTACTCTGACCTCTGGAGTCGATTACGAATCCTTTGCCGAGCTTGAAAAGTGCCCGCTTCATGCCCACCCCGAACTCTCCGACCGAACCGGCGGTGCCTACGAATTCTTGGGGACGCCCGAAGCGAAAAGCATAATTTCGAGCTGTATCCAGGTCGATCCCTCCGCAATTGTCGGATATGCGGAACTCATGCTCGCTGACCTTGAGATCTACGTGCAGATCGTCGTAAGGGCCCTTGCCCCGCAGGCGTCGTGCACCATCGACGCTGTTGTCTACGAGGTCGAGGATGGCGGGCAGCAGTTCGATGTCCTTCACCAGCATGTTGATGAAGAAGCGCTTCTCCGGGTTGGCATGCACCCTGTAGCGCAGGTCCTGTACCTCGGACATCCAGACTCCTTGTCGTCAACCGCATGATCCCTAGACGCGCGAGGTTCGGCAAGGGTTGATCACTAAACCATCACGATCCAGATGCATGGCGCGTTCGCTGGCATACATAGCCGATGATGTGCGATCGTCACTCTGTAGTCGAGACGCTGGAGGGACGGGGTGTCGAGGGTGAGCCCGACGAAGTTCACGCGCCGGCGACTGGTAGCTATTGACCTCTTCGCTGGCGTCGGCGGGTTGTCCTTGGGGTTTGAGCAGGCCGGCTTTGACGTACTGGCCGCTCTAGAGTATGACCCGATTCATGCAACAACGCACCATTTCAACTTTCCCCTCACCGAGGTTCTGTGCCGAGATGCCCGCCAGGTGGGCGCCCATGATCTTCTGGAGGCAGCGCGTCGTGGATGGCGGCGGCATCATCCTACGGGCCCTGCTTGGGACGGAGTAGTTGACGCGGTGATTGGAGGACCATCCTGCCAAGGCTTCTCCGTCGGAGGCAGGCGTCAGCTTGACGACGAGAGAAACCAATTGCTGCTTGAGTTCGTACGTTTGGTTGTCGAGATAAGACCCCAAGTTTTCTGTCTCGAAAATGTTCCAGGCCTGCTAGAACCGCGGCACGACGAAGTCAGAGAGCAAGCCCTCGCCTCCCTCGCTGAGGCTGGCTATTGCATAACAGGTTCAGATGGACCCTTAAATGCTGCAGATTTCGGCGTTCCTCAAAATCGCAGGCGACTGCTGGTGGTTGGCTCTCTTGTCTCACCGATCACCATATCTAGAGCGAGTAAGCTAGCGACCGTAACAGTCGAACAGGCCTTCGACGGCCTTCCCGATCCATCGCGATACGAGGGACTATGGGTGGGCGACAGCGTTGAACTATCTACTTCAGACATAGCTTCTCTAGACGCAGCAACTTCGAACTACGCTCGCTACATGTCAGGTGTCGAGCGAGATCCTTTGGATCGCGCCCGTCCACGCCAGTGGAACAGGCTTCGGCTTACCAACTCGTTGCTGACGAGACATAGCACCACGTCTATAGAGCGTTTCGACGCGACTCCTCAAGGAAAAGAGGAGCCAGTCAGTAGGTGTTATCGGCTCGATCCTTGTAAGCAAGCTAGGACGCTTAGAGCGGGAACTGGCAGAGAGCGAGGCGCCTTCACTTCGCCTCGACCTGTGCACCCTTATTTCCCGCGCGCTATCACTGTACGTGAAGCCGCACGACTCCACTCGTTCCCCGACTGGTTCCGTTTCAATGTGACCAATTGGCATGGCCACCGCCAGATAGGCAATTCGGTGCCGCCTCTACTAGCGCGGGGAGTGGGCATAGAGATCGCGCGAAGTCTTGGATCGATTCCGTCGCGCGGCCGCGTTGCTCTCCCATTCGGAAAAGAAACCCTGCTACGAATGTCACCGCAAGAGGCACTAATAGCGGTCGCAGGAAACCCCAATGAGGCCCCCCCTCCACGGAAACGTAAACCGCGCGTACGGGCCAGCACGTCTTCGACATCCCGTGCGGCCGTGATTCACCCGGTATCGGTGATTTAGGCGGTTGTGGTCCTGTTGCACAGGATGTGCAGCCGTTGCCAACAGAGTGGCCCATACGAGCAAGGTCCGGAAACCAAGTTGACAGGCTCTCCAGTTCCTCGTCCGCGCCCCATCTCCCCTGGCTTCCGATCAGAAGCCCATGTACTGGATATCAGCCAGGCGGTAGTTTCGCAGTGTGGGCGAAGACACTGAACTTACCCGGTGGGTTGTGCACGGGGAGCGGCTGGTCTATGACAACCGGTGGATCCGGTTGGGGCTGGCTGATGTGGAGATCCCAGGCGGGGAACGGTTCGAGCATCACGTGGTGCATCTTGATCGGGCCGCGATCGCCGTCGTGCTGGATGAGCAGAATCGTGTCTTGCTGATGTGGCGTCACCGGTTTGTGTTCGATCGGTGGGGGTGGGAGCTTCCCGGTGGGTTGATCGAGGCGGGTGAAGATCCGATGGTCACGGCTCTGCGGGAGGTGGAGGAGGAGACCGGATATCGGCTGGCGGGCCTTGAGCGTCTGGTCTCGTATCAGCCGATGGCGGGGATGGTCGACTCCGAGCACATCTTGTTCGTGGCCTATGGGGCCGAGCTGGTGGGCAAGCCTGAGGGTGAGGTGGAGGCCGACCGGCTCGAATGGGTCCCCATGAGCGAGATCCCGGACATGATTGCCCGCGGGGACATCTGGACCTCCGGGACGTTGATCGGGTTGCTTCAGGCTCAGGTGTGGCTCAACGGCCGAGGACGTGGTTGACCGCTCTCGCCAGTTCGTCGATGCGGCGACGCTGCCGGCGGCTGCCGGTCATGGTGGCCAGATGCTGAGCGCGTTGGATGTGGGGTTGGGCGGCTTCGGGGTCCCCGAGGGCCAGGAGGGCGTGGCCGAGGTCGCAGCGGACGCCGGATTCGGCTCTGTTGTAGGTGCCATCCATGCCGGCGAGGGCTGAGCGTAGGTCTTCGGCGGTGTCGGGGTCGCCGAAGCGGACGAGGCAGTTGCCGCGCCAGCGGGCGATGTGGTGGGCGTTGATGGACAGGTAGGGCATGTCCGGGTCTCCGTCCCCTTCGGGCATTAGGGCGGTGGCCTGGTGAAGAGCTGCGCGGCAGGTGGTCTCGTCGCCGAGGATGGCGGCGGCTTCTGCTTCGGCGGCTGAGAGCCAGGTGCGGAGTCGGGCCGGTACGTGGGCGTGGTGCTGCTGGTGGACGTGCTGGAGGAGTTCGGTGGCTTCGGCGGGGCGGCCGAGTTCCATGAGGACGTATGCCTGCTCACCGGAGACATAAGCGAGGAGGGCCGGGTCGTCCGCCTCGTACCCGGCGGCCTTGGCGCGCTCGTAGTGGGTCCAGGCGTCGTTGAGTGCCAGGGTGTTGATGGCCTGCCAGCCGGCCAGTGATGCGGTCTCGGCGAGCAGGTGCGCCAATTGGGCGCGGATGGCGGGGCGGATGGCGTGGCGGTGGGCGCGCTGGATCTGGGCTATCTGGGCGTGCATCTTATCGGCGATGGCGGGGCCTCCGAGGCGGCGGTCCAGCAGGCGCAGGTTGTTGGTGTCGGTGCGGAGGATCATGACCGTGGTGGGGTCTACTGCTGAGGCGGCGTCGAGACGGGCGATGAGGTCGGTGGTTTGTTCCTGGTGTTCGTCGTTGTGGTCGCCGGTGGGTGAGGCGGTGTCGAGCGGGGCCAGGCCGAGGAGCATGCGGGCGTGGTCGGGCAGGCGTAGGCCGGAGGCGATGCGCTCGATGACGGCGAGTTCTTTGATCGTTCCGTTGCCGTGCAGGATGGCGTTGACGCGGGGCTGGCCGAGGCCGGTGGCGGTGCCGATGCGGACCTGGCTGGCGCCGTATTTTGCTGCGATGCCGAAAAGTCCGGCGATGTCGCGCTTTCTGAGAAGTTCCCGGGTCTGTTCCTTTTCCCAGACGGCGACGGGTAGGTCAATGGGGTCGAACGCGCCATTCTGCATTGCTGACCTCCGGCTTTTCGCGCCCGGATGATTCATTCCCTTGCGCGGCGGAGCCTATATCCCATGGTCGTATATCAGCGTGGGATAGGTCTGAAAAGTATGGGCATTCATGCTGTCCGGCATGACAACGCCAATCAGATGCACAGAGTGCGACGGGCGGGGCTGGAAGATCGTCACTCGGCGCGGCCATGTAGCGGCCACCGGGTTGGGTCTGGCGGCATCCGCTCAGGAGGATTGCCTGCACTGTCCGGGGCCGGCCGAGACGCCACAGGAGCGGTTCGAGTGGGAGGTCCGCATCCCCTCCAAGCAGGGTGATGCCCTGGGGCCATGCGGATCGGCAGCGTTCCAGGCCACGGCGATGGACGAGCTGCGCAAGGCGATGCGGGGGATACCGGGTGATGTCTCTGTTCGGGGCAGTATCGTGCACAAGGTCTTTGACTTCGGCGCGGGTCCTGACGCTTTGTCAAGCCGTCATATCTTCCGGGCATACCTCGATCCGGCGGGTTCTGTCCTTTTTGAGCGGACCGCCAAATGATCGCCCGGATGCTGATCGGCAGTGATCCCTGTCGATCGGCCGAACTCCTTCAACAGCAATTGCGTCACGACGGAATCGACGCCGAGGTTCATGATGGTTATGGGCTGGCTCTGGTTTCGGTCTGGGTGGGTCTGGTCGTCTGGTGCGATGGTGGGCGGTTCTGGTGGCGTACCGGATGGAATGCCGATCGACACCGGGTCATTTATGCGTGGCATCCGGCGGATGATCCTTTTCGGGCGGCTCACCGGATCGCGATGCGTTACGCCGAACTCCGCTCCCGGCAGAGCGTGCAGCCGTCATGAGCCGGGCGGAGTCGCGTGTCGGCTGGAGGGCGACGATCGTGGACACGTTCCATAGTCATGCGCTCACGCAGGCTCATCGCTTGGCACTGATCGGGCGTGAGGGTGTGGTGGTGGCAGAGCTGAGCAATGGCACGACGGCCTTGGTCCGGCTCGACGGTGAAGTCTGGGATCTGCCGGGCGGCCTCCGGCGCTGGCCGCTGCGATGGGATGACCTCGACTTGAAGGAGCCGATCAAGGTGCGTGCTCCCTTGGCGTATGTGATCGGGTGGACGAAGAGGGGGCGGTCCATCACGCTGCACGCTGTGGTGCCGGGCGCCAAGGTGGCGATGTGCACATCGCCGGCCAGGCCGCTACCGGTGTGCGGCTGGTCGGTGCCCTTCTCTGCGACTGTGTCCAGAGCGTGCCCCTCGTGCGTAGCCATGGTGAAGGGCTCTTGAGCCGGTTACATCCTGCTGTCCTTTGGATGAGGGCGACTGACAGGCGATGCCTCAACCGATAGTGTGCTTATGCGCACGAGTGGAAGAGCGAATGGGCGGTTGAGATGGGCATGGATTTCGCTCCACCCAAATACGCGCAGGTCATGCGGACGATCCAGGAGCGGATCGAATCGGGCGAGTACGCCCCGGGTGACATGCTGCCCTCTGAGACCCAGCTCGTGCGCGAACTCGGCGTCGGCCGTACCACTGTCGTGCGCGCCCTTCAGACCCTGGCCATGCAAGGGTGGATCGAACGTGAGCATGGGCGCGGGTCGTTCGTCAAAGGCCGCCCTCAGAGCGCGGCCGAGATCGTCCATCCCAGCTTGAGCGCGACCGAGCTGGGCGAGAGTGCCGATGCGGTCTTGGAGGCGGGGCGCGTTCCGGCTCCTCGCCATGTCGCGCGGCTGCTGGGTGTCGCCGAGGGAACTCCGTTGATCTCGCGGAAGAGAGTGGCGCGGCAAGCCGAGGTCGTCTCGGGGGTAGAGACCATTTGGGTGCCGCTGGAACACGCCATCGGCACCGATCTGGACAAGCCCGAACCGCTGCGGCGGGGCATCCGCCAGCATCTTCAGTCGGTCAAGCATCTGCGCTTCGACCACATCACCGAGCGCGTCAGCGCGCGCAAGCCCACCAAGGATGAGGCCGAGTTGCTTGGGTCGTCGAACCCGGTGCTCGGCGTGCTGGCCACTGTGCATGATGCGGCCGGCCTGGTGCTAATGGTGGTGAGCCTGGCGCTGCCTGGAAGTCTGCATGAGCTCGAAGATGTCTTCAAGGTGAGCTAACTCTTACCCGCCACTTACGGCTCAACCACTTGTGCGGACGAGTTGCCGTCACTTACTCTCAACTCATGCGGACAAGTGGACGAGCGATTGAAGAGCTCTCCTCCGCTATCGAGAGGAACAGCATGGCCATTCAGGGACCCATCCCCGTCACCTACACCATGGTCTTCCCGCACGGCTGCTACGTCGTCGGCGAGGTCGAGCCCGTCAAGGACTTCGATGCCTCGTCCAACGGCCGGTTCGTGCAGGCGCGCGACAAGCAGACCGGAGAACTGGTCTGGCAGGTCGCGGTCTTGGACGGTGACCCGACCCTCAAGCCCGCCCAGAAGACGGTGGCGGTCAAGATCCTCGCGCCGGTCCAGCCGGTGCCCCCGCAACCCATGCCGGGGCTGCCGTTCACGCCGGTCGAATTCAACGCCATCACGGTCACGCCCTACGTCAACGCCACCGGCCGCCTCGCGTACTCGATCAAGGTCCGCGAGATGCACGCACCCCGCCAGACCACCCAGCCCGCCACGAGCAAGGCTTCGGCCGCAAAGGACGCCGCCTGATGACCCGACGCCGTACCCCGCGCAACAGCGTGATCCGACTGACCACCGGAAACGCCGCCCGCACCATGAACCACCCGTTCGCCCGCCGTGAGCCCGTCCTGGCGCTCGACTTCGGCGCCACCTCCGTCCTGGTCACCACCAACGGACCCGTGACGGCAGACGACCTGGAGTTCGCCCGCCAGCTCGCCCACGCGGCCCATCGCTTCGCCCGCTCCCTGGAGCGCAGCTTCTACGGCCTGCCCGATGGTCAGGGGATGGCGGCGTGAGCGAACACCGGCCCTACACCTACGTCACCCTGTCCCTGCGACCGGAGTCCACGCCGTACGTCGGCATCTCCTTCCACACGCCTGACCTCAAGATCCGCGCCGGTCTCCTGCTCACCAGCCCGCGCCCGTACCTGGAGCTCTACTCCGCTGAGGCGAGCGTGCACGTCTCCACCACCGGAGCCGGGCCGATCACCGACGCAGACCTCACTACGGCACACGAGATCTTCAACGCCGCCGCTCGCTACCTCGCTGATTGCGAGCACCTGCACGCCGAACAGTCGGCCGAGGACGCCGGCGACACGGTCTGACACGAAGCGGGGCCGCTGGAAGCGGCAACTTCCGGCGGCCCCTCGGTTCTCCCCTGACTTCCGCATCACGAGAGGTACCCAGCTTATGTTCAAGCGGCTGCCTGGCGACGAGGCGCGCAACCTCGTCTCCACCACGCCCGATACGGCCGTCGTCTTCCGCCCGGCCGTACTCAAGACCCCCGCCCTCGTCACCTTCCTCATCTACGGCTGGCGCTTCCTGTCCGCCCTCGTCCGCACCACCTGGCGGCATCCGGTCGCCGTCGCCATCCCGGTCGCCCTGGGCGGCATCTGGTACTGGTTCGGCTGGCCTGCTGCGGCGTCCACGCTCAGCTTCGTCGTGCTGTCGCTGCTCGGCTGGGCTTGCACGGACGGCGATCTGTTCGCCCGTCTCGTCGGCTTCCGGCTGCTGGCCTGGTGGCGACTGATGGCGGTCTACCGGCGTCACTGGAACGGCGTCATGGACGTCTCCGGCCTGGCCAAGCGCGTCAACGGCCGCGTCTACATGCCGCGCCTGCTGCGCGTCACCTGCGACGGCTGGGCCGACCGCATCACCGTCCGGATGCTCGCCGGGCAGGCGGTCAAGGACTGGTCCGACCGCATCGACAACCTCACCCAAGGCTTCGGCGCCACCTCCTGCCGGGTCGCGCTCGTCAAGGGTGGCCGGCTGTTGCTGACCTTCCCGCGCAGTGACCCGCTGGCCGCCCCGATGCCTGCGCTGCCCATCCCGGAGGAACCATCGGTCGGACCGGTCGAGATCGGCAAGCAGGAGGACGGCCGACCGCTGCGGCTCAAAGTGCACGGCACCCATGTCCTGATCGCGGGCGCGACCGGGGCCGGCAAGGGCTCCTTCCTGTGGGACACCGTCCGCGGGCTGCTCCCGGCGATGCGGGTGGGCCTGGCCGAAGTCTGGGCCCTCGACCCCAAGCTGATGGAGCTGTCCTTCGGCCGGGAGCTGTTCCAAGGCCGCTACGCCGCCGACCCGGCCGACTGCGCCGACCTGCTCGACGAGGCCGTCTCCGTCATGCAGAAGCGCGCCGCCCGCTTCGCCGGACTCCAGCGCTCCCACGAACCGACCATCGCCGACCCGTTCGTCCTGGTGCTCGTCGACGAGGTCGCGTTCCTGACCGCCTACCAACCCGACCGGCAACTGCGGCAGCGCATCTCCGCCGCCCTGGCCACCCTCGCCACTCAAGGCCGCTCCGTTGGCGTCGGCGTCATGGCCGCCCTTCAGGACCCGCGCAAGGAGGTCATGAACATCCGCAACCTGTTCCCCGACAAGATCGCCCTCCGGCTGGATGAGTCCGAGCAGGTGGACATGGTCCTCGGCGACGGCGCACGCGACCGGGGCGCCCTCGCCGACCACATCTCCCCCGTCCCGGAGCTCGGGGCTGGGGTCGCGTACATGCGGCTGGAGGCATCTCCCGAACCGATCCGGGTCCGCGCCGCCTACGTCTCCGATGCCGACATCCGCGCCATGGTCGCCTACTACAGGCAGGCCGCATGACTCACCTGCTTGATGGCCTGCGCTGCGCCATCTGCCGCACCCTGAACGTTCTCTGGCTCGACCCGGTCCGCGCCCTGGTCGCGTGCCACCAGTGCGGCCAAAGCGCGCTGACCCTCACCGTCCCCAACGAAGGGAGGTCCCTGTGACCCATGCGCACGACCGCGCCCTGCCCCGCGCCGTCCGTCAGGCCATGCCGATGGCCCGCGACGTGCTCGAAGAGGTCGCCAAGCTCCACGGGGTCTGTATCCGGCCCATCCCGCTCAAGCGGCTCGACATCGTCACCGGTAAGTCTGAGATCATCGACGTCCCGTGTGGGGCCACCCTCGACGGCAAGTGCCCGCCGTGTGCCAAGCGCACCAAGCAGCTCCGCAAGGCCCAGTGCCGTGAGGGCTGGCACCTCGACGCCGAACCGGCCATCACGCCCGATGAGGCGAATGAGGAACAGCGCTGGCTGGTGGAGTTCCGCGCCGACTACCAGGCTCAGCGTGACGCCGCTGAAAAGGCCGGCGACGACACCACCGACCTGGACGCGATCATCACCGGCCTGGACGAGGAGATCAACGCCGCAGGTATGCGCGGCAACGTGCTCGGCCGTACCGCCGTAAAGCGCTCCCGCTCGACCAAGCGGCGGCAGGACGCACCCGACCTGCCCAAGCGCACGATGACCCCCACCACCCTGGGACGCACCTTCCAAGGCACGGACGGCAGAACCTACCGGCCGTCGCTGTTCGTCACACTCACCCTGCCCAGCTACGGCAGGGTTCGCGACGGCTTCCCCATCGATGCGCAGACCTACAACTACCGGCGGGCCGCGCGGGACGCGCTGCACTTCTCCAAGCTCGTTGATCGCTTCGTACAGAACCTGCGCCGCGTCGCGGGCTATGACGTGCAGTACTTCGCCTCCGTGGAGCCTCAGAAGCGCCTCGCGCCGCACCTGCACATGGCCATTCGTGGAACGCTCCCACGAGCGGAGATCAAGCAGATCGCCGCCGCCACCTACCACCAGGTCTGGTGGCCACAGGCTGACGAAGTCGTCTTCGACGGCACCCACATGCCCCTCTGGCAGGACAGCATCGGCTACCTCAACCCGGCTACCAGCGAAGTCCTGCCCACCTGGACTGAAGCCCTCGACGCGCTCGACGAGGACGCCGACCCCCTCCACGTCATCCGCTTCGGCGAACAGGTCGATGCCCAAGGCGTGCTCGCCGGCACCCCGGACGCCGACCAATGCATCCGCTACCTGTCCAAGTACCTCACCAAATCCCTCGGCGACGCCCTCAACGGCGGCCAGGCCCAGCAACAGCACGCCGCCCGCATGCTCGATGCCCTGCGCTACGAACCCTGCTCACCCACCTGCCCGAACTGGCTCCGCTACGGCATCCAGCCCAAGGACGCCAAACCCGGCATGCTCCCCGGTCGCTGCCGTGGCAAGGCCCACAAGCCCGAACACCTCGGCTACGCCGGACGCCGCGTCCTGGTTTCTCGCAAGTGGAGCAACAAGACCCTCGCCGAGCACAAGCAGGACCGCCGCACCTGGGTCCTGGAAGCCCTCGGCCAGGCCGACGAGCCCACCGACCCACACCGCTACATCTGGCGGCCCATATCGGCCGGAGACGCCAACGTGCCACCGCTCGCCGTCCGGCTCCTCCGCTCCGTCCACGAACGTCAACGCTGGCGCGCCCACCTCAGAGAGCTGGAAGCCAGAGCAGCCGGACAGGACTTTTCGGCAACAGAGGCCATGGGGAGTGCCGCGTGACCAAGCACGACGAGCTACTGACCGTCCGCCAAGTCCTCAACGAGCTCGGCGGAGTCTCCCGCCGCACCTTCTACCGCTGGCGCGAGATCGGCAAGGCACCCGACGGCATCCGCCTGCCCAACGGCGAACTACGCATCTACCGCAGCGATCTCAACGCCTGGCTCGAATCTCTCCGGAGCGCCGCATGACGACCTCCTACGACGTGAAATTCTTCGAGATCGCCCGGAACAAGTCCAGCAAAACCCCGTCGTACGTGGTCCGCTGGTCAGTCGCCCGCAAGCGCTCCTCAAAGACTTACCGGACCAAGGCCCTGGCCGACAGCTTCCTGTCCGACCTACGGCAGGCGGCCAAGCGCGGTGAAGCGTTCGACGTGGAGTCCGGGCTACCCGCCTCGATGCTCAAGGCCAAGGACGCCAAGAGCATCCTGGAGTTCGCGCAGGCGTTCATAGAGATGAAGTGGCCGCACGCGGCGGCCAAGAGCCGAGACAGCATCTCCGACGCCCTCGCCACGGTCTTGCCCGCGCTCACCAAGGATCGCGCAGGTCGCCCCGACCCCCGTGAGCTTCGTACCGTCCTGCGTAAGGTTCTCCTGCTGCCAGAGGACAAGCGCGCGGACGTCCCACAGCAGCACGCCGCTGCGGCAGCCTGGCTGAAGGCGGCTTCGCTCGACCTGGCGAGCCTGGAGGAGGCCAAGACAGCGCGACTCGCCCTGCACGCCCTGACGCTGTGCCTCGACGGCAAGGCGGCGGCCTCCACGACCATCGCCCGCAAGCGCGCCGTCTTCCACGCGCTTCTGGAGTACGCGGTGGAGCTGAACGAACTTTCGGCAAATCCGCTGCACAAGGTCAAATGGAAGCCGCCGAAGACGACCGAGACGGTAGACGCACGCGTCGTGGTGAACCCTCGCCAGGCCCAGGAGTTGCTGACCGCGGTGACCTACGTTGGACGGCGCGGCAGGGGCCGGCGGCTCATGGCTCTCTTCGCCTGTATGTACTACGCCGCCCTGCGCCCGGCCGAAGCGGTGGGTCTCCGCCTTCAGGACTGCCACCTGCCCACGTCGGGATGGGGACGGCTCACGATCGACGTGTCCCGGCCAGAGGTCAACACCCAGTGGACCGACAATGGGGACGCGCACGAAGTACGCGGCCTCAAGCATCGGGGCAGACAAGACGTCCGCCCGGTGCCCATCCCTCCCGAACTCGTCACGATCCTCCGCGAGCACATCGCCGAGTACGGGACTGCCAAGGATGGTCGCATCTTCTGCAGCGAACGGGGCGGTGTCGTCGCTTCCACTGCCTACACGGAGGTCTGGCAAGACGCCCGCCTCCTGGCCTTTACGCCCGCGCAGGTCGCCTCACCGCTCGCCAAGCGCCCATACGATCTCCGGCACGCGGCCGTCTCGCTCTGGCTCAATGCAGGCGTCTCAGCCCCTGACGTGGCCGAACGAGCGGGCCACGGCGTCGATGTCCTCTTGCGGGTCTACGCCAAGTGCATCGACGGCCAAAAGGAGATCGCCAACCAGCGGATTGGCGATGCCCTCGCCGCATGACCACCTACCGACCGCATCCAGAGCCCCGGCCCACACCGGGGCTCTTCTTCTTGGCCGCATACTGGCCGGGCTGGCGTCCGACCTGGGGAAACGCGCTCAAGATCATTGCACGTATATTGGTGGACCTGCGACAACGGGCCGCTCTTGGCGGCTTCCGGCTGCACACCCCTGAAACGCAGAAGAGGCCCCGTAGGGCCTCTGAACTGCGCTTACTGCGTGTGGCAGGTGCAAGGTTCGAACTTGCGTAGGCTGAGCCGACGGTTTTACAGACCGCTCCCTTTGGCCACTCGGGCAACCTGCCTTGTCTTCCGCTTGCGGCGGCGACAGAAAGAAGAATAGCGGACTTCGGAGGTGCACGTGACACCGGTTTGTCCCGAGGACAGTGTGTGTTGCCCCGGCTGTGACACCACCGCGGTTGTCTCATCTTCCGTACTGCCTGCTTGGGGCTGGTCTCGTCCTGGGGCCCGTGGCGTCGTCTGAGTTGATCGTCAGCGCTGTTGGCGCGGGCACAGGTTGGCAGGGACCAGTGGGTGGGTGGTCTTCCTGATGGGTGGGGTTGGCTCGTTCGTCCTCGGGTCTGTGGGTGGGTTCGGGCCTGGATCGGTCCGCCGCGTCTCTGCGGCCTGCTCCCGCTGGTGAGTGTGTTACTCCGGTGGTGAAGGGCATGTGGCAGTCGCACCTATCAGGCCTTGCTGCGGTTGTAGGGCGGTCAGGGGTGGCTGGCCTGTACGTCGTGTCGGCGCGCTGGTCAGAACGGCTCGAAGGGGGACTGACGGCGTTCGTACCGCTTCGGTCCGTGCTGCTGCCCCTGCGTTCTCGTTCGACTTCCGCCGTGGCCTTGTTTGGCTGGCGCTGTGTTCTCGTTTGGACCCGCCGACGGCGGCGGTGTGGGGACATTGGCGTGAGTGAGGGGCGGGGTTAGTTGAGTGGGGCTCAGGTTTGGGGGTGGGGGGTTGAGGGAGCGGGTGGGGAGCAATGTACCGCCGGGATTGGTTTCCTCTCCCGGGCAAGATGGGATCAGCTCGGGCGCATCCGTCCTTTCCCCGGGGAGGGCAGGGGTGTGGGGTGAAGGGAAACCACACCGGGGCTTGGATTCGGGCGTCGGGTGTGATCAGAGCCTGCGAATATAGGCGCGCAGCCGGGAGATCTGGCAAGTGTGCCGGGTCTTCCCCACCTACCGCACAAGGCAGGGTACGTGGACGTAGAGACGGAGCTCCTCAACCTCAAGCGGCGCCTATGGGCGCTCGAGGCGAGCACATCCATCAACGAGCAGAACGGCGAGCGGGGTACGGCGGCGGTTGCCGGCGGGACTGTGGTCGCCGAGCTTCATCGCGAGGTGTCCGATGATCTGAAAGCGCTCAACGTGGAGGTCGCCGGTCTGCGATGGCAGACCAAGGAGTATTGCGACCGCGGCCACTCTCAGCTGCTGGAACGGCTCGACGACCTTCGCATCGGCCTTCACCACCTGGATCTGAAACTCGATCAGCTGCTCGTGAAGGACGCTGTTGAGGGAGGAGCGCCGGCCGCCCTTGGCTTTGAGGCGGAGCCTGCCGGAACGCCCCGTAAGGCGGTGAACGGGGCCAAGCGTCGTAAGGCGTGATCTTTCGCGTACAGGGCGAGCGAGGGGTCCAGGTCCTGCACGGCGGGCCGATGCTGGCTAGGCTCGTTCGCTGGGTCCGCGTGTTCAGGGGTACGGATCCGAATTCGCCGCAGCTGAAAGGATGGGTGCATTGGCCGATTCATCTTTCGACATCGTTAGCAAGATCGACCGCCAGGAGGTCGACAACGCCGTCAACCAGACGGTGAAGGAGCTCGGGCACCGCTTCGACTTCAAGGGCACCGGTGCCGCCATCGCTTGGTCCGGGCAGAACAACATCGAGATCAAGGCGAACAGCGAGGAGCGGGCCAGTGCCGCGCTCGACGTGTTCAAGGAGAAAGTGGTCAAGCGGGGCCTCTCGCTGAAGGTCCTCGATGCGGAAGAGCCCAAGCTCTCGGGCAAGGAGTACCGCATGCTGGTCAGCCTGAAGGAGGGCATCGACCAGGAGCACGCCAAGAAGATCTCCAAGCTGATCCGTGATGAGGGTCCGAAGGGGATCAAGGCGCAGATTCAGGGCGAAGAGCTCCGGGTCAGCTCCAAGAAGAAGGACGACCTCCAGGACGTCATCTCCTTGCTGAAGGGCAAGGACCTGGACATCGCCCTGCAATTCGTGAACTACCGCTAGCCAGGGGCATGTTGTACGGCTCTGAGCTGGCACGACGATCGCGGAGAGCGGCTCCGGGGCACCTGGCCGAATGCGCCGTCCAATGACGCGTCTTCCCTTGTGTCCCGGGCCGCTCCGTGTACGGCTTCGGTGGGGGTATGACCTTGTAGGTGTGCCTCGACCTTATGCTCGGTGGATGTGACGAAGATCCCACTGCGCCGGTTCACGGCACGTGTGCTGCCCATCGACGAACAAGGCCGAGTTCTCCTGCTGCATGGCTTCGATCCGGCTCAGCCGGAACGGCGGTTCTGGTTCACGATTGGGGGCGCCCGGGAGGACGGCGAGACGTTGCGCGACGCCGCGGCGCGGGAGTTGTTCGAGGAAGTCGGGATCCGGGCGGCGGCGGAGGCGCTCACGGGGCCGCATGCCGAAGGGCTGATCGAGTTCGAGTGGGGCGAGTACCGTTTCGTCCAGGATCAGGCGTTGTTCGCGATCCGGGTGAGCGATGTGGTGGTGTCGTTCGATCACATGGAGCAGGCCGAGAAGGACACGACCACCGCGTATCGGTGGTGGAGCGCGGAGGAACTCGACAGCGCCGAGGAAGATGTCCATCCTGAGGATCTGGCGGCGATTCTGCGGAAGATCCTTGCCGCTCCGGACGCTACTTAGCTGTTTTGCAGGAGGCTGGGTACGTACGCGCGTCTTGTTCCTGTGGGCCACTCACGGGGCCGGGTCGATGTTCGTCTCCCCGGCCCCCAGGAACCTAGCGGCGGTAGCCGGCCATGCGTTCGAGGCGGGCGACTCGCTCCGAGGTGGGCGGGTGGGTGGAGAACAGTCGGCCGAAGCCGGAGCCGCTGAACGGGTTGGCGATCATCATGTGCGAGGCCGAGGTGAGGCGGCTGTTCTCGGGGAGCGGAAGCCTGCGGGCGCCCATCTCGATCTTGCGGAGGGCCGAGGCCAGCGCGAGCGGGTCGCCCGTGAGCCTGGCGCCCGACTCGTCGGCCTGGAACTCCCGCGTACGGGAGATCGCCATCTGCACCATCATGGCCGCCACCGGGCCGAGCACCATCATCAGCAGCGCGCCCACGAACCCCGGGCCCTCGTCGTCGTCCGAGCCGCCGAAGAACACCGCCACGTAGCTGAGCCAGGTGATCATCGTGGCGAACGCGCCGGCGACGGAGGAGATGAGGATGTCCCGGTTGTAGACGTGGGACAACTCGTGTCCGATCACGCCTCGCAGCTCTGCCTCGTCGAGCAGCTTCGTCAGGCCGTACGTCACGCAAACCGCGGCTTTGCGGGGGCTTCTGCCCGTCGCGAAGGCGTTCGGCTGCACCGTCGGCGAGATGTACAGGCGGGGCATCGGCTGGCGGGCCTCGGTGGAGAGCTCGCGGACGATCCGGTAGAGGGTGGGCTGTTCGACCTCGCTGACGGGCCTTGCCCGCATGGCCGAGAGCGCGATGCGGTCGGAGAAGAAATAAGCGACGCCGTTGCTCGCCAGGGCGAGTATGAACGCGATCCGCGCTCCGGTGCCGCCGCCCAACCACGCGCCCACCGCGATGATCAGCGCTGACAGCCCACCGAGCAGAATGGCGGTGCGCAGACCGTTGTGGTGCAAGGTTCCCCCCTTCGTGGTCTGGGTTCACCACGTCCAACGACGAAGACCCGGTCCTTCGTTCCCCGCCGTGCTCAGCTGAGGGCGGAGCGCGACTTACCGTGCGGTATTGACCACACTGTTGGTGTCGTACTGGCCGCACTGTTCGTGTGGGGCCGACATACCGTGTCGTCCCGGGCTCGTGGTGTGTGATCAGCCGGACGCCGACAGGGAGGTCATGTCGAGGACGAGTTGCGGGGCTGCCGAGAACAGTACGGCCGCCGCCAGGGCCAGGCCCATCGCGAGCCATGCCGTCGCCGGCGGCCGGTGCGAGGGCAGGGCGGCCGCGTCGGCGGCAGGGGTGAAGAGGCGGGCCGTCCAGACGGCGTAGTAGTACAGGCCGATCACCGTGTTGACGGCCATGACCACGGCCAGCCAGCCGGCTCCGCCCTCGACGATCTCACGGAAGACGAAGACCTTGGCGAACAGCCCGGCCAGGCCCGGCGGCAGGCCCGCCAGGCAGATCAGGCAGAACGCCAGCGTGATGCCCGCCGCCGGGCGGCGCAGCGCCAGGCCCCGGTAGTCGTCGAGTTCGTTGCGGGCGGCGGCCCTGGACACGAGCATGACGACGGTGAACGCGCCGAGGTTCATGGCGGCGTAGATGACCAGGTAGGCCATGGACGTGCCGAGCGCCGCCGAGGACCGCGGCGCCGCCGCCACCGCCAGCGGTGCCAGGATGTAGCCGGACTGCGCGACCGAGGACCAGGCCAGCAGGCGTACGGCGGAGCGCTGGCGCATGGCCAGCAGGTTGCCCACGGTCATGGTCAGGGCCGACACGATCGCCACGATCGGCGTCCAGGTGGCGGCCTGTCCGGACAGGCCGATGGCCAGTACGAGCATCAGCCCGGCGAATCCGGCCGCCTTGGAGATGACCGACAGCAGGGCGGCCACCGGGATGGGGGCTCCCTGGTAGACGTCGGCCGCCCACGAATGGAACGGCACTGCGGCGATCTTGAAGGCGAAACCCGCCACCACCAGGACCACGCCCACGGTCACGACGGCGGGCAGGTCCTGCCCCGGCAGCACCCCCGGCGCCGCCGCCTGACCGCCGAAGACGGCCGCCAGGCGCGACAGGTAGACCGAGCCCGCGATGCCGTACAGGAGGGACACGCCGAACAGCATGATCGCCGTCGAGACCACCGACACCACGAACAGCTTCACCGCAGCCTCGGACGCGCGACCGTCGTAGCGTCTCATCGCGGTGAGGGCGAAGACCGGGAGCGAGACCAGTTCGAGGGCGACCACCAGCATGATGAGGTCTCGGGAGGCGGGCAGGGACACCGCGCCGACGAGGGTGCACAGGAGCAGGAAGTGCCACTCGCCCACCGGGATGGCGCCGTCGGCCAGCTCGGTCATCGACATCAGGACGACGACTGCGGCGGCCACCAGCACCAGGCCGGCGAACACCAGCGTGAACCCGTCCACGACGAACGAGCACAGCGCCGCCGACTGGGCTGGGCCGCCGGCGAGGTTGGCGGGGACGCAGAATGTCGTCTGTGTTCCCGCGCCGGACCTGATCGCCTGCGCGATCACGAAGCCCAGGGAGAGCAGGATGCCGGCCAGCGTGAACAGTCCCAGGCCTGTCTTCGTACGCGGGCGGGATGGCAGGAACGCGTCGAGCATCAGCACCAGGCCCGCCGCCAGGGCGAGCACCAGAGGGGGTGCGATGACGAAGTAGTCGATCTGCTGGATCATGAGAGGGCTCCCAGCAGGGTTTGCACGGGCGGTGTGGTCAGCGACAGCAGGAGGCCGGGCCACAGGCCGAAGAGCAGGATGAGGATGACTATCGGGGTCCAGGCCAGCAGTTCGTGACTTCTGACGTCATCCACAGGCGTGTCGGGGGTCGGGCCTTCGTGGGTTGCGCCGGCTTGGTCAGTGTCGCTTGGGTCGTGGGTTGACCCGGTTTGGTCGGTGTTGCTCGGGTCGAAAAGTGCCTCGGCTTTGTCGGTGGTGGGGTCGAGGGTGGCCGTGGCGGAGCGTTGTGCGGACGAGCCGAGGGGGACGACGGGACGTTCGTCGGGGGTTTCGCGGATCAGGCGGTCGTCCAGCGTCACGGTGCCGTCATCGGACGGGCCTGCGTCGGGCGGGCTCACCCCGGCGGCGTGGAGTGCCTCCACTCGCGGTCCCGCGATCGCCTGTGGACGGCCGTGGGTGACGCGGGACAACATGACCAGGAAGTAGGCGGCCGTCAGGACCGCGCCCAGTCCCCCGATCACCATGTATGTGAGGAAGAGCCCGCGCGGCAGTCCGTTCGCCGGTTGGAACGCCCCGAACAGCGCCAGCATCTCCCCCCAGAAGCCGGCCAGCCCCGGCAGCCCCAGCGAGGCGATCGACGCGAACGTGAGCATCGAGCCCAGCCGCGGCATCGTCGCCAGCATGCCGCCGCCCAGCGCCGGCATCTCCGAGGTGTGATAGCGCTCCTTGACCGCTCCGGCCAGGAAGAACAGCAGCCCGGTGATCAGGCCGTGGGCGACGTTGGCGAAGAGGGCGCCGTTGATGCCGACGGGAGTCAGCGTGGCGAAGCCGAGCAGGACGAAGCCCATGTGGCCGACCGAGGAGTAGGCGATCATGCGTTTCAGATCGCGCTGGGCCAGGCAGGCGAGGGCGCCGTACACGATGCCGACCACGGCGAAGGCCCCCAGCCATGGCGCCACCGCCGTCGCGCCCTCGGGGAGGATAGGGATGGCGATCCTGGCGAAGCCGTACGTGCCCATCTTCAGCAGTACGCCGGCCAGCAGCACCGAGCCGGTGGTGGGAGCTTCCGTGTGGGCGTCGGGCAGCCAGGTGTGCAGCGGCCACATGGGCGTCTTCACCGCCAGACCGATACCGATCGCCACGAAGGCGAGGATCTGTACGAATCTGGTCATACCTGCGCCGTGGGAGGCGCTCAGCGCCACGATGTCGAGCGTGCCGGTCTGGGCCCACACCAGCAGCAGGCCGAGCAGCATGACGACCGAGCCGAGCAGCGTGTACAGGATGAACTTGATCGACGCCGCCCTGCGCCCGGCGCCTCCCCAGATGCCGATCAGGAAGTACATCGGGATCAGCACGATCTCGAAGAACACGAAGAAGAGCAGCAGGTCGAGGGCGAGGAACGTACCGATCATGCCTACTTCGAGCACGAGCAGCGTGAACACCAGCGCCCTGGGCCTGGCGCTCATGAACTCGCCGCTCGCCCGGGCTCTGCCCCAGCTCAGGTAGACGAAGCAGAGGAAGGTCAGCAGCGTCGTCAGGACGATCAGTGGCAGCGAGATGCCGTCGACGCCGAGGTGGAAGCGCAGCCCGAGCCCGGGGATCCACGGCAGGTCGGCCTCGAACTGCATCCGGGCCGGCGCGCCGTAGTCGAACATCGCCAGGAGGAGCAGGCTGAGCGCCAGCGTGACGCCCGACAAGATCAGTCCGTACGTGCGGAGTGCGGCGGTCAGCGGGTGCGGCGCCAGGAGGAGCAGGAGGGCGCCGAGCAGCGGTACGGCGAGGAGCGCCACCGGGATCCAGCCCATCAGACGATCACCGCCCCTCTTGTACGTGGCCGCGTCGCCCTGATGTCGTGCCGCCCGGCTCGGACTGCAACCGCGTCGCCCCGGTGTCGTGCCGCCCGACTCGGCCTTTTAGCCGCGTCACCGTGCCGCGCCACGAGACCACTACCGCTAAGGTCACCAGCCGCGCCGCGTTGACCAGTCACGTGAACACCACCGCCCCGGTCCCCAACCGCGTCGACGTGATCAGTCACGTGAACATCACCGCCCCCACCGCGATCAACAGGACGCCGGCCAGCAGGCCGCTCACGTAGAGCTGGACGTTGCCGTTCTGGGCCAATCGCAGCAATCCGGACAGACCGCGCGCCGACCTGCCCGAGCCGCGTACCGCGCCGTCCACGACCACGTCGTCCGTCCTGACGATGAGCCTGGCCAGGGCCAGCGCCGGGCGTACGAAGCACGCCGCGTAAAGGGCGTCCACGTAGAACGCCCGCTCGCACGGCACCCGAAGCGGGCCCAGCAGGCGGGCCGGGTCGGCGATGGGGTCGATGCGCCAGAACGCGTACACCGCTCCGGCCCCGAGCGCCGCGAGCACGACACTGAGGGCCGCCACGCCGAGGTCCAGGTGCGGCGGGACGGCGAAGCCCAGGAGCAGGGCGGGGAAGGCGAGGAGCATGAGAGGGCCGAGCATCGTGCGCGGGGCCTCCCTGACGTCCACGACATGGGCGGTGCCGGGCGCCGGTTCGGGGAGGGCGACGGCCCTGACCTGGCCGAAGAAGGTACGCAGCCAGGCCCTGGTGGCGTACGCGCCGGTCACGGCCACGGTCGCCAGGGCGCAGCCGTACAGGAAGAGGGCGGCCGCGTCCGTCAGACTGCCGGTCGCCAGCGCTTCGTCCATGGCCAGCAGGACCCCGTCCTTGCTGAAGAAGCCGCTGGCCGGGGGGATGCCCATCAGGGCGGCGAAACCTATGGTCATCGTCACGAACGTGACCGGCAGTTCCCGGCGCAGGCCGCCCATCTGCGTCATCAGGTTGGAGCCGACGTGGTGGATCATCGCGCCCGCGCAGAGGAACAGCAGGGCCTTGAACGCGCCATGGGTCAGCAGGTGGAAGATGGCCGCGGTGTCGGAGCCCGCGGCGAGGGCGCCGGCCATGTACGCGAGCTGGCTGACCGTGGAGTAGGCGAGAACACGTTTCAGGTCGTCCTGGGCGAGTGCGGCCAGGGCGGCGCCGAGCATGCCCAGCGCGGCGATGACGGCCAGCACGTCGAGCGTGGGGCGGGCGGCGAGGAACGCCGGGAACAGCCTGGCCACGATGAAGATGCCGGCGGCGACCATGGTGGCGGCGTGGATCAGGGCGCTGATCGGCGTGGGACCGGCCATGGCGTCCGGGAGCCAGGTGTGCAGCGGCACCTGGGCGCTCTTGCCCGCCACCCCGGCCAGCAGCAGCATCGTGGCCGTCACCAGCGTGGCTGGGGACATGTCGGGAACCTTCGCCAGCACTTCGGTGATTCGGAAGGTGCCCGCCGCCGCGCCCAGGACGAAGATGCCGAAGAGGAAGCCGACATCGCCCAGGCGGGTGACCAGGAAGGCTTTGATCGCGGCGCGTGAATTGCCTCGGTCTTCCCACCAATGGCCGATGAGGAGGTACGAGCACAGGCCCATGATTTCCCAGCCCACGTAGAGGACCAGGAGGTCGCCGGCGTACACGACCAGGAGCATGGCGCTGGTGAACAGGCTGATGAAGGCGCTGTAGGAGGGGTAGCGGGGGTCGTCCTTGAGGTAGCCGACCGAGTAGACCTGTACGGCCAGGGCCACCAGGGTCACCAGGACGCCCAGGACGCTCGACAGGGCGTCTGCCTGGAGGGTGAGCGAGATCGGGATGCCGCCGGTGACGATCGTGCCGTAGGTCTGGCCTGTGGGAGGTGGCAGGGCGGTTGAGGTGCCGGTGCCGGTGCCGGTGCCGGCTCCGGTGAAATAGGCCAGGCCCGGGTCCCAGGCCAGCCAGAGGGCCAGGATCGCCGAGGCGGTGGTGGGGATGATCGCGAACCAGGCGGCTCGGGTGTTGGCTCGTTGGCCTGCCGGTTGGTGGGGTGTATTGCCGACCAGTGTGTGTTGATGGGGCCTAGAGCTTGTGGCCGGTGTGTGTTGATGGGACCCAGAGGTGGTGGCCGGTGCCTGTCGGTGGGACCCGGAGGTGGTGGCCGGTGCCTGTCGGTGGGACCCGGAGGTGGTGGCCGGTGCCTGTCGGTGGGACCCGGAGGTGGTGGCCGGTGTCTGTCGGTGAGGTGCGGAGCCGGCGGTTGGCGACTGTTGGTGGGGCGCGTTGTCGGCCGGTGGTCGCCTATGGGGCAGACGGGGCAGGAGGATGCCCGCGAAGGCTGCGGCGAAGGGCAGGAGCACGGCCAGTAGCGGGAAGAGCGTCATAGCGTGCCGCCTCCTCGCTTGACGGGCTGTTCGTCCCCGCGACCGTCTTCGGGCTCCGGCGGGCTGGGCCGGTGCTCGTTGGCGCGGGTGGGTCCATGCGGCGGATCGCCTGTCATAGCGGTTGTGGGGGGATCGGCGGGGTCTGGCTGGGTGCGTACGGGTGGCGGTTGCGTGGCCTGGTGAACGTTGGGCGGAGGAGCTGGGGCCGCCTGCGTTTCGAGGGGTGGGTCGGTCGGCTCGGACAGGTCGCGGAGGTGGTCGATGTCGACGGTCCGGCGGTTTCTGTAGAGCGCCAGCACGATCGCCAGGCCCAGGCCCACCTCGGCGGCCGCTATGACGATGACGAAGAGGGTGAGCACCTGGCCGCTGTGCAGACGGTCGCCCAGCCATACGTCGAACGCGACCAGGTTGAGGTTGACGGCGTTGAGCATCAGTTCTACCGACATCAGCACGAGGATCGTGTTGCGGCGGGCGAGCACGCCGTAGACGCCGATGGAGAACAGGAGCGCGGAGACGACCGCCGGGTAGACGATGTGCACTAATGACCCCCGGTTCGGTCGGGTGGCGGGCCGTCCACGGTCCGGTCGGGTGAAGCGGTGCTCGGTTGCTCGGGTCGTTCCTCTTGCTGCTCGGGTCGTTCCTCTGGCCGCTCGGATGGTTTCCGCGGCTGCTCAGATGGTTCCTGCACCGACTCGGATGGTCCTTGCGGCAGTCCGGAGGGGCTGTGTACCGACTCAGGTGATCCCTGCGGCAGCGCGGAAGGGCCGTGCACCGACTCGGACGGTCCTTGCGGCAGTCCGGAGGGGCTGTGTACCGACTCAGGTGATCCCTGCGGCAGCGCGGAAGGGCCGTGCACCGACTCGGATGATCCCTGCGGCAGCCCCGAGGGGTTGTGCGGCTGCTCGGGTGGTTTCTGCAGCGGCCCTGAGGGGTTGTGCGGTGGCTTGGGTGGTTTCTGTGGTGGCTCTGGGGAGGTGGTGCGTTTTGGCTGTTCTGGGGAGCCGCCGGGGATGTCTGTGCGGGACAGGACGATGGCGCCGATGAGTGCGGCCAGCAGCAGTACGGACAGCGCTTCGAACGGGAGCACCCACGTGGCGAACACGCTGGCGCCTATCTCTTTCGCGGCTCCCGGGCCGGGAGTGAGCGGAGCGTAGGCCGTACGGAAGCCGTCGATCACCACCGTGACCAGGACCGCCGCCGTTGCCACCGCCACCAGGGCGGAGACGAGTCTGTTGCCGCTGTCCAGGTCTGCCGAGCGGCCTATCGGGGCTCGGGTGAGCATGATGCCGAACAACATCAGCACGACCACGGCGCCCACATAGATGAGGACCTGGACCCAGGCCACGAACTCGGCGGTCAGCACCAGGTAGCCGCCCGCGAGCGCGCCGAAGCAGACCACCAGCCACAGGGCGGCGTGGACGAGTTGTTTGGTCGTGACGACGAGCAGCGCTGATCCAACCGCTACCGCGCCCAGCAGCAAGAAGACGATCTCTTGCCCCGTGGGTGACAGGTAGGAGGGCACCGCCTCGGTCACGACTCCTCCTCAGGCTCCTTTGGATCGTCAGGGCCGAGCCGCCCCGGCGGTCGGATGGATCGTGGATCGGCCATCCTGCGCCTGCGCGGGCTCGCGGCAGAAGTCTGCTCCTCGGAATCGGGTCGCGTTTGCGGTTCGCCCGAGGCTGTGGACAACTTGTCGGAGGGTGGCTGTCCTGTGGATGAAGCGTGCCCCTGATCTTCCCTTTCGGGGTGGGATGGGGGTTGGTTCTGAGGTTCGGGGTGGTCCTGGCGCAAGGGGTCGGGCTGAGCCTCTTCCCGGGGCTGGCCCTCTGCCCGTGGCTGGCCCTCTGCCCGTGGCTGACCCTTCTCCCGGGTCTGACCCTCTTCCTGGAGTTGGCCCTCTTCCTGGGGCTGACTCGCTTGCCTGGACTGACTCTCTTCTTGAGGTCGGTGCTCTTCCCGGAGGCGACTCTCCTCGTGGGACCGACTCTCTTCTTGGGGTTCGTCCGCTTCCTGCGGGGAGGGCCCCTTCGAGGTGGAGGCGGCGCTTGCGCTTGCGGACTCACTGCCGGTTGCCGGCTCCGTGGAGCGGGAGCCTTCTGGACCTGGCTCCGCGAGGCGGGAGTCTTCTGGGCCTGGCTCTGTGGAGTGGGAGGCATCCGGTTCCGGAGAGGTGGGGCCTTCTGATTCTGGAGACGTGGGGCCCTCTGGTTCTGAAGGTGTAAGGCCTTCAGGTTCCGGAGGCGTGGGGCGGGAGTCCTCTGGTTGCCGGGGTGGGGTGGGAGCGTCGGTTGCGGAAGTGGGCGGGAGGGCGCCAGGGGGGCGGATTCCGCGTACGTTCGTCATCGGGCGGCGCGTACGGCCTCCCGGGGTCCGTGACGGCGGTGTCTCTCCGCCGGACTCGGATGTCGGTGCGGTCGAGGGCGCGGGCGGCACCTCGGGCGTGATCGAGGCCTCGGGCGCGGCCTGTGCCTCGGGCGCGGCATGCGCGGGCCCTGACTCGCGCGCGGTTGGCGGCTCTGACGTGGTCGATGGCCCTGGCTTGGGCGGTACCCCGGACCTGGCCGGTGGTCCGGAAGTGGTTGGTGACCCGGGCGTGGTTGGTGCGGGGGTCGGTGTTTCGGCTGCGGGTGAAGGAGGGGTGGCGGCTTCGGGGGTCGCTTGGGTGGAGGCGCGAGGGCGTTGGGCAGCCTGTGTACGGGCGGCGCGGCCGGAGGCGGCTGGGCGGCGGGGGGCGGCGGTCAGTTCCTTGGGGGGTTCGGCGCTCACCTCGTGGGAGGGGGGCGGAGGAACCGTTGGGGTCCAGGCGGCCAGCTTGTCCTTTTCGTGCAGGAGGTTGCGGATGTCGCCTTCCGCGTACTCGAACTCCGGGGACCAGAAGAGCGCGTCGAAGGGGCAGACCTCGATGCAGATGCCGCAGTACATGCACAGGGCGAAGTCGATGGCGAAGCGGTCGAGGACGTTGCGCTGGCGGGGGCGGCCTCCCTCAGGGGCCGGGATCGTCTCCTTGTGGGAGTCGATGTAAATACACCAGTCGGGGCACTCTCGGGCACAGAGCATGCAAGAGGTGCAGTTCTCCTCAACTAGGGCGATAACTCCGCGGCTGCGGGGCGGCAGGTCCGGCTTGACCTCGGGATATTGCTGCGTAACAGACTTGCGCAGCATGTGGCGAAGGGTGATGGACAGCCCCTTTGCCAGTCCGACTCCCGGTATCCGCGCCATGGTTCAACATCATGACGCACTTGGCCGCGCAGGTGAATGAGCCAGAGCGTTGTCCCCAGTTTTTCCACAGCTGTCCACAGGTAGACGGGAGGTTATCCACAACCTGTGTGCATGCCCGATATGAACCACGGCAGGGCGATAGTCTCTCGGCCATGCAGTACAGCCATACCGTCCGCCCCAGTGGCCTGAGGTGGACGGCCGCCGTCGCGTGGGCCCTGCTGCCCCTGTTCACGTGCGGTCTGGCGACCCCGGTCACCATCGGGATCGCCGCATTCTGGCTGCGCAACATCTGGCATGGCGTCGCCGCGGCGGCGTACCTCGTCGGCATCGGCTCGTTCCTGATCGCGGTCGTGGCGTACTCCGACTACGAATCCTTTCCCGAACCGTTGTCCGCGATCGTCACGCTGGGGCTCCTGTTCAGCTGGATCGGCGGGCTCATCCACTCGGCGATCCTGGTGCCGTTCATGGCGCGTGCGCGGCTCACCGGGCCCGCCTACCCTCCGGCCGGCCTGCATCAGCGGACCACCACCCCCAGCCACCAGCAGCGGCCGAGACGCCCGGAGCGGCCCGCCGCGCCCGGCCATCAGCGGCAACCAGGGCAGCCGGAGTGGATCGGGCACTACAAGGTGCTCCGGCCGCTCGGGCGTGGCGGGCAGGGGGCGGTCTACCTCGCCGTGGCGCCCAACGGCGTGCGGGTCGCCGTCAAGGTGCTGCACGATCTGGTCGATGAGGTGGCCAGGGCCCGGTTCGGGCGGGAGGTGGAGGCGGCGCGGCGGGTGGCGACGTTTTCCACAGCTCGCGTGCTCGACGTGAACATCTCCGGGCAGCACGCGTACATTGTCAGCGAGTACGTGGCGGGGCCTTCGCTGGAGCAACTCGTCAAGAAGCACGGCCCGCGTGACGAGGACGGGCTGACGCGGCTGGCGTTGTCCACGGCCGGGGCTCTGGCGGCCATCCACAAGGCGGGGGTCGTGCATCGCGACTTCAAGCCGAGCAACGTGCTGATCGGGCACGACGGGCCGCGAGTGATCGACTTCGGGATCGCACGCGCGCTCGACCAGATGACGATGACGTCGGGGAAGATGGTCGGGACGCCGCCGTACATGTCGCCCGAGCAGTTGACCGGGGAGACTGTGGGGCCGCCTTCCGATGTGTTCAGCTGGGCTGTGACGATCACGTTCGCGGCCACGGGACGGCCCGCGTTCGGGGAGGACACGGTGCCCGCGGTGTTCAACCGGGTGCTCACCGTCCATCCGGACTTGACACCGCTGCCGCCTGCGCTGCGGGGGGTTGTGGGGGCTTGTCTGAGCAAACGACCCGAGGAACGGCCCTCGGCTTCGGACGTGATGTTGGCGATCGTCCGCTGAGCTGCAGAACAACACCATCGACGTGCACGGGTCAGCGCAGCGGAAGCAAGACCCAAGCCTTACCTGCTTACTGATCCTTGACCGCATCAGCCGGTGGTGGTCAGAGGATGTGCGCCACCTGAACCGCATCAGCCGGTGGTGTTGGAGGAGGTGCGCCATCTGACCGGGAGTTCGGGCGCGCCACCAGAGCTGGTCTAGGTACGCCACCCGACCAGGAGTTCAGGGGGCACCATCAGAGCGTGTTTAAGGCACGCCACCCGACCGGAAGCTCAGGCGCGCTACCTGAGCGGGTTAAGGTACGCCACCTGGCTGGCAGATCAGGTAGGCCGCCTGGCGGGGAGTTCGGGTGCGGCACCTGATCTGCTGGCGGATCGGTTATCCGTTTCGGGCCTCGCTTTCTTGAGCGGTCGGCTGGATACTGGCCCGATATCGGAGCAGGCAGGTCAGCGAAGGGGAAACCGGTGCGTCACGCCATCGATACCGCGCTGTTGTCCCTTATCGGCTACGTCAATAAGGCGGTATTCACGGTCTCGGGGGGCCGTGTGCGGGTTTATCGCTTCCATGGCAGGCCGGTGGTGCTTCTTGACGTCACCGGGCCGACTGCGCCCGTCGGTGAGATCGTGATGGTGAGTTATCTGCCGGACGGCGATGATTACGTCGTCGTGGAGGCGGAGGGCGAGAATAGAATCGCGGCCGCGCTGCGTACGGCAACTGCCGCGACGCTCTTTGACGAGCAGACGCCACCCGGTCAGCAGATACCGGTCGACATCTCCATGCTGACCGACGCCACCGAACGCACTGCTCTGCTTGGCCGGCTTCTCAAGGGGGCTTCCCTCTCGCTACGGCACGAAGTGAGGAAGCGCCGCGAAGGTCCCATCGCCCGGCTGACGCCGCACTCCAAGCCCACGCCCCGCGACTCGGTCGCACGTGTCGAATTTCCTGAAGACGTTCACCCGCCAGCCCCTCCGACACCCACAGGTTGATCACCGCTGAATGCCGGAGATTAACGTCCGCCCCTCGTATGTGAACGGGTAGTCGAGCGCACCGTGCGGGCTACAGGGGCGGCGTTGGAGGCCCTGCTGGCGGGGCGGGCAGCGGCGTGCGCGTGGGTGCTTTGGGCGAGGATTTGCTGGCGATGCATTGGTGCTTTAGCCCGATGGGCGCCGGGGCCGAGGGCTGGGGGCTGGGGGCTGGGGGCTGGGGACCGATGGGTGCCGGGGTACCGGGTGCTTGGGCCCGATGGGCGCTGGGGTGCCGGAACGCTGGGGTGCCGGAAGCCGGGATGCCGGGATGCCGGGGCGCCGGGGTGAAGGGGCGCCCGGGTGGAGGGGTGGAGGGTGCTTGGGCCGATGGCGCTGGGGCCCTGGGGCACCGGGGCTGGGCCCTGGGGTGCCGGGGTGCTGAGGGCTGGGGCCCGATGGGTGCTGGGGGTGCCGAGGCGCTGAAGCCCGGTGGGTGCTGGGGAGTTGGGGGCGTGGTGCTGGTGTTTTTGCGGGTTGGGAGGTCAGGGGGTGGCTTCCTTGGCGTTTCTGGTTAGGTCCAGGTATTCCTCGTGGGACACCTTGTGTATGGCCAGTGGGAGGTCGTGGCGTTTTGCGAAGCGGTTCATGTCCTCTGGAGGCCAGCGGCCTGGGAGGTGGTGGACGGCCCGGCCTTTGATGTCGAGGATGAGTAGTCCGGTCAAGCCTTCGTAGCGGTAGAGGAGCAGGCTGAATGCTTGGCCGTGGAGGTCGCCTCGGCGAATCTCGGCTGTTACCTTGCCGGCTTGGGTTATCTGGAGTTTGTCGTAAGGGCCCATGCTGAGGTACGGGCCACCGCCGTGTGCGCTCACGATGGTGCCTCGTTTGATGCGCCGGCGGTGGGTTCTTGCCAGGAGGGGGCGGAGGAAGAGTAGTGCGGGGCTGAAGAGAACCAAGAGCCATTTGGCTTCGAGGATGTCGAGAAGTATTCGGCCAACCACGGATATGCCTCGCCAGGCGGCCCACAATCCTACGGAGATGAGATAGGTCATCAGGGCCGCGCCCGCGATCGCCAGGCAAATGGCGGCCGGCTTGTGCCACTTGGCTGGTGGGGAGGGTGAGAGGCCGCGTATGCGCTGCCAGGATGGGGCGCGGGAGGCGAGTACCGCTCGTACCCTTTTGGAGGACTCCATGCGGGCGTCCGTCAGGGGGATTCCGGCCTCGTGGGCGAATTCCTGCAGGTCGGCGGGCTGCCATTCGCCGGGGAGATCGAGCAGGACCAGGCCGTCGGCGTCCAGCGCGGCCAGACCCCGCACGGAGTCGGAGGGTTCTTCTCGCAGATGGCGGTAGTGATAGAGGCTTGCCGGGGTCAGAGTTGTCGGAGTGTCAGCTGGAGAGTTTCCGGTGACGGTCAGCGTTCGGCCGTCACAGGTCAGGATTGTTGCCGGGCATTCACTGGCCTCTGTCGCGCCCGCGTATGGTCGTAATTGGCTCACTCGTCATTCCCCCCGGAATGTTGCTTGTTCAGAAGGACGAATAAGGCGAGCTTAAAGTTTCGGGTCAGGTGAGGACCTTGACCACTCCGGTGAGGGCCAGTTGTACGAGGGCCAGGGGGACGAGGACCGCCCAGGCGAGCTTCTGGAGCTGGTCCTCGCGAAGCCGGGGATAGGTGACGCGCAGCCAGATCACCACAAAGGCCAGCAGAAAGACCTTCAGCAGGGTCCACAGCCAGCCGTACAGGAACGGCCCCTGCCAGCCGCCCAGGAACAGCACGGTGGTCAGGAAGGACAGGACGACGATTCCGGCGTACTCCGAAAGCATGAAGAGCGCGAAGCGCATGCCGGTGTACTCGGTCATCGGGCCCATGATGATCTCGGACTCGGCGATCGGCATGTCGAACGGGGGACGGCGCAGCTCGGCCAGCCCGGCCAGGAAGAACACGACGCCGCCGATCGCCTGCCACGGCAGCCACCACCACTGCCACGCCTCGACGATCCCGGGAAGTGACAGCGTGCCCGCCGCCATCGCCACCGACGAGGCGGCCAGGACAAGCGGCAGCTCGTACGACATGAGCTGGGCGGCAGAACGCATGCCGCCGAGCACCGAATATTTGTTGGCCGAGGCCCACCCCGCCATGATCGAGCCCAGGACGCCGATGCCCATGACGGCGAGGACGAAGAAGAGGCCGACGTCGAGGTCCACGGCCACGAGGTCGCGGTCGAGCGGGATGACGATCAGGACGACCAGGTAGGGCACCAGCGCGACACCCGGGGCGATCATGAAGATGCGGCGGTCGGCCGCGGCCGGGATGACGTCCTCCTTCTGCGCGAACTTCACCCCGTCGGCGATGAGCTGCGCCCAGCCGTGGAAACCGCCCGCGTACATGGGGCCGAGGCGGGACTGCATGTGGGCCATCACCTTGTGCTCGGTCTGCCCGATGATCAGGGGCAGGACCAGGAACACGATGAGGATGGCGGCGAAGCTCAGCACCACTTCAAGCATCGGGTGGCCCCCAGTCGGCTGGAACTCCTGGCGGAAGCGTCTTGCGGCGGCTCGGAGCGCCGTGACCGGACTCTCCCGGCTCCTTCGCGCCGGGCCACGGCTTGGCCACGCGGGCGGCCAGGATGAAATCCTTGCGCAGCGGATGGCCTTCAAAACCGTCGGGCAGGAGCAGGGGGACGAGGTTGGGGTGGTCGTCGAAGATCACACCGAACATCTCGTACGTCTCGCGCTCGTGCCAGTTCGCGCCCCGGTAGACGCCTATGGCGGTGGGCAGGTGCGGGCTTTCCCTTGGTACGCGGGTGCGCAGGAGCAGGCGCCGGCCCGCTGTCCTGTTGTAGACGTGGGCCACGACGGCGAAGGCGTCCGGTGGGTCGTCTACGCCGGTCAGCCAGTCGAAGAAGGTGTAGCCGAGGTGGTCCCTCACGTGGGTGAGCAGGTCGATCCAGTCGGTGGGGGCGACGTCGAGCGTGGTGTCGCCGTACGACTCCGTGATCTGGATTCGGTCGTCGCCGAAGTGCTCCGGGAGGTTGTCGAGCCCGCCTCGTCCGTCGTGCCCGTCTTGTCCGTCGTGCCCGCTCACGCTTCCTGCCCCGGCTTCTGGTCGGGGTCGGGGCCGGGGTTGAGATCGGGGGTGGCGGATGAAGGGGGTGCCTGGTTCGGGGGTGGGGACGGATGGGGGTCCGCGTTCGAGGGCGATGACGGTGAAGGGGCCGCGTTGGGGGGTGGGGATGGCTGGGGGTCTGCGTTTGGCTGCGGTTGTGGCTGTGTGAGGTCGGCGGTGGCCGTGTGGGGGCGGGACCAGACGTAGCGGTCGCTCAGCTTTTCGGCGGCGATCTTCTCCTGGAGCTGGGTGATGCCGTACAGGAGGGCTTCCGGTCTGGGTGGGCAGCCGGGGACGTAGACGTCCACCGGGATGATCTGGTCCACGCCGTTGGTGACGCAGTAGGAGTCCCAGTACGGGCCGCCGGAGTTGGAGCAGGCGCCGAACGAGATCACGTACTTGGGGTCGGGCATCTGCTCGTAGAGGCGCTTTACGGCGGGGGCCATCTTGTCGGTGACCGTGCCTGAGACGATCATGAGGTCGGCCTGTCTTGGGCCGTTCGCGAACGGGATCACGCCGAAGCGGATGAAGTCGTGTCTGCTCGTTGAGGCCGCGATGAACTCGATGGCGCAGCAGGCCAGCCCGAAGTTGAACACCCACAGGGAGTAGCGGCGGCCCCAGTTGAGGATGAACCGCATGGGCTTGGGCGCCAACCGCGAGATCGGGCCCACGGTGGGCATCGGGAGATCCGTTGCTGCCATACGGCCATTCTTGCGCGGATCACCAGTCAGGCAAAGGAATCACTGTGCGGGGTGGTCGGGCGAGGCGTGTGTGGGGTGCTCGGGGTGCTGAAGGTGCGCGGCTTTCCGGAGGTGGAGGAGGTGGGTGCGGGTGGTGCGGGTGGTGCGGGTGGTGCGGGTGGTGCGGGTGGTGCGGGTGGTGCGGGTGGTGCGGGTGGTGCGGGTGGTGCGGGTGGTGCGGGCGGGTGGTGTCAACGGTGCAGGTGGTGCAGCTGAGTCAGATGGTGCAGGTGAGACAGGGTGGTGGACGGTGGAGATGGGGGCCCGAGGGCGAAGGCGCGCAGGTGCGGGGTGTGCGTGGTGTGGGAGTGCACGCGGTGCGCGTGGGTGGGCTGCGCGGGGCGTGCGGTGCGCGGGGCGTGGGGGCGCAGCGCGCGGGACGGCGGACGTGGGCGCGGGGGCCCGGGTGCAGGATGTACGCGGGGTGTGGGGCGTGGGGTGCGCGAACGTGACGTGCGCGGCGCGTAGGCCCGTGGGGTGCGGGATGCGCGCGGCGCTTGGGGCGTGGGGTGCGCGGGACGTGGGCGCGCGTGCGGGTGCGGGATGTGTGGGGTGTGGGCGTTGGGGAGCGCGGGTCGGCGGTGGGAGGGGGCGACGGCGGGGCGGTGGAGAGGGTGGTGTGGCTTGGGTGTGCCTGGTCAGGCAGGTCCTGTGCACCTGCCGGTCAGAAAGGCCGGGCGGGAGGGGCGGGCCGGTGGAGGGTCTGTGGGGTTGGGTTGGGTTGAGGGGGGAGGGGTTTCTGCGTGCGGATTAGGTCCAGGTGAGGACTCGTTTGCGCCAGGCGTACAGGATGCCCAGGGCGATGAAGCCCAAAAACACGAACATTTCCATCAGGGTCGTCATCCCGTAGCCGGTTGTGTCGAAGACGGTGGCCCAGGGGAACAGGAAGACGGCGTCTACGGCGAAGACCACGTACAGGTACGTGAAGACGTAGTAGCGCACCTGGGACTGTGCCCAGCCGTCGCCCACCGGGTCGACCCCGCACTCGTACGTGGTCAGCTTCTCCGGGGTGGGGCGGGATGGGCGGAGGAGGCGGTTGATGGACAGGGCGCCGGCCACGATGGCGACGCCGATGGCGAGTAGTGCGGCGACGAGCGCGTAGGACCCGAAGTAGCCGTCCATAGGGAGATCGTAACCCGGAGCGGGCCGGTTACCCAGTGCGGTCAAAGGCTCAGGACCTATCCCACAAAATCGGGGTAAAAGGTAAGATCAGACCCATACCCTGACATCCATGCACAAGTCGCGATTCTTCACCGGAATCGCTCTGCTGGCAGTATCGGCCTCCGGATGCGGTCTGGCCACCACCTCTCCCGAGGTGATCCCGGCAGAGCCGACGCTGATCGACTTCGTCGACCCGGCGACCGTCGTCGGCCTGTCCACCAGGACGCTGACCGAAGGCGACCCCACCGGCAGCCGGTACGTGCACATCAACTACCCGGAGTTCTCCGGCGCCCCCGCGCTCAACCAGGCCCTGCGCACCGCGGCGGAAGACCAGCTCAAGGACTTCCGCGCCCGCACCCCCGGCAACGACCTGTCGGCCCCCCGCCCCGAGCTGAACGTCGAATGGCAACTCGCCGCCGCCTCCCCCAAGGCCGTCGCGGTACGCCTGCGCACCGGCGAGTTCCTGAAGGAGACCTGGGGCAACTCCACGCGCACGTACTGGTTCGACCCGCGCGAGGACAAGGCCGTGGACTCGACGGGCCTGCTGAGAGGCAAGGCGGCGCTCGGCCGGCTGGCGGTGCTGGTGAAGGAGCGGCTGGCGGAACGCGGCTCCGGGATGAAGGACGCCAAGGGCGACGCGTTCGACTCGATGGCCTTCAACAGGAACGGCGACCTCGTCGTCGAGTTCGACGACTGCCAGATCGGGCCGTGCTCGCTCGGCCGGCTGGCCGTGGCGGTGCCGCGGGCGCAGGCCGGGTCGCTGCTGTCGGACCTCGGGCGGCGGGCGCAGCAGGCCACCCGGGAGGCGGCGCCCAGCGAGAGGAGCGGCGAGATGCCGAGCTTCACCCCCACGCACAGCCCGGACGCGGTCAGCAACCGGGCCGGCAGCGTGAACTGCGCGAAGACCAAGTGCGTGGCCCTGACGTTCGACGACGGGCCGGGGCGGTACACGGGCGACCTGCTGAACCTGCTGGCCAAGGAGCGGGCGCGGGCCACGTTCTTCACCGTGGGCAGCAACGCGGTCACCCAGCCCGCGCTGCTGCGCCGGATGAGCGCGGAGGGCCACCTGGTCGGCAACCACACCTGGGCTCATAGGGACCTGTCAAAACAGGCCAGCAGCAAAATCACCGATTCGCTCGGCAGGACCAGGGACGCGGTTTCGGCGATCATCGGGCAGACGCCGACGCTGGTCCGGCCGCCGTACGGAGCGGTGAGCCAGCGACTGCGCAACGTCACCCGCGAGATGGGATTGTCGCTGGTCACCCATGATGTGGACACGAAGGACCAGTTCGGGGGCAAGTCGGGCGACATAGCGGACCGGGCTGTGCGTCAGGCGCATCCAGGTGCGATCATTCTTATGCACGACATTCATCGGGAAACCGTGGATGCGGTTCCGGACATCCTCAAAAGGTTGCGCGGGAAGGGTTACAGCTTCGTGACCGTTCCTGAGTTGTACGGCCCTGCGGGGATGCAGGCCGGACGCCTGTACCGGTCAGGGAACGAGCTGCCGCGTAAGCAGCCCCTGACGTAGCGCACGTGTTGGGGGGACGTATAGTTGGCGCTCGTGATACGAACCGTCCTGTTCGCCCGCCTGCATGTAGACCTCTGCAGGCTCGCGTCCGGACTGTGTCGTCGTTCTCCCACCTCACCCTGATCGACTCCGACCGCGTTTACCCGCTTTGCGCGGCATGCAAACGCGTGACCTTCCGAGGATCTAGCATGGACACAGAGAACGCGCCCGAAGCAACCGCGCATAGGCGCGTCGAGGAGGACTGAGCTGTGACGAAGCAGGTCCAGCAACTCGACCGCGTGATCATCAGGTTCGCCGGAGACTCCGGCGACGGTATGCAGCTCACCGGTGACCGCTTCACCGCCGGCACGGCGGAGTTCGGCAACGACCTGTCGACACTCCCCAACTTCCCGGCCGAGATCCGCGCGCCCGCAGGCACGCTGCCCGGTGTGTCGAGCTTCCAGCTCCACTTCGCCGATCACGACATCCTCACGCCGGGCGACGCGCCGAACGTGCTGGTGGCCATGAACCCCGCCGCGCTCAAGGCCAACCTGGGCGACCTGCCCAGGGGCGCGGACATCATCGCCAACACCGACGAGTTCACCAAGCGAAACCTGCAGAAGGTCGGCTACTCGGCCAACCCGCTGGAGGACGAGTCGCTGAGCGAGTGGCGCGTGCACGCGGTGCCGCTGACCTCGCTGACGGTCAAGGCCCTGGAGAACTTCGAGCTGTCCAAGAAGGACGCCGAGCGCTCGAAGAACATGTTCGCCCTCGGCCTGCTGAGCTGGCTCTACCACCGGCCGACCGAGCAGACCATCAGGTTCCTTGAGCAGAAGTTCGCCAAGAAGCCCGAACTCGCCAAGGCCAACATCGCCGCGTTCCAGGCGGGCTGGAACTACGGTGAGACGACCGAGTCGTTCTCGGTCTCCTACGAGGTCAAGCCCGCGCAGCTGGCACCGGGCGTCTATCGCAACATCTCCGGTAACCAGGCGCTGGCCTACGGATTGATCGCCGCCAGTGTGCAGTCGAAACTGCCGTTGTTCCTGGGGTCGTACCCGATCACCCCGGCCAGCGACATCCTGCACGAGTTGTCCAAGCACAAGCGGTTCGGGATCCGTACCTTCCAGGCGGAGGACGAGATCGCGGGCGTCGGAGCGGCGCTGGGGGCCGCGTTCGGCGGGGCGCTGGGCGTGACCACGACCAGTGGTCCCGGCGTGGCGCTGAAGGCCGAGACGGTCGGCCTCGCGGTCACCACCGAACTGCCCTTGATCATCGTGGACGTGCAGCGCGCCGGGCCCAGCACCGGCATGCCGACCAAGACCGAGCAGACGGACCTGCTGATGGCCATGTTCGGCCGCAACGGCGAGTCGCCGCTGCCGATCGTGGCGCCGATGTCGCCGAGTGACTGCTTCGACGCCGCGGTGGAGGCGGCCAGGATCGCGGTCAAGTACCGCACGCCGGTCATGTTGCTCTCGGACGGCTACCTGGCCAACGGCTCCGAGCCGTGGCGCCTGCCCGAAATTTCCGACTTGCCCGACATTTCGCAGGAATTTACGAGCGAGCCGAACGGCGTGGACGGTGAGTTCCTGCCCTACAAGCGGGACACCGAGACTCTCGCCCGCCCGTGGGCCATCCCCGGCACCGCCGGGCTCGAACACCGCATCGGCGGCATCGAGAAGGCCGACGGCACCGGCAACATCTCCTACGACCCGAACAACCACGACCTGATGGTCCGCACCAGGGCCGCCAAGATCGCCGGAGTCGACGTTCCCGACCTTGAGGTGGACGACCCCGACGGCGACGCGAGGGTGCTGGTGATCGGCTGGGGCTCGACGTACGGGCCGATCGCCGCGGCCGTACGGCGCATCAGGCGCAACGGCGGCAAGGTCGCACAGACGCACCTGCGTCACCTCAACCCGCTGCCCGCCAACACCGGCGAGGTGCTCAAGCGCTACGACAAGGTGCTGCTGCCCGAGATCAACCTCGGCCAGCTCGCCCTGCTGCTGCGCGCCAGGTTCCTCGTCGACGTGATCAGCTACAACCGCGTGCGCGGGCTCCCGTTCAAGGCGGAAGAGCTGGCCGGAGTCATCCAGGATGTGATCGACAGTGACTGAGCTTGTCAACGGGAAGGGCCTGTCGCTCGTTCCCAAGACGGACGTCAAGCAGGGCCTGAAGGACTTCAAGTCCGACCAGGAGGTGCGCTGGTGCCCGGGTTGCGGTGACTACGCGATCCTGGCCGCGGTGCAGAGCTTCCTGCCCGAGCTGGGCCTCAAGCGCGAGAACATCGTGTTCGTCTCCGGCATCGGCTGCTCCTCGCGCTTCCCGTACTACCTCAACACCTACGGCTTCCACTCCATCCACGGCCGCGCGCCGGCGATCGCGACCGGGCTGGCGGCCAGCAGGCCCGACCTGAGCGTGTGGGTGATCACCGGTGACGGCGACGCGCTGTCCATCGGCGGCAACCACCTGATCCACGCGCTGCGCCGCAACGTCAACCTGAACATCCTGCTGTTCAACAACAGGATCTACGGTCTGACGAAGGGCCAGTACTCGCCCACCTCCGAGGTTGGCAAGATCACCAAGTCGACCCCGATGGGCTCGCTGGACAAGCCGTTCAACCCGATCTCGCTGGCCATCGGCGCCGAGGCGTCGTTCGTGGCCAGGACCCTCGACTCCGACCGCAAGCACCTGCAGTCGGTGCTGCGCACGGCCACCGCGCACCGCGGCACGTCGCTGGTGGAGATCTACCAGAACTGCAACATCTTCAACGACAACGCCTTCGAGCAGCTCAAGGACCCCGAGGTCCGCGACGACATCACGCTGCGCCTGGAGCACGGGCAGCCGATCGTCAGCTCCTCCAAGGCCGTCGTGCGGGCCGCGAACGGCGGCATCGAGGTGGTGCCCCGCGAGGGCGTGAGCGAGGAGCAGATCCTCGTGCACGACGCGCACAACCCCGACCCGTCGGTGGCGTTCGCGCTGTCCAGGCTGGACGAGCCGGCCTTCGAGCACGTGCCGGTCGGCATCTTCCGTCAGGTGGAGCGTCCGGCGTACGACGTGTTGATGGCCGAGCAGCTTGAGGAGTCGGTGGCCCAGAAGGGTCCCGGCGATCTGAGCGAGTTGCTGCTGGGTGGCGACACCTGGCGGATCGGCTGATCTTCCGGCAAGAGAACGCCGTCGCCCCCTCGGGGCGGCGGCGTTTCGTTGTAACGGCCCCGGCCGGCACGAACAAGTCCCGCCGTAACGCCCCCGGCCGGCACGAACAAGTCCCGCCGTAACGCCCCCCGGCCGGCACGAACAAGTCCCGTTGTAACGGCCCCCGGTCGGCACGGGATAACACGTTCGTGACGTGGAAGGACAAACGGGTCCTGGTGACGGGGGCCTCGGGCTTCATCGGCGGGCACCTCGCCACCCGCCTGGCCGCGCTGGAGGCCGACGTCCACGCGGTCAGCAGGGGGATCGGCACGCAGGCGTTCCGCTGGCACCAGGTGGACCTGCGCGACCAGAAGGCCACCGCCGGGCTGCTGCGCGCGGTCTCCCCCGACGTCGTCTTCCACCTGGCCAGCGAGGTCAACGGCGCCAGGGACCCGGAGATGGTGCCGGTCACGCTGGCGGGCAACCTGCAGACCACGGTCAACCTGCTGACGGCCGCCGTGCGTCACGAGTGCCGGGTGGTGCTGGCCGGCTCGATCGAGGAGCCCCGCCCCGGCAACGGGCACGCCGCCGCGCCGTCGCCGTACGCGATGGCCAAGCACGCCGCGTCGGGCTACGCCGACCTGTACCGGCGGTTGTGGGATCTGCCCTGCACGGTCCTGCGCCCTTCCATGGTGTACGGGCCCGCGCAACGCGACACGAGCAAGCTGGTGCCGTACGTGACGCTGGCCCTGCTGCGGGGCGAGGAGCCGCGCCTGACCAGCGGCGCCAAGGTGGCCGACTGGGTGTACGTGGACGACGTGGTGTCGGCCTTCGTGGCCGCGGCCGAGAGCGACCGGGCCATCGGGCAGTCCTTCGACGTGGGCACCGGGATCAGGACCTCGGTGCGCGAACTGGTCAAGTTGCTCTACGAGCTCGCGGGCAACCCGGCGGAGCCGCCCTTCGGCGCGGTGGCCGACCGCGCGCTGGACATCACGCAGGCGGCCGACACCGGCCCGGCCCTCGACCTGATCGGCTGGCGTCCCACCGTCGATCTGACCGACGGCCTACGCCGGACGCTCGAATGGTATGCCGGCCTCACGGCGTGATCTTGTAGATGTGGTAGGAGTCCAGCCGCTCGAACGTGTCGGAGACGGCGCCGTCCCGGATGGGGACGGTGCGGTTCTCGAAGAGCACCTCCGCGCTGGTGGCCGAGGCCAGGGCGTCGGGCAGCCGCAGCGCGTACGAGCCGGGTGCGGCCTCCTCCCCCACGGTGGCGAACACGTAGTAGGAGCCGTCGTGCTCCTTGAGCATGGTGTCGAGCCTGGACTCGAAGGTGTGGGCGAAGGACTGGGTGTTGAGCACCGGCGCGAGCGAGGCGATGCGCCGGTTCAGCTCGGTGACGGCCGCCCGGATGTCCTTGTTGCACGGCTCGCGCAACACGTGCTGGCTGATGCAGGGCCCGCCGAAGCTGTGGTTGAAGTAGACGATGCCGCGCGCCTCGTGGATGAGGGCGTTCATGACGGCCCCGCCGAGCTGGTCGGGGGTGATCGCCTGGCGGCCGTTCTGGCCGGGCCAGCCGACCTCGATGAAGGCGTAGACCGGCTGCAGGCGGCCGTCCATGGCGTCGAGTTCCCGGCTCCGGTCAACGGTCCTGCCGTAGTTGGCCGCCCGGGGGCAGCGGTCGCGGGGCAGCCCGAGGAAGTGTTCCGCCTCGGCGCAGATGTTGGCGTCGGTGTACCAGTAGATGTCGGTGGACATGGCGTCGGTGTAGCTGTTGACGAACTTGCGCGCCTGCTCGTCCGTCTCCCACATGGCGATGCCCTTGCCGAAGTTGGCGTAGTGCAGCCGGCCGTCGTTCTTGGGCAGTTTGTCCTTGAGGGTGCGCATCGCCGTGTAGCCGCAAGGCGGCTTGTCGGGGATGCAGGGCTTGCCCTCGCCGGCGAACTTGCCGCTCCAGACGCCGTCGCCGGGCCCGGCGAACATGTCGGCCTCGTCGGTGATCAGGTAGCCGACCGTCTCCTTGCCCATGCCGGGCAGGGGCTTGCCGGTGATGGCGTGCATGCCGTGCTTGCGTACCAGCTCCATGTTGCTGTTGCCGGTCAGCTCTATGTAGGTGTTGAGCCCCGCCTCCTTGTCCAGCCGGATGTCGCGCTCCTCAAGGACGGACTCGAACCAGACCCCGATCGGGAAGAACGCCGGGTCCGTCCAGCCCGCCGCCGCGGGCGCGCCGTAGCCGGCGTAGTACTTCGGGCCGCCCTCCCAGGGGACCCGCGGCAGGTCGAGGCGCTCGGCGCTGGCCCCCACCTGCGCGACGACCCAGCCCACGCCGACCAGCAGCACCAGCGGGATCAGCAGGGTCCACTTCGATACCTTCCGCAAGGCCATTTCTCTCCCAGTTACGGGGTGATCCGATAGACGTGGTACGTGTGCTCGGTGGCGAAGGTCGCGGTGAAGCGGCCCTCCCGGTCGACCTCGATGGGCCGGCCGGTCAGGAAGTCCTCGATCTTGCCGTCCGCCGACAGGTTCGCCGGGACCGTGAGCTGGTGGTCGCCGGTCGGCGTGCCGCGCCCGGGCATGGCGAACAGGTAGTAGGAGCCGTCGTGCCTCTTGAGCATGGTGTCCAGCTCGGGGGCGAAGTCGTAGGCGTAGGACTGGGTGTTGAGCACGGGTGCGAGCCGCGCGATCCGCGCGCCGAGCTCGGTCACGGCCTTGCCGATCGGCGCGCCGCAGGAACTGCGCAGCAGGTTGTCGCTCTTGCAACGCGGTCCTGGGCTGTGGGCGTCGTAGACGATGCCGCGCGCGCCGTGGATCAGTGAGCTCATCGCCGCGCCGCCCACCTGGCCCGGGGTCAGGCCGGCGAGGGAGATGACCGCGAAGACGGGCTTTCTGCGGCCGTCGAGGGCGTCCAGGTCGCGCAGCCGGTCCACGACCGCGCCGTAGTTGGCCGCGAGGCGGCACTGGGCCGGGGGGAGTTGCCGCCAGCGGGCGGCCTCCGTGCAGACGTTCTTGTCGGCGTACCAGGAGACGTCCACGCCGATCAGGTCGGCGTAGTCGTTGACGAACTTGCCGCCCTGCGGGTCGGTGGCCTGGTGGGCGACGCCCTTGCCGAAGGTGGCGTAGACCGGCCGGGAGCCGCCGGGTAACTTGTCGGCGAGCGTGCGCAGCACGGTGTGGCCGCAGTACGACAGCTTGGGCCTGCACGGCTCGGAGCCGGTCTCGCCGGTCCAGTCGGCCTGCCCGATGCCCGCCCACTCGTCGGCCTTGCCCGCGAGCGTCGTGCCCACGGTCTCGGCGCCCGCGCCGGTCGGGCGTTCGGTGCTCAGTGCGCTCATCCCGGCCTTGCGCAGCAGAGCGGGACGGCTGTCGCCGGTCAGTTCGAGGTAGGTGTTGATGCCCATGGCCCGGTCGGTGGCGACGTGCTCGTCCTTGCGGACCGCGGCGAACCACAGGCCGACGGGGAAGAACGAGGGGCGGGTCCAGCCCGCCTCGACCGCCCGGGGCCAGGCGGCGTAGGCGGCCGGGCCGCCTTCCCAGGGCACGGGCCGCAACGACATGCTCGCGGCCGTCATCGTGTCCGGCGCGGACGCGCCGGGGTTGCCCTGCAACCAGGCCCAGCCCCCGATCGCCACGGCGGCGGCCGTCCCGACCGTCGCCGCCTTGGCCAGCGTGACGAGCCTCATGTGCTGATCTGTTCCCTCATGTGCTGGTCCGTTCGGCCAGCGCCGCCAGTGCGGCGGCCCGGCCCGCCCAGGAGGCCTCCGCCAGCGACGCCCGCAGCGCCGCCGGCGGTTGCGGCGGGCCGTCGGCCAGGCTCGCCCTGATCGCCGCGATGAACTCCTCGGCGGTGGCCGCCGCCCTGACCCGCCCGGCGTAGTGGGCCAGCTCGTCGAACTCGGTGCTGACCACCGGCAGGCCGAGCGCGAGGAACTCCTTGAGCTTGATCGGGTTCGCGTGCTTGATCCAGTCGTTGCCCAGCCAGGGCATGATCGCGACGTCGAAGCCGGAGCCGTAGGCGGGGATCACCGAGTACGGGCGGAAGCCGAGCCAGTGCACGTTGGGATGCTTGGTGAGCCGCCCCATGTCGCCGTTGGCGTCACCGATCAGGACGAGCGAGGTCTCGGGCAGTTCCACGGCGACCCGTTCGAGCAGCTCGAAGTCGACCACGAAGTCGTCCAGCGCGCCGAAGAAGCCGATCCGGGGCCCGGGGATGGCCAGCAGGTCGTCCGGCTGCCGCTCGGCCGGGACGGGGGTGAAGTGCTCCAGGTCCACGCCGTGGTCGAGGAAGTGGCCGCGCGTACCGGTGAGCGGCTCCTCCTCGCGCATCAGGGCGCGGCTGGCGTAGACGACCTGGTCGGCACGTTCCAGCAGGCGGCGTTCGAGTGCCTCGATCGTGGCCCTGTCCGACTCGGGGAAGGCCGAGTGGCGGTCGGAGCGGTTGAAGATCAGGGCGCGGCGCTTCATCGGGCGTACCGCGTCCCAGGCCGTCGGGATGGTGACCATGATCACCGGGCTGCGTAGTCCCAGCAGCGCGCAGACCACCCGTACCTGCGTCCTGACCAGCCAGGCGTTCAGCGCCCGGCCCTGAGGGGTGCCGTACAGGGGGACGGGGAGCGGGGACATCACCCATAACCGGGGTCCCACCTTGCGGACGAACTTGGCCACGCTGCGTAACTTCCTGACGAACCGCCGGATGACGAACGTGGACTTGCCGGGCGTCGGCATGCGCATGCCGATGCTGTTGACGATCAGCACCTTGCGGGTGTCCGCCAGGTGGCGCATGAGCTGGAAGTCCGAGTGCGCCCTGTTGTGGTACCACCAGTCCTGGGCGGAGAAGCACACGTAGTCCGGCGGGGCGCCGGGGAGGGTGGGCCACTTCGACATGGTGAACAGCGCGCGCAGGGCCCGCCGGTGGCGGGTGCCCGCCACCCTGCCGCGACTCACCGCGCGCAGCGCCTCGTTCAGCGCCACCGCGAGCCGCATGAGCAGGGCGCGGGCCCGGCCGTGCCGCTCGCGGTGCAGCCGGACGCGGTTGAGCGCGGCCAGCGTCCACAGTGGGGCGGAGTTGGCCTGGTCGCCGCCCAGGTGCACCGCTTGCGCGCGCGGCTCGTAGGCGATGGTGAAGCCGTGGTCGCGGATGCGCAACATGTACTCGGTCTCTTCCGAGTACAGGAAGTAGCGCTCGTCGAGCAGCCCCGCGGTCTCCAGGCACTCACGCGAGATGAGCCAGGCCGCGCCGGTGGCCCAGTCCGGGCTGCCGGGAACGGAGTAGGCGCGGGGGTCGACGACCAGTTCGCCGAGGGGCGCGTACATGCCCGCTCTGTTTCCGCCGATCAGGGCCTCGCCCACGGCGCGCAGCACGGTGGGGCGGCGGCGCAGCGAGAGTTGGAGCGTGCCGTCCTCGTGGGTCAGCCGGGGCACCGCGATGCCGACGCCCGTCTCGGCCAGCCGCTCGCGCAGCAGCCGTACCGAGTCGGGGTGGAGCCTGATGTCGGCGTTCAGCACGAGGACGTCGCAGCCGGAGGCGGCGGTGATGCCCGCGTTCACGCCGGCCGCGAACCCGCCGTTGCGGCCCGTACGGACCAGTTCGACGCCGGGACCGGCGGCCAGCACCTTGTCCACAGTGTCGTCGCCCGAGTCGTTGTCCACCACGATGGTCCTCGTGGGCCCCGCGTCGCGCAGCGCCGGTCCGAGGCTGGTCAGACACTCCTCGATGATCTCGCCGCTGTTGTAGGTGACGATAACGACGGCAAGCGTGCGGACGCTCATCGGCGGCAGCCAATCTGTGGGGAGTCAGGGACGACGGTCGGCGGTCAGGCGCCGCCAGGCGGCGCCGGCCAGCAGAGCGAAGGCGAAGGGCAGGTCGTCGCGCAGGTAGCGGCGCACCAGGCGGCGGGGCTCCAGCGCGAGCCTGAAGATCCATTCGCCGCCCGCCCGTTGCAGGGCGCGCGGGGCCCGTTTGAAGTGCCCGGCCGCCATGGGGATGCCGGCGCCGCAGCCCAGGTACCAGGCGTCCGGCAGCTCGGGACGGAGCACGGCGATGACCCGTTCCTGCTTGGGGAAACCGAGTCCCACCAGGACCAGGCCGGGCTTGGACTCGCGGACCAGGGCCACCGCCTTGTCCAGTTCGCCGGGGTCGCGCTCGAAGCCGAAGGGCGGCGCGTACGCGCCCGCCACCCGAAGGCCCGGATAGCGTGCGGCCAGCACCTCGCCGGCCTTCTGCGGCACTCCCGGCTCGCCGCCGAGCAGGAAGACCGAGCGGCCTTCGCGCGCGGCGCGCTCGGCGAGGGTGAAGACCAGGGAGGCGCCGGTGACGCGGTCCCGCAGGCGCAGTCCCGCGATCCTGGCGGCCCAGACGACCGGCATGCCGTCCGCCACCACCAGTTCGGATCCGGCCACCAGCGCGGTGAGCTCGGGATCGCGGGTGGCGGCCCGGACGATGTCCACGTTGGCGGTCACGATCGCGCCGCCCGTACCGTCCCGCCAGGCACGTGTGACGTGCTCGGCGACCTCGGGCTCGGTCAGCGCCATGACCTCGATCGCGCCCACGCGCGCGCACGGCGCGGGTATGTCTGGGGAGCGGTCCACCGGAATGTCCTCACCCCTTCTAGGGCATGACGTGCTTTGCCCCCGCGCCGTCAGTCCTTCCTTTTTGTCATCGGAGCAGAGCTTTATCCGTTACATCACAACAGTCAGGATTGCCCCATGAGAGTGGAGCGCGGCCCGCTGGCCGGAACCCTGCTGTTCATCCCCACCCCCCACCGCGACGAGCGTGGCCTGTTCACCAGGACGTTCGACGCCGCGATCGCGAGGGAGCACGGGCTGGACCCGGCCGCCTTCGTCCAGGACAGCCAGTCCCGCACGGCCACCGGCGTGATCAGGGCCATGCACGGCCGATCGGGGCGCGGCGAGGCCAAGCTCGTCAGGTGCGCCCGCGGCGCGGTGTTCGACGTGCTGGTCGACGCCCGGCCGGCCTCGCCGACGTTCGGCGAGCAGATGACGGTCACGCTCGACGACGAAACCTTCGCCCACCTGTACGTGCCCCCCGGCCTGCTGCACGGCTACCAGGCGCTCAGCGAGGCCGACGTCTGCTACCGGATCGACAGGGAGCACGACCCGGCCGAGGACATCTCGGTGCGTTACGACGACCCCGACCTGGCCATCGCCTGGCCGCTGCCGGTCACCACGATCAGCGCCCGGGACCTGGCGGCGGGCTCGTGGAAGGAGGCACAGCGGCTACTGCAGCCCTAGCGTCGCGGTGCACCGTGCGCAGCAGCGCGCCGGCCAGCCCGATCAGCAGGAACGCCAGCGAGTTCGCGGTGCTGAAGGAGTTCAGGTCGAAGGTGGCGCAGCCGAGCAGCGGCACGGCCAGCGCCGCCGCCAGCGTCAATCCAAGGTCCTTGGTACGCGCGTCCGTGCTGATCCGCCTGGCCCGCAGCGCCGCGAACATGCCGATGAGGAAGAGCCCGACGAACCCGAGCAGCCCGAAGATCCCGCCCTGCACGGCGGTGAGCAGATACTGGTTGTCGAAGACGGGATGGTGCGGCGGGAACCAGGTGCCGTTGCCCCGCCCGAACCAGGGATGCTGGGCGAACTCGGCCAGCGCGGAGCTGTAATCGTTGGTCCGCCAGCGCAGGCTCTCATCGTTGTCCAGGTTGCTGAACAGCCCGAAGATCGCGCCGAGCAGCCCGGGGACGAACAGCCGCAACAACACCAGGAAACCGATCAGCCCCGCGCCCGCCCGCAGCCGCCTGGCCTTGTTCCAGCCCGCGAGCAGGATCATCCCGGAGGCCACCAGGCCGAGCACCGTCGAGCGCGAGGCCGAGAACGCCATCCCGCAGGCGACCAGCGCGCACAGGATCCACCAGCGCAGCGCGGGCGTGCGACGCTCCCAGGCGTCGAACGCGTAGTGCAGGGCCAGCGGCAGGATCATCGCCGACACCACGCCGAACTCGATGGGATGCGTGGCCGTCGAGGCCACCCGGTTGACCCCGTTGCGCTGCAGGATCGTCTCCTCCATCGACCGCAGGCGGGCGCCGGGCACCTGGAGGTACTGGGTGAGGTCGAACGACAGCAGGAACTGCAGCCCGCCGATCACGCCCATGATGGCGCCGGCCACGACGAGAGTCTTCAGCACCAGGTCCAGGCGGTCGCGGCCGGACACCCCGTCCACGGCGAGCAACGCCATGCCGACGACCCCGACCGTGATGACCAGGACGTGGTCCGACAGGGCCAGCTCGTGGGCCGGCAGGTAACCGGCGGTCGTGTAGGCGTAGGTGACCAGGTAGGTGATCACGTAGAAGTAGATGCCGTACCGGACCAGGTTCGGGCCCTTGGCGGCGCCGAGCGTGCTGGTCAGGTGGGCGCAGCACCACCAGACGGCGGCCACCAGGCCGACGGCCTCGGCGTAGGTCAGGTCGAAGGGGAGCCCGCCGATCACCTGGCGGGCCGGCACCAGGATGAGGACCGCGACGAAGATGGCGCACAGGGTGGCGCCGTCCGCGCTGCGAACCTCCTGTGACGGCCGCAGGAGCACGGTCATCGTTGCAGCACCGCTTCCTCGCTCGGGGTGGCCGCCTCGCTGAGCGGCGGCTGCTCCTTACGGCGGCGCAGCCCGAGCATGATGCTCTCGGCGGCGTAGGAGGCGGCCAGGGCCGCCATGACGCCCAGCGCGAACACGACCGCCGCGGTGCGGGTCTTCCCGCCACGCTCGGCGAACGGCTCGGTGGGCGCGATCATCTCGGTCAGGTTGATGAAGGTCTCCGGCGGCGAGCCCAGCCGTTCCTGCCGGCGTTTCAGCTCGATCTTGGCGCGCTCGGCGACCCGCTGCACGATCTTCTTGGCCTCCTGCGGCGACAGGCTCGTGCCCTCGATGACCACGAACGGCGCGTTGATCAGCAGTTCGGGGTTGGGGTGGCCGTTGTGGACCCGGTAGGTGGTGGTGGACTCCGCGTGCACGCCCAGCTGTCCGGCCACCTCGGGGCCGTTGAGCACCTGCACCATGATCGAGGCCGTCATGTTCAGGCCGCCGTCGAAGTTCAGCAGCGGGTTGACCAGCGGGTTCGGCACGGTGGGCTGGGGCATCCGGTAGGAGCCGCTGGTCGGCACCGTGAGCACCATGAGCGTGGTCGAGCTGTACTGCGTGGGGATCGTGGCGTACATGCCGTAGGCGGCGATGAACGTCAGCAGCAGCGCCGACAGTGCCACGTACCAGCGGCGGAACAGGACGGAGATCGCCTTCCAGAAGTCCACACAGCCCCCCAGGCACGTCTCACCCCTATTCAGGCAATCGGCGCCAAGGTGGGAGGTGTTACCCGAAATCTGTAACGTGCCAAAGTCCGGCGTCGATGAAAGGTGGGCCGACAGAGCCATCCGCGAAAGGTGAGCCGTGGAAGAGTGCTGCGTGCCGGGCGGCCGGCGATGAAGACGCTGGCCGTCGTGACCCCCAGCTACGGTCCTGACGCCGAACACTTCGGTGACCTGCACCGCTCGGTGCTCGAATTCACCTCCTCTGACACGGTGCACCACGTGGTCGTGCCGCGTCCCGACCGGAGGTTGTTCGCGCCGTACGCCGGGCCGCGCTGCCGGGTCTGGACGGTCGAGGAGCTGCTGCCCAGGCGTTACGTCAAGGTGCCCGGCAGAGGTCTGTGGATCAACGTGCGCCGGCCGTGGCCGCCGGTGCGCGGCTGGGTGATGCAGCAGATCATCAAGATCGCCGCCACCGCGGCCATGGACACCGACGTGGTGCTGGTGGCCGACTCCGACGTGGTGCTCGTCCGGCCGGTCACCGCCGCGCGGGCGCTGATCGACGGCCGGATGTTGCTGCACCGCCTGGAGGGCGGCGTGCACGCGCAGATGCCCCGGCACGTGTTGTGGCACCAGGTGGCCCGCGACCTGCTCAAACTCCCGCCGCCGCCGCAGCCGCCGCTGCCCGACTACATGAGCCCGCTGACCTTCTGGCAGCCCGCCACCGTACACAAGCTGCAGGACAGGCTCAGGGAGACCACCGGGCGGCACTGGATCGAGGCGTTCGGCGCGCGGCTGCACATCTCGGAGTTCATGTTGTACGGCGTCTTCGTGGACGAGGTGCTGAGCGCCACGGACGGCCGGCCGCCCTCCGACACCTCGGTCTGCCACAAGACCCCCGACGAGTCGCCGATGGACCTGCACACCGCGCTGGAGTTCGCCGGAAAGCTGGGACGGGAGGCGGTCGGGATGATGATCTCCTCCAAGTCGGGCACGCCGCCCGAGGTACGGCAGGCGGCCATCCGGCACGGGATCGAGGTGGCCGCCCAGACCTCCTGATCACTCGTCTTCGCGCCGGTCCTCGGACGGGATCGCGGGCCAGGAGTCGTTCGTGACGCGGACCAGCTCCTCGGCCTCCGGCTCTGCGCCGGTCCTGACCAGCGGGGTGCCCGCGGGGATCTGGCCGTTGAGCGATCCCCCCTCCACGGGCGGGTGTGCGGGCTCTTCCTGACCGTCCGGCGACGGGCGGCCGGGGCGGCGGCGGAAGAGACCGCGCACCAGCACCGCGTACGCCCCGGCGAAGCCGAGGAGCAGCGTGGCGACCAGCGCCCCCATCGCGTACTGGATCTTCGCACCGCCGTCGTACTTGGGCGGCAGCACCACCACCGTACTGAGGGCGATGAGCGTGTTCTGCGGCGCGCCGAGCGTGGCCTGGTAGGCGGTCAGCCGCTCGCGCAGGCGCAGATGCGCCCGCTCCAGCACCTGCTTGGCGGTGTCCGGCGAGTCGCTCTCGACCGCGACGTGCAGGAACGGTCCGAGCGTCACGACACCGAGCAGATCGGAGTTGGAGCGCCCGTCGTCGATCACGATCGTGGTCGGGCCGCCCTCCTCGATGCCCAGCCTCCGCAACTCCTCCTTGCCGTTGAGCGCGACGACCAGGATGCCGGCCACGGTGCGCAGCCCGTTGTTGTACTGCAGCAGCGGATTGGTCTCGCCGACCGGCCTGGCCGGGTCCATCGACAGGGTGCCGCCGCTCGGCGGCGGGGTCAGGATCAGCGACGATTCGGTCTTGTAGCTCGCCGGGCCGATCAGGAAACCCACCAGTGCGAGGACGAGGCCGAGAGCGAGGATCGGAAGTGCGACGGTCCTCCGGCGGAGGAGGCCCAGCAAATCGTTCCAAAAAACCATTATCCCGACCAACCCCCCGTTAGTACGGGCTCATCGCGGCCTGCTGCGATACAGCAGGATTATCGTGCAGAGAAGGCCAAATGTTACGAATCACTCCGCTCAGGAACGTTCCATAGCGCTCCCGGACAAGGAACACTCGCCTGTCTACTGTTGTTCGCCGTCCGGTTCATCCGGCTTGGCCACCGGGAAGGTTTGAGTGTCGGTCTCATCCGGCTCCTCGTGCTTGACCACAGGGAAGGTCTGAGTGTCCGTCTCATCCGGCCTGGAGGCCGGGTCGGGGGCGGGGTCGCGAGGGAGCTCCGAGAGGGCGCCGAGTCGCGACCTGGAGCCGTTGCCCACGGCCTCTTTCGCTTCCTGCGGCGGACGCACGGGCCCGAACCCGAACCTGACGAGCGTGCCCGCCATGGGATCGGGATCGGCGTCGAAGACGGGCTCCGGCTCGGCCGCGCTCTCCGCTGCCACCGCCACCGCCACCGGCTCCGGCTGCGGCTGCGGCTGCGGCTCCGGTTCGTCATCGGGCCGGCTGGCCGGACGCAGCCGTGGTATCGCGTAGGCCACCGCGAACCCGCCCACCAAGCCGAGCACCCCGCCGCCCGCCGCCGCCGTCAGCTTGTCCTCCACGACGGCCTGGGGCTCGGCGGCGGGCCGTACGTCGAGCATGCCCATGTGGGTGATGGGCGGCGCGCCCAGCGACGTCTGCCAGTTCTTCAGCTCCGTCCGCACCCGGCTCTGCGCCTTGGCCAGCACGTCCCGCACCGCGCCCTTGGACGTGCCCTCCACCTCAATGTGGATGAACGGCCCCGTGCCACCGACGCTCAGCAGGTCGGGGTCGGTACGCCCGTCGTTGATGAGCAGCTTGGTCGGCCCGCCCTCGGCCGCACCCAGTTCGGCGGCCACCCGCTCGTTGTTCGTGGCCAGGATCAGGATGCCCGCCGTGGTCCGCAGCGCGTCGCTGAACTGCAGCAGCGGGTTGGTCAGGCCGGGCTCCGGCGCCGGCCCCTTCTCCAGCGTCCCGCCGGTGGCGGAGATGGTGAGCACCATGGACGCCGTGGCGAGGTAACGCGTGGGGACCAGGAGATATCCCGCGAGGGCGAGCACGATCGCCGCCAGGACGATCGGAGGTCCGACGAGCTTGTTCCTGGCCAGACCGAGGAAAGTCTTCCAGAAGCGCACTGTGGTCCGCCCGTCAGCGTTGTACCGGCACAAATAGGAAATCGTGCTGTTCATCAGACTCGTTACACGAGACGCAGCATGGACCAGAGTTTCCTGCCGCGGTGCGCCACCGTACGGCGCTGCCTGCGTGCGTACATGCGCACCAGGGCCGCCCGCGCCCGGCGGCGCTGGACAGGGGCCAGCTCCGCGTCGCCCACCCAGCGCAACAACTCGCGCAGTTGCAGGGTGTTGGACAGGTGGGACTGCCAGGTCGGCACGTCGAGCCTGCGCGCCACGTTCGCGATGCGCTCGACGCGCGTGTTGCGGTGCGCCAGCACCTCGGGCACGTGCCCCCACGGCCCGGCCAGCGCCAGCTTGGCCGCGAAGGTCTCGTCCTCGCGCAACATGTTCCTGCGCGGGATCTCGGTCGCGGGGGCGCGCCGCAGCAGCCCGTAGAGCGGGTCCATCAGCAGCGGGCTCTCGTTGAGCAGCCGCAGCCACTCGCGGAACCGGACCATCGCCTGGTCCGAGCCCAGCCCCGTGCCGTCGTAGGCGGCGGTCCTGGTCACCCCGTCAGGGCCGGTGTAGGCGACCTGCGTGGTGACCAGGATGAGCCGCTCGTCGGCCGCGAAGGCCGCCAGGGCGCGCGAGAGGCAGGCCGGTTCCAGCCGGTCGTCGTCGCCGATCCAGCGTACGAACGCGCCGTGGGAGATGCGGGCGGCGTGCATGAAGTTGTTCAGCAGGCCCACGTTGCGCGGGTGCCGGTGGTAGACGATCCTGCGGTCGCCCGCCGCCAGGTCCCTGCACAACTCCTCGGTGGCGTCGGTGGAGGCGTTGTCGGAGATGACGAGTTCGAGGTGCTCATGGTCCTGCGCGAGCACCGACCTGACCACGGGTTCCAGCCGCCCGGCGCCGTTGCGTACGGGCAGGGCGATCGAGACCAGCTCAGGATCGGACATGGGCTCTCCCTCGTCGTATCAGCCGGCCCAGCACCGCGGGCGGCGTGGCCAGCAGCGCGAACACGAGCAGTCCAGAACCGCCCACGAGGAGGAGTTCGAGCAGCGCGGCCGCCTCGAACACGCCGGTGAGCAGCACCATGTACAGGCCGGTGACCAGCGTCGCCAGCGCGGGCCGCACGAGCCCGGGCAGGACCGGCCGCAGCCGTACGCCCTGCCGGCGCAGCAGCAGCACGCCCAGCGGCAGCGCGACGAGCACGGCCACGGCGGCGTGCCCCATGGCCGCGCCGTTGATGCCGCCGAGCTGAGCCCCCGCGATCAGCGCGGGCAGCAGCGCGACCGCCCAGCCGAGGTTGAGCCAGACCGTGCTCTTGGTCGCGCCGGTCGAGATGAGGATGTCCGTGACCAGGTAGGACGTGATCATGCGGACGACCATGAGCACCGCCAGCCAGCGCAGCACGCCCGCCGCCGGGTCCCATCGGGCCTCGTACAGGAAGGTGATGAGCGGATGCGCGAGTGTGGCCATGACCAGCGCCACCGGCATCACGAAGGTCACCAGCAGCGGCACGGTCCTGCGTACGCCCTCCGACAACGAGTCGTCGTCCTCGGCCAGCCGCGAGAAGCCGGGCAGGGAGACGTAGCGCAGCGCCGTCCCGATCATCCCGGGCACCCAGCTGGAGACGTTGAAGGCCAGCAGGTAGTAGCCGAGCTGCTGCTCGCCGAGTATCGCGCCCACGACGACGAAGCTGGAGTTCATCAGCGCGGCCTCCAGCCCGAAGCCGACCGCGGACGGCAGGCCGAAGCGCAGCAGCCGGGCGGCGATCGCCCGGTCGAAGCCGACCTCGAAGGGCATCCTGGCCAGGAAGAGGATGATGAGTCCCGTGGCGACGGAACCGCTGAGCTGGCCCCATGCGAAGCTGTAGGCGCCCGCGCCGCCCGCGGCCAGCGCGACGGCCAGGGTGGCGTTGACGGCGAAGCCCGCCAGGTTGGCGATCGCCAGCCTCTCCTGGGCGAACTCGCGCATCAGGGCGGCGCTGCGCACCGCGGTCACGGCCTCGACCAGGATGACGGCCGTGAGCAGCCGCACCACCCCGGTCGCCTGCTCGCTGCCCGCCAGGGCGGAGAAGTAGGGCGCGCCGGCCCAGAAGAGCCCGTACAGGCCGGTGGCGAAGAGGAACGCGAGCACCGTGGCGGTGGGCGCGATCTCCTCGATCCTGCCCCGCCACTGGATGACGGCGGCCATGATGCCCGCGTCCTTGACGACCATGACGAACTGCGTCGCGGCCAGGGCGACCGCGTAGATGCCGAAGTCCTCGGTCGCCAGCAGCCGCGCGAGCACCAGGCTCATGACGAAGGAGGCCGCCTTGGTCACGGTGTTCCCGAGCAGGCTCCAGCGCAGCCCGCTGCCGGCCTTGCGGCCGATGGATTCGACCCTGTCGTCAGTCACGGCCGGTTCAGACCCGTTCCAGCCAGATCTCCCGCCAGAAAGGCACGAACTCGCGCGGGCAGTTGAGGCTGTGCACCCCCACGCAGACGACCTCCTCCAGCACGATGCACGGCGTCTTCATGGTCAGCAGCTCGCCGGTCTTCTCATCCAGGCAGCGCTCGACCCTGGCCTGCACCCGCGCCGTCTTCCCGCAGTAGCGCGCCATCTCCTGCTCGAAGCCCATGCCGCGGTTGAGCATGTCGCCGTTGAGCGTCTGGAGGATCTCCTCCTTGGACTTGACCCGCACCAGCTCGCCCGGCTGCAGGTCGAGGGTCTGGGCGGGGGTCTTCCCGGTCAGGCGGCCCTTGAGGAATCCCCACGGCAGGCCGTCCTTGAGCCACAACCGCCGCGGCAACACGCGCCTGGCCAGGTGCTGAGCCCGGTTGAAGGTTCCGATGGCGATGCCCTGCAGGGTCCTGCCCACGCCCACGTTGCCCGAGCGCACGTCGGTGACGTACTGGTCGACCTTCTTGAACGGCAGGCACGTCGGCGCGGCCCGCAGCAGCTCGGTGGCCTGGCAGGAGAAGCGCTCCCCGCCGTCCTCGGCGGCCGGCTTGCGGGTGTTGATCTCCAGGAGCGGCAGCAGCCGCGAGTCCTGCGGGGACGTCGTGGGCTCGTCCGTCACGGGTTTGATCCAGGCTTCCTTCCAGTACATGGAGCAGGCGGTCTGGCAACCGCCGTGCGCGGAGCCGTCGCAGCGGGCGGCGGCCAGGTGCACGGCGCGCTCCATCCTGCGCAGGCCCGTGCGGGTCTGGGTGTCGCACAACTTGTGCGCCACCTTGTGCACGGTCAGGCGCTTACCGCAGTACAGGAGCATCTCCGGCATGAACGGCAGCCCGTCGAGCTCGCCCCGCTCGTCCAGCGTGGCCAGGATCTCGGCCTCGCCCCGCACTTCCACAAGGTCCCCGACCTTGAAGTTCATCACGCAGTCTCCTTGACCAGTCCGGCCGCCAGCAGTGCCGTGGCCGCCTCCCGCAGCGCGGCGAACGGCAGATCCGAGCGCTGGGCGATGTCGAGCAGGCTGTGCTCCCCGTCGGACAGGTTGAGCACCCATAACATCGCCATTTGCGCCTGTTTCGTGTCACTGCGCCCGCCGAGCGATCCGTAGAGTCCGCGCCTGCCCAGCTGCGGCTCCCCGTACGGGCTGAGATTGAGATAGGTACGCTCCCCGTCCAGCACACCGGCGACCTGCCGGAGCACCTCCAGCGTGTCGGCCAGGGCGGACGGGGAGACGAACTCCGGGTTGTCCCCCGAGGTGTGATATTCCGGATATCCGGCGTACGGGGTCCTGGTCAGGCTGCCGAACGGCAGGTTGAACCCCGGCGAGCAGAACTGCCGCTCGTCATACCCGTAGGGCGAGAAGGGCAGCACGTGGTGCGGCCGGTCCCCGAGCACGTGCGTGACCGCCCGGTCGATCACCGCCTCGCCCCGCCGGCTGCGCTTGTACGTGAGCCGCCCGGGATCGCCCGCGCAGGCGAGAGTGAGCCCGTGCTTGACCCGCCCGACCCGCTCCCGGTTGCGCGCCAGCCAGGTGATCGCCCCGATCGTGCCGGGCGCGAACAGGAACCGGTAGGTGTGCCGCGGCTGATCCAGGCTCTTGGCCAGCGCCACGGCCACCGCGATCCCGGCCAGGTTGTCGTTGGCCAGCGACGGATGGCAGACGTGGCAGGAGATCATCACCTCGTCCTCGCTGGTCCCCGGCACGACGTGCTCGGCGTAGGTCAGGTGCCCGTCGGCCAGCGTCGAGTCGATCACCACCTCGTACGGCCCGTCGCCCATCCCGTCGAGCGTGTCCTGGCTGAGGCAGAACCCCCAGGTCTCGGCGTAGTACGAGGTCCGGTACGGCACCAGCTCCGGCTGCTCCGGCAGCGTGTGCAGATGGGGACGCAGCTCCGCGAGGCTCATGGTCGCCGACACCGGCACGCTGTAACCCACCACGTGCAGGTTCGAGCGCCGGAAGTCCACCACCCGCCGCCCGGAGGGATCCTTGATGTAGGCGTCGCGGACGTTCCACTCCCTGGGCACCGTCCAGTCGAGCACCTCGGTCCCGGTCGGCACCTCGTGCACCTGTAAGTCCAGGTGCTCGCCGACGATGTCCAGCGTCGCGCGCACGCCGTCCCCGGTGATCGAGCGGCACAGCGGGTAGAGCCGCTCGACCAGGGCGTGCATCTCGGGCCCTGTCACGTGCGCAGATCCTCACTCACCGTTCCGGCCTCCTGACGACCGGCCAGCCAGGCCAGCCTGGTGAACCGCCGCCGGAAGTCCGCGTCGGTCAGGCCGTGGCTCCGGTAGGCCGCGGCCAGCTCGACCGCGCCGGCCTTCACCGTCCACCTGGCCTGGAACCCGGGCAGCGCCGCGCGGATCCGCTCGAAGGAGACCCGGTAGGAGCGCGGGTCCGCGCCGGTCTCGCCGGTGACCACCAGCTCCGAGCCCGGCACCGCCTCCACGACGTGCTCGGCGATCTCGGAGACCCGCAGGTTGTTCTGCTCGCCGCCCACGTTGAACGCCTTGGCGTGCACGGCCTCGCGCGGCGCGGTCAGCGTGGCCAGGAAGGCGTCGGCGATGTCCGCCGCGTGCACCAGCGGCCGCCACGGGGTGCCGTCGGAGAGCACCTTGACCTGGCCGGTCAGGTGGGCGTGCCCGACGAGGTTGTTGAGCACGATGTCGGCCCGCAGCCGGGGCGAGAACCCGAAGGCGGTCGCGTTGCGCAGGAAGACCGGAGTGAAGTCGGCGTCGGCCAGCTCGGACAGCTCGTCCTCGACGCGTACCTTCGACTCGGCGTAGGGGGTGACGGGGCGCAGCGGGGCGTCCTCGTCGAGCAGGTCGTCGCCGCCGGAGGCACCGTAGACCGAGCAGGTGGAGGCGTACAGGAAGCGCCGCACCCCCGCGTCCTTCGCCAGCCGGGCCAGCCGTACGGAGGCGTGGTAGTTGATGTCGTAGGTCAGCTCGGGCGCCAGCGAGCCCAGCGGGTCGTTCGACAGCGCGGCCAGGTGGATCACCGCGTCGAAGCCGTTCAGCGCCTCGGCGGGCACGTCGCGCAGGTCCAGGCGCAGCCCTTCGGGGTCGGGTGGCGGCGGGCCCAGCACGCACTCGGCGAACAGGCCCGAGTCGAGGCCGGTCACCTCGTGCCCGGCCGCGGCCAGTACGGGAGCCATGACGGTGCCCAGGTAGCCCTGGTGTCCGGTCAGGAGTACACGCATGTCGGGCTAGCCTCCAGCTGCGAGGTCGAGGATGAGTTTGCCGCTGTGGAAGGCCTCGGCGTACCTGGCGCCGCACTCGATGCCGCGGATGCGGGCCAGGCCGAGGAACGCCTCCCGGTCGTACCAGGGGCGGTGCCGCTGCGAGGGGTAGTGGCGCTGGAGCAGGGTGACCTTCTCCTGCGCCACCTCGGGCCGCAGCGGCTGGTAGACGTTGGGGCGGCCGAGGTCGCCGTCCCATTTGACGATCTCGTAGCCGAGCGTCAGGTGGTCGCGGAAGGCCGTGGGCACGAGTTCGGCCAGGCCGCGGTGGTCCTGGTGGGCGTCGCCGCGCCGCGGGGCGAGGATGAGCTGGGGCTCGGTGCCGGCGCGCAGCTCCTCCACCGCCTCCTTGGCCTCCTGCCAGTGCGCCGGCAGGCGGCCGTCGGGCAGCTTGAGCACGTTGAGCCGCAGGTCGGCGCCGGGGCAGAAGGCGGCCAGCGCCGCGTGCTCCTCCTCCTCGCGCTCCGTACCGCCGCCCGACAACACGAGCGCGTCGATCCGCACTCCGGGACGGGCGGCGCAGAGCGTGAGCAGCGTGCCGCCGGCCCCGATGGCCAGGTCGTCGCAGTGCGCGCCCAGGGCGACCACCGAACCCAACCGAGTCGGGATAAGTCCGATCATGTCTCCCACAACGCCCATGGCCGGTCACCCCGCGAATAAGCGTCGTCCAGTTCGATGCGCTGGTTGACGGTGTCGGTCGGCCGCCAGTAGCCGCGATGCCGGTAGGCCATCAGCCGGCCGCGTTTGGACAGCTCCACGCAGGCGTCGCCGACCAGGTCACCGTTCTCCGGCAGGTGGTCGAAGACCTCCTGCCGCAACACGAAGTAGCCGCCGTTGACCCAGAGCGGCATCTCGCTGACCGGGCTGATGGCACGCGCCAGCCCGTCGTCGGTGACGTCGATGCAGTGGAAGGTGCCGGGCGGCGGCACCACCATCATGGACGCCCCCGCGTCCGTCCGCTCGAACCGGTCGATGATGTCGGGCAGCGGCGCGTCCGAGAGCACGTCGGCGTAGTTGGCCAGGAACATCTCCTCGCCCTCCAGGTACGAGCGAACCCTGCGCAACCGCTCACCGATGGGCGAGCGGATGCCGGTCTGCACGAAGGAGATCGACCAGTCGGAGGTGTCCTGCGAGAGCATCTCGACCTCGCCCTTGCGCAGCACGAAGTCGTTGGAGACGGTCTCCTGGTAGTTGAGGAAGAACTCGGTGATGTGCTGGGCGCCGTACCCGAGACAGAGCACGAAGTCCTTGTGCCCGAAGTGCGCGTAGTAGCGCATCACGTGCCAGATGAGCGGGCGCGGACCGACGAGCTGCATCGGCTTGGGGACCTCGCCCGGCGTTCCGCTGCGCATGCGGGTGCCGAAACCGCCGCAGAAGAGCACGACCTTCATGGTGCGACCTCCAGGGACGGGATGGGGAAGACCAGCCGGCCGCCCCACTCACGGACGTACGAGAGCTGCTCGATGAGCTCCTCGCGCAGGTTCCACGGCAGGACCAGCACGTAGTCGGGCCGATCCTCGGCGATCTTGCTCGGCGGCAGCACGGGGATGCGGGTCCCCGGAGTGAATCTGCCGTGCTTGTACGGGTTGCGGTCCACGGTGTAGGCGAGCAGGTCGGACCGGATGCCACAGTGGTTGAGCAGCGTGTTGCCCTTGCCCGGCGCCCCGTAGCCGACCACCGTCTTGCCGGCGTCGGCCGCGTCGATGAGGAAGCGCAGCAGGTCGCGGCGGACCTTGGCCACCCGCTCGCCGAACTCGGCGTACCCGCTGAGCTCCGCCAGCCCCGCGTTCTTCTCCCTGTCCAGCACCTCGGCCACCCGGCCGCTCGGCTCGGTCGCTGCCTCCACTGCCTCCACCGGCCTGGCCCACAGGCGGATGGAGCCCCCGTGCGTCGGCAGCAGCTCCACGTCCGCCAGCGCCAGCCCGCCCGAGGCCAGCGCCCGCATGGCCGAGGCGACCGTGTAGTACTGGAAGTGCTCGTGGTAGATCGTGTCGTACTGGTTCAGCTCCATGAGCGTGAGCAGGTGCTGCACCTCGATGGAGACCCAGCCGTCGTCGGCGACCAGCGCGCGCAGCCCCTTGGTGAAGCCGACGATGTCCGGGATGTGCGCGTAGACGTTGTTGGCCACGACCAGGCCGGCCGGGCCGTGCTCGGCCCTGATCGCCGCCCCCGTCTCCGGGTCGAGGAACGCGGTGCGGGTGGGCACGCCCCTGTCCCTGGCGGCCTGGCCCACGTTCGCGGACGGCTCGACGCCCAGGCAGCGCACGCCACGGGCGACGACGTGCTGGAGCAGGTAACCGTCGTTGCTGGCCACCTCGACGACGAACTCGGGGGCCAGGCGGTCGAGCGCGGCGTCGGCGAACTGACGCGCGTGTTCGACCCAGGAGGTCGAGTACGAGGAGAAGTAGGCGTACTCCGTGAACGTGTCCTCGGGCCGGATCAGCGGAGGGATCTGGGCGAGATAGCAGCTCGTGCAGATCTGAAGGTGCAGGGGATAGGTGAGTTCTGGTTCGTCGAGCTGCTCCTCGGTGAGGAACAGCTCACACGGTGGCGTGGCGCCGAGATCGACCACACTGGCCAGGTCGCTGGATCCGCATAACCGGCAGCCCTTCACCGGCACCGACCTCGATCACAAGTCATGATTTCTCCCCATTATTGGATTTACGTGGTTGTTCCTGGCGCGGTCCAACCCGCCGTCCCCGTAGTGCCACCGGCAGACATTTCGCGGCTTCTGTCCCGTGCGTTACAGACTCTGGCCGGGAACGTTCCGGCTATGTCATGATCCGGATCATGGATCCCCTTGACCTCGACGGTGCTTGGCTCTTCAGCCCCCGTATCCACGGCGACCACCGCGGGGCCTTCCTGGAATGGTTCAAGAAAGACGGGCTCGACCGCCCCCTGGAGGTGGCCCAGGCCAACTGCTCGATCTCCGTCAGAGGCACCCTGCGCGGGGTGCACTTCAGCGACGTGCCACCCGGCCAGGCCAAGTACGTGACCTGCGTGTCCGGCAGCGTGCTCGACGTCATCGTGGACGTGCGCACCGGCTCCCCCACCTTCGGCCGCTCCGTGGCCGTCGAACTCGACGATCAGCGGCGCCGGGCGGTCTTCCTCGCCGAGGGCCTGGGCCACGCGTTCTTCGCGATGAGCGAGTCGGCCACGGTCGTCTACCTCTGCTCCACGCCGTACGCGCCGGGCCGCGAGCACGGCGTCCACCCGCTCGACCCGGCCCTGGGCATCGCGTGGCCGTCGGGCATCGAGCCTGTCCTGTCCGAGAAGGACGCCGCGGCGCCCACGCTCGCGGAAGCAGCCGAACAAGGTCTACTGCCTTCCTACGCCGACTGTCTGGCCCACTACGGCTCCCCAGCCGGACAGCAGGTGCGGCCAGGCCTCCAGTAGCGCCAGATCCCATTCACGCATCGGCGGCAGCGCGTCCTGGTCCAGCACGCTGTAGGCGGGGCGGGCCGCCGGCCGGGGGAATTCGGCCGTGGTGACCGGCTCCACCAGGTCGGGATCGGCGCCGAGCAGGACGAATATGCGCCTGGCGAAGCCGTACCAGCTGGTCTGGCCCGCGTTCGTCGCGTGGTAGATCCCGGGCGGGGCCTGGCCCGTGCCCAGCAGGATGAGACGCTCGGCCAGGTCGACGGTCCAGGTGGGCTGGCCGACCTGGTCGTCGACCACCCGCACCGGCGTACCCGCCGCCGCCAGCCTGGTCATCGTCCTGGGGAAGCTGCGGCCCTGCGCGCCGTACAGCCACTCCGTGCGCAACACGTAGTGGCCGTGTTCGAGCGCCGCGTGCTCCCCCACCAGCTTGGCCCTGCCGTAGGCGTTCAGCGGCGAGGTCGGAGCGTCCCGCGGGTACGGTGTGCGCGCGCCGCCGTCGAAGACGTAGTCCGTGGACAGCTGCAACAACCGCGCGCCCGCCCGCGCGCTCTCCCTTGCCAGCACGTCCACGGCCGTGCCGTTGACCGCCATGGCCGCGGCCTCGTCCGACTCTGCGCCGTCCACGTCCGTCCAGGCCGCGCAGTTGACCACCACGTCCGGCTCCAGCACACGCACCGCCGCGGCCACCGCCGCCGCGTCGCACAGGTCGAGCTCCGCCCTGGTCAGCGCGTGCACCCGGGTCTGCGGCATGGTCCGCAACAACCGCGTCAGGTCCTGACCGAGCATGCCGCCCGCGCCCGTCACCAGCCATCTCGTCATCGTGACCACCAGTCCCGGTGCTCGGCGTACCACCGGACGGTCTCCTTGAGCCCCTGCTCGAAGGAGACCCGCGGCCGGTAACCGAGCGCGCGCAGCTTGCGGTCGTCGAGGGAGTAGCGGCGGTCGTGCCCCTTGCGGTCGGCCACCGGCTCGACCAGGTCCCAGTCACGACCGCAGGCTTCGAGCAGGCGGGCGGTCAGCTCCCTGTTGGTCAGTTCGGCCGTGCCGGCAATGTGGTACACCTCGCCGGGCCCGCCCTTCTCCGCGACCAGGCGGATCGCCGCGCAGTGGTCCTCGACGTGGATCCAGTCGCGGACGTTCCCGCCGTCGCCGTAGAGCGGCACCTTCCAGCCGCGCAACAGGTTCGTCACGAACAGCGGGATAACCTTCTCCGGGTACTGCCGGGGACCGTAGTTGTTGCCGCACCGGGTGATGGAGACGTTCAGCCCGTGGGTGACGGCGTAGGCCTCGGCGATCAGGTCGCCGCCCGCCTTCGAGGCCGCGTACGGCGAACGCGGCCGCAGCGGCGCGGACTCATCCCATGAGCCCTCGTCGATCGAGCCGTAGACCTCGTCGGTCGAGACGTGCACGACCTTGGGCACCCCCGCTTCCAGGCACGCCTGCAACAACGTCTGCGTGCCGAGCACGTTGGTGCGCACGAACTCGGCCGCGCCCTCGATCGACCGGTCCACGTGCGACTCGGCGGCGAAGTTGACCACCAGGTCGTGTCCGGGAACGATCCGGCCGAGCAGCTCGGCGTCGCATATGTCTCCTTGCGTGAACGTGTGCGGCACCCCGTCGAGGTTCGCCGGGTTGCCCGCGTACGTGAGCTTGTCCAGCACCGTCACGTCCGCGTCACGCAGTCCTTGGACGAAGTGGGATCCGATGAATCCCGCTCCGCCCGTCACCAGAATCCGCATCATGTACCGATCCGCACCTTGCTGTGGTCGCCCAGCACGAGACGGTGGGCTTTGGGTGTGTTGACCGAGGCGGTCACCTCGACGTGGTGGCCGATCAGCGAGGACTCGATCCTGCCGACCCCCACGATGGAGGTGCCCTGGAGCACTATCGAATAGTCCAGCTCGCTGTCGCTGACCAGGCAGTCCGCGCCGACGGAGGTGAACGGGCCGACGTAGCTGTCCCGGATGCGCGTGCCCGCGCCGAGGATCACCGGGCCGACCACGCGGGAGCGCTCGACCGAGGCCCCCGGCTCGACCACCACCCGGCCGACCAGCTCGCTGGCCTCGTCCACCAGGCCCTCGACCCGGGGTTCGAGCGATTCGAGCACCAGCCTGTTGACCTCCAGCATGTCGGTGACGTTTCCGGTGTCCTTCCAGTAGCCGGAGATGACCGAGGAGTCGACGTCCAGCCCCTCCTCGATCAGCCACTGGATGGCGTCGGTGATCTCCAGCTCGCCCCGCCACGACGGCTTGAGCTCCGCGACCGCCCGGTGCACGGCCGGGCTGAACAGGTAGACGCCGACCAGGGCCAGATCGCTCTTGGGACGTTCCGGCTTCTCCTCCAGGCCGATCACCCGGCCCTGCGCGTCGAGTTCGGCCACCCCGAACTGCTTGGGGTCGCTGACCTCGGTGAGCAGGATCTGCGCGGCCGGCCGCCGGGTGTTGAACCTGTCCACCAGCTCGTTGATGCCGCCGACGATGAAGTTGTCGCCGAGGTACATGACGAAGTCGTCGTCGCCCAGGAAGTCCCGCGCGATCAGCACGCCGTGCGCCAGGCCGAGTGGCGCCTCCTGGCGCAGGTAGGTGACCTCCAGCCCGAAGGCGGAGCCGTCGCCGACCGCCGCCTCGATCTCCGCGTGGGTGTCGCCGACCACCAGGCCGACCTCTCTGACGCCGGTCTGCGCGATGGCCTCCAGGCCGTAGAACAACACGGGTTTGTTCGCGACGGGCACCAGTTGTTTGGCCGAGGTGTGGGTGATGGGCCGTAGCCGTGTGCCCGACCCCCCGGCGAGCACGAGTGCTTTCACTGCTAGTAAGCCCCTTCTCCACGAGTGACGACGGACCAGGTCTTCCACAGGATCTGCAGGTCGAGGATGAGCGACCAGTTCTCCACGTACCGCAGGTCGAGCCGTACGGACTCGTCCCAGGTCAGGTTGGAACGGCCGCTGACCTGCCAGAGACCGGTCATGCCCGGCTTGACCACCAGGCGGCGGCGCACGTCGGTGCCGTACGCGGCGACCTCTTCCAGCAGCGGTGGCCTGGGCCCGACCAGCGACATCTCCCCGCGGACCACGTTGAGCAACTGCGGGAGCTCATCCACGGAGTATTTGCGCAGGAACACGCCCACGCGGGTGATCCGTGGATCGTTCCTCATCTTGAAGAGAACGCCGTCGAACTCGTTGGCTTCAAGAAGGCTTGCCTTGAGCTGCTCCGCATCGACCACCATCGTACGAAATTTGTAGACACTGAAGGTTGTGCCGTCCTTACCCACTCTGGTCTGGCGGAACAGCGCGGGGCCCTTGCTGGTGAGGCGGATCAGCAGGCCCACCGCCAGCAGCGGCAGCGCCAGCAGCACCAGCGCCACGCCGGAGACCAGGCGGTCGAAGACGGACTTCACGAACTGCCTGGTGCCGTTGAACTCCGGATGCTCCACGTGCATCAGCGGCATCCCGGCCACCGGCGTGATGCTGATGCGCGGGCCCGCCACGTCGAGCAGCGCCGGGGCGACGAACAGATCGGTCCTGCTCGTCTCCAGGCTCCAGGCCATCCTGCGCAGAGCCGCCCCGTCCAGCTCCGGGCAGGCCAGCACGGCCACCGCGTCGGCGCCCGCGTACGCGACCACCTGCGCCACGTCGGCGAACGAGCCGAGCACCGGGATTCCATCGAGGTCGACGTCGCGATCGCCGGACGGCAGGCAGGCTCCCACCACCTGCATGCCGTGGTACGGCTGACGACGTAGCTGCATGGCCAGATCGAGGATCGAGTCCCGATGGCCCACCGCGATGACCTGGCGCATGTACTCACCGACGGCCCTGCGCCGGTGCAGTTGCTTGCGCATGCGATAGCGGTAGTAGAGCGTCGCGAGCAGGGCCATCGGCAACATCGCCATGACGAAGCTGCGCGCGATGACGGCCTGTGTCACGTAGGCGCCGATGGCCACCGTGGCCATCAGTCCGATGCCGCCGTTCAGTACGGCCTTGAACTCCTCCGTTCCCTCTCCGTTGGCTCGCCGGCGGTAGGCGCCGCCCAGCGCGAGCGCGGCCGGCCAGAACAGCACCAGCCCGAAACCGAATGCGAACTCGTCGAAGGGAATGTACACGCCGGAGAGCAACCGGATTCCCAGCACGCAGGCGCATGCGAACAGCGCACAGAGAGTGTCGCCGAGTAACAGAATCCGTAAGTAAGCTCTTGTCCAGATACTGGATTGCTGGCGTGGCATGGCCTCCAGGAGCACGTCAGCGGACCCCCTAGTCCCCACACTCATAACTACCACCCTGATGACTCCGACACCGCAGTGACTTGACGTTTCTTGAGCCGCATGGGTTGACAGGACCCACGCATTATCAAGGGCGGCGGCCCCCACTAAAGAGTAAAGATCGATTCGGGGAACGGAAACACCATCAAATGTCCACATTCGGACGAAAGTCGCGAGAGGCGGGGGCTTGACGGAACGGTCCAAGAGTGCAGCGGGCGAAATACCGGCCTGAGGCGGACCGCGTGACATTTCACGAGGTCACACTCGCTGCCGTGAACTAGTCGTATTCCAGGTCGGGCAGCGCCGAGGGCGGATCGGGGCTGCGCCAGACGACCACGACGCCGTGGTGCGCCGAGTCGGCCGCCACGTGGAGCCGATCCAGGTCGAAGTCGGGCAGATAGCGGAGGCGGGCGAGAAAGGTGGCGTCCGTCGCGTTGCGCGGCACCACGCAACCCTCACCATCGCGGTCGAGCAGGATGTAATGGACGTCTTCGCCGGGCTCCGCGACCACACGGACCTCGACAACGTCCTCCCAGGCAAGGGCTTCGACGCTCCCGTCCGCGTAGTGACGGGTGACGCCCTCTTCCGTGACGTACACGTAGGAGTCCGGCATCGGATTGCCGTGCATGGGCGCGATTCTTGCGAGTCCCGGGCTCGTCCCGCAAGAGTTCGAGCACAATGGCGCTGGCCGCCGGGCGCTCAGTGAGCGGTTTCGCGCCCCCAGGAGTGGTCGAGATGCGCGGCGACCGCCGCCCGCGCCACCTCCGGGCGGCCGTCGGCGATCGCGTCCAGCAGCGCGCGATGCTCGCCGACCAGCACCTCCCTGTCCTCGTACACCTCGCGCAGGCGCACCAGCCCAAGCCTGGTCTCGGCCGCCAGGGCGGCGTAGAGGCGTTCGAGCCTGGGGCTGCCGACGGCCTCGATGAGCGCCTGGTGCAGCGTCATGTGCTCGGCCACGATGTCCGACCAGGGCGCGTCCTCGGGCAGGCCGTCCATGCGCTCCAGCGCCGCCTGCGCCGCCGGCACCCTGCGTCCCGTCAGCGCCCTGGCCATCAGGTCCTCCAGCGGCCTGCGGACGTACATGAGATCGTCCAGGTCCGAGATCGTCACCTCGGGGACATGGGCGCTGCGGTTGCGCTCGCGCTTGAGCAGCCCCTCGTGGACCAGTGCGGCCAGGGCCTCGCGCACGGTCGGCCTGGCCACCCCGTACGCCGCGGCGATCTCCTTCTCGGGCAGCGGGGTGCCCGGCTCGATCTCGCCGGACAACACCCTGCGGCGCAGGGCGTCGGCCAGCGCGTCGACGGTGGAGACTGGTCTGAGCGGCTGTGTCACGGCTGCGACTCTAACGCCCCCGCGGGCCTCCCCCACGCGCCGATCATCCGGACCTTCATCGGCGGATCGGACCTCGGCGGCATTCTCGACGTGATCGGAAATGCCAATCGAGCCATCCGGAATCAGGGATCACCACAACGCGCGGGCGACCGTATTCGTCACCGTTGGAGCGATCCCACGACTACGGACAGCGATGACACCCGGGCATATTCGCTAGTCGGAGAATCAGCCGGCACGCACGTGTCCGAAAATGGGAAGTCCGAAAACCCGGCAGTTGCTTGTTTCCCCTCGTGACTTATCCCACGTCATTACCGCGCGCGTCGCGCGAGTTACTCAGTTGTTATCCCTCTTCCCCTTGGCAGCAAATTACGGACTGATCAGCATCGGCTTTGGGTTCATCGCCGATGGGCCCAGACGACCATGTGGGGGGAAGAAGATGCGCGCAGGCACAGGTACCTCGTTATCCAGGCGGCTGATGGCCGTGTTCGGGGCACTGATCGCGCTCGTACCGACGGCGGGGGCGGGGTTCGCCGCCGCCACGACGCCGGACGCCCGGTTCATGCAGATCGTGGCACACCAGGACGACGACCTGCTGTTCATGAACCCGGACATCCACGACTCCATCCAGACCGGCAGCCCGAGCGTGACCGTGTTCATCACCGCGGGCCAGATCACCGGGCTCGGCAACTCCGACGCGGAGCGGGCCCGCAACCGGCAGCGCGGCATCCAGGACGCCTACGCGCGGATGGCCGGGGTGCCGGACCTCGATCCGCAGGACCAGGAGGAGTGGGACTACGCCGTCTGGACGCTCTCCGGCCGCCAGGTCGAGCGGTTCACGCTCACGGCCGCGCCGCAGGTCCAGCTCGTGTTCATGAACCTGCGCGACGGCCAGCTCGGCTGGTTCGTCTGGGGTGACAACTTCGTCGATCACACGATCATCCCCCAGGGCAGCCAGGTCACCCAGTCCTTCAGCTACGACACCCAGAACGGGATCGACGTGCTGAAGGGGATGATGCAGCACTACCAGCCCACCGTGCTGCGGGCCATGGACCCGATGCCGGAGCACCGCGGTCACGCCGACCACGTGGGCGCGTCCATGTTCGCCAGGAAATCCGCGGCCGCGTACGGCGTGCCGCTCGTCGAACTGCACTACCGCGACTACAACATCGCCGACGCGCCGGTGAACCTGACGCCGCCCGCCATCGCCCAGAAGACCTCGATACTCAACCACTACTTCACCTACGACCCGTTCGACCCCGACGGGTGGGAGTCGCGGATGTACTACCGCCACGCCCGCGGCACGGCCTGGGCGGCGCGCGACGCCGGCGGCCTGCCGCACGTCTTCGTGGTGCGCAGCGGCCTGGTGAACGTCTACTCGCAGAACGCGCTCGGGCAGTGGACCGGGCCGACCGTGCTGAGCAGCGCCGGCGGGGCGCTGGCGAACGGGATCAGCGTGGGACTCAACGCCGACGGGCGGATGCAGATCTTCGCCAGGCGGATGTCCGACGACCACGTGGTGTCCCTGCGCCAGACGGCACCGGGCGGCGGCTGGGCCACCACCTGGGCGAACCACGGCAACTCCGGCGGCGGCGAACCGGCGTACATGGGCACGCCAGCCGTGGCCGCCAACGCCAACGGCCGACTGCAGATCTTCGTCAAGAACGCCTCCGGCGGCGTCAGCACGCGCGTCCAGACGGCGGCCAACGGCACCACCTGGAGCTCCTGGACGAGCCTGGGAGGCAGCAACGTACAGGACGGGCTCAGCGCGCTCACCGATCCGCTCGGCCGCATCGAGCTGTTCGCCAGCACCACGACCGGCATCCTGCGCTATCACCAGACGAGCCAGAACGGCTCCTTCGTCCTCAACACGGTCCCGTCGCAGACCCCGGCCAGCCCGCCCGTGGCCGCGCTGTCCCAGGACGGACGGATCGAGGTGATGTACCGCAAGGCGATCACCGCCGAACTGGTCGTGACGAAGCAGTCTTCGGCCGGCGGCTCCTTCAACCTCAGCCCCGTTGTGATCGGCGGCCACGCCGGGGTGGGCGAGCCGGAACTCGTCACCACCCCGTCGGGACCTGACGCCAGAATCATGGCCTTCCACCGCAACGCCGGCGGCGGCGTGAGCATGGCCACGCAGACCGGCCCGAACGCCGGGTACGGCGCCTGGAGCGATCTCGGCGGCTCCATCACGACCTACCCGGTGGCCGTCCTCGACCAGAGCGGCGCCGTGGTGCTGCTCGCCGTCGGCACCGACGGCAAGCTCCATCTCCGCAAGCAGACCGCCCCCGGGCCGACCAGCCCCTTCGGCGCCTGGGAGACGCTCAACTGACCGCCGCGGACCGGTCGGCGCCCGCGCGCCGACCGGTCCCTTTTCTCCCGCGTCTTTCCGGTACGGCCACCGCCACCAGCGCGATAGCCAGCAGCGATAGCCCGGCGACGGAGACCGGGCCGAGGCGCTCGTCCAGCACCACGACGCCCAGCAGCGCCGCGACCGCCGGTTCCGCCAGTGCCAGCGTGGCGGCCGTGGCCACCGGGGTGGTGCGCAGGCCGCGGCCGTACAGGAAGTAGGACAGGGCCGTGGTGCCCAGCCCCAGGTAGACGACGGCGAGCAGGCTGTTCGGCGCGGCGAGCCACTCGACCCCGCTCAGGACCAGGACCGGGACCATGATCACGGCGGCCCCGCCGAACAACACGCCCATCACGGCGTTGGACTCCGCGCCGCCGCTGATGGCGCGGGCTGCGGTGACCGCGTAGAAGGCGTACAGCAGGCCGCCCAGCAGCGCGAACGACACCCCCGCCATCACCTGCCCGCCGCCCGCGTCCTGCCCGCCGCCCATGAGAAGGGCCGCGCAACCGCAGATCGCCGCGGTGGTCGCCAGCGCCCACCGCGCGTTCGGCCGCCGGCGGTGCAGCAACCACGACAACAACCCGGTGAAGACGGGCCCGCTGCCGATCGCCACGACCGTTCCGATGGCCACGCCGGTACGGCTGACGGCGGCGAAGAAGCACAGCTGGTACGCGGCCACGGCGACGGCGGCCAGCAGCAGGGACGGGCTGACCACTCGTCTGAGCCCCGCCCCGGCGAGCAGCGCCAGCGCGGCGCCCCCGATGACCAGCCGTGCCGCGGCCAGAGCGACGGAGTCGGCGGAGACCAGCAGCCCCGCAGTGCCGGCCGTGCCCCAGAGCACCGCGGCGGCGACGACCGCGAGAGGTCCGTTCTTCATGTCAGTATTGTATTGTCTGACACTCAGACAATGGCATCCAATAACTGGTCGATCAGCCGGCCCGCGGCCGCCGCCACCTCGCCCGCGTAGTCGTCCAGCACTTGCAGCCCGTCATGGATGCCGGGCATGCTCTCGCGCGGCAGCCCGAGCAGCACCTCGTCCTCGGCCGTCACGGACCCCTCCACCTGGAAGAGGCCGCCGGCAGCGGCGATGGAGACGGCGAAGCAGACCTCGCGGCCGTCGGGCAGGGTGAACACGGTGCCGACGCGTGCGCCGGCCGGCGGGACGAAGTACGAGAACGGCGCGCTGCGCACGAAGGGGTGATGTAACTCCGCGAGGACACCCGCCGCCCGGCTCAGGGCCGCCAGCAGGCCGGCCGCGGCCAGACTCTCGCTGTCCACGCCTGCCAGCCTAGATCACGTCAGGCGACGCGGTCGATGGCCAGGCGGGCGTGCCGTTCCACGTCGTACCTGACTCCTTCGTAGCTGAGCCTGCCCCGCTCGATGCCCTCGGCCACGAATCCGGCCTTGGTGGCGACCCTGCACGAGGCCACGTTGTTCGTACGGTGCCCCAGCTCCAGCCGGTACAGCCCGCGCTCCTCGAAAGCCCACCGGGCCAGCAGTTCCGTGGCCGCCACCGCGATGCCCATGCCCCTGGCCTCGGGGACCGTCCAGTAGGACACCCAGCCGTTGCCATGATCGTCGATCCTGGCCACCGCCACATTGCCGACCACCCGCTCACCGTGGGGCCCGCCGTGGGATCCGCCGTGGGGCCCGCCGTGGGGCCCGCCGTGGGGCCCGCCGTGGGGCCCGCCGCTGTGCGGGCCATCTTCGTGTGGGCTGTCGATCGTGACGGCGAAGGCGTGGCCGGCTCCGGCCCACGAGGCGATCCATCCCGAGGCGTCCTTGAGCGTGACGACCGGCCAGGGAGCCTGCCGGCGCAGGTCTGGGGCCTGGAAGGCACGCAGCACGACGGGGGCGTCGTCCTCGCGCCACTCGCGCAGCCGGACGTTCACGGGGGTCACGCTGCCCGAGATTACATGGGTTGCACCTTTTGCCCGATGGGGTGGGTGGCCTCGAAGTCGGCCACGAGTTGTTTGGGCGCGGTCAGGCACCACGCCTCGGCCATCAATTCAAACAGCTCCTCGGCGTCGATCCGGTCCAGGTGGACCACCACCCACCCGAACCGCCCGGCCGTGAACTGCACCTCGAACACCTCGGGCCGCTCGGTGACGAGCGCGATCTGCTCCTCGATCGTGGCCTTGAGCCCGACGGTCTCGGTCGCCTCCCACAGGTATCCGAACCCCTTGCCGTGCACCTTGAGGCCGACCCACTCCCCGGCGTGGTTCATCCGGACGTCGGGCAGCTCGTCCAGCAGCTTCAGGAACTCATCGACGGTCACAGCCATGCCGCCTGTGTACCAGACGCGACCGACACTTCCCAGCCACTTGAGCGATCGCTCAAATAGGGCTTACGCTCATTGAGCGACCGCTCAAAACGGAGAAGCCCATGCGCCTGTACATCGAGACCGTGATCAGGGCCGACCTGGAGGAGTTGTGGCAGGCCACCCAGGACCCGGCCCTGCACCAGCGCTGGGACCTGCGCTTCGGCCGGATCCAGCCCCTCCCGTCCACCGGCCCACGGCGTTTCCGCTACTCGACGTTCGGCATCAGTGGCGTCGGCGTCAGCACCGGCGACCGGGACAGCGCGGGGGGCCGTACCTCCGCGCTCCGCTTCGGCTCATCCCACCCGCTCTCCCCCATCCGCTCGGGCTCGGGCTACTGGCGCTACCTCCCGACGGAGAGCGGCGTGCGCTTCCTCACCTCCTACGGCTACCGCCCGCAGGTCCTGCCCACCCGTCTCATGTGGTGGGCCACGGCCTGGTCGTTCGACCGGCTGCGCCTGTGGCTGGAGACCGGCAGGACCCCTGAACGCGCACTTCTGCAGGCCCTCGCCGAGGCGGCCACCCGGACGGCCGCCACCGCGCTCACCGCCTGGTTGCTCGGCCCGCTGCCCGCCCTGGCGGTGCTGGCACTCGCGCTCGCCCTCCCTCCCCTGCCCGGCACCCCGGCGGCCCGCCGCTGCCTGCGCCGGCCCGTGAACCAGTTGAAGGAGCGATCATGCCCTCGATCTTCCAGCGTGCGCTCGGCCCCGCCTACGCCCGCCTCCACCCCCAGCTCCAGCGCCGCTTCGCCGTCGGCCTCGACAGCGGCGAGGCGTGCATAGGCAGCGGGGTCATGAACCGGGTCTGGAACGCCGGCCTCGTCGTCCGCCCGTTCCTGTCACTCGGCCGCCATCGCAACATCCTCGTGGGGGACACGGGCCGCGACCTGCCGTTCCGGATCGAGAACTACCCGTACGCCGACTCCCTCGGCCGCGAGACCGTCACCTTCGTACGCACCTTCCCCCGCGACCGCTTCGACGCCACCATGGTCTACGACGACACCCGCGCCCAGGTCATGGACTACCTGGGCACCCACCAGCACATAGCCGTCCCGCTGGCGCTCTCGGTTGACGACCGGGGCGGCCTGGTCATCCGTTCGGGCCGCCAGCGCCTCCTGGAGGGCCCGCTGGCCGTCCGCCTCCCGGCCGCCGCCACCGGGACGGCCGTGGTCAGCGAGCACTTCGACGACCGCGCCGGCCGCTTCACGATCGCGGTGACGGTGAGCAACCCCGTGCTGGGGCGGATCTTCGGCTACTGGGGCAGCTTCACCGCCGAGTACGTCAACGTCGCCGAGCACGGGATTCCCGCTAGCGTGAGGCCCAGGCGGGAGGAAGCCCGCCACTGAGGTGAGGAGATCGGTGGCCGACACGCGTACCAAACTGCTCGACGCGGCGCTCGACACCCTCAGGCGGCACGGGATCGCCGGCGCGTCCGCCCGGACGATCGCCGCGACCGCGGGCGTCAACCAGGCCCTCGTCTTCTACCACTTCGGCAGCGTCGACCAACTCCTGGCCGCCGCCTGCGAGCACGGCTCGACCCGGCGCGTGGCCCACTACCGCGACCGCTTCGCCGCCGTGACGACCCTGCGCGAACTGCTCGACCTCGGCCGCGCCCTGCACGCGGAGGAACGCGAGCAGGGCAACGTCGCGGCGCTGGCCCAGCTCCTGGCGGGCAGCCAGACCGACCCGAAGCTGGCCCCGGCGGTGATGACCGGGCTCAACCTGTGGATCGCGGAGGTGGAACAGGCACTCGGCAGGGTGCTGGCCAGTTCGCCGCTGGCGGAGTTCGTGGACGTGACGGGGCTGGCCAAGGCCACGGCGGCGGCGTTCGTGGGGCTGGAGCTCTACGAGGGCGTGGACGCCGACGGATCCGCCCAGGCGCTGGACGCGCTGGAGGAACTGGCGGTGCTGGTGACGGCCCTGGAGGACATGGGCCCGATGGTACGCAGGGCCGTCCGCGCCAGGCTCACTCGTAGTATCGGACCTCGATCACGTTCCCATCCGGATCACTGAAGTAAATGGCCTCGGGCGCGATTCCCCGGGCGCCGAACGAATTCGTACCGTTACCGGTGATCGGCACACCGTGCGTTTTCAGCCGTACCTGCAGCTCCCCGAATTCTTCCCGGTCGACCGACAGGCAGAAATGGTTCACCGGATGCCCGGCGCTGCCCTTCACCCCGGTGCCCTCGTCCACACCCCGTGAGGCTTCGTAGGCCATCAGGTCGAGGATCGAGTCGTCCGAGACCCGCACACTCGGAAACGACGCCTTCCCCTCACGAAACTCCTCGCCCCGCACTCCGGGCAGGCCGACCACCTGCTCGTAGAACTCCAGAGCGCGAAGCTGGTCGGAAACCCAGCAGACGAGATGGTCAAAGCGTGCGCGCATGAAAACACCTCCGCTTTTCTCTCCAATGTCTGACGCCCGAATCTACCTGTCCACCTGACACGGCAAATAGCCGCCCTCCGGAAAGACCGAATTCACGCTCAGTTGGCACCGCTGCCGCTCCGGCCCCTCACGCCTCATCGAGGCTTCGCGGCAGGCGCACCCCACACCACGGACAGTGCTTGATGACGATCCTGCCACTCCCGCCATCGCGAACAGGCAGCCCGTAGCTCCGAGACACCGGGTCATAGATGAGCACCGCGTCCGGACAGTCGAAAGGATCCGGATGCAGGTCGCAGCGTTGCTCCAACTGCCCCGTCATGTACTCACAACAGAACTCCATGGAGTTACTCCCCCATCTCAAGAGGCCGGTACGGTGTGATCGGCGTTCCACTCCCCGGCCATTGGCAGGAGCCGACATGAGCAAGATCCTGACGATAGGCATAGACCCGGCCACCGTCGACTTCACCGATTATCCGGGCCAGAACGCGGCCACGCTCACCGCCCGGATCGAGCAGAGCAACGCGACGCTGCGCGCGGAGGGCCTCGACACGGTGATATTGCTGGTCGGCCCCGACCCGGACGCGGCGGAAAGCACCCTGCGCGAACAACTGTCCCGAGCCCGCTTCGACCTGGTCATGATCGGGGCCGGAATACGGACGTCCACCGAGCACACCATGCTGTTCGAGCGCCTGGTCAATGTGCTGATCACGGAACTGCCCGGAGTCCGGCTCTGCTTCAACACCTCACCGGACACCACGATCGACGCGATCCGCCGCCTGCTCTGACTCATCCGCGAGAACGGGCATAGCGGGACGGGTCTTCCAACGTCTGAGGGGTGTCACAAACACAATGGGAGGTGATCGTGGACCCCTCGGACGAGCGAGATTTCCGCGAGTTCGTCTCGGCGCGCTCTCCTGCCCTGATGCGGCTCGGGTACCTGCTCACCGGCGGTGACCAGCACCAGGCGGAGGATCTGGTGCAGGGCGCGCTGGCGAAGCTGGCGACGAAATGGCAGCGGGTCAGCGCCCCTGAGGCGTACACGAAACAGATCATGTACCGCCAGCAGGTGAGCTGGTGGCGCTCGATCGGGCGGCGCGGCGAGGTCGTACAGGCGATGCCGCCGGATCGGGCGCAGGAGGATCGCACGCATCAGAGCGAGTTGCGCATGGTGCTGCGCGGCGCCCTGGCCAGGCTCACGCCGAGGCAGCGCGCCGTGCTGGTGCTGCGTTACCTGGAGGATCTGCCGGAGGACCGCGTCGCCGAGGCGCTCGGCTGCTCGGTCGGCACGGTACGCAGCACCGCGCACCGCTCGCTGGCGAGGCTGCGCCAGATCGCCCCCGAGCTGGCCACGGAACTGGAGGCCGCCAGATGACCCGACTGCTTCGCGACACCATGCGGGAGTGGGCCGACGAGGTGCGGGTGCCGCACGACCTGGCAGACCGGGCGCTACGGAGGCGCACCTGGCTGCCCGTCGCGGCGACCGTCCTGGCCACCGGGCTCGCCATCGTCGTCGCCGTGCTCGCCGTCGGGCTGCACGGCCAGAACACCACCGTACGACCGGCGACGAACGGGGTGAACGTGCCGGTCCGGCCCTCGGTGACGTCCACCGACATACAGGCCGACGTCGAGAACGCGCCGCCGAAGAAATTCGTGGCGGCGGGCGACGTGGCCGTCTCCGCCTACTACCTCACCTACCTGGAGAAGCTGCCCGACGGCTGGGAACGCTTCGGCCGTACCTGGCACCTGTACGACCCCCGCTCCGGCACCTACGAGAAGACGTCGTGGGCCTGGCTGGACGTCGCGCCGGGTCTCCAGCTCGCCGCGGTGCTCCAGGGAGACCGGATCGGCAAGCGGGTCGGCATCCTCGACATGAACACCCAGCAGGTCCTGACCTGGATCGACCTGGAGCACAGTGTCGGCTCGCTCGCCTGGTCACCCGACGGCACCAAGGTCCTGGCGACCGCGTACTCCCAGGTTCCGGAGCCCCACCAGAAGCCCATGGGCAAGGACGCCTTCTCCGTGCGGAACTCGGCCAGCCCGCGCATCGGCTACTACATCATCGACGTTGCCACCGGCGAGGCCGCCTACCACCCGCTGCCGCCCCTGGGCGACCAGGAGCAGCCCGGCAACGGCAACGCCCGTCAGGACCTCGGCTGGAGCCTGGACGGTTCCATGCTCTGGCAGCCCACCGACACCATGCCCGACAGGTTGTGGCTCAGCCTGGACGGCAAGCGGCAGGACGGCCCGGCCGGCGACCAGTACATCGACTACTCGAGCTGGTCGAAGCTCTCACCCGACGGCAAACGAGCGCTCAGCCGCGACCTGCCACCGTCGAAACCGGGCAGGCAACTGATCCTGCAGACGCTGGCGTGGGCCGACAACGACAACGTGCTGGTGCTGGGGTGCGCGGGCGAGTGCGAGAGCGAGTTCAACAACGGTCTCGTGCTGGTCAGCGCGGACGGCGAGCGGACAACCCAGCTCACGGGCAGCCGCGACCGAGGCGGTGACGAGGCCTGGAACTGGGTGCTCACCCGGCGCAACTGATCACACTTACCGGAGCCGAGAGGCGAGGGGCAGCCTGGCCCGGGTGATCAGCGCCGCCGCGGCCGCCAGGACAGGCAGCCCCACCACCACGGCGATCAGGAACGGCCACGGTACGGCGATCGTGGCCGGATCCCCGGCGCCATGCGTCGTCATCGGCCGGCTCAGCGCCACGCCCGTCACCGTTCCCGCGGCCAGCCCCACCAGCGCGCCGAGCGCGGAGATATAGAGTGCCTGACCGGCCACGACCAGCCGCAACGTCCTGGGCGGGGCGCCGATGGCCATCATCGTCCCGCGCTCGGACCGCATGTCGGCCGCCGCCAGACCGGTGGCGGCCAGCGTGCCACCGACGACGAGGACCAGCGCGCCCACCAGCCAGCCCCACAACCAGGGGGCGGGCACGTTGCCATAACCCGCCTCGTAGGCGACCGAGACGCGGTTGGTCACCTTGCTCAGATCGCTCACCAGCGTGGTGTCGGCCAACGACCGGTGGCCGGCGTAGAGCTGGCGCTCCACCGTGGCGAAACCCGCCTGCTCGACCAGGCCGCGCGGCAGCAGGGCACCGCCCTGGTACTCGTCGGCGGGGGTGGCCACCACCGCCGGCACTTCGAGCTTGCGCGCGGGGCCCGACGTGGAGCCGGCCCGTAGCGCCAGCTTGCCGTCGCGCACCGCGGCCGGGTCGAACACCACGGCCTTGCCTCCGGCCAGCGCCGCTGCCGCCCGCGGGTCGTGGCGCCCTTGCAGGAGCCTGAGCAGGTCCTGGTCGCCGACGGCCACCGTACGGCGTGTGCGGATCCCGTTCCATTTCACCGTGTACCGCAGCGCGTAGCGGTGCTTGCCCTCGGCGCTCCTCACCTGGTGGCCGGCGGCCAGCGGCACTCCAGGCAACCGCCGGGCCGTTTCCGCGCGTAGTTTGGTCCAGGTTTCGTCTGGCACGCTACCGCCCCAGATCGCCAGCGTGCCGGTCGGCCGCGCCGAGGTGTAGGCGTTACGCCGGTCCATGTACTCGCTCTGGGTGCCGATGCCCATGGCGACGACCGTGGCGGTAACGGCCATGACGGCCGCCACGGCGCTCGTCGTCCGGGATCGGTGACGGACCGCGTCGCGGACCGAAACCCGCAGCGGCAGCCGCAACCGCGTGGCCGCCCGTCCGGTGAACCGGACCAGCCACGGCGTCAGCACCACCAGCCCCATCATGATCAACAGCGCGGAGGCCCACACCCACACCGAGTCCGGCTGACGGCGTGCCGCCACGGTCGCGCCCAGCCCGGCCAGCACCAGAACGGCGCCCGCCAGGGGCCATCCCGACCGATCGGCCACGGCTGGCGCGCGGCCGGCCAGCACACTCGCGGGGTTCTGCCGGGCCGCCTGCACGGCGGGGACCAGCGCCGCGACGATTCCGGAGACCAGACCCAGCGCGGCGACGCCCAGCACCTGCGCCCACGGCACGTCCGCCGGCCCGACCTGCCCATCCCAGCGCGCCACGATCGGGGCGCCCAGCACTCCGGCACCGATGCCCAGCACCGTGGCCACGAGGGTGGCCGCGCCGCCGAGGACCAGTCCGTCGGCCAGCACGATCGTCCGCAGGTGCCCGGCCGAGCCGCCCTGCGCCGCGATCTCGGCCAGTTCCCGCCGCCGCCTCCTGAGCCCGACCGCGAAGGCGGGCCCGGCCAGCAGCACGGTCTCCAGCACCACCATGACCACCATGGCGCCCAGCCCGACCAGGGGCTGCCGGTCCACGGGTGAGCTACGAACCTCGGCGCGTGGCAGGTCCAGGATCATGCTGGGGGCGGTGACGTACAGACCGGCCTTGTTCAGTGCGGGCAGGTCGGTCCAGGTCACCGGCTGGGGGAGGTCGGCGAGCCAGCCGGTGCTGTGCTCGCCCGGAGACCAGATCTGTCCCTCCGGCGGCAACGGGAGATCGGGACCCACGACCTGGCGCAGCGCCGGCCGGTGCGGGTGCTCGACGACGCCCACCACCGTCAGCGGCTCCGCGCCGGACGGCCGCACGAGGTCGCCGGGCCGCAGCCCCGATGCCGAGGTCACCACGACCTCACGGGCGGCGGGCAGCCTGCCCTCGCTCAGCGTCAGCATCCCCCTGGTGAGGGGATCGCGCAGGTCGGTCTCAAGCGCGTCGATCTTCCCGGTGCCCAGGCGGAGCACGCCGACGTTGAAGGGGATCAACCGGGTGCCCGGACCGAACAGGGCCGTCACCTCGGCGGCGCCGGGTGCGGGAGTGGTCGTTCCGTCCTCGTCCGGGCGCCAGCTCGCCCCCTGGCGACTCTGGTTGAGCGCCGTCCCGGAGGGCACCTGCTGGAGGCGGGCGTCAGAGGTGCCCAGCGCGGCCACCAGGCCCTCCTGGCCAGTGACGTCCATGGTCCTGTAGAGGGTGAGAACCGCCGTGATCACGAGGACGGGCAGGCCGATCATCACCATGATGAGCGCGCTTCGCCCCCGGGAACGCCACGCGTGGCGGCGGGAGATGCGCAACGCGGCGCGAACGGCGCTCATCGGGCACTCTCCAGCGGAACGTCCGTGGTGTCGCTGATCATCCCGTCGCGGAGGAACACCACCCGATCGGCCCAGGCGGCGTAACGCGGCTCGTGGGTGACCAGCAGCACCGCCGCCCCCGCGTCACACCGGGCCCGTAAGGTCCGCAGAATCTCATCACCTGTACGCGTGTCGAGCGCGCCGGTCGGCTCGTCGGCCAGCAGCAGCCGCCGCTCACCGACCAGGGCGCGGGCGATCGCGACCCGTTGGCGCTGCCCACCGGACAACTCCTCGGGAAAGCGGTCGGCCAGGTCCTCCGCGTCGATCTCCGCCAGCACGCTCATGGCCTCCTCCCGGGCCCGGCCCGAACGCAGGCCGTCGAGCTCACGCGGCAACATCACGTTCTCCGCCGCCGTCAACGACATGATCAGGTTGAGGTCCTGAAAGACATAGCCGACGCTGCGCCGCCGCAGTGCCGCCAGATCGCGCACGGTGGCCAGGTCCTGCCCGTCGATGTGCACCGTGCCCGACGTGGGCCGGTCGAGCCCGCCCGCGAGGTTGAGCAGCGTCGACTTCCCGGACCCGGACGGCCCCATGACCGCGACCAGCTCTCCCTCTTCGACCTGGAGACTCACGCCCTTCAACGCGTGTACGGCTGTGGCTCCTTCGCCGTGAACCCTGGCCACCTCGGCCAGCCGTACGAACGTCATCTTTCCTCCTTGAGAACGGCCTCGCAGTGGTCCAGCCACCGTTGTTCGGCCTCGGCCTGGAAGATCATGGATTCGAGCACCAGCCGCTGGGCCACGCCGTCAGCGGCCGCCCGCTTGGCCTTGGTCAGTTGCTGCAGCGTGCGCATGGTCGCCGTCCGCTGCCGATGAATGACCTCGGCAACGTCCACCGACTTCGCCGCGACGGCCATGGCCAGCTTGATGACCAGTTCGTCCCTGGGCCGGTCGGTCTGGGCGACGGGTGTGCCGAACCATCGCGCCACTTCCTCCCCACCGGCCGCGGTGATCGTGTAGGCGACCCGCCCCTGCTCATCCGACTCACCCGGCTCGACCAGCCCATCCCGCTCCAGGCGCGCCAGCGTCGTGTACACCTGGCCGATGTTGAGCGGCCAGGTCGCCCCCGTCGACTCCTCGAACTCGGCCCTCAGCTGGTAGCCATGCCGAGGCCCCCTACTGAGTAGAGCGAGAAGACCATGTCTGACCGGCATGCGTACTAAGTATGCATACGCAGTATGCCCCAATCAAGCCGCCTGCCTCACAGAAGGCATCGCTCTTGGACTCACCCCTGAACTTCTGACGGCCTAACCAGCGAGCGCCGCCACGGCCCTGTCAGCAGCAGCGTGTCACCGCAGAAGTTGTAGTGGGGCTGGTCAACCGAGCCCAAGGACACGTGGAACGCTTCGTCCGGATCGCGGCCAAGGATCGAGGCACAGTGCAGCGGCACTCGCGGGCGGCACCACCAACAGCAGCCGCACCATCAACTGTTGAGCACCAACGGGCCACCCGCCACAGCCGGGGGCACTGGGCTCTTGGAGAAGTCCATGAACAGCGCGGGCTTCCACCGAGACCCCCTCGACGGGCAGCCTGGCGCATGGCTGAACTCCGAAGGCATTCCCGTCGACCTCATGGTGCCCGAGGCCCTCGCGGGACCAGGTACGAAAAACACAAGGGCAGCTCGAATTCCACCGCATGATCGTCGTGCTACCAGGCGCGCTCGAGGTCTCGAAGCTGCTGTCATCGACAACACGATCATGGCTGTCACCGCCCTCGACGCTGACGACGCCCGTGAATACCGAGTTCGAGTCGCTGGGTCTGCAGCCCTGTTGGTGGCGAAGCTTCACAAGATCGCCGAACGAGCCTCTGTTCCCCATCGGCTGAACGACAAGGACGCGCATGACGCGTACCGTGTGTTGATCGATGCTGACACCGCCGAACTGGCCGCCGCCTTCCGGTTCCTGCTCCAGGAACCCATCAGCAGCGAGGTCACGAGCGAAGCCGTTGAATACCTGACCACACTCTTCGCGGCGGGGCCGGACGCGCTCGGCTCGACAATGGCTGGACGCGCTGAGGAGGGAATCGGAGAACCTGAAACGGTCGCCTTGGCGACTTCCCTCCTCGCCGCTGATCTCGTTCAGACATTGGAGCACGGCTGAGTTGTCCCGCCCTGCCAGCGGCAGCAAATCGTACCCGGCGAGCAGCGCGAGGGTTTTGCACAGGACCCTCGTGTTTGTCTTCCTTGATCCATCCAATGTGGATCAGGTCAACTCGATCACGCCTCGCCGGAGGTCAGCCCCACTGGGCAGGCCACGCCCGTGCCGCCGATGCCGCAGTACCCGTTCGGAACTTTAAAAAGGTACTGCTGGTGGTAGCGGTTCGCCTCCTGCAATAAATCCGGAGACTCCTCGCACGGTCCTCAAGCAGTCTGGACAGCGACCACCTGCACTGCCTTCCCGCACAATTTGTTCATGTCGTCCGTGTCAGATGTCAGGACGATGGCAGGGCGGACCGAGCGCAGTGCGGTGGCCGCGACCACAGCGTCGATGGCGTACTTGTGACCGTGCAGGCGGGCATCTCGAAGAAGCTCGATCGCTCGCGAAGAGATGTCCTCCGTCACCGGCTCAATCTTCAACCGAGACAAGTACCACCTGAGACGATCACTTTTGACCCGAACGTCTTGCGCCTCGATCGGCGTCATGGCACTGACCACAACCCGGAAATCGTTGTCCTGCGCCTCCCGTACGAACGCCGTCACCCGCTGGTCGGCCTCACACCACTTCACCAGCCCTTCGCAATCGAGAACGACGGTGCCCGCACTCAACCGGCTTCGTGCGCGCGCCATCCGTCCTCCTCCTGGAGTTCGGGCGCCGACTTGACGCGGCGGAACAACTCCGCCGCCTCATCACGCAAGGACTGCGGGATCGGCCCAGAAGCAGCCTCGTTTGCCTGCAGAGCCTCCTCCAGGAGATCCCGCTCGATCTGACGCTCCACAGCGGCATCGACGTAGGCGGAGAACCCGCGCGCTCCGACCCGCTCCCGGACGGCGCGAATGTTGCCCGTTCTCAGGGACACACTGACCTTGGCGGCCGGGCCGTCTCCCGGGGCGAAGTCTCGCTCTGGCATGCTCATGGACTCAGCTTACTACTCGAAGTAGCAAAATACCGGGCCCTCGCTGTGCGCATAAGCCGACCGCTATGCCCGCCTACGCCTCGCCAAGACGTCAGGCCGACCGGACAGGCGACGCCAATTGCTGGTGGCAGCACTCGGTTCAACGCAGCAATAGCCGTCTATTCCGCATCCTTAGGGTGTCGGGGAGATGCGTAGATCACTCAAACGGTACGAGTGGTGTCGTCAACGACGTATCGCACGCGACCACCGCTGGTGACCTCAAACTCCCACTGCTCCAGATCCTCGCCGTTGTGACGATGAGTCGCGAGGTCGCCGCGCAGACGATGTTGCCGATCGTGACCGGCGCCGGTGCGAGGATCAACCCGCAGCGTCTCGAAGCATCGACGCGTATTGGCCAAGGCATGACGGCACAGTTCTTCCCACCCCCGGACGGCTTCTCCGGTGCCGAATCGAACGTCCCATTCGCCATCTGGAGGCGGGACCGTAACCCGATCACCGCGCTTCGGGCTCATGCGGAGACCTGCACCGGCCCGAAATCACCGCTCGTAGCCTTACGAGCCTCGGCGTAGTGCGCAGGATCCGCCTTGATTCTGGCTGTGGCCCGCCATGCCGCTATGACTTCCTGAGTTGTGGCATCGACATCCAGCTCAGCCGCATCGGAAAGCGCCTCAACCAGCTCCAAGGTGAAGGCGCGAAGCTCGTCCGAGGCAAGGTGACGCACCCAGGGGAAGACATCCGGCATGGCCAGGACCAGAGCGCGCGCAGTGGGATCATGCTTGATCAGAGCAAGGAACAGCCGGGACGCAGTCGCCAGCGTCTGATCGCGCTCTTCCTCACGGTCTACCGCAGTCAGGTAAAAATCAGCAGCGTCGCGATGGGTAACACGCACACGCCCCAGGCGTACAGCACGCTCTGCGACGGCCCGAGGGTTCCTGGACAGATCAGAGAACGTGACGGCGTCGGCGTGGCTCGCACTCATACCTTCAGGCTATGTCAGAAGACAATCTGATGTCGAGGAAACGCTCACACGACCCTCGACAGCTCCTGATCTCGCCGGGCTCCATCGGGCCAGATCACCCGCACAGGGATTTTCCGCGCCAACTCCAACGCAGCTACCGCAAGCCTCCCGAGTCGTTGCGTCTGCTGGCAGGCCGCATGGGCATATAGACGTCGGCCCGTCAAGGGGGCTCGTGTGCGCACCAGCCGTGCACACCGGCCCCCTTCGCCGTTTCTACGGTCGCAGTGATGCGGGACCTACGGTCCTCGCCTCGCAAACATCGAGGCTGCGACCTTGAAGGACGGGTGAGACGGCGTATGGCGTCGATCGGCGAAGCGAACCAGATCGATCATCAAGCGCAGAGAAGATACGGGGTCTGGGATCCCGACCAACGGCGCGAGGCATGGGACCTGGATCGCTCCGCATCCCGGTGGATCGTATTCTATGGGCCGTACACCCGGCAGTTCTATGCCATCGCCGCGTGGCCCTCTCCGTGTCCGCTCGTCCTGAGCGCCGGCGACACCGCGGGACTGCGTGACCTCATGCACGAGGCAGAGACCGCTCACACCTTCGCCCAAGGCCCGAAGACGGCATGACGGCACGCAACACGTGGCGGCAGAAGGGAACTCGCGTCCAAATCTCCAGCATTGAGCACAGCCCGATGACGACACGAGCGCTCGCGCCATTGATCACCGGCCACACCGGCGTGGTCATCGCCGTCATGAGGGACGGTCGCCTCGCCTTCGTCAGCCTTGACGGAGAGCACTGTGATCTTCCGAACGGAATACGACGCTGGATGCTGCATTGGGATGATCTCACCGAGTTGCACCCGCATCCCGGTGGGCCGGGGCTGAGGAACGAAGCCCTGGACCGTCGATCGCCCCCGGCCGGAAACGAAGATCAGCCAGGCTCTGGCGATCGTGAGGCCGATCCGGAGTAAGACGTTCCGGCCTGTAGACGTGACTGCGGGCGGCTTGGCCGCTCCCGCCGGGACCGGCCCCCAGGCCGCATGCCCGGCGGGGAGTGCGGCCGGTTTGCCGCCCGCGCGGCGGCGCGACAGCGCCGACGCCTTGACCCTGTAATGAAGGTTGTCGCCGAAAACGGCTCTGGCCCACGATCGGAGCCGGACGAGCCGGACGATCACGGGCCAGAATCTAACTATCTCCGCAGGTCTACGCCTCGCCGGAGGTCAGGCCGACCGGGCAGGCCACGCCTGTCCCGCCGATCCCGCAGTACCCGTTCGGAACTTTGAAAAGGTACTGCTGGTGATATTCCTCGGCGTAGTAGAACGGGCCGGCCGGGGCTATCTCTGTGGTGATGTCGCCGTAGCCCGAGTCCTTGAGTACTCGCTGGTACGACTCTCGCGACGCCTCGGCCGCCTTCTGCTGTTCCGGTGAGTGGTAGTAGATGGCCGAGCGGTACTGGGTGCCGACGTCGTTGCCCTGGCGCATGCCCTGGGTGGGGTCGTGGGCCTCCCAGAAGACGCGCAGCAACTCCTCGTACGACACCTTCGTGGGGTCGAAGACGACTCGTACGGCCTCCGTGTGGCCTGTCTGGCCGGTGCAGACCTCTTCGTAGGTGGGGTTGGGGGTGTGGCCGCCCTGGTAGCCGACGGCCGTCGTGATGACGCCCGGGGTTTGCCAGAAGATGCGTTCGGCGCCCCAGAAGCAGCCGAGGCCGAAGTCGGCCACCTCAAGGCCCTCCGCGTACGGCGGGGCCAGCGGGGCGTCCAGGACCGCGTGGCGGGCCGGGACCGGCATGGGGTCCTGGCGGCCCGGGAGGGCGTCCTCGGGTCGGACCATCGATGTCTTGTTGCCGCCGAACAGCCAGCCCATGGTGCTACCTCCGCTAGGTCGGTTTCAGCCTACACACCCCTCAACACTTAAGGATGTCTACACATTTCCGCTTAGAAGAAGGAGTTTGCCATAAAACCATGTAATGTCCGAAGATTGGTTTCATGCCTGACCTTCGGCGTGGTGTGTTCTTCGGGATCGCCGCCTACACCATGTGGGGACTGTTTCCCCTCTACTGGCCTCTGCTGAAGCCCTCGGGGGCCGTCGAGATCCTCGCCCATCGCATGGTGTGGTCGCTGGTGATCGTCCTCGCCGCGCTGGCCGTGCGCAGGCACTGGTCCTGGATCAAGGAGCTGGCACGGCAGCCGCGTAAGCTCGCCCTGCTGAGCGTCGGGGCCGTCTTCGTGACCGTGAACTGGGGCACCTACATCTACGCCGTCAACTCCGGGCACGTGGTGGAGAGCGCCCTTGGCTACTTCATCAACCCGCTGGTCAACGTGTTGTTCGGGGTCGCGTTGTTGCGGGAGCGGCTGCGTCCGCTGCAGTGGGCGGCCGTGGGGGCGGGGGCGCTGTCGGTGGTGGTGCTGACGGTCGACTATGGGCGTCTGCCGTGGATCGCGCTCACCCTGGCCTTCAGCTTCGGCATCTACGGGCTGGTCAAGAAGCGCGCCAACGTGGCGGCCACCGAGAGCCTGGCCGTCGAGACGCTGGTGCTGCTGCTGCCCGCCCTCGGCTACCTGCTCTTCCTGCAGACGACCGGCGGCGCCACCTTCGGCCACGACGCGCCCTGGCACGCGCTGCTGCTGGTCGGAGCGGGGGTCATGACGGCGCTGCCGCTGCTCTGCTTCGGCGCGGCGGCCATCCGGGTGCCGTTGAGCACGATCGGGCTGCTGCAGTACATCGCGCCGATCCTGCAGTTCTTGTGCGGCGTGCTGATCTTCAAGGAGGTCATGCCATCCAGCCGGTGGATCGGGTTCTCGATCGTGTGGCTGGCTCTGGCGATCTTCACCTACGACAGCCTGCGGGCGGCACGGATGACCCGTACCGCCCGCAAAGCCCAAAAAGCCCAGGAAGCCCAGGAAGGGATGCCTCAGCCGGAGCGCTCGACCACGTAGTCGCAGAGCGCCAGGAACGCGTCCTTGGCGGGGATGTCCGGCAGGCCCGAGATGTCGGTACGGGCCCGGTTCACCCACTCGTCCAGCTCCGCCCGCGCCCGCTCCATCCCGGAGTGGGCGCGCAGCAGCGTCAGCGCTTCCTCGATGTCCTCCTCGGCCACCGGACCCGACAGCAGGGCCGTCAGGCGCGGGGAGTCGCCGGCCGCCAGGGCGTACAGGACAGGAAGTGTCTTGACGCCCTCGCGCAGGTCCGTGCCGGGCGTCTTGCCCGACTGCGCGCCGGAGGAGGCCACGTCCAGCAGGTCGTCACCGAGTTGCCAGGCCACCCCGATCGCCTCGCACGCCCTGCTCAGCCGCTCCTCCACGTCCCCTGCCGAGCCCGACAGCAGCGCGCCGAAGCGGCCGGAGGCGGCGATCAGCGAGCCGGTCTTGTCCGACAGGACGCTGAGGTAGTGGGCGATCGGGTCCTCGCCCTCGCGCGGGCCCACGGTCTCGCGGATCTGGCCCTGTACGAGCCGGGAGAAGGTCTGGGCCTGGATGCGGATCAACTCGGGGCCCAGGTCGGCCAGGAGGTCCGAGGCCTGGGCGAACAGGTAGTCGCCGGTGAGGATGGCCACGGTGTTGTCCCACCGGGCGTTGGCGGAGGCGGAGCCGCGGCGTACCGCGGCCTCGTCCATGACGTCGTCGTGGTGCAGCGAGCCCAGGTGGGTCAGCTCGATGACCACGGCGCCGGGCACCACGCCCGGCGCCGACGGGTCGCCGAACTGCGCGGCCAGCAGCACCATCAACGTACGGAACCGCTTGCCGCCCGCCTCGATGAGGTGCTTGGACGCCTCGGTGACGAAGGCGTCCTCGCTCTCCACGGACGAACGCAGCAGCTTCTCGACTGCGGCCAGACCGTTGGTCACATCCTGCGCCAACCGCTCGTCCGCAATGGGAAGGTCAACTACGGGAGGCGCAGACATACGTGATCCCCTTATCTAATGAACAGGCTGCTGGCAGCGTCGTTGGCAACACCGAGCACGGACTCCGGATAGAGGCCCACTCCTACGGTAACCAGCAGGGAAACAGCAATGACCGCCACGGTCCCCATACTGGGTGCCGCGATCGCCGGACCGTCGGCCGCCGGCTCGCTGAAGAACATCAGCACGATCACGCGGACGTAGAAGAACGCCGCGATCGCGGAGGCCACCACACCCACGACGACCAGGCCGGCCATCCAGCCGCCCATGGCGTCGCCGGGCTGCGTGCCGCTGTTCAGCGCGGCGGTGAAAATGGCGTACTTGCCCATGAACCCGCTGGTCAGCGGGATGCCCGCGAAGGCCAGCAGGAAGAAGGCGAACACCCCGGACAGGACGGGAGCGCGCTTGCCGAGGCCGGCCCAGCGCGACAGGTGCCCCGCCTCGCCGCCCGGGTCGCGCACCAGCGTCAGCACCGCGAACGCGCCGACCGTGGCGATGCCGTAGACCGCCAGGTAGAACAGGATCGCCTTGAGCGAACCCGCGTTGCCCTCGGCGGTGCCGTACGTGGCCATCACGCCGACGAGCAGGAAGCCCGCGTGCGCGATGGACGAGTACGCGAGCATACGCTTGATCTCGGTCTGCGTGATCGCCAGCACCGAGCCCACGATCATCGTCAGGGCGGCGACGCCCCAGACGACCGGCCGCCACTCCCAGTCCAGGTTGCCCAGACCGACCCAGAACACCCGCAGCACGGCCCCGACGGCCGCCACCAGCGTGCCGGAGGCCATGAGGGCGGTGATCGGGGTCGGAGCGCCCTGGTAGACGTCCGGCTTCCAGGCCTGGAACGGCGCCGCGCCGATCTTGAACAGCAGGCCGACGCCGAGCAGCGCGAGCCCGATCAGCAGCAGCGGGTCGAGCGCGGTGCCCGCGGCCATGGCCTGGTTGATGCCCGGCAGCGAGACGGTGCCCGCGAAGCCGTAGATCATCGCGGTGCCGTACAGGAAGAACGCCGAGGAGAACGCGCCCAGCAGGAAGTACTTCATCGACGCCTCCTGCGACAGGAGGCGTCGCCTGCGGGCCAGGCCGCACAGCAGGTACAGCGGCAGCGACATGACCTCAAGGGCCACGAACATCGTCAGCAGGTCGTGCGCGGCCGGGAACAGCAGCATGCCGCCGACGGCGAACAGGACCAGCGGGTACACCTCGGTGTGGCCGGTCCCGTTGTCGTGGGCCTCGGCCTCCTCCTCGTCGGCGCTGCCCGGTACGGCCGCGGCGGAGGCCACGAAGTGCCCCTCGTCGTTGATCAGCAGCACACAGACGAACGACAGGACGAGGATGACGCCCCAGATGAACAACGACGGCCCGTCCACCGCGATGGCGCCCATGGCGGAGGCCGTGGTGGACACCTGGCCGCGCAGCGCCTGCAGCAGGACCAGCGCGAACGCGCCGGCCAGGCTCAGCAGGGTGATCGGCACGTGGAAGGACTTGCGCAGGTAGCGCGGCGCGAAGGCCTCGACGAGCACGCCGATGATGGCCGCGCCGAAGACGATCAGCAGCGGCGCCAGCGTGCCGTACTCGATCGTCGGCGCTTCGATGGCGGGGTTCACTGACCTGTCCCCTTCTCAGCGATGGTGGAGGTGGGTACGTCCACGTTGGTCAGCGTCTGTTGCACTGACGGGTTGATCACGTTGAGCAGCGGCGCGGGGAAGAACCCGAACCCGATGATCAGAGCGACCAGCGGAGCCAGCACCCAGACCTCGCGGGCGTTCAGGTCCTTGAACGCCTTGACCGGTTCGGCCGTCGGGCCGTTCATGGTCCGCTGGACCATCCACAGGATGTAGACGGCCGCCAGGATCACCGCCACCGCGGAGATGATCGCCGCCACCGTCAGCGCGCCAGAACCGTGGGCGGCGCTGGAGTACGTGCCGATCATGACCATGAACTCGCTGACGAAGGACGACAGGCCCGGCAGCGAGAGCCCCGCCAGACCGGCGACCAGGAAGAAGCCCGCCAGCACCGGCGCGACCTTCTGCACGCCTCCGTAGTCGGAGATGAACGGCGAACCGCGCCTGGCGATCAGGAAGCCCGCCGCCAGGAACAGCGCGCCGGTGGCGAAGCCGTGGTTGACCATGTAGAGCGCCGCGCCGGACTGGGCGACGCTGGACATGGCGAACACGCCCAGCACGATGAAGCCGAAGTGCGAGATCGACGTGTAGGCGATGAGCCGCTTCATGTCGGTCTGCCCGATGGCCACGATCGCGCCGTAGATGATGCTGATGATCGCCAGTACGACGATCGGCATCGTGAACGACTTGGCCGCGTCCGGGAACAGCTCCAGGCAGAAGCGCAACATGCCGAACGTGCCGACCTTGTCCAGCACGCCCACCAGCAGCACCGCGGCACCGGCCGGAGCCTGGGCGGCCGCGTCGGGCAGCCAGGTGTGCACCGGCCAGAGCGGCGCCTTGATGGCGAAGGCGATGAAGAAGCCGGCGAACAGCCACTTCTGCATGACCGGGTCCTGGATGACCCCGACGAGCTCGGGGAACATGAACGTCTGCTTGCCCGCGACGACGTACAGGCCGATGACCGCGACCAGCATGAGCAGGCCGCCGAACAGCGAGTACAGCAGGAACTTGACGGCCGCGTACGACCGCTGGGCGCCGCCGTACGACCCGATCATGAAGTACATCGGGATCAGCATGGCTTCGAAGAAGACGTAGAACAGGAAGATGTCGGTCGCCGCGAAGACGCCGATCATCATCGTCTCAAGGACGAGCAGCAGCGAGAAGTAGGTCTTGACCGACCGCTTGGGCGTGATCAGCGTGCCGTCGGCGGTCTTCACGCCGTCGGCGTCGTGCCAGGAGGCCAGCACCACGATCGGCACCAGCACCACCGACAGCGCGATGAGCACCAGCGCCACGCCGTCCACGCCGACCCCGAACTTCACGCCGAAGCTCGGGATCCAGTTGTACTCGGAGACGAACTGGAAGCGATCGCCGTTCGGCTTGAACCCGGCGGCCATGACGCCCGTCAGGACCAGTGTCAGCAGCGAGACCAGCAGCGTGACCTGCTTGGCCAGCTTGTCACTGCCCTTGGGAAGCAGGGCCACCACGATGGCGCCCACCACGGGCACCGCCATGAGTATCGGAAGCCAGGGCATCAGATGTTCCCAACGAGGAGCAGGGCGCCGGTCAGCAGGGCGGCACCGATGAAGATGGACAGCGCGTACGTTCTGGCGAAGCCCGTCTGGACCCGCCGAAGGCGCCCGGAGCTGCCGCCGATGCCCGCCGCCAGACCGTTGACGATCCCGTCGATGCCCCGGTTGTCGAAGAACACCGCGATGCGGGTCAGCCACTGGCCGGGGCGCATGAAGAGCGACTCGTTGAGCGCGTCACCGTACAGGTCACGCCGGGCGAACGTGGTGAGGAAGGAGCCGCGCGGCTGCACCGACGGCACCTCGACCCGGCCGTACTTCATCCAGGCGATGATCACGCCGACCGCGACCAGTCCCAGCGTCGCCAGACCGGACGGGGCGAAAGGCGCGAAGTGCGGCAGTTCCTCCGGCTGTCCGACGGCCGGGGCCAGGAACAGCAGCAGGCGGTTGCTCAGGACGAGGTAGGCGCCCAGGCCCAGCGCGCCGAGCGAGAGGATCATCAGCGGCACCGTCATCACCAGCGGCGACTCGTGCGGGTGCGCGTCCTTGTCCCAGCGCTTCTCGCCGAAGAAGGTCATGAAGACCATCCGCGACATGTAGAAGCCGGTGATGCCCGCGCCCAGCACGGCCAGCCAGCCCAGGATCGGCGCGTGGTGCACCGCGGTCTCGATGATGCCGTCCTTGGTGAAGTAGCCGGACAGCAGCGGGAACCCGATGATCGCCAGGTAGCCGATGAAGAACGTGATGAAAGTGATCGGCATGAACTTGCGCAGGCCGCCGTACTTCCTCATGTCCACTTCGTCGTTCATGCCGTGCATGACCGAACCGGCGCCGAGGAACATGTCGGCCTTGAAGAAGCCGTGCGTGATCAGGTGACCGATCGCGAAGGCGTATCCCGCGGGGCCGAGGCCCGCGCCGAGCATCATGTAGCCGATCTGCGACATCGTCGAGCCGGCCAGGCCCTTCTTGATGTCGTCCTTGGCACAACCGATGATCGCACCGGCGAGCAGCGTGGCCGCGCCGACGATGGAGACGGCCAGCGCGGCGCCCGAGCCCTCGGGGAAGAAGAACGCCCCGGAACGGACCACCAGGTAGACACCGGCGGTGACCATGGTCGCGGCGTGGATGAGGGCCGAGACCGGGGTCGGGCCCTCCATCGCGTCCAGCAGCCAGGACTGCAGCGGAAGCTGCGCCGACTTACCGCACGCGCCCAGGAGCAGCAGCAGGCCGATGGCCAGCGTGGTGCCGTTCTCGACACCCGTGGTGTCGAGGTCCTTGAAGGCGAGGGTGCCGAACGAGGTCCAGATGACGAACATGCCGACCAGCAGGCCGAAGTCGCCGACGCGGTTGACGACGAACGCCTTCTTGGCGGCGGTCGCCGCCGTCGGCTTGAACTGCCAGAACCCGATCAGCAGGTACGAGGCCAGGCCCACGCCCTCCCAGCCGATGAACAGGCCCACGTAGTTGTCGGCCAGCACCAGCAGGAGCATCGCGGCCACGAACAGGTTCAGGTAGGCGAAGAACCTGCGCCGGTGCTCGTCGTGCGACATGTAGCCGACCGAGTAGATGTGGATCAGCGATCCGACACCGGTGATCAGCAACGCGAAGCTGATGGACAGGGGGTCAATCAGCAACCCCATGTTGACCATGGCCGCTTCACCGGGCATGCCCGGGATGAATTCGTACAGATGAACGGCCCTGCGGCGCTCCTCCGCCCCGAACCCGATCAGCTCGAAGAACGCCAGCACCGCCACCACGAACGAGGCGAGGGACATGGCCACGCCGAGCAGATGGCCCCAGCGGTTGGTGAGCCGCCCCGACACCAGCAGGATGAGCGCCCCGACCAGTGGAAAGGCGATCATCAGCCAAGCGACTCCGATCACCCCACCGGTGTGCGGCGCGATCTCAGCGATATGAGATTCCACCAGTCACCTCAGTACTTCAGCAGGTTCGCGTCATCGACGGACGCGGACCTGCGGGTTCGGAAGATCGTCACGATGATGGCCAGGCCGACGACGACCTCGGCCGCGGCCACCACCATCACGAAGAACGCGATGATCTGGCCTTCCAGGTTGCCGACCTGACGGGAGAACGTCACGAAAGCGAGGTTGCAGGCGTTGAGCATGAGCTCCACGCACATGAACACCACGATCGCGTTCCGCCTGACCAGCACGCCGATCGCGCCGATCGCGAACAGCAGGCCGGACAGTACGAGGTACTGCGTCGTCACTTGGTCACCTCATTGCTCTCGGCGTCCCGCTCGGCCTCGGTCGGCGCCTTGTCGTCCTCGGCCGTGTGCTTGATGGCCTCGGCGAGCTTGGGGTCCTCCGGCAGATGGTCGTGCTCGACGTCGTAGCGCGCGATGTAACGGTTGACCGAGGACTCCGCGACCGACCCGTCGGGCAGCAGCGCCGGCATGTCGATGGCGTTGTTCCTGGCGTAGGTGCCGGGGCCGGGCAGCGGCGAGGGGCGGTCACCGAGGAAGCGGGCGCGGGACAGGTCCTTCTGCGTCTTCTTCTCGGTGAGCTGCTCGCGGTGCGCCAGCACCATCGCGGCCAGCGCGGCGGTGATCAGCAGGGCGGAGGTGATCTCGAACGCGAAGACGTACTTGGTGAACAGCAGCAGCGCGATCGAGCGGATGTATCCGCCGCCCTGCGTGGCCGCCGCCAGTCCGGTCTCCGGCGCGAAGATCACGTTGCCGATGGCCAGCACGATCAGCGCCAGGAAGCCCAGGCCCGCGATGATGGCCCAGAAGCGCTGGCCCTTCAGCGTCTCCACGAAGGAGTCCGAGGAGTCGACGCCGACGAGCATGAGCACGAACAGGAACAGCATCATGATCGCGCCGGTGTAGACGATGATCTGCACCGCGGCCAGGAAGGGCGCGTCCTGCACGGCGTACAGGACGGCCAGGCAGAGCATCACGGTGCCGAGCATCAGCGCGGAGTACACGGCCTTGCGGCTGAAGACCATGCCGAGTGCGGCGCCGACGGAGACGACGGCGAGCACCCAGAATGTGATGGTCTCACCCATTGGTCCGCCCCAGCCGGTAGTAGTCCTCTTCGGTCTCACCGAGTCGCATGGGGTGCGGCGGCTGCTCCATGCCCTGAGTCAGGGGCGCGAGCAACATCTCCTTGGTGTAGATGAGGCTCTCGCGGCTGGTGTCGGCCAGCTCGTACTCGTTGGTCATGGTGAGCGCCCGGGTCGGGCAGGCCTCGATGCACAGGCCGCACAGGATGCAGCGCAGATAGTTGATCTGGTACGTGCGCCCGTAACGCTCACCCGGCGAGAACCGGCCCTCTTCGGTGTTGTCCGCGCCTTCGACGTAGATCGCGTCGGCCGGACACGCCCAGGCGCAGAGCTCACACCCGACGCACTTCTCCAGGCCATCGGGCCAGCGGTTGAGCTGGTGACGCCCGTGGAAGCGAGGAGCCGTGGGCTTCTTCTCCTCCGGGTAGTTCGTCGTGACGGGCTTTTTGAACATCGTGTGGAAGGTGACCCCGAAGCCCTTGACGGGGTTCAGCCAATCAGTTAGTCCCACTGGGAATCTCCTTGCGCTGCACCCCGTGGTAGTGCGGCAGGTCGAGCGGCGGCACAGGGAAGCCACCGGCCGTCGGCTCCTCGGACAGTTGCTCGAACTCGGCGTCCACCTGTGCCTTCTGCGCCTCCTTGCGCCGCTGGTTGACGGTGTCGAACCGCATCCAGATGGCCAGCGCGCCGATCACGACGACCGCGCCGAGCCCGATGCCGAGCGGCGTG
>NZ_JBFAKB010000043.1:0-92333 GCF_040655495.1 Nonomuraea sp. NPDC050404
CGATCCGCTTCCGCGGGGTGGGCGGCGGTCTCCGGCTCGATCGTCTTCTCGGCCAGGCCGAGGCTGTTGAACGTGGTCCAGACGGTGTTGCCGCGGCCGTCCGTGGACCGGGTCAGCGAGCCCGTGATGTCGTACCCGTACGTCGTCTTGATCGACTTGCCGTCGGTGACGGGTTCGGTCAGCTCGGTCAGCAGGCCCGTCGCGTCGTACGCGCTGCTGATGGTGTGGCCCTCGGGCGTGGTCTCGGTCGTCTCGTTGCCGTCGGCGTCGTAGCCGTAGCGGGTGGTACGCAACTCCTTGCCGGTGTCGTCGGTCTCCGCGACCGCGGTCCGCCGGCCGGCCAGGTCGTACTCGCTGAGCGTGGAGTTGTTCAGCGCGTTGGTGACCTTGGTCGAGCGGCCGGCCAGGTCGTACTCGTAGGAGGTGGCGTTGCCGGCCGGGTCGGTCTCCTTGGTGATCTCGCCGGCCGCGTTCACCTCCCACGACGTGGTGCGGCCCTGCGGCCCGATCTCCTTGGTCCGCGCCCCGGCGTCGTTGTACTCCAGCGTCGTGATGAACGCCTCGGTCGCCGGCTTGCGCTCCAGCACCGTGCTGGTGATCGGCCGGCCCAGGTCGTCGTAGGTGTTCTGCGTCCGGGCCCCGGTCGGGTCCACGGCCGCGAGCAGTTCGCCGGCCTCGTCGTACTCGTAGACCCACTGTCCGGCGGGCTTGCCGGTGACGGCGGGCTCGGTGACGCGGACCCGGTTGCCGAGCGCGTCGTACTCGGTGCTCCAAGTAGAACCGCGCTCGTCGGTGTACTTGGTCACCTGGCCGGCCGGGTTGTAGTCGAAGGTCTCGGTCGGGGTGAGCGTCTGACCGCCCGGCTGCTTGTACGCGAACCCGGTGACCGACTTCAGCCGGCCCAGCCGGTCATAGGCCGAGGTCGTGACGTCGCCCGCCTCGTCGGCCTCGTGGGTACGGTTGCCGGCGTTGTCGTAGCCGAAGCGCGCGGAGGGTCGCTCGACCTTGGGCTCCGCGCCGTACACCTCGGTCTTGACCTCGGGCGCCTTCACCTCCACCAGCCGGCCCGCCAGGTCGTAGCGGGCGTGCGCGGTGAAGTCCTCCGCGTCGGCGCCCGGCACGTTGCCGCGCGGGTCGGTCTGCGCCACGGCCAGGCCGCGCTCGTCGACCTTCCAGCTCGTGGTCAGGTCCTGGTCGCCGTTCTCCACGGTGCGCCGGGTCGGCACGTCGTCGTCGTTGTAGACGTACTCGATGCTCTCCGCGCGGCCGGTCTTGGCGGCCGTCCTGGTGACCTTGGTGACGTTGTCGTTGGCGTCGTACACGTAGGCGTTCCTGCGGGCCAGGCCCGCGGGGTCGAAGGTCTCCGACGTCGCCCGGCCGGCCGCGTCGACCTCGTAGTCCACCCGCTCGACGCCGCCCCCGCCGTCCACCCGGACCACGTTGCCGGCCGGGTCGTAGGTGTTGGACTCCAGCACCACGTCCCTGGGGGTGGCCGCGCCGTTCACCTTGACGTCGTCGGCGATCACCTGCGCCGGCAGGTTGTCGGCGTAGTAGGTGTAGGAGGTCTTGCGGCCCATCGCGTCCGCCCTGGCGGCCAGCCGACCGGCCGGGTCGTAGGAGCGCGACTCCAGCAGGACGTCCTTGGCCGGTTGCGGGGACACCGGGCTGCCGGTCCAGCCCTTCAGCGTGGTGGTCGCCAGCTCACCTCGCGCCGTGTACCCGTACTCGACGCGGTTGCCCAGCTCGTTCACCATGCTGCCCTGGTCGCCCAGCGCGTTGTGGGTGTAGGAGACCTTGCCGCCCTCGGGCCCGGTCACCGTCTCGACCCGCCCGTGGCCGTCGTAGGTGTAGACGACCTCGCGTGCCGGGTCGCCGCCGGTCAGGTCGGAGGCGGTCTCGGTCAGCGTGTTGCCGTCCAGGTCGTAGGTGTACTTCACCTCCGAGGTGTGGGTGACCCCGGTGACCTCGTTCTTGATCCCCGGCCCCTTGTGGGTGAGCACCTGGCTCGCGGCGTCGTAGGTGAACGACGTGGTCACGCCGTCCGGGTGGGCCGAGGAGATCTCGGTCTTGGTCTTTACCCGGCCGATCTCGTCGCGCGTGAACTTGGTGGTCAGCCCGGCGGGCGTCTCCGTCCGCGCGAGGTCACCGGCGGCGGTGTACTGGTAGGTGGTCTCCTTGCCTCTGTAGTTGGACTCCGACTTCACCAGGCCGGCCGGAGTCGTGCCGCCGCCGACCGCGGGCTCGGTGCCGTCGGTGTAGGTGGTGGTGGTCTTGCGGCCCTGCGGGAAGTCGCTGGTCGGCGGGACGGTCTTGGAGGTCGCCTCGCCATGGGAGTTGAACGCCCACGTCGTGGCGTACCGCTCGTCGTCGGCCTTGGCCGACCGCCCGTCACGCTGCGTGATCAGCTGGTCGTTGCGCGGGTCGAAGAGGTCGTCGACCTTGAGGTAGTAGTCGAAGTACTCGGTGGCGCAGGTGCCGGCGTCGCGGCAGGTCTTCTTGGCGATCACGTTGCCGCGTACGTCCCAGAACAGCTCGGCGCCGTTGTTGTTCCTGTCCAGAACCTTGGTGAGGAAGCCGCCGACGTCGTAGCTGTAGCGGGTCAGATGGCCGAGTTGGTCGGCACGCGACACGGTACGGTAGCCCCGCATCGGGTCGTCGGCATAGCGAAGCGTCTTGCCGTTCGGGTCCGTCACCGTGGTGGCGGCCACCCGCAGCGTGCTCGACTCCACGGTGTAGGCCGGCTCCGACAACTTCCACTGGCCGCCGTTGCCGTCGGTGTGAGTGGTCAGGCGCCCGCCGTCGGCAGCGTAGGCGTTCTCGGCCCACACCCGGCCGGAAGGCTGTACGACCTTGGTGAGCTGCGGCTGCGCCAGCCTGGCCGCGTAGTGGGTGCGGACCAGGTTCAGGCCCATGGGCTTGTCGTACAGCGCCACTTCGTCGATCTCGCCGGCGAACGGGAACGCCGCCGTGGTCGTGGTCGTGGCCGGCCAGGACGCCGAGGCGAAGCCGTGCCCGACCCGGGTCTCCCACTGATCTTTGTGGTCGATCAACCCCAGGAGATCGCCGGGCTGGCCGCTGCCGCCGGGCTGCTCGGTGAGGGTGCCGACGAGCTGCCCGTCGAGGAAGAGCGTCTGGGTGCCCTCCGCCCCGGACAGCACGACGTGGTGCCAGTTCCCGTCATTGACCGGGGCGGCCGAGGTGATGGGCTCCGGTTTGCCGGCGTAGAACCCGCCCCGCAGCTTGCCGTCGGTGCCCACATAGACCACGGGGGTGAAGGAGGTGGGCGTGTTCGTGGCCGAGTTCTGGTAGCCGATGACCGTGCCAGAGCCGGTCGTCCTGAACCAGGCTTCGAGCGCGAGGTTGCCGCCGCGCCCGCTGATCCTCGCCGAGGGCAGCGAGACGTACGTCGAGTTGACGCCGCCCTTGAAACGCATGGCGGTGTCCGTGGAGCCGCCGAGCGCGCCGGGCACCCCGGTCGCCAGGTCGCCGCCGGGGCCCGAGACCTTGGCGTCGTCGGTGCCGCCGTTCCAGGCCGCCGCGCTGGCGACCTTGGTGCCGATGGCCGTACCGCTCTCTCCCAGCCGCCAGTAGCTGGTGGGCTTGGAGTCCAGGACGATGTTGCGGTAGCGGGAGGCGTCGGTGTAGCCGTAGGTCGTACAGGCCGTGGTGGAGTCCGGCGGGCAGGCCTTGACCAGCTTGTCGCCGTCGTAGTGGTAGGTCCATCTGATCGGCGAGCCGTCCACCGGGTCGGTCGACACACTCGTCACATGGTTGCCGGTCCAGGTGAAGGTCAGCGACCTGCCACCGGTCGCGGTGGCCTTGGCCAGCTTCCCGTCGTCACCGTAGGACAGCTCCTGGGTACGGTTGCGGCTGTCCGAGAGCCTCGACAGCCGGCCGTCGGCGTCGAACCAGTACGAGGTGGACGACTTGTCCATCAACCGCCAGCCGCCATCGACCTTGGCCATGGTGGCGTGCGTACCGGCCGGGGGAGCGTACGTGCCGTCGCCCTTGGCCGCGAAGCGCACCTGCCGGCCGTCTGGGTAGGTCACCAGCACCGTCGCGGTCTGCGGCTCGTTCTCCAGCCGCATGTCCCAGCGGGTCGTCCAGCCCGTGCCGAACGCCTGGTCGGTACGCGGGTCGAGGCTGTTGTACGTACGCGTCACGGCCAGCGGCACACCCGCCACCGGCACCGCGAGATCGGTGGCCGTGTGCGTGTAGTTGCCCGACGCGTGGTTGAACTCGCGGCCGTCGGTGCCGAAGGTGAGCAGCGAGTTGATCGTGCCCTGCTCGGGCGTGGCGGTGAAGGCCCGCCACGACGAGGTGACGGTGCCGCCGTTCGCGGTCGCGGAGGCGTACCAGTAGTACGTCTCCCCCCACTTCAGCTTGCCGGGCGGAACCTTGTAGTGGTTGGCCGTGCCCCACTCCTTGGACGCCTCACACCACGTCCAGTTGGGCCGCGTTCCCGCGCACACCTGGAACCAGTACTTGACCTGGGCCTCGTTCGGCGGCTGCGCGTGCGCCGACACGGTGGGGGTCAGCGTGCCGACCTGGCTGTTGTTGTCGGGCGTGAAGGTCTTGAACGGCAGCGCGCCCACCTTCGCCGACACCCAGTCCGACCAGGCGCTCTCGACACCGCTGGTGGTCACGGCGCGCACGCGCCACCGGATCGCCCAGCCGTCCTGCAACTTGCCTGCCGGCACCGCCATCCAGGCCCTGGTGCCGGAGGTGTAGGAGGTCGTGGCCGTGCCCGCGTAGATCTGCCCCGTGCCCTGCTCGACCGCCTCGGGATCGTGCTCCACCTCGATACCCAGGTAGGAGGGCCGGTTCTGCGGGTCGGTGACCTTGGCGTAGAGCCAGGGCGTGAGCGAGCCCGCGGTCCACGAGGCGGTCCAGCGCGTGGCGGGGCTCATGCCCACGTCCTCCACGGACGGCCGTTTCAGGTCCACCTTGGCGCTCTGCCAGTCGGTCCACGGGCCGTTGGCGCCCGTGGTGGTGCTGCCGCGCACCCGCCAGCGGATCCGCCAGCCGTCCCGCAGCTTGCCGGCCGGCACCTGCGACCAGGCGTGGGAACCGGAGGTGTACGAGGTCGTCGCGGTCGCGCTGTGGATGAGGCCCGTGCCCTGGGAGGTCGCGCCGGGGTCGTGCTCGATTTCCACACCCAGGTACGAGGCCCGGTTGTCGGGGTCGGTCACCTTGGCGTACAACCACGGCGTCACGGACGCCACCGTCCATGATCCGTCGCCCGCGGTGGCCGGGGTCATGCCCGCCGCGGCGGCGGCCGGCTTGGTGATGTCCACCTTGGAGGTCTGCCAGTCGGACCAGGCGCCGAAGGTGCCGGCGGTGGACCGGCCGCGTACGCGCCAGCGGATCTGCCAGCCGTCCTGCAGCTTGCCCGTTGGCACCTGGATCCAGGCGTTGGAGCCTGAGGCGTAGGAGGTGCTCGCCACGGCGGACCAGATCATGCCGGTGCCCTGGCCAGGTGCCGAGGGATCGTGTTCAACCTCGGCGGCGAGGTAGGACGCGGCGCCGGCCGGGTCGGTCACCTTCATGTAGAGGGAGGGCGTGAGAGAGGACAACGTCCATCGGTCGGTGCCTCGGGTGGCGGGTAAGGCGCCCAGTCCGGTACCGGCCGGCTTGCCGACCTCGACCTTCCCTGTCTGCCACTCCGACCACGGCCCAGTCACGCTGCCGGTGCCGTAAGTCTTTGCCCGCACCCGCCAGCGAACCAGCCACCCATCCTTCAGCTTTCCGGCCGACACAGGGTCGGTGGCCGCCCGCTGCCCGGAGTTATAGGTGACGCCTACCGCGCTCGAATCGGACCAGATCAGCCCGGAACCTTGGCTCGGCGCGGACGGATCATGCTCGACCTCCGCGACCAGTACCATCGCGCGATCCTGACGATCGTCCACGATCGCCCTGAAGGTCGGTGTCGTGCTGGAGAACGTCCACACGCCCGAACTCAGCGTCCCGGACGCCGACATGTTCGACACCGTCGGCTTGGTGGTATCGATTCTCGCCGTTCGCCACTCCGACCACGGGCCATCAACGCCATCGCCCTTTTCACGGGCCCGCACCCGCCAGCGGACCAGCCACCCGTCCTGTAACTTCCCGGCCGACACCGCAGTGGTCGTGGCCTTGTCCCCCGAGTAGTACTCGACGTTGTAAGCAGTCGAAGTCGTGGCGATCAGCCCAGAACCCTGACCCACCGCAGAAGGATCATGCTCGATCTCCGCATCCAGGGACAGCGAGTCATTCTTTGCGTAGCTCACCGTCGCCGAGAAGGTAGGCGTCGTCGTAGAGAACGCCCACAAGTCCGAGCTCAGCGTCCCGGACGCCGACATGTTCGACACCGTCGGCTTGGAGGTGTCGATCCTTGCCGTCTGCCACCCCGACCACGGGCCATCCACCGCGTTCTCACCGGATGCCTCGGCCCGCACCCGCCAGCGAACCAGCCACCCATCCTGCAGCTTCCCGGCCGACACCGGAGTGGTCGTGGCCTTGTCCCCCGAGTAGTGGTCGCTGTTGTAAGGGGTCGAGGTCCAATCGATCAGCCCGGTGCCCTGGTTCGGTACGGACGGGTCATGGTGGATCTCCGCCCTCATGGACAGCCGACGTTCACCCAGGTCCTTCAACCGTGCCGTGAAGGTCGGCGTCGTGGTCGAGAACGCCCATAAGCCAGAGCTGAGCGTTCCAGAGGCCGACTCCTCCGACACCGTCGGCTTGGTGGTCTCCACCTTCCCGGCCTGCCACTGAGACCACGGTCCGGCGACACCGTTGCCGGAAGCCTTGGCTCGCACCCGCCAGCGGATCTGCCACCCGTCCTGCAACTTCCCTTTCGACACGGTAGATGTGGTCGCCCGCTGCCCCGAGTAGGAGTACCCATTGAAGAAACTCGAACCCGACCAGATCAGCCCAGAACCCTGACCCGCCGCAGAAGGATCGTGCTCGACCTCCGCTTCCAAGTACATCTGCCGATCGTCCGGATCGGTCACCACGGCGGAGAAGTACGGCTCCGTATCGCCGAACCACCACAACCCATCGCCATATCCTCCGGAAGAGGACAGCGCGGACACCGTCGGCTTGTGCGTGTCGATCTTCCCGGCCTGCCACTCCGACCACGGTCCGGCAAGACCGTTGCCGGCAATCTGGGCTCGCACCCGCCAGCGGATCAGCCACCCGTCCTGCAACTTCCCTTCCGTCACAGGAATAGTGGTCGCCCGCTGCCCCGAGTAGGACCACCCGTTGAGGAAACTCGAACCCGACCAGATCAGCCCAGAACCCTGACCCGCCGCAGAGGGATCATGTTCGATCTCCGCTTCCAAGGTCAGGTGGGGGTTGCCTTCCGAGTACCGCACCCTGGCCGAGAAGGTCGGCGTCGCATCGGAGAACGTCCACAGACCGGATCCCTGCGTCCCCGACGCCTTCACGTCCGACACCGTCGGCTTGGGGGTGTCGATCTTTCCTGCCTGCCAGCCCGACCAGGCGCCCGCCGAACTGCCGGCCAACCCCCGCACCCGCCAGCGAATCGACCATCCGTCCTGCAACTTGCCCGACGGCACATTCGGGCTGTAAACCCGCGACCCCGACGACACATGGGTGGTCTGCTCGCCCGCCCAGATCAGCCCGGTCCCCTGCCCTGTCGCGGCCGGGTCGTGCTCGATTTCGACCCCGAGCCGCACCCCGCCGCCGTCCGGATCAGTGACCACCGCCGAGAAATACGGGGCCGTGCCGGAGAAGGTCCATGTGCCGGAGTCGAGCTTTCCCGAGGAGGACAACGAGGACACGGTGGGCGCCGCCGCGGCAATATGCGCGGCACCGGAAACCCGAGTTATGGACTTTTTCACGGGCGGCGCGGGGATCTGCCCGGCGGCCGGTTTCACCATGGGCGGCCGGTCAGCCTTTTCACTTTCCGCAGCCGGATTATCGCTCTTCGGCAGCGGCGGCGGCTTCTTCAGCCCGCCGGTCGCCGGCTCGTCCGTCAACTCAAAGCGCTTCTCGGGAGCCAATGAGCCCTTGGGCCGTTCACCCTTCTCGGGTACGGCAGCCCCATCCGGACCCGCGTCGGACCGCGTGACCTCGGACTTCACCTGATGCGGCAGGCTCTTCGCGGTGCCCCACTGCTGCACCGGCAGTTCCGGCGCGACGGTGACGGCGTTGGCGGCCACCGGAAGCCCGGTTAACTGGAGCAACCCGGGAAGCAATACCACCACTAATACAGTGGCCAGCCGAATTAACCATCGCGACGGACCGATATTGCCCATGCCAAAGCGACACGAATCCATACGACCACCCTCCGCACGCCCATGAAAAAGGCGGAAAAGCTCCGACACCGCGGACTGTGCCCTCAGGCGCCCGGAGAAAGATCTAGTCCAAACGATCAGAAAATTATCAGCAGATGTTCAGTTTTCCTAGTGTGATCTGGATCACAGCCGCCATTTAGATGAAATGTAGATCGGCGCGAAGTTTAAAAAGAAGAGCTATTGAATTTGTGGCCCGCTCATCACTTTCGGTGTGGTCCCGCGCGGCGGCGGCAGGAAGATCGCCGTGCGGGGCGCGACCGATCCGCCCGCCCATCCGGTCCGGGCGATCCTGCCTGGCCGGAAGGAGGTTCCGCGTTGCTACCCGCCAGTAGTTTTTGCGGATGAGCGGCATAGGGCCAGAATCCCCTCATGGCATCCTTCGCACCGCTCCGGCCCGGAGATCCACAGCGACTGGGGGGTCTCGAACTCCTCGGTCGCCTCGGTGAGGGTGGTCAAGGCGTCGTCTACCTGGGCAAGGACCACGCGGGCGGCAACGTGGCCGTCAAGTGGCTGCGCCCCGACCTGTCGGGCGACCAGGTGAGCGTGGAGCGGTTCCTGCGTGAGGTCCAGGTCGCCCAGCAGGTGGCGCCGTTCTGCACCGCCGCCGTCCTCGGCACAGGCGTCGAACTGGACCGGCCGTACATCGTCAGCGAGTTCATCGAAGGCCCCTCTCTTCAGCGGGTGGTGCAGGAGGAGGGGCCGCGCACCGGCTCCGTCCTGCACCGGCTGGCCATCGGCACCGCCACGGCGCTGGCCGCCATCCATCAGGCCGGCATCGTGCACCGCGACTTCAAGCCGGCCAACGTGATCATCGGGGCCGACGGACCGCGGGTGATCGACTTCGGCATCGCGCGGGCGCTGAACGCCACCTCCACGATCAGCGGCACGGTGGTGGGGACGCCGTCGTACATGCCGCCCGAGCAGATCATGGGACACACCGTCGGGCCGGCCGCGGACATGTTCGCCTGGGCCAGCGCGATGGTCTTCGCCGCCTCGGGGCGGGCGCCGTTCGGCAGCGACACGATGCCCGCGGTGATCAACCGGGTCCTCAACCAGCAGCCCGACCTGGGCGCGCTCGGTGAGGGTCCGCTGCGTGACGTGGTGGTCGCGTGCCTGTCCAAGGATCCGGCGCAGCGGCCCACGGCGGACCAGGTGATGATGCGGCTGCTGCAGCAGCCGGGGGCGGGTTCCGGCATGCTGGCGCAGGGCGCCGCCGAGGCCGGCCGCGCACGCCCCTTCGCGCCCCCGGGCCCGCCACTCGCCCCCGGCCCGCCGTCGGGCCCCGGTTCCGGTCCCCCATCCGGCCCCGGTTCCGGGCCTCTGTCGGGGCCTGGGTCCGGGCACGGGCCCTACTCCGGCCCCGTCCCGCACCCGGCCTCCGGCCCGTACTCGCAGGGCATGCCGCACGGAGCCACGTGGCAGCAGAGCCAGGGCATGTACCCGCACCCGCCGCGCAAGAGCGGCAAGGGCCCGCTGATCGCCGGCATCACGGTGGCGGTCGCGCTGCTGATGCTCGCCGGTGTGATCGTGATCGTCCAGCTCGACAAGTCCTCCGTCGCCGTAGACAACGACCGGACGTCGTCGCCCAGCCGGGCCACGACCCAGCCGCCGACGCCGAGCCAGGCGGCCGTGCCGCGTACCGGCACCAGGCGGACGCTGCCCGGCGGGCAGATCTCCCACTACGAGGACCCGGACGACGCCATCCTCCTGACCTCCTACGAGGTCCTGGACAAGAAGAAGGACGACTGGATCGACTACTCCAGGCAATCGCTGAAGGGCACCTTCAAGAAGTACGCCGAGAACTGGGAGACCCAGACCTCCCCCGACGGCCGCTACATGGCCGCCAGAGGCAGGAGCTACAGCTCCGACAACTACGACTTCATCGTCCTGACCGACCTGCGGACGAACGAGCGCACGACGCTCAAGACCGTCAAGAAACCGCTGATCAGCAGCATCAGGAGATGGTCGAAAGACAGCTCGAAGATCCTGCTGAACATCGAGAAGAAGAGCGGCGACGACTGGATCTACCTCGGCTTCGTGCTCATCGACGTGACAGGCAAGCAGGCCGAGGTGGTCAACGTGGACGACACCTCGATCCGAGGGACCGCCTTCGGCCTGGACGGTGAGGAGCAGGGCGCGGTCAACATGTACGGCGATGAGAAGAACGTCGGCCTGCGCTTCTTCGACGCCCAGGGCGAGGCCACACACTCCCTGCCGGGCGTCGGCACACTACCTGCCGGCACGCGGAACATGTTCTCGCCCTCGGGCGAGGAGTTCGTCACCAACTGCCCCAACGGCGGCGACGGCGACCACTGCATCTGGGATGTCAGCTCGGGTGAGCGCGTGAAGAAGTTCTCCTCCGACTGCGACAAGGTGCTCGGCTTCTACGACAACGACCATCTCTACTGCTGGGAACAGGACAACGGCACCAACGACGAGGTCCAGGTGGTCGACTTCAACGGGAAGCTGCTGCGCAAGCTGCTGGAAGTGCCGGAGAATCTCGACTTCAGCCCGGCCTTCACCGTCAATCCGTCCAGAGGCTCCTGAACCATCGCGCGCACGCAGCCGTGATGAAGGGCATGAACACGTTGATCCGCAGGATCGTGGCCGCCGCGACGCTCGCGGCGGCCACGACCGCCTGCACCTCTTCGACGGGAGGCGCCCCGACCGAGCCGTCGAAGACCAGCCTCGGCGCCATCCGCCTGGTGGCCTACAGCAGCTGCGACGACCTGCTCGCCGGGCTGCGCGCGAAGGCCGCCGAGAACGTCACCGCGTACGGCTTCGGCGGCTACATGACGTTCGCCAGGATGGATGCCGACAGTTCGGCCGAGAAGGCCGTGGCGGCCACTCCCGAGCACTCCACGACCAACGTGCACGAAGCCGGCGTGGACGAGCCCGACCTGGTCAAGACGGACGGCAACCGGGTCATCACGGTCGCGGACAACACCCTGCGGATCATCGACACGGCCACCAAGAAGGTCACCTCGTCACTCAAACTCACCGACGACAGCGAAGGTGACAGCGACGGTGACGGTGACAGGGTCGGCCCCGGCCTCCCCGCCGACCTGCTGGTCTCCGGCGACCGGGCGCTGGTGCTGATGCGCGGCGGCGGCATCATGTACAAGAGCGCCGGCCCGCCCGCCGACACCCGGTACGTGCTGGTCGACCTGGCGGGCGAGCCCAAGGTGCTGAGCACGATCAGGCCGCAGGGCTCGTACGTGGATGCCAGGATGGTCGGCTCCACGGTCCGGCTCGTCACCCGCAGCCAGCCCGACATCACCTTCCCCCAGCCCCAGGGCGAGGTCCCGGAGGCCGAGCGGATCAAGCAGAACCAGGCCGCGATCCGGCAGGCCCCCGCGGACGCCTGGCTGCCCAAGATCGAGATCACGGACGCGTCGGGCACGGTCACGAAGAAGTCGGTCGCGTGCGAGCGGGTCAGCCACCCCGCCGACTACACCGGCACCTCGATGCTGACCGTGCACACCATCGACCTGGCGCAGGGGGTCACCGCGGCGGGCACCGACCCGATCAGCCTGGCCGCCGACGGCGACATCGTCTACGGCACCGGCCAGAGCCTGTACGTGGCCAGCAACGCGCGCTGGTGGTCCCCGCCGGTGATACGCCCGCTCCCGGTCGAAGAGACGCCGCCCGCCACCAGCCCCGCGGCGGCTCCGGCGGAGGAGCCGACCCCCACCGACCCCACGGTGAGCGCACCTCAGGAGCCGAGCCCGCGCCCGACCCCCACCGTCCCGCCGGAGGAGACGGAGATCCACAGGTTCGACATCACCTCGCCCGGCGCGCCCTCCTACGTGGCCTCGGGCAAGGTCTCGGGACGCCTGCTGAACCAGTACTCCCTGTCGGAGCACGACGGTCACCTCCGCGTCGCCACCACCGACAACTCCACCGACGACAAGACCAGTTCCAGCTCCATCCACGTGCTCAAGTCCGACACCCTGGCCACGACCGGCCAGGTCGGCGGTCTCGGCAAGGGTGAGCGCATCTACTCGGTCAGGTTCATCGGCCCGGTCGGCTACTGCGTCACCTTCCGCCAGGTGGACCCGCTGTACACGCTCGACCTGGCCGACCCGGCGGCGCCCAAGGTGACGGGCGAGCTGAAGATCACCGGCTACTCGGCGTACCTGCACCCCGCGGGCGACGGCCGGCTCATCGGCATCGGCCAGGAGGCCAGCGAGAAGGGCAGGACGCTGGGCACGCAGGTCTCGTTGTTCGACGTCAGCGACCCGGCGGCCCCGCGCCGGTTGTCGCAGCTGTTCCAGAAGGAGTCGGGCTCGGGGGCCGAGTGGGACCCGCACGCGTTCCTGTACTGGCAGAAGACCGGGCTGTCGGTGATCCCGCTCACCAAGCAGGACGAGTCGGGCGCGCTCGTGCTCAAGATCGATGACGCCGGGGTGAAGAAGCTCGGCATGATCAAGCATCCGTCGCAGCGCCAGGAGGGCGGCTACACCTACGAGCCGGGCATCCAGCGTTCGATGGTCATCGGCGACTCGTTGTGGACGCTCTCGTACGAGGGCGTGCAGGTCAACGACGCCACGACGCTCGCCTCACAATCCTGGATCCCGCTCCGTTAAGCAACCAGAAGGTGCCGGTTTGTAGCGAACCGGCACCTTTTTTTGTGGACTTATACCGACAAATGGTGAAAGCTTTACTTACACCTTATTGTCGGACCGGCGGGTTCGTGTCAGATCGGGCGCCCGGTCCCAGATCCAGGAAGGCCCACGACCGCCATGCGATCACGCACCCCCCTGCTCGCGTTGCTCGCCGGCGCGCTGGCGTTACTCGCCGCGCCACTGCCCGTCTCGGCCGCAGCCGCCCCGGAGGGCACCTACATCGTGCAGCTCAACCCGGCGCTGCGCACCACCCAGAACGCCGCCCAGGACCAGGTGTCCCGGCTCGGCGGCGAACTCGTCGGCGTCTACGAGCACGCGTTCAAGGGCTACACCGCCCGCCTGAGCGCGAAGGCCGCGGAAGACCTCAAGAGCAACCCGAACGTCATCAGCGTGGAGCCCGACGCCGAGGTGCACGCCTTCGTGCAGACCGTGCCGACGGGCGTACGCCGCATCTTCGGCCCGAGCAACCCGAACCTGGACATCGATGGCGTCGATGACGTGCGCATCGACGTGGACGTCGCCGTGGTCGACAGCGGCGTGGACAACACCCACCCCGACCTGAACGTGGTCGCCAGGGCCAACTGCCTGACCGGCCTCTGCGTCAACAACTCCGGCACCGACGACAACGGCCACGGCTCGCACGTCGCGGGTACGGTCGGCGCACTCGACAACACCATCGGCCCGGTGGGCGTCGCGCCCGGCGCCCGCATCCACGGCGTGAAGGTGCTCAACGCGGCGGGCTCCGGCTCCCTGGCCGGCATCGCGGCCGGCATCAACTGGGTGGTCGCCCGCGCCTCCACCATCGAGGTCATCAACCTGAGCCTGGGCTGCAACGGCTGTTCGAGCAGCGCGATCAGCACGGCCATCAGGAACGCGGTCAACGCCGGCATCGTGGTCGTGGTGGCCGCCGGCAACAGCCACGCGAACACCTCCTCGTTCTTCCCCGCCAACCACCCCGACGTGGTCACCGTTTCCGCTTTGACCGACAATGACGGTTTGCCGGGCGGTACGGGGGGCAGCACGCTGTCGTGCCGCAGCGAAACCGATCAGGACGACACCTCGGCGTTCTACTCCAACTACGGCACGACCGTGGAGATCACGGCGCCGGGCACCTGCATCTACTCGACCTACCGCGCCGGCGGCTACGCCACGATCAGCGGCACGTCGATGGCCAGCCCGCACGTGGCGGGCGCCGCCGGAGTGCTCACCTCCGGCGCCAACAAGCCGACGACCAGGGCGGGCTCGCTGGCGGTACGCAGCACGCTGATCTCGACCGGCAACTCGAACTGGACCGACGACTCGGGCGACGGCGTCAAGGAGCCGCTGCTCGACGTGCACGACGCCACGCAGTACCCGCCGTCATGACGAAGTAGAACCATCCAGGAAGGGCGGTCCGCGGATCCCGCAGCACCGCGGGCCGCCCGCCCTTCTTGGCAGATCAGTGCTCGGGCGCGACCACGGGAACGATCTCCGGCGCGCCCAGCCTGATCGCGTCGGCCTCGTGGTCGGAGTCCTGCTCCTGCGAGCGGCGCTCCGCCTCCACCCGCTTGGTGTAGTACTCCACTTCCCTCTTGACCTGCTCGCCGTCCCAGTCGAGCGGCCCGGCCAGCAGTTCGGCCGACTCCTGCGCCACCGCCACCCCGCGGTGGAAGGTCTCGATGGAGATGCGCGTACGCCGGGTCAGCACGTCGTTGAGGTGCCTGGCCCCCTCGTGGGTGGCGGCGTAGACGATCTCGGCCCGCAGGTAGTCGTCGGCCCCCGACAGCGGCCGGCCCAGCGACTCGTCCTGCTCGATCAGTTCGAGCACCTCGTAGATCAGCGTGCCGTAGCGGTGCAGCAGGTGCTCGATCCTGGCCACGTGGAGCCCCGACTCCTGGGCGATGCGGTGCCGGGAGTTCCACAGCGCCTGGTAGCCCTCGCCGCCGACCAGCGGGATGCGGTCGGTGCACGAGCGCGGCACCCGCTGGTCGAGGCCGTGCGCCACGGCGTCAACGGCGTCCTTGGCCATGACCCGATAGGTCGTGTACTTCCCGCCGGCGATCATCACCAGGCCCGGCACGGGATGCGCGACCACGTGCTCCCTGGACAGCTTGGAGGTCTCGTCGGACTCGCCCGACAACAGCGGCCGCAGCCCCGCGTACACGCCCTCTACGTCGTCGCGCGTCAGCGGCACGGACAGGACCGCGTTGACGTGGTCGAGCAGGTAGTCGATGTCGGTGCGGGAGGCGGCCGGGTGGCCCTTGTCGAGCGTCCACTCCGTGTCGGTGGTGCCGATGATCCAGTGGCGGCCCCAGGGGATCACGAACAACACCGACTTCTCGGTACGCAGGATGATGCCGGTCAGCGAGTGGATCCTGTCGCGCGGCACGACGAGATGGATGCCCTTGGAGGCGCGCACGTGGATCTGGCCGCGCCCGCCGACCAGTTCCTGGATGTCGTCGGTCCACACGCCGGTGGCGTTGACGACCTGCTGGGCGCGTACCTCGAACTCCTCGTCGCACTCCAGGTCGCGCACCCGCACGCCGGTGACCCGCTCGCCCTCCCGCAGGAACCCCACCACCTGCGCCCGCTGCGCGATGTGCGCGCCGTAGGTGGCCGCGGTGCGCAGCGTGGCCACCACGAAGCGCGCGTCGTCCACCTGGGCGTCCCAGTACTGGACCGCGCCGGTGAAGGCGGTCTTCTTCAACGCCGGGGCCAGCCGGAGCGCCCGCGACCTGGACAGATGCCGATGGCCCGGCACGCCCCTGCTCAGGCCCGTCGCGAAGCCGAGCGTGTCGTAGAGCGCCACGCCCGCCCCGACGTAGGGCCGCTCCCAGCCGTAGTGGGTCAGCGGGAACAGGAACGGCACCGGCCTGACCAGGTGCGGCGCGATGCGCTGCAGCAGCAGCGCGCGTTCCTGCAACGCCTCGCGCACGAGCTCGAAGTTGAGCTGCTCCAGATAGCGCAGGCCGCCGTGAATGAGCTTGGAGGAGCGCGAGGAGGTGCCTGAGGCGAAGTCGCGCGCCTCGACCAGCCCCACGTCCAGGCCGCGCGTGACGGCGTCGAGCGCGATCCCCGCCCCCACGACGCCGCCGCCGACCACGACCAAGTCGAGCTCCTGGGCTCTCATGCGGTTCAACGCCTGGGACCGCTCCGCGGGCCCGAGTGTGGCCGCACACCTTGCCGACGTCATAACTCCCCCTGGAACGCGCCGTCGCCTGCGCTCCATACCTACCCGCGCAGGACTCGACCTGTAACCGCTGGTGACGGACGGACCCGAGCAAACACGTGCGGCCTCGTCAGACCCACCCAACCCAGGTCAGGCGCGTACGACCTTCACGCCCGCGTCGGTCAGCTCGCCCGCGAGCGCGTCGGAGAGCTGGGCGTCGGTGACCAGCGTGTCGATCTGGCCGATCGGGCAGATGCGGGAGAAGGCCCGCCGGCCCACCTTGGAGGCGTCGGCCACGACGACGACCTGGGCCGCCCGGCTGATCAGCAGGTGGTTGACGCTGGCCTCGCCCTCGTGGTGGGCCGAGGCGCCCAGCTCGACGTCCAGCCCGTCCACGCCGAGGAAGGCCACGTCCAGCGTCACCTGTTCCAGCACCCCGCTCGCCAGCGGGCCGATGAGCTCGTAGGACTGCTGCCTGGCCACCCCGCCGGTCACCACGATCTTGACGTGCCGGCGGACGGTGAGCTCGGCGGCGATGTTGAGCGCGTTCGTGACGATCGTGAAGCCGCTCTCCAGCGTGGAGAGCGTGGCCAGGGTGCGGGCCAGCTCGGAGGTGGTGGTGCCGCCGTTCAGGCCGATCACCGCGCCGGGCGGGACCAACTCGGCCGCCGCCAGCGCGATGCGGTGCTTCTCGTCGGCGTGCCTGGCCGTCTTGTAGCGCAGCGGGAGGTCGTAGCTGACGCTCTGGGCCACCGCGCCGCCCCGGGTGCGCATGAGCATCTGCTGCTGGGCGAGCTGGTCGAAGTCCCGCCTGATCGTCGCGGTGGAGACGTCGAGCGCCGCAGCGGCCTCCTCCACCGTGAGCCTGCCCTCCTGGGCCAGCAGTTCCAGGATGGCGTTCCAGCGGTCATAGCGGGACACCAGGGCCTCCCTAGGGGATGAGGAACAGGTGCAAGCGTGGCACAACCCGGGGTACCAAGCCACCAGTGTTCATACATGCTCTTTCCTGATATAAAAAACGCAGAAACAATCAAACATGGGAGGCAAGTGGTGACCACCCACACCGAAGCCGAGATCGCGTCCCAGCCGGACTGCTGGCGGCGCGCCGTCGCGAGCGTCCCCGCCGACGCGTTGCCGCGCGAGGGAGAGCGCGTGGCCGTCGTCGGCTGCGGTACGTCGTGGTTCATCGCGATGGCGTACGCGGTGCTGCGCGAACGGGCCGGGCACGGCGAGACCGACGCGTTCGCCGCCTCCGAGTTCCCGGCTGGCCGCGGCTACGACCGTGTGCTCGCGCTGTCCCGCTCCGGCACCACGACCGAGGTCCTCGACCTCCTGGCCACCACGACCGGCAGGTCCACGGCCATCACCGCCGACCCGAACACGCCGATCATGACGGCGGCCGACGAGGTCATCGTGCTCGACTACGCCGATGAGCGGTCGGTCGTGCAGACCAGGTTCGCCACCACGCAGCTGGCCATGCTCCGCGCGAGCCTCGGTGAGGACCTCACGCAGGCGATCGCCGACGCCGAGCGGGCCGTCTCCGAGCCGCTGCCCGACGCGCTGGTGAACGCCGAGCAGTTCAGCTTCCTCGGCGCCGGCTGGTCGGTCGGCCTGGCCCAGGAGGCCGCGCTGAAGATGCGCGAGGCGTCCCGCTCGTGGACGGAGGCGTACCCGGCGATGGAATACCGGCACGGGCCGATCAGCATCGCCGCACCCGGACGCGTGACGTGGATGCTCGGCACCGCCCCCGAGGGCCTGCGCGGGCAGGTCGAGCAGACCGGCGGCACGTTCGTGGAGAGCGCGCTCGACCCGATGGCCGAGCTGGTCAGGGCCCAGCGGGTGGCCGTGGCGCGGGCATTCGCCCGAGGGCTGAACCCCGACGAGCCCATGCACCTCACTCGATCTGTGATCCTTTCCTCATGAGCCTTACTCTTGCCGACGCCAGGATCGTGACCCCCGAAGGTGTGCACGAGGGGTGGCTGACCATCGAAGACGGCCGCATCACGCACGTCGGGCAGGGATCCGCCCCCGGTCCCGGTCTCAGCGTCGGCGGGCGGCACGTCGTGCCGGGTTTCGTGGACATCCACAACCATGGCGGCGCCGGCGGCTCCTTCCCCACCGGTGACCTTGATCAGGCGCGTGACGCCGTGGCGCTGCACCGGGGGCACGGCACCACCACGACCATGGCCAGCCTGGTCAGCGGCTCGATCGAGGACCTGACCAGGGCGACGTCGGCGCTGGCCGAGCTGTGCGAGGACGGGCTGCTGACCGGCATCCACTTCGAGGGCCCCTACATCTCCAGGGCCCGCTGCGGCGCGCACGACCCGACGGTGCTGCGCGAGCCCTCGCCGCAGGAGTTCGCCGGGCTGGTGAAGGCCGGGCGCGGGCACGTGCGCATGCTGACCATCGCGCCCGAACTGCCCGGCGCGCTCGACACGATCAGGACGGCCGTCGCGGAGGGCGTGATCGCCGCCATCGGCCACAGCGACGCCGGCTACGAGCAGGCGATCGAGGGCATCGAGGCGGGCGCGACCGTGGCCACGCACCTGTACAACGCGATGCCGCCGCTCGGGCACCGCGCCCCCGGGCCCGTGGCGGCCCTGCTCGACGACGAGCGGGTGACGGTCGAGCTGGTCAACGACGGGGTGCACGTGCATTCGGCCATGCTGCGGCTGGCGTACGAGGTGGCCGGGCCCGGCAGGACCGCGCTGATCACCGACGCCATGTCGGCCACCGGCCTCAGCGACGGCGACTACAAGCTGGGCTCCATGCCCGTACGGGTGCGGGACGGCGTGGCCCGGCTGGTGGAGGGCGGCTCGATCGCGGGCGCCACGCTCACGATGGACGTGGCGTTCCGGCGCGCCGTCCAGGAGCTGGGCATGTCGCTGCCCGACGCGGTCCAGGTGGCCTCGCTGACGCCCGCCCGGGTGCTCGGCCTGGCGGACAGGATCGGCTCGATCGCCGTCGGCAAGGCGGCCGACCTGGTGGTGCTCTCCGACTCGCTGGAGGTGGACGGTGTGCTGAAGGACGGCGTCTGGATCACGGAGCCCCGATGATCCTCACGGTGACGCTCAACCTCGCCCTCGACGTGACCTACCAGGTGCCCGGCGTCGACTGGGACGGGGTCAACCGGGTCGGCGAGGTGCACAGGCGGGCGGGCGGCAAGGGCGTCAACGTGGCCAGGGTGCTGGCCGCGCTCGGCCGCGACGTGCTGGTCACGGGGCTGGCCGGCGGGCCGACCGGGCGCGCGATCGAAACGGACCTGCGCACGTCCGGCCTGCCCAGCGCCCTGTACGCCATCGCCACCGACTCCCGCACCACCCTGGCCGTCTCCGACCTGCCCACAGGACGGACCGCGCTGTTCAACGAGCCGGGACCCGAGGTCACGCCCGCCGAGCTGGACGGCTTCACCCGGCGCTACGAGGAGCTGCTGGGCGACGCCGACGCGGTGGTCCTGTCCGGCAGCCTGCCCAGGGGCGTCCCCGCCGACGCCTACGCCACCCTGGCGGCCATCGCGGCCGGCAGGGGCGTCCCGGCCATCGTGGACGCCGACGGCGCCCCCCTGCGCCACGCACCGGCGGGCCGTCCCGCCATCCTCAAGCCCAACGCCGAAGAGCTGGCCAGGGCGGTGCCCGGCGGCACCCCCGCCGAGGGCGCGCAGGCGCTGCGCGGCCGGGGCGCGGCGGCCGTGGTGGTGTCCATGGGCGCCGACGGGCTGCTGGCCGTCACAGGGGAAGGAACGTTCTCGGCGCGGATGCCGTACACCGTGCTGGGCAACCCGACGGGGGCGGGTGACTCGCTGGTCGCCGGGCTGGCGCTGGGCCTGGTCGAGGCGGTCCCGTGGCCGGAGCGGCTCAGGCGGGCCGCGGCGCTCGGCGCGGCGGCCGTGGCCACGCCCGTGGCCGGTGAGTTCGACCCCGACGTGTACGCCGACATACACCCCCAGATCATCATCACGTAAGGAGCAGCCATGCCCCTCGCCACCATCGGCGACATCGTCAGCCAGTCACCCGCGGGGGTGGGCGCGTTCAACGTGATCCAGCTGGAGCACGCCACCGCCATCGTCACCGGCGCGGAGGCCCTCGGTCTGCCCGTCGTGCTGCAGATCAGCGAGAACTGCGTGCGCTACCACGGCGCACTGGAGCCGATCGCGCTGGCCGCGCTGGCGGTCGCGCGGCGCGCCGAGGTACCGGTCGCGGTCCATCTCGACCACGCCACCGAGCGGGCGCTGGTCGAGGAGGCGGTGGCGCTGGGCGTCGGCTCGGTCATGTACGACGCCTCCGCCCTGCCCGACGAGGAGAACGTCGCCGCCACGGCCGGGGTGGCGGCCTGGTGCCACGAGCGCGGCGTTTGGGTGGAGGCCGAGCTGGGCGAGGTCGGGGGCAAGGACGGGGTGCACGCGCCGGGGGCCCGTACCAAGCCGCACGAGGCCCTGGACTACGTGACGCGCACGGGCGTGGACGCGCTGGCCGTGGCCGTGGGCACCTCCCATGCCATGACCACCAAGGACGCGGTGCTGGACCTGGAGCTCATCGCCGAGCTGCGCGCCGCGGTGCCGGTGCCGCTGGTGCTGCACGGCTCGTCGGGCGTGCCGGACGACGTGCTGCGCGAGGCCGTGCGGCAGGGCATGAAGAAGATCAACATCGCGACCCACCTGAACAAGGCGTTCACCGGCGCCGTACGCGACTACCTGGCCCACGACGAGCGGGTCGTGGACTCCCGCAAGTACCTCAAGGCCGGCCGCGACGCAGTGGCCCGCGAGGTCACCCACCTCCTGGGCGTACTCTCCGGCTGAGGCCCCGAGCTGGTGCCGGGGCGAGGTTTCAGGCGCTCAGGGTCGCCAGTACGCGTTCGGCCTGTCGGTGGAAGGTGCCCGGTGGGTTGCGTGGGTGTTCGTGGGACAGCAGGAACAACCAGACCAGCGCGTGCGCCTTGCGGCACTCCCGCATTCGCCGCTCCTCCCTCGGGTCCAGCTCGAACCGGTGGGCGATCTCCACCTCGCCGTCCACCCACATCGACACGTGCTCGGCGAGCTCGGCCACCTCGAAGGCCACGTCGCTGCGCCCGGAATCCTCGAAGTCGACGATGCGTACACGTGCGCCGTCCCACAGGAAGTTGGCGAGGTTGCCGTCGCCGGCCCCGAACGCCGGCCTGACCCCCGACTCGCCCGGCGCCCAGCTCTCCAGCCAGCGCAGACCCTCCCTGACCGCGCGATCGGCCAGCGGCTCCCTGGGCTGCCAGGCGGCGCACCGGGGCCTGACCCAGTCCACGAGCGCCTCGCGCTGCCAGGGACGCAGCGGGACGGCGCGCAACTCGCGGTCGGGCACGGCGGTGTGCAGCTCGCACAGGGCCTCGGCCATGGCGGCGACGTGCCCGGCCCGCGCGAACAACCCGCGCAGCGGCACCCCGCCGATCCTGGTCATCGTGACCGTGCCGGACTCGTACGCGATCGGCTCCGGCGCGAGTCCGGGGGCGTGCCGGGCCAGCAGGCTCAGCGCCCGCCATTCGCGCTCGGCCGCGCCCGGCTTGCCGGCCACGTACCGCTTGACCACGCGGTCGCCCTCGTAGGTCAGCTCGTGCGTGTGCGCAAGATCGGCCACGCTCGCCAGCTTAGGCCAACAGACGCTCAACGGCGCTGGTCACAAGCCTGCGCATCTCATCTTCGCCGAACACGTCGGGCAGCGTGAGCCGCTCGACCACCAGCCAGTTCATCGCCAGGTAGAGCAGCACCACGGTGTCCTCGTCGCCGGGCAGGCCAGAGGCGAGGTGGTGGCGGATGTTGGCGTCCACGTCGGCGCGGATGTGCTTGGTCAGCACGGTGCGCAGCGCGGGCCGTCTGGTGGCCTCCAGCCGCAGCTCCAGCAGGGCCAGGTAGCCGGATTTGAACGACGAGACCCGATCGACCACCCCCTGGATGAGCACGGCGACCCGGTCGCCGTCGCGCGCCCCCGAGCGGCTGTCGGCGACCTCGGCGGCGTCGGGCTGCAACCGCTCGTAGATCCGGCCGCCCGCCTGGGTGAGCAGGTCGTCGCGGTTGGCGAAGTAGTTGGAGGCGGTGCCGGTGGGCACCCCGGCCTGCGCGTCCACCGCCCTGAACGTCAGCCCGCGCGCTCCCTCCGCTGCCAGCACCTCGATCGCGGCGTCGATCAGCGCCGTCCGTCTGGCCGTGTTCTGTCGGACCATGTTGACACCACTCCAGTTGTAGTACTACGGTCTAACCAGTTCACTCATAGTACTTCAAACGGAGTTGATCGTATGCGAAAGCTCGTCTATTACATTGCCACCTCGATCGACGGCTACATCGCGGGTCCCGGGGGCGAGTTCGACTTCTATCCGGTGGCCGACGACATGGCGGCCTACATCAACGGCGAATACCCCGAGATGGTCCCCACACCCGTCCGCGACCAGATCGGCTTCGACGCGCCCAACAAGCGCTTCGACACGGTCATCATGGGCCGCGGCAGCTACGAGCCCGGACTCGCCGTCGGCTACTCCAGCCCGTACGCCCACCTGCGGCAGTACGTCGTCTCCGGCACCATCAAGAGCGTGGACGACCCCGCCGTGGAGTTGGTCCCCGACGACCCGATCGGCTTGGTGCGCCGGCTCAAGCAGGAGCAGGGCGGCGACATCTACCTCTGTGGCGGCGGCAACCTGGCCGCCCAGCTCCTGCCCGAGATCGACGAGATGATCATCAAGTGCTATCCGGTGGTGGCCGGAGAGGGCATCCCGGTCTTCCACGGCTCCTTCAACCCGACCACGTTCACGCTGACCGGCACGCGTACGTTCAGCAACGGCACCGTCCTCATGACCTACACCCGCTGAGCGCCCGGTGGACCTTCCTGAGGCGGCGGAGCGACCTCAGCCCGCACCCGCACCTGCACCTGTGCGCCGCTCCGCCGCCCGCCGCGGGAGCTCCCGCCCCATCTCGTCGCCCATCAGGGAGCACCCGTCAGGGAACAACTGCTCGACGTCCGGCACACCGTGCCCGCCAGACGCCCGCCAGGCGCCTACTCAATACCCCCGCGACTGCCGTGCCATCGCCTCCACCGCGTTCTTGGCCACCACCAGGGACGCCCCGGTCGCCTCGCGGTAGATCTTGATGGCCTGGATCTTCTTGCCCTGGCCGAGCGCCCGGTAGAAGTCCGGCGGCAGCGCGGGCCCCTCGGCCCGCGAGTCGATGAACCTGGGGTCGATGCCAATGAGCCGCTGCAGGTCGGCGACCTGCTGCTCCAGCCTGACGACCCGATCTTCGAGCGATTCCTCCATAAAGAGAACCCTATGTCGGTTACCGCAATATCGCCCGCGCCACGGTGTAGGGCGCGACGCACACCCAGCAGAAGGCCGCCACCCCAGGAGGAGCGGCGGCCGTCAACGGGTATGGTTCAGCGCTGGGTCGGCGCGACCACGACCTCGACCCGCTGGAACTCCTTGATGTCGGAGTAACCGGTGGAGGCCATGGTGCGCTTCAGCGCCCCCATGAGGTTCATGGAGCCGTCCGCCACGCTGGAGGGCCCGTGCAGGATCTGCTCCAGCGTCCCCACGGTGCCGAACGCGACCCGCCGCCCGCGCGGCAGGTCGGGGTGGTGCGCCTCCGAACCCCAGTGGAACCCGTGGCCGGGCGCCTCGGCGGCGCGCGCCAGCGGCGAGCCCACCATCACGGCGTCGGCCCCGCAGGCGATGGCCTTGGCGATGTCGCCGGAGGTGCCCATGCCGCCGTCGGCGACCACGTGCACGTAACGGCCGCCGGACTCGTCCAGGTAGTCGCGCCGCGCCGCCGCCACGTCGGAGATCGCGGTGGCCATCGGCACCGCCACGCCCAGCACGTTGCGCGTGGTGTGCGAGGCGCCGCCGCCGAAGCCGACCAGCACGCCCGCCGCGCCGGTGCGCATGAGGTGCAGGGCGGCGGTGTAGGTGGCGCAGCCGCCCACGATGACCGGCACGTCCAGCTCGTAGATGAACTGCTTGAGGTTGAGCGGCTCGGCCCGCCCCGAGACGTGCTCGGCGGAGACCGTGGTGCCGCGGATGACGAAGATGTCCACGCCCGCGTCGATCACGGCCTTGTGGTACTGGACCGTGCGCTGCGGCGACAGCCGTACGGCGGTGGTCACGCCGGAGGCACGGATCTCCTCGATCCGGCGGCCGATCAGCTCTTCCTGGATCGGCGCGGCGTAGATCTCCTGCAGCCGCTTGGTGGCCGCCGCCTGGTCGAGGGCGGCGCACTCCTCCAGCAGCGGCAGCGGGTCCTCGTAGCGCGTCCACAGCCCTTCGAGGTCGAGGGGCGCCAGGCCGCCGAGCCGGCCGATCTCGATGGCGGTGGCCGGCGAGACCACGCTGTCCATCGGAGCGACGACCACGGGCAGCTCGAACCGGTAGGCGTCGATCTGCCAGGCGATCGAGACTTCTTCCGGGTCACGGGTGCGCCGCGAGGGCACCAGTCCGATCTCGTCGAGCGAGTACGCCCGCCGCCCGGTCTTCCCCCGGCCGATCTCCACCTGCTGAGTCATGACTTACCTTCTGTGATAGTTCGGAGCTTCCACGGTCATCTGGATGTCGTGGGGATGGCTCTCCTTGAGACCCGCCGACGTGATCGGCATGAGCTCGCAGTCGGTGTGCATCTGGCCGATCGTGCGGCAGCCCGCGTACCACATGCCCTGGCGCAGACCGCCGACGAGCTGGTGGGCGACGGCCGCGACCGGGCCGCGGTAGGGGACCTGGCCCTCGATCCCCTCGGGGATGTACTTGTCCTCGCCGCCGACGTCCGCCTGGGCGTAGCGGTCCTTGCTGAAGGAGGTGCCGCCGCGCTCGCGGTTGCGTACGGCGCCGAGCGAGCCCATGCCCCGGTAGGACTTGAACTGCTTGCCGTTGATGAAGATCAGCTCACCGGGCGACTCCTCGCAGCCGGCCAGCAGCGAGCCCAGCATGACCGTGTCGGCCCCGGCGGCGATCGCCTTGACGATGTCGCCCGAGTACTGCAGGCCGCCGTCGCCGATCACCGGCACCCCGGCGGGCGCGCACGCCTTCGACGCCTCGTGGATGGCCGTGACCTGCGGCGCTCCCACCCCGGCCACCACGCGGGTGGTGCAGATGGAGCCGGGGCCCACGCCCACCTTGACCGCGTCGGCGCCCGCGTCGACCAGCATCTGGGCGCCGGCCCTGGTCGCGATGTTGCCGCCGATGACCTGGACCTTGCTGTTGGCCTTGAGCTTGGCGATCATCTCGGCCAGGCCCTTGGAGTGGCCGTGGGCCACGTCCACGACCACGACGTCCACCCCGGCCTCGATGAGCGCCTTGGCACGCAGCTCGGCGTCGCCGCCGACGCCCACGGCCGCCCCGACGACCAGCCGGCCGTCGGCGTCCTTGGTGGACAGCGGGTACTGCTCGCTCTTGGTGAAGTCCTTGACCGTGATCAGGCCGCGCAGCCTGCCCTCGGCGTCCACCAGCGGCAGCTTCTCGATCTTGTTCTTCCTGAGCAGCGCGAACGCGTCGTCACGCGAGACCCCCACCGGGGCGGTGACGAGCGGCATCGGTGACATGACCTCGCGGACGGGCCGCGTCTGGTCGTTCTCGAAGCGCATGTCGCGGTTGGTCACGATGCCGACGAGCGTGCCCGCCGCGTCCGTCACGGGCACCCCGGAGATCCGGTACGTGGCGCACAGCCGCTCGACGTCGGCCAGCGTGTCGTCCGGGCTGCACGTCACCGGGTTGGTGACCATGCCGGCCTCGGACCGCTTGACCAGATCGACCTGCTGGGCCTGCTCCTCGACCGACAGGTTGCGGTGCAGGATGCCGATGCCGCCCTGCCTGGCCATGGCGACCGCCATGCGGGCCTCGGTGACGGTGTCCATCGCGGCGGAGACCAGCGGGATGGACAGCGTGATGCCCCGCGACAGGCGGGAACCGGTGTCGGCCTCGCCCGGTTGGAGGTCTGAATAACCCGGCACCAGCAGCACGTCATCGAAGGTCAAACCCATTTCGGTGAACTTGGACATGCCGCGGCCCCCTCCTGCCTAGCGCTGATTCAGCTAAGTCTAGGGCCTGCGTCCAAACCACACGGAGCCCGGGAGCAACAAGTGCGGGGAGTGGCGGCGGATGGCCGGGGGCACGATGACCCCCACGGTCCGTCGTACCCCCGGCATCACAAAGTGCCGGGGGATGGGACGGTCGGTGATCCGTCCCATCCCCCGGCCACCGGCACCCGGGCAACGGCGGCGCAACGCACCACCGAACCCCCCTCCGCGTTCTGATGGCCGGCGCAACCGCGCCCTTGCTGGATGCCGACGCTAGGTAAAGCCTGCGTTACTCACCGGCACACCGCAATGTGCAAACGTGCAATTGCACGAAGTTGCATGCCGGTTGGAACGAGTCAGCGCAAGAAGCGGACACAGGCGTAATGCGGGGTTATCCTCGCGGCACGCCCGTGTCCCCCCGACGGAGCCGCCCAGAATGCGCAACGAGCCCGAAATCATCTCCGACCCGTTCGAGACGCTGGGCCTCGACCCCGCCCAGACCGCCCTGTACTCAGCGGTGCTGCGCCTGCACAAAGCGACACGTACCGACCTGGCACAGGCCATGGACGATCCCGTCGAAAAAGTCGGCCGCCAGTTGGACGATCTCGTCAAACTGGGCGTCATAGATGAACAATCGGGACAATATCTCGCCAGACACCCCGCCGCGGCGCTCGGCCGGCTGATCGCCGAACGGCTCGATCATCTGGCGGAGGAGAGCCGCAGAATCGACTCGGCGCTCGGCTCCATCCGCGGCCTGATCCGTGACTATGACGCGGGCCGCGACTATCGCAGCGGCCCTTTTACGGTGGAGATGGCAAGCGGGGCGGACATCCTGTACGAGAGCGTGGTCGGCATCGCCGTACAGTGTCAAACACCACCAATGCCATTACTGACTGCCGTTCCAGATGAACGTACAATGACTGACTTTGCACGGAAATTTGCGGATCCATGGATTGATGCGCAAGAACGAAGCCTTCTTACTGTTCGGGCGATCATCCCGGTTTCCACCCTCATGCTCCCGGGCGTACGCGACCAGCTGACCCGCCTCGTCGAGACCGGCGGCAGCGTACGCACGCTGGACCGGGTGCCGAGCTGGTTCATGACCGCCGGCTCGGAGGTCGCCGGCCTGCCCGCGCACTGGGGCGGCAACCTGCCCGACCACGCCTACAACTTCTACCTGGTCCGCACCTCCGTCGTCGTGGGCATGCTGACCTCGCTCTTCCGTGAGCTCTGGGCGCGCGCCGTACCCGTCCCGTGGGGCCGCAAGGGCGACGGCATCATCCAGGTGCTGCGCCTGGCCGCGCAGGGCATGTGCGACGACTCGATCGCCCGCCAGCTCGGCCTGTCGGTGCGTACGGTACGCGCGAGATTCGCCGACGCCATGACCGAGTTGGGCGCTCAATCCCGCTTTCACGCAGGCGCGGAGGCGGCCAGACGCGGATGGCTCAGGTAATCCCCACCGCTGGGGCCGCTTCGGTCATATGGTGGGAAGGTGCTGGAAGACGTCCCCCGCGATCCGTTCGCGGATGACCCAAACGACCCTTCCTCGGCGATGGGCGCGCTCGACGATGCCGAGCCACTCACGGCGGCCGAGCGCGACGAGGCCATCACCGACCTCGCCGACGTCGAGGTCTTCCGCTCCCTGCTCGAACCGCAGGGGGTGCTGGGGCTGGTGCTCGACTGCCCGGAGTGCGGCGAGCAGCACTTCTTCGACTGGGAACTGCTGCGCGGCAACCTCAAACAGATGATCGAGAAAGGCCAGCCCCAAGTACACGAGCCGGCCTTCCACCCGGACCCGGCGGACTACGTCAGCTGGGACTACGCCAGAGGCTACGTCGACGGCGTCATCGACACGGAGGAACGCCGCTGAGACACGGCGGACCGCCGCCTGCCCACATCGTCGAGCAGCGCTGCCAGCAGGCGCGCGGCCGGATCGCCCGAGTCGGGCGACTGTCCGCGACCGAGCGCGTCGAGCAGCGCGTCGGTCTCCTCCTCAGGAGTCAAGCCGACTCCAGCTCCGCCATCTGCCGCAACCGTGCCAGCGCCCGATGCTGGGCGACGCGGACCGCACCTGGTGACATACCGAGTACATTACCGGTCTCCTCGGCGGACAACCCCGACACCACCCGCAACAGCAGCAACTCGCGCTGGTTGTCGGGCAGCCTGGCCAGCAGCCGCCTGGCGTGCTCCACCTCGATGTAGCGCACCACCGTCTCCTCCGGCCCCGGACCGTCGTCGGGCCCGTCCGGCAGATCCTGGGTCGGAACGGCCGAGCGCACCGAACTTCGCAGCGCGTCGGCCACCTTGTGCGAGGCGATCCCGAACACGAAGGAGGCGAATGGCCGCCCCATGTCCCGGTATCGCGGCAGCGCGGACAACACCGCGATGCACACCTCCTGGGCCACGTCATCGGCAATGTGATATTGCCCTGAAACCCTGCCCAGCCGGGCGCGGCAATACCGCACCACCATCGGACGCAACTCACCGAGCAGGGATTCGATCGCACTGCGATCTCCCTGCACGGCGAGGCTCGTCAGTTCTCTTAGGTCGGAGTCATCCGTCCGTGCCGGAAGTCTCGACGCGAGCCTTACCCCAATTTTGGCGTCGGCGACGCTTCCCTCGCTCACGATAGGCACTATGCCCGCACTGATCCGGCCTGTCGTCATGGCGAACGGCTACGGATTGGTCACATTGAAGCGACGATAACGAGCAGTAATCAACCGACCACACTAAGCCTTTATGGTGACATAATGTTTCACGGGATAACCCGGAATGCACGACATTTGTCAGACTCCGGACGCTTATCACAGACTCCCGGTTTACTCCAATATTCCACCTTTTCCCCCACTTCCCCCCATCCCGCCCGACTCCGGGCGGAGCCACCCGGAGCGATGAGGTCCTCACTTCACTCCCCCGCCCTTTCACCCCGCACGTCCGGCAGACCCGGATCCCCCTCTTCCCGCGCGCCCGGCAGACCCTGAAGCCCCTCTTCCCGCGCGCCCGGCAGATCCTGAAGCTCCTCGCCCCGCGTGCTCGGCAGATCCTGAAGCTGCTCGGCCCGCGTGTCCAGCAGGTCCAGATACCCCGCGACCGCCTCCCACAGGTGGTTCTCCGGGTACCGCCCCCGCCCCCTGTGCGTGCGCCGCCAGCCGCGCTCCCAGTACGCCCCGTGCACGGCGCGCAGGTGCTCCAGGGCCGTCCGTAGCTCCTCCTGGACCTGCGCCGCCGTACGCCCGCTTCCATCGCCGTACGCGGCCACCTCACGCACCGCCCCGAACCGCCGCTCGGCCAGCGCGTCGAGCACCCCCTTCTCGACCCCGTCCAGCGACCAGAAGCGCACCGGCTCGCGGATGCGATGGTTGCCCACCGGCTCCCCGCGCGACCGCCACCAGTAGGCGACCCCGCCCCGATCCAGCCGCAGGAAGTCCACCAGCCACGCCGTGCCGGGCGGCTGGGTCTCCCAGGCCACCTCCTCCGGCGGCAGGTTCAGCACGAAGGCGACCTCGATCACCTCGACCGGATCCGCCCCCGCCGTCAGGTCGCCGAAGACGTACGCCTCCCGCAGGAACGGCTCGTCCACCGGCACCCGCCTGGTCTGCTCGCACGCCTCGGCGAGCATCCGCAACCGCTCCACCGCCCGCTGATACCGCATCCCCAGGCCGCCCTTCCACACACCCGCTCCACCAACCCGCCCGAGCCTAATCCGACCCAGCCGCCACCCCCGCGCCCCGCGCCCCGGGCAGCCGGGCAGCCGGGCAGCCGGGCAGCCGGGAGTGTGTGGCCTCACACCAGGTGGGCGGGTGCCTGGCGCGTGCCATGCGGTTCGGCAAGGCCGATGCGCCCCCGGGCCCTCCTCAGCCCGGCCATCCGCATGCGGTCGAGCGGTCGAGCGGGTGAGACGGGCCAAGGCGGGTCGTTCGGGCAGGCCAGAGCGGGTCGAGCAGGCCAGAGCGGGTCGGGCAAGCCAGAGCGGGTCGGGCAAGCCAGAGCGGGTCGGGCAAGTCGCCAGAGCGGCCCGGACAGGCCAGGGTGGTCAGCTGGGCTGGCCGGTGGGCATGACCGTGACCTGCTGCAGGTTCACGCGCGGCGGCAGCGTGGCGACGAAACCGACGGTCCGCGCGATGTCCTCCGGCGTGAGCCACTCCATAGCCTCCTTGCTCCCCTCCAGCCACCGCAACGCGCCGTCATCGGTGACATGGCTCTGCAGCTCGGTGCCCACGATCCCCGGCTCGATCGCCGACACCCGCACGTTCTTCGGACCCAGCTCGACCCGCAGGTGACGCGAGAGATGCGTGACGTACGCCTTGGTCCCGGAGTACACGGCGAAGTTCGGAAAGATGTTCTGAGCCGCGATCGACGAGGTGTTGATCAGATCGGCCACCCCCTGATCACCGGCGGCCTCGACCAGCTGCGGGGTGAACGCGCCGATGACGTTCATCAGCCCCGTGATGTTGAGGTCGATCTGGTGCCGCCACTGATCCTCGGCCAGTTCCTCGATCGGCGCGGGCAACATGACGCCCGCGTTGTTGAACAGCAGCCCGGCGGCCCCCAACTCGGCCGCCACCCGCCCGGCGGCGGAACGCACGGCCCCGGTGTCGGTCACGTCGGCGGCGACGGCCAGCGCGGTGCCGCCGTTCCGCTCGATCCTGGAGACCAGCCCGTCCAGCCGGTCCGCGCGCCGGGCCAGGACGGCGACGCGCGCGCCCAGCTCCGCCAGGTGCTCGGCCGCGGCCTCCCCGATGCCGCTGGAGGCTCCGGTGACGACCGCCACACGACCGGTCAGGGGCTTGGCGAGAGTTCGTACGGACATGGCGCTGAAACCTTTCGCAGACAGATGAACAGTGCCCGGCGACTCACCGGCCACGCATCCAGCACACCATCCCTGAGCTGCGATTTCGGGGATGTAGCAGGCCCTTCGGAGGCAGGTACCGGCAGGGCCACCCAGAGCGCCGGCGCACCCCTGCGGCTGACTCACAATGGAGGTATGAACCGTGGTGACGAACTCGCCGACTTCCTGCGATCGCGTCGCGCCCGGATCAGCCCCGACCAGGCAGGGCTGGCGGCGGACGGCCGCGCCCGGCGGGTGCCCGGCCTGCGCCGCGACGAGGTCGCCCGCCTGGCCGGCATGAGCACCGAGTACTACACCCGTCTCGAACAGGGCCGCGCCGGCAACCCCTCCCCGGAGATCGTCGAGGCGCTCGTCCGCGTGCTCCAGCTCGACCTCGCCGAACGCGAGCACCTCACCGACCTGCTGGCCCGGCCGACCCCGGCCAGGCGCGCGCCCACCGCCCCGCAGCGGGTCCGCCCCGGCCTGCACCTCATGCTCCAGACCCTGGAGCACGTGCCCGCCTTCATCCTCGGCCGGCGCACCGACGTGCTGGCCGCCAACCGGCTGGCGCGGGCGGTGCTGACCGACTTCGACGCGCTGCCCGTACCGCAGCGCAACCTGGCCCGCTACTACCTCCTGGACCCGGAGGCCCGCGAACGGGTCGGGGACTGGCCACGGATCGCCGCCGAGACCGTCGCCATGCTGCGCCTGGAGGCCGGCCGCCACCCGGACGACCGGCGGCTGGCCGACCTCGTGGGCGAGCTCACCCTGCGCTCGCCCGAGTTCACCACCTGGTGGAACGACCACCGCGTGCTACGCCGTACGCACGGCGCCAAGCACTACCGCCACCCCGTGGTCGGCGATCTCCACTTCGCCTACGAGTCGTTCCAGCCACCCGGCGACCCCGACCAGACCCTGTGCGTCTACAACGCCGAACCCGGCTCCCCCACCGCCACGGCCCTGCGCCTGCTGAGCAGCTGGACCGCCCCGGCCCACTCGGGCCAATGACGGCTCACAGGATGAATCTTGTCATCCTGTTCCCCTCCGGCGATCGGGACCTGGTGGAGCTCTCGGATGAACCCGTCCTGCTCGGCTTCCCAACGTGCGCGGGTGATGACGACGGTATTGACCTCACGCCCGAGCCGGGATCTCGCGCGTTCCGCCACATCGTGCAGGCCCGGAAAGCCGTACGGCCCGACACCCTCTCGGGTGCGGGCCGTACGGATGGTGTGAAGGAGCGGTCAGTGGCCGTGGCCGTGACCGTGACCTCCGGCGGCGGCCGGGGCCTCCTCCTCGGGCTTGTCCACCACGAGCGCCTCGGTGGTGAGCAGCATGCCCGCGATCGAAGCCGCGTTCTGCACGGCAGAGCGGGTGACCTTCACCGGGTCGTTGACGCCCTGGGCGATCAGGTCGCCGTACTCGCCGGTGGCGGCGTTGAGGCCGTGACCCGGCTCGAGCTCGGTGATCTTGTGCGTCACCACGTAGCCCTCAAGACCGGCGTTCTCGGCGATCCAGCGGGCCGGCTCCACCAGGGCGCGGCGCACGATGGCCACACCGGTGGCCTCGTCGCCCGTGAGGCCGAGGTCGTCGAGCTCCTTGGCGACGTGGATGAGCGCGGAGCCACCGCCGGAGACGATGCCCTCCTCGATCGCGGCGCGCGTCGCGGAGATCGCGTCCTCGAGGCGGTGCTTCTTCTCCTTCAGCTCCACCTCGGTGGCGGCGCCGACACGCAGCACGCACACACCGCCGGCGAGCTTGGCCAGGCGCTCCTGCAGCTTCTCGCGGTCCCAGTCGGAGTCGGACTGCTCGATGGCAATCTTGATCTCCTTGACGCGGTCCTCGATGGCCTGCTGGTCACCGGCGCCGTCGACGATGGTCGTGGCGTCCTTGGTGACGACGACGCGGCGGGCCGTGCCGAGCACCTCGACACCGACGTGCTCCAGCTTGAGGCCGACCTCCTCGCTGACGACCTGGCCACCGGTGAGGATGGCGATGTCCTGCAGCATGGCCTTGCGGCGGTCGCCGAAGCCCGGGGCCTTGACGGCCACGGAGGTGAAGGTGCCGCGGATCTTGTTGGTCACCAGGACGGCCAGGGCCTCGCCCTCGACGTCCTCGGCCACCACGAGCAGCGGCTTCTTCGTCTGGGCGATCTTCTCCAGCAGCGGCAGGAAGTCCGCGATGGAGGCGATCTTGCCCTGGGTGAGCAGGATGTAGGCGTCCTCGAGGACGGACTCCATCCGCTCGGGGTCGGTCACCATGTAGGCCGACAGGTAACCCTTGTCGAACTGCATGCCCTCGGTGAACTCGAGCTCCATGCCCATGGCGTTGGACTCTTCGACGGTGAGGACACCGTCCTTGCCCACCTTGTCGAACGCCTCGGCGATCAGGTCGCCGATCTTCGCGTCCTGGGCGGAGATCGTCGCGACGTCGGCGATCTCCTTCTTCTCGGAGACCTCGCGGGCGCTGGCGAGCAGCTTGTCGCTGATCACCTTGGCGGCCTTGTCGATGCCGCGCTTGAGCGACAGCGGCGAGGCGCCGGCGGCCACGTTGCGCAGACCTTCGCGGACCATGGCCTGGGCCAGGACGGTCGCGGTGGTGGTGCCGTCACCCGCGATGTCGTTGGTCTTGGTGGCAACTTCCTTGGCGAGCTGGGCGCCGAGGTTCTCGTAACGCTCTTCCAGCTCGATCTCACGAGCGATGGTGACACCATCGTTGGTGATCGTCGGCGCACCGAACTTCTTGTCGATGACGACGTTGCGGCCACGCGGGCCGAGGGTAACCTTCACGGCGTCCGCGAGGGCGTTCACACCGCGCTCGAGCGCGCGGCGGGCGTCCTCGTCGAACTCCAGGATCTTCGCCATACTGAAAGTCCTCTCCTAGCGTCGAAAACCCCGGCCGCCCTCAAGAGCGCCCGGGGCTCGACACACCGGCTTACTTCTCGATGATCGCGAGAACGTCGCGGGCGGAGAGCACGAGGTACTCCTCGCCGCCGTACTTGACCTCAGTGCCGCCGTACTTGCTGTAGAGGACGATGTCGCCCTCAGAGACGTCGAGCGGAATCCGCTTGTCGCCGTCCTCATCCCAGTTGCCGGGGCCCACCGCGAGGACCTTGCCCTCTTGCGGCTTCTCCTTGGCGGTGTCCGGGATGACCAGGCCGGAAGCGGTGGTCTGCTCGGCCTCAAGCGGCTGAACCACAATGCGGTCGCCGAGCGGCTTAACGGGAACCTTGGTGGCGGTCGTCACGATCGGACCTCCCCTTCAGATTTGAATGATCTAGAAGAGGCGACCAGCTGGGCCTGCCGTCGCGGGTGTCAGACCTGCCTCGTCGCACGTTGGCACTCTCAAGGGGAGAGTGCCAACAGGAAACATATGCAAGAGGGGCTTGACAGTCAACACGAACGCCTCCGCTGAGAGCGATCAGACACTCTTCGCACCGCGCCGACACCACCCAGTCTTCCACGTGCGCGTACATCTCCGGTCGGCACCGCGCCGCTCGAAAGTACGGCGCCGCACCGCCCGAAGGCCCGGCGCCGCGCCGCCCGAAGGCCCGGCGCCGCGCCGCCCGAAGGCCCGGCACCGCGCCGCCCGGACGTTCCCGCCGGTCGGGTGTGGCGCTAACGTCGGGTGACGTGGATCTCGACGCCTTCACCGAGTTGCTGACCCCGCGCGGCAGGCGCGCGCTCGCCGAGGCCGAGGAACTGACGGGCGCCGATCCGGTCGCCGCCGCCACCACCATGCGCGGTACGTACGACGCCGCGCTCACCTCCGCCGCGCTCACCCAGGCCGGGCTCAGGGCGCGGGCCAGGGCCAAGTTCGGCGAGGACGCCGGGTTGATGTACTTCACACCGCACGGCCTGGAACAGTCCACGAGGACGGAGGTGGCCGAACACCGCGCCCGCCGCGTGATCGACCTCCTCCAGGCCCCCGACCGACCCGGCGAGCCCAGGCAACGCGGCTTGCCCGCACCACACGACCGGCCCGCACCGCGCGTGGTGGACGCCTGTTGTGGCATCGGTGGTGACCTCATCGCGCTGGCCCGTGCGGGCTGCACCGTGGCCGCCGTGGACACCGACCCCCTGACCGTGGCCGTGGCCAGGGCCAACGCGGAGGCGCTCGGCCTCGCCGACCGGGTGAGCGTGGCCGTGGCGGACGCGGCGCAGGTCAGGCCCGAGGAGTACGACGTGTTGTTCGCCGACCCGGCCAGGCGGACCGGCCGGGGCAGGACGTTCGACCCCATGGCCTACTCCCCGCCCTGGCCCGTGGTGCTCGACCTGCTCGCGCGGGCCCGGCTGGCCTGTCTCAAGGTCGCCCCCGGCATCCCGTACGAGTTCATCCCCGAGGGTGCGCAGGCCGAGTGGATCTCGTACAGGGGCGAGGTCAAGGAGGCCACGCTGTGGACGGGCGGGGGCGGCGGCAGGCGGGCCACCCTGCTGCCCGGCGGGCACACGCTGACCGCCACCGGCGTCCAGGCCCCGGCCGGGCCTCCCGGCCGCTACCTCTACGAGCCGGACGGCGCCGCGATCCGCGCGCACCTCGTCGGGGAGGTGGCCGAGTTGGTCGGCGGCCGGCTGCCCGACCCGATGATCGCCTACATCGCGGCCGACGACGCGGTGGACACCCCATGGGCGTCCAGATACGAAGTGGAGGACATTTTTCCCTTTTCCCTGAAAAAACTCCGGGCAGCCCTCCGCGAGCGGCAAGTCGGCAATGTCACCATCAAAAAGCGCGGCTCCGCCATCGACATCGAACGCCTTCGTTCCGATTTGCGGCTGAAAGGCGCCAATACGGCCGTCATCGTCCTGACCAGGATCGCCGACAAACCCTCCGTTCTCATCTGCAAGCCCCTCTCACCTGGCTGAACCTCCGAATCCGGCCATCGGTGCGTTAACCACGATCTTTCAATTCAGCCCTCACGGACCATGATCGAAAGACTAAGGTGGGCGGCCGGGAGTTCTTCCTCCCATTGCGGTTAGCCGCGTTCTCCGTCTTGCACCCAATAAACCGGACCTATCCCACCGCTGCGCGGCAGACCGTCGGCGAGCGAAGGAGCTTTCGGTGGATCATTCCAACCACACAGCCGTTCTTCAGGCAGGCACTCAGGACGCCGTCCCCAAGAGGATGCGCGACCTGCTCGCGCGTGCCGCCCAGGACCACGTGTACGAGCAACGCACCCAGGGCGCCGTGCTCGACGAGATCCGCCAGCGGCTCGAAGGCATGGAGTGGCTGCTGCGCGAGGTGCGCGAGCGGGAGCTGGGCGGTCTCAGCGGCACGCTCGAATCGGTCAGCGGGCGGCTCGACGAGATCACCGCCAAGCCGCCGATGTGGGCCGAGGGCCTGGCGCAGCACGTGGAGGCCGTACGCGACCACGTGGACGCCGTCGGCGAGCGGGTGAACCACGTCGACACCCGGGTGGCCCCAGTCTCGGAGTTGCCGAGCCTGTGGGCCGACCTGGGCACCGTCGGCGAAAGCGTGGACGAGGCGCTCAACCGGCTGCAGACGGTGCTCGACAGCACCGACGGCATCAACAAGGGCATGTCCGACTTCGCGACCATGCTGGCCAGCCTCAACTCCAGCATGGAGGCCGCGGCCAGCCGCTTCACCCGGCTCGACAAGTCGATGGCGGAGCTGGCCGGACGTACAGACAGGGTCGAGGTCGTCGTCACCGACCTGTCGGAGAGCGTCACCGAGCGTCTGGCGGGCGCGTCCGAGCAGCTCTCCGCCAAGGTCGAGACCGCCGAACGGCGCTTCGCCACCAGGCTCGACGAGACCGAAGAGCACCTGTCCACGAAGCTCGACGAGACCGACCGGCGGCTCACCACCCGGCTCGGTGAGACCCACGGGCAGCTGACGACCCGCCTGGAGCAGAGCGACGAGCAGCTCACGCAGCGCCTGGACCAGACCGACGAACACCTGAACGCCCGCCTCGACCTGGCCGACGAGCAGCTCACGCAGCGCCTGAACCGGACCGACGAGCGGCTGAGCATCCGGCTCGACGAGACCGACCAGCGCCTGGCCACGGCGCTCCTGGAGGCCGACGAGCGGCTCGTCACCCGCCTCAAGGACGCCGACGAGCAGCTCACCGGCCGCCTGTCCGGCATCGAGCAGCGCCTGACCATCCGGCTCGACGAGGCCGACCAGCACCTGGCCGTACAGCTCGGCGAGAGCGAGCAGCGCCTGACGGCCCGGCTCACCGGCGTGGACGCCCGCCTCGACCGGGCCGAAGGCACGCTCTCGGGCCTGGACTCCAAGCTCACCGGGTTCGACGGGCGGCTGGAGTCCTCCGAGGAGTGCCTGTCCGACATCGACACCAGGCTCGACGGGCTCGACGGCAGGATGAGCGGCGTGGACAAGCGGCTCGTCTCCATGGACGGCCAGATCGGCGGGGTGGACAAGCGGCTGGGCACCCTCGACGGGCATCTCGGCCGGCACGACGACCGCTTCGACGCCCTCGACGTACGCATCGACGCGCGTTTCGCCTCGCTCGACGAGCGCATGGCCGCCGGCGACCAGCACGTCAACGAGATCGCCACCCGCAACGAGGGCCGCTTCAACAAGCTCGACAACCAGATGGACGCCATCGACGAGCGGCTGGTCGAGGCCGAAGAGCATATGAGCAGCCGCTTCGACACCGTCGACGGCCACTTCGGCGGCCTGGACACCCGCTTCCACGGCCTAGACACCCACCTGAACGGCCTGGCCGCCCGCGCCGAGCAGGCAGGCGAGCACCTGGAGTCGGTCGACGACCGCATCGAGGCCGTCAACGAGCGCGTGACCCAGCTTCCCGCCACCCTGGCCATCCCCGAGCTGATCCAGGCGCACACGGGCGAGCAGGCCGAGCGCCTGGCCGCCGCCACCGAAGCCCAGGCCGAACGGCTGGCCACCGCCTCGCAGGCGCAGGCCGACCGCCTGGCCGCCGCCACGGACGCGCTCACCGAGCTGGTCAGGTCCCGGCCCGACGGCGATGAGATGGCCGGTACGCTGTCCGGCATCGTCCAGCCGGCGACCGATGACCTGGCCACGCGCCTGAGCGCGCTGGAGGAGACCATGCTGGCCCTGGCCGAGGCCCTCCTGCGCCCGACCCGGGGCAAGGACTGACAAAGCGCCTCACGGCCGTGCACACCGCCTAAGAGCCGCCTCCGAGAGGGAAGCTCAGACGTGCACGGTCGTGATCGGTAGCGAGGAGTCGGCGGGGATGGCCAGCGTCGAGGGCGTGATGCCGGCCGCGACCAGGTCGGAGCCCAGCGCGGCGACCATGGCGCCGTTGTCGGTGCACAACCCCGGCCTGGGCACGCGCAGCCGTACGCCGGCCGCCTCGCACCGCTCCTGGGCCAGCGCCCGCAGCCGGGAGTTGGCCGCCACCCCACCGCCGATCAGCAGGTCGTGCACGTCGTACTTCCTGCACGCCTGCAGCGCCTTGCGGGTCAGCACGTCCACCACGGCCTCCTGGAAGGACGCGGCCACGTCGGGCACGTGGATGGACTCGCCCGACGCCTGACGGGCCTCCACCCAGCGCGCCACGGCCGTCTTGAGCCCGGAGAAGGAGAAGTCGAGGGTCCCGTCGTCGAGTTTGCCGCGCGGGAAGGCGATGGCGGCGCCCGAGCCGTCGCGGGCGGCCCTGTCGATGTACGGACCACCGGGGAACGGCAGGCCCAGCACGCGGGCGACCTTGTCGAACGCCTCCCCCGCCGCGTCGTCCACGGTGGAGCCGAGCGAGATCACGTCCGCGGCCACGTCGGGCACGAGCAGCAGCGAGGAGTGCCCGCCGGAGACCAGCATGGCGATGCACGGCTTGGGCAGCGGCCCGTGTTCGAGCTGGTCCACCGCGACGTGGGCGGCGAGGTGGTTGACGCCGTAGAGCGGCACGCCGAGCCCGAGCGAGTACGACTTGGCCGCGGCCACGCCCACCAGCAGCGCCCCCGCCAGCCCTGGACCGGCCGTCACGGCGATGGCGTCGATGTCGGCGAACTTGAGCCCGGCCTCGGCCAGCGCGGCCTCCACGGTGGGCGTCATGGCCTCCAGGTGGGCGCGCGAGGCGACCTCGGGCACCACGCCGCCGTACCTGGCGTGCTCTTCCATGCTGGAGGCGATCGTGTTGGCCAGCAGCGTGTGACCTCTGACGATGCCGATGCCGGTCTCGTCGCAGGACGTCTCGATGCCCAGGACCAGGGGTTCGTCAGCCATCCAGCTTCCTCTTCATCATGATCGCGTCGGTGCCGTCGTCGTAGTAGCGGCGGCGGGTGCCGATGTCCTCGAACCCGAAATGCCGGTAGACCGCCTGCGCACGCGGATTGTCGGCGCGTACCTCCAGGAAGATCTCCCGCGCGCCCCTGCGCCGCGCCTCGGCCAGCAGCTCGGTCAGCATCGCGCTGCCCAGGCCGGTGCCCTGGTACTTCTCCAGCACCGCGATGGTCTGCACGTCGGCCTGGTCGGCCGCGGCGGCCAGGCCCGCGTAGGCCACGATCTCGTCGTCCACCAGGACCACCACGTAGTGGCGCGTGCGGGGCATGTCGGCCAGTTCGCCGCGCATCATGCCCTCGCTCCACGCGTCGAGCGGGAACGTGGCCCGCTCGATCGCCATGACCGCCGGCAGGTCGGCCTCGGTCATCGTGCGCAGCTTCACGCCGTCACCCTCTTGGGCGCGCCCGGCACCGCCGCATCGGGCCTGCGCAGGTAGATCGGCCGCGGCGGGTCGAGCGGGATGCCCTCGGCCAGCCGCTCGGCCGCCAGGGCCGCCAGGGCGCCCGCGTAGGGGTAGGCGGGCGCGTCGCCGCCGTCGCCCAGCAGGTCGGCGTAGAGCTCGGCGCCCGCGCCCACGACCGGCAGCCCTTCCACGGGCACGTCGGCGGGCCGGTCCACGAAGGGGCCGTCGAGCCGGGTGCGCAGGTCGGTGTAGCGGGCCCAGAACACCTCTTTGCGCCGCGCGTCGGTGGCCGCGATGAAGGGCTCGGTGCGTCCGCTGCCGTAGGCGACGGCGTCGAGCGTGCAGATGCCGTACGCGGGCACGCCCAGCGACGTGGCGAGCCCCTGCGCGGTCATCAGCCCCACGCGCAGCCCGGTGTAGGGACCGGGACCGCTGCCGGCCACGATGGCCGACACCTCGCGCAGCGCCGCGCCCGCCTGTTTCAGCACGAGCTCGATGGTGGGCACGAGCAGCTCTCCGTGCCGCCGGGCGTCGATCGTCGTCGACTCGGCGAGCACGCGCTGCCCGTCGTGGAGCGCGGCGGTGACGGCGGGCGTCGCGGTATCAAAGGCCAGGACCAGCACGACTGTTTAGCCTACCCGCCGTAGCGGTCACGCCCATCCCGTACGCAGCTTGAGCCAGTCGAGCGCCACCACGCCCTGCGCCCGCTGGAAGGCCCTGACCGTGGGCAGCCCCGGCGGATCGGGCTGCCGGCACTGCCAGGCGAAGTAGCCGGCAATGGCGGCGACCACCACGGTAACGGCCGGATCAGGGTCGGTGAACAGCTCCTGCGGCGACGGCCCGCCCTGCATGCCGACGGACGGCAACATCGCCACCCGGTCGTACCAGGCCGCACCGCGGCAGGCCCAAGGCCAGTCCACGTTCATCGCTCAGCAGAATGTTGTCGGCGCGCCTGCCACCCGTCGTACGCAGCCGCACGGCCGCGGCCGGGGAGAAGCCGCCCGGCTGGGTGACCGCCTCGGCCACGGGCCCGCCGAGGAACTCCTCGACGGCCGCGCGCGCCCCCGGATGCACCCGCGCCCACGGCAGGCGGACACCGGCGGCGGGCGGGGCGGCGGTTTCGCTCATGGGGCTCTCAGACCGGCGAGGCGTACACGATGACGTTGTCGAGGTATTCGCCGGCAGCGTAGTCGAACTTGCCGCCGCAGGTCACCAGCTTCAACCCGTCTTCGATGTACACCCGGTCGGTGGGGAAGCTGTCCTTGTGCACCTGCTCGATGGAGTCCACCTTGAACTCCACGACCTTGCCGTCGCTGCGCTCGACCTTGACGCTCTCGCCCTTGCGTAACTGTTTGAGCTTGTAGAACACGGCGGGGGCGGTCTTGGTGTCGACGTGACCGATGATCACCGAGGCGCCCTTCTCGCCGGGCACCGCGCTGCCGGTGTACCAGCCGGCCACCTTCGGTTTCTCGTACGGCGGCAGCTCGACCTCGCCGTTCTTCAGCAGCCCGAGCTTCATCAGCGACGCGTCCACGTCGATCGAGGGGATGTCGATGCTCTTGGGCACGACGTTCTTGGCTGCGGGGGCGGTGCTGTTGGTCTGCATGCCCTTGCCGAAGGCGAACAGCAGAATGCCGGTGACGGCGCCGGCGAGCACCACCCGTCCTGGGCGGGCCACGGCGTTATGCCCGGTTGCGCCGCTTGACCGCGAAGCCGATGCCCGCGGCGAGGGCCAGCGCGATCAGCACGCCGGCCGGGCCGAACGGGATCGAGGAGTCGTCGGAGGCGTCCTGCGCGTACGTGCCGCCGCCACCGGCCCTCGGCGCCCTGGTGGGCACGGTCCTGGTCGGCTCGGGCTCGGCCGCCACGACCCTGAGCGTGGCCCTGCCCATGTCGTTGGTGCCGTCGCACTTGACGTCCACCCGGTAGCTGTCGCGTCGGATCGTTCCCGAGACCTGCGCCTCGCCGCGCACCCACGGCGAGCCGGCGGGGGCGGTGACGTTGCCCGTGGGGGTGACCGAGGCCGCGGGAACCGGGTTGAGCCTGACGCCGTTGACGAACGCCCTGGACGTGGCGGTGCCTTCGTGGCGCGGGCCACCGGTCGGAACGGGGCAGTTGGCCAGCACGAACACCCTGGAGGTCTCGCCGGCGGTGACGCGGTCGGGATTGAGCTGGACCATGATGGTCGGCCTGGTGGTGGTCGTCCTCGGGGTGCTGGTCTCGGTCGTGGTGGTCGTGGCGGTGGCCGTCGGGGCGGGGGTCGAGACCGTTGGGGTGGCTGTTGGATCGGCGCCCGCCGAAGCCGAACAGCCGGTCACACCGACCATGACGATGGCTCCCGCGCACACGACTCGCCTGACCCTGAGCACCGGCCGCACCCCACTCCGCCGTCTTGCACCCCAGCATCCACCAAAATTGGTGGGCCTGCTCGTCCTGATACCCAGAAATTCTAGGCGAATCCCTGACCAACGATCATGATTTCGATCCCCGGCCTGGTGTGTCCAGGGTGCCAGGCATACCGGTGTTTTACCGGGGTTTCAGTCTTGTAGCGGATCAGACGGCGTGTCGGCCCACCTGGAGCCCACGCCTCGCAGTGTCACAACGCGGGCCTCGTCGCCGGCCTCGCGGTCGATGTGGATCTCCAGCCGGTCCTCGGCCAGCCCTTCGACCAGTCCCTCGCCCCACTCGACGACGGTGACCGAATCCTCCAGCGAGGCGTCCAGGTCGAGGTCGTCCACCTCCAGGTCGCCGCCCAGGCGGTAGGCGTCCACGTGCACGAGCGGCGGGCCCTGCCGCAGCGAGGGGTGCACCCTGGCGATCACGAACGTGGGCGAGGTGATCGGGCCGCGTACCTTGAGGCCCTCGGCGATGCCCTGCACCAGCGTGGTCTTGCCCGCGCCGAGCGGGCCCGACAGGACCAGCAGGTCGCCGGGGCGCAGGTGGGCGGCCAGGCGGGCGCCGTAGGCCCGCATGTCGTCGGAGGTGGGCAGCCGCACTAGCGTTCCACCCTCTTCAGCAGGTCGCGCAGCGCGTCGTTGACGATGCCGGGACGTTCGAGCTGGATCAGGTGGGAGGTGTCGGGCACCTCGGTGAACTGGGCCTTGGGCAGCGCGGCGGCGATGGCCTTGCTGTGGTCGGGCGGGGTCAGCCAGTCGCGGTCGCCGACCAGGATCGCGGTGGGCACCGGGTCCAGCACGTGCAGGGCGGAGAGCTTGTCGTGGTTCATCAGCGCCGGATAGAAGTTGGCGACCACCTCGGTCGGCGTCGCCCTGATCATCGACTCGGCGAAGTCGACCACGGTGGGGCTGATGTTCTTGGAGTCGCCGAAACCGAACAGGCGGGTGATCAGGAAGGCGATGTCGCTGCCCGCGTGGCGGGTCCTGTCGACCAGCGCGCCCCGCTTGCCCAGTATCGACACCGTGCCGGGGGTCACCTTGTGCACGATCTTGGAGAACATCGCGGGCAGGCCCAGGGTCAGCTCGGCCAGCTTGCCCGCCGAGGTCGCGATGAGCGCCGCCGCGCGGATCTTCTCACCGAACAACTCGGGACGGCGGTCGGCCAGCGCCATGATCGTCATGCCGCCCATGGAGTGGCCCACCAGCACGCACGGCCCCGGCACGAACTTCTCGATCACCTCGGCCAGGTCGTCGCCCAGCCGGTCGATCGTGCAGTCCTCGGCGCCGGCGCGCTGCGAACGCCCGTGCGAGCGCTGGTCCCAGAGCACGACCCGGTAGTTCTCGCGCAGGTCCTTGCGCTGGTAGTGCCACGACTCCAGGTTGAGACAGTAACCGTGGCAGAGCACGACGGTCAGCGGCGCGTCCTCGGGGCCGTCGATCTCCACATGCAGGGCATAGCCGTCGGAGGTGACGAGTGTGCGCTCCCTGCCCCGCAGCTCACCGAACGGCTCGCTCGCCTCGGTGTCGGGGCGCAGCCTGATCTGGCCGACCGCGTAACGCTTGGCCAGTGCCACCGCCGCGACGCCGGCGGAAGCCGCACCGACGAGCGCGCCGGCGATCCCCACCCTGCGCCGTGTTGTCGTCGTCATGTACCCGATCCTTCTCCGCTCATCGCCGCCGCGAAGTGCCCTTCGTCACGTTCCGGTGAACTCGCGGCACACGCGAACCGATCCTCGTCACGATCTCATGCGTGATCGTGCCGAGGGTATCCGCCCACTCCTGAGCGGTCGGCTCGCCCCCGTCGCCCGGCCCGAACAGCACCACCTCGTCGCCCGCCGAGAGCGGGTCGTCGCCCATGTCGATCATGAACTGGTCCATGCACACCCGGCCCGCGATGCGCCTGCGGCGTCCGCCCGCCAGTACTTCGGCCCGCCCCGTCGCGTGCCGGAGTACGCCGTCCGCGTACCCGAGAGGAACGAGGCCAAGCGTGGTCTCGTGCTCCGTGGTGTAAAGGTGCCCGTAGGACACCCCGGATCCCTGGGTGACGCGCTTGGCCAGAGCGATCCTGGCGACCAGCGTCATGGCCTGCCTGAGGCCGAAGTCGCCCAGCTCGGGGACGGGACTCAGGCCGTACATCGCGATGCCGGGCCTGACCAGGTCGTAGCGGGCCTCCGGGAGCGTCACGATGGCCGCCGAGTTGGCGATGTGCCTGATCACCTCGGAGCCTGCCGCGCCGGCCTGGTCGGCCAGCTTCAGCGCCGCCTCGTACGCCTCGATCTGCTGCCCGACCGACGGATGCCCCGGGATGTCGGCGCAGGCGAGATGGGACCAGAGCCCGGCGATCTCGATGACGCCTTCCGCGCGCAGCTCCAGCGCCCTGGCCAGCAGTTCGGGCCAGGCGGCGAGCGGCGAGCCGCCCCTGCTCATGCCGGTGTCGGCCTCAAGGTGCATGCGCGCGGTACGCCCGGTGCGCCGGGCGGCGTCGGCGATCTCGTCGAGCAGCCGCACGTCGGCGGCCGACAGCTCGATGCCGGCGGTCAGCGCCTCGTCGAGCGGCTCGCCCGGGGTGATCAGCCAGGCCAGGATCGGCGCGGTGACGCCGCCGGCCCGCAGCTCCAGGGCCTCGCGGACGAACGCGGTGCCGAGCCGGCCGGCCCCACCCTCCAACACCGCCTCTGACGTGGGCAACAATCCGTGACCGTAGGCGTCGGCCTTGACCGCTCCCATGAGCTCCGCGCCGCCGGCCCGCTCCTTGAGCAGGGCCACGTTGTGCCTGATGGCCGCCAGGTCGACACGCGCCTCGGCGGGAGTGGCCACTGAGGAGTACATCCTTCCAGTGTGGCAGCTCCCGCGCGTGGTCGAGCGCGATTTCCACCCGTCATGGGATCACCGGGAAGCGTTCGTCACGGCGCGGACGGCGGCCGGGACGGCCGTGGCGACGTCGGCGGCCGTCAGGGGTGCGCCGTCGGCGGCCAGCCGCCCCGCCTCCCCGTGCAGGTAGGCGGCGCACGAGGCGGCGTCGTAGCAGCTCAGCCCACCGGCGAGCAGCGCGCCCGCCAGCCCGGACAACACGTCGCCCGTACCACCCGTGGCCAGCCAGGGCGTGCCTGTCGCGTTGACCCGCACCGGCCGAACGCCCTCGGCCACCACCGTGGTCGAGCCCTTGAGCAGCACGGTCACGCCCAGCTCCGCCGCGGCCGCGCGGACGTGCTCCAGCCTGGCCGCCTCGATGTCGGCGCGGTCCGCCCGGATGAGCCTGGCCAGCTCACCGGCGTGCGGCGTGATGAGGACCGGCGCGCTGCGCCGCAGCAACGCCCGGTCACTGGCGACCAGCGTCAGCCCGTCGGCGTCGATCAGCACGGGCACGTCGGAGGCGAGCACCCTGGCCGCCAGCTCGTGCGCCCAGTCGTCGGTGCCCAGGCCCGGCCCGAGCACCCAGGCCTGCACCCGGCCCACCTGCTCGATCGAGGGCTCCGCCAGCAGCGTGACCACGGCCTCCGGCCAGTGCGAGCGCACCTGGGCGACCGGGGCCTCGCGTCCGGCGTACCTGACCATGCCCGCGCCGCCGCGCAGCGCGCCGCCGACGGCCAGCACGGCGGCGCCGGTGAACAGGTCGCTGCCCGCCGCGACGCCCAGCACACCCCTGCGGTACTTGTCCGACTCCTCCCCGGGACGCGGCAGCAGACGGCCCACGTCGCCGCCGGTGAGCGCGGCGACGTCGGGATCGGGCAGGTGCGGCCCCAGCCCGATGTCCACCAGCACGACCTTCCCCGCGGCGGACGCGCCGGGATCGACCAGCAACCCCGTCTTGTACGCCCCCATCGTCACGGTGACCCCGGCCCGTACGGCGGCCCCCTCGACCTGCCCGCTGCTCGCGTCCACCCCGCTCGGCACGTCCACGGCCACGACCGCGCCCCGGGCGGCGTTCGCCTGCTCGGCCAGCCGCGCGTACGGCTCACGCAACGCCCCGGTGGCCCCGATCCCGACGAGCCCGTCGATGATCAGGCCGGCCCGCTCGATCTCGGACGCCTCGACGACCCGCCCGCCGGCCCGGCGCAGCGCCCGCAGGCCCGCCTCGTGCGTCCTGGACCCGGCGAGCACCGCGCCCACCCGGGCTCCGCGCCTGGCCAGCCGCTCGCCCGCGTACAGGGCGTCGCCGCCGTTGTCGCCGCTGCCGACGAGCAGCACCACGCGCTTGCCGTACACGCGTCCCAGCAGGTCGGCGCAGACGGCGGCGAGGCCGACGGCGGCGCGCTGCATCAGCGTCCCCTCCGGCAGCAGCGCCATGAGCGCGTGCTCGGCACCACGGATCTGGTCGGCAGTGAAAGCGGTGTTCATGGCCTCACTCCGTTCGGCGCCCAGGTCGCCATATGCCGTCGCACGCATGATCCGAAGCTATCCCTCAGCGATCACATAGGCCACGGCCACGCCCGCGTCGTGGCTGAGTGAGATGTGCCAGCGCTTGACGCCGAGCCCGTAGGCGACCTCGGCCACCTTGCCCGTGACCCGCAGCTCGGGCCTGCCCAGCTCGCCACGGCACACCTCGGCCTCCAGGTGCCCGAGCCCCCTGGGTGAGCCGAGCGCCTTGGCCACGGCCTCCTTGGCGGCGAACCTGGCGGCCAGGGACCGCACCGGCAGCCCCTTCTCGTCCTCGGTGAACAGCCGGTCCCGCAGCCTCGGCGTACGCTCCAGCGCGGTCTCGAAGCGGGCGATGTCCACGACGTCCACGCCGATACCCAGGATCATCGCCCCAGCCTACTTAGAACGGCCCGCGCTCCCATGGACCCCAGATGGCGATGGACATGCCCCGCGCGGCCTGGACGTTGACGTAGAGGGTGTGCCCGCCGGGCCCGAAGGTGGAGCCCGCGAACTCCGCCCCCGCGTCGCCGGCGATCGGCTGCAGGCGGCAGAAGTCGAACAGTTCCCCCGCCTTGGTGATGCCGCGCAGGAAGTTGTCGCCGTCGCCGTCCTCGCACAACACCAGCGTGCCGCGCCTGCTGGCCGTCACGTTGTCGGGCAGGTCGAGCACCGACGAGCGCGGGGACTCGTAGACGAGCCTGAGCCGGCCGCTCCACGTCTCGTACGCCCACACCTGCCCCCGCCCGTCGCCGAACCCGTCGGGCTTGCGGTCGCCGGGCGCGGTGGCGCCGCCCTGGGTGGAGACGAAGTACACCGTGCCCTGGTGGTGCACCGCCCCCTCCAGCCGGGAGAAGATCGCCGCGCCCTTCTTCCTGCCCTGCCTGCCCACGGCCTGGGAGGCCTCGTCGTAGGACGGCCTGCCGGTGAAGCGCGGGTCGGGGTCGTCGATGTCCACCCAGACGGTCCCGTACGCGGCCCCGCGCCGCTGCCCGGCCGACAGGTCCTTGCGTTCCTCGTCGCCGACGGCGAGCATCTGCAGCCGGCCGCCGTCGAGCAGCCGGCCGGCCAGGACCGGGTGTTTGGGCGGCAGGTAGCGGTAGAAGCCCGACGGAAAGGAGAAGTTGTCCTCGGTCAGGTAGATGGCGCCCGATGAGGGGTCGAAGGCGGCCGACTCGTGCGGGAAGCGCCCGGCCGCCTTGATCGGCCTGGCGGTGGCGGCGCGGCCGACGGGCACCTCGAAGATGTAGCCGTGCTTCCTGGTGAGCTTGGAGTTGTCGGCGCCGGTGTGGTCGTCGGCCACGTCGGGGCCGTTGACCGTCTCCTCGCAGCTCACCCAGGCCCGCCAGACCATGGGGCCGCCCGAGCAGTTGGTCATGGTGCCGTTCAGTGAGGGCACGCTCTTGACCACCTCGCCGTGGCGGGTGACCTGCAACGTCGAGGTGCCGCCGCCGGCCGCCGGGTCGTAGGCCCTGTCCTTGTCGCCGAACGCGCCCACGGGGCCGGTGACCTCGTGGTTGCGGATCAGGACGGCGCTGCCCTTGGGCCCGGAGAAGGCGGCCATGCCGTCGTGCCTGCCCGGCACGGTGCTGCCGTCGCTGAACTTCTCGCCCGCCAGGCTGAAGGAGCGGTACTTGAAGCCGTCGGGCAGGTGCAGGCGCACCTTTCCGTCGCGCAGATCGCGTACGGGACGCAGCGGCCCGTACCCGCGCACGGGTTTGGCCCCTCCCTTGGCTCCGGCGCACGCGACCCCGGCGAAGGGCCCTGCGATGCCGGCCACGATGAAGCGACGACGGTCCACGGAACTACCTCCCGTCCGGACAGTAGCCGCCGGCGTACCCCTCCATAGCTGATTTGCCAAGACCTGCAGTCATTCCCCATCTGGGCTCTCGGTAATCCCACGTTTTTATCCACAGGCTGTGGACCGACCCGCGGGTATCCGGTTCGTCCCCCGTCGCTACGCTGCCAAGGTGAACAACGGCTACGTGGAACTGAGCAGGGAGCGGTGGAGCGAACTCCGCAAGAACACGCCCTTGACTCTCACCGCAGACGAGCTGGAAGAGCTACGCGGCGTCGAAGATCCCATCGATCTGACCGAAGTGACCGACATCTACCTTCCGTTGACCCGGCTGCTCAACCTGCACTTCACCGGGTCCAAGCAGCGCAGCAGCGTGCTGAGCGCGTTCCTCGGCCACCCTGGGCAGCGCGTCCCCTACATCCTGGGCATCGCGGGCAGCGTCGCGGTCGGCAAGTCGACCACCGCGCGCCTGCTGCACACCCTCCTGGCCCGCTGGCCCGAGCACCCGAACGTGGAGCTGATCACCACCGACAGCTTCCTCTACCCCAACGCGGTGCTGGAGTCCAAGGGGATCATGCATCGCAAGGGCTTCCCCGAGAGCTATGACCGGCGCGCGCTGGTCAGGTTCGTGGCGGAGGTGAAGGCGGGCGGGGCGGAGGTGCACGCGCCCGTCTACAGCCACCTTGAGTACGACATCGTCCCCGGCGCCACCCAGTCCGTGCGGAACCCCGACATTTTGATCATCGAAGGACTCAACGTCCTGCAACCGGCCCCGCCCACGTCCCTCGCCGTCAACGACTACTTCGACTTCTCCATCTACGTGGACGCCAAGGTCGAGGACATCCGCACCTGGTACGTCGAACGTTTCCACAAGCTCCGCCGGACCGCCTTCGAGGACCCGAAGTCGTATTTCCGGCACATCGCGGAGCAGCTCTCCTACGAGGAGGCCACGGAGTTCGCCCGTAACGTCTGGCGCGACATCAACGAGCGCAACCTCATCGAGAACATCGCCCCCACCAGGGGCCGGGCGGATCTCGTACTCAAGAAGGGCGTCGACCACTCCGTACGGCGGGTGCGTCTCCGTCAGACCTGAACGAGTCAGACCCGAACGAGTCAGACCCGAACGCGTCGGACCCGAACGCGTCGGACCCGAACGCCTCCTCGAACAGGTAGCGGGCGAACCTGCCGGCGCACTCCTGGTCGTCGACGTCGGCGAACCAGCACTCCTCACCGTGGTCGTGGCACGTGAACCAGATCATGCGAGGAAGCTTCGCGTATCCCTATCAACACATCATCAAGGTTAGATCGACAACAATGGGCCCGTGCTACATCTGCGACTGATCATCCCGGCCGCGCGCACCGAAGAGGCGACGGCGGTGCTGGAGGACTGCCCCGGCGTCACCAACATCGTCGTCCTGCCGGGCGCGGCCCGCGAGCCGCGGGGCGACCTGGTCTTCTGCGACGCGGCCAGGGAGTCGGCCAACGAGGTGCTGGGCCGGCTCAAGTGGCTGGAGACAGAGGGCTCCATCGCCGCCGAGCAGGTCGATCTTTCGCTGTCGAAGGCCGCGGAAGACGCGATCGAGGAGGCTCCGGGCGATCCCGACGACGCGGTCATCTGGGAGGAACTCGCGCAGAAGGTCTCCACCGACTCGCGGGTGACCTGGGCGTACCTGGCCTTCTTCGCCATCGCCACCCAGCTCGCGGGGATCGGCGTGCTGCAGAACTCGCCCATTCTGATCGTCGGCGCGATGGTGCTCGGGCCGGAGTTCGGCGCGGTCGCGGCCGTCTGCTTCGGCCTGCTGAACGTCAGGTGGCACCTGGTGGCGACGGCGCTGCGCACGCTGGTCATCGGGTTCCTGGTGGCGATCGCGATCACCTTCGCCTGCGCGTTCGTCTCCCAGTGGCTGGGCTGGTTCGACATGAGCAACCTCCGGGAGAACGAGGAGGTCCAGTTCATCGTCAAGCCCGACCGCTGGTCGTTCATCGTGGCGCTGCTGGCGGGCGCGGCCGGGGTGTTGTCGGTGACGGCCGGCAAGTCCTCGGCCCTGGTCGGCGTCTTCATCTCGGTCACCACGGTCCCCGCGGCCGGTTACGCGGCCGTCGCCCTGTCGCTGAGCGACTGGAACGAGGTCGCGGGCTCGGTCTCCCAGCTCGCCGTCAACATCCTGGGAATGGTGATCGCCGGCACCGTCACCCTCTGGATCCAGCGCAGATTCTGGCCTCAAGTAGGACGGCGTTCATCCGTATGACCGAGGCCATGGCCAGGTTCGCCCCGGTAGTGTCCGGCACATGCACATCCTCGCAACCGAGGGGCTGACCAAACGTTTCCCCACCGTCACCGCGGTCGACCAGCTCACGGTCTCCGTGGGCCCGGGCGTCACCGGCCTGGTGGGGGCGAACGGCGCCGGCAAGTCGACGCTGATCAAGATCCTGCTCGGCCTTCTGCCGCCTTCCGGCGGCGCCGCACGGGTGCTCGATCTGGACGTCACCGAGCAGGGCGCCCAAATCCGGCGGCTCGTCGGATACATGCCCGAGCACGAATGCCTGCCCCCCGACGTCTCCGCCACCGAACTGGTCGTGCACCTCGCGCGGATGTCCGGCCTGCCGCGCACCGCCGCCCGCGAGCGCGCCGCCGACGTCCTGCGCCACGTCGGCCTGGCCGAAGAGCGCTATCGGCCCGTCGGGGGTTACTCGACCGGCATGAAGCAGCGGGTCAAGCTGGCCCAGGCGCTCGTCCACGACCCCAAACTGATCTTCCTCGACGAGCCCACGAACGGCCTCGACCCGCGCGGCCGCGACGAGATGCTGACGCTGATCAGGCGCATCGGCACCGAGTTCGGCATCAGCGTGCTGGTCACCTCCCACCTGCTCGGCGAGCTGGAACGCATCTGCGACCACGTGATCGTCATCGACGCCGGGCGGCTGCTGCGCTCCTCGGCGATCGGCGAGTTCACCCAGGCCACGCAGACCGTGACGGTGGAGGTCGACGAGGGCCTCGACGAGCTGGCGGCCCGGCTGTCCGGCGGCGGGCAGACCGTCTCGCGGCAGGGGCGCATGCTGGTGGTCAAGGTGCTGGGGCCCGAGACGTACGACGCGATCCGCGACACCACCGCCGAGCTGGACCTGTGCCTCATCCGCCTGGAGCAGGGACGCCACCGCATCGAGGACGTCTTCAGGGATGAGGTCGGCGCACATGTCTGAGATCTACGACATCGGCTACCGCCACTATGACGGCGTACGCCTCGGCCGCTGGCACTCGACCCGGGCCCTGGCCGTGCACAGCCTGCGCGGCATCTTCGGCCTCGGCCGACCCGCCCGCAGCAAGATCGTGCCCTTCTCGCTGGCCGCCATCATGATCCTGCCCGCCGTCGTGGGCATCGCCATGATGGCCCTGATCAACCAGCGCGGCATCGCCTACAGCGGGTACGCGGTCGTCATGCAGGCCGTGGTGGCGATCTTCCTGGCCGCGCAGTCCCCCACGGTGGTCGCGCCCGACCTGCGCTACCGCGTGCTGCCGCTCTACCTCTCGCGTCCCGTCTCGATCATCGAGTACGTCGGCGCCAAGGTCGTGGCGATGACCGTGGCGGTGTTCGCGCTCATCGCGGTGCCGATCACGCTGATGTACCTGGGTGAGCTGGTGGTGGACATGGCGGGGCCGCCGGCCACCGGCGAGTACCTGGGCGCGATGGCCATGGCGCTGGTGCTGGCGCTGCTGCTGGCGGTCTTCGGGCTGGCGCTGGCCTCGTTCACGCCGCGGCGCGGGCTCGGCGTGGCCTCGGTGATCACGGTGTACCTACTGTCGTCGGCCGCGGTCCCGATCCTCTACGGCACCCTGTACTCCTCCGGCAACGAGGTCGCGGCCTCCTATGCCTGGCTGGTGAACCCGTTCTGGCTGGTCGACTCCGTACAGAGCGCACTCTTCGGCACCCCGCCGCACTCCATCGAGGACGGCGCCTATCCGGGCGGCGTCGCCTCGGTCGCGGTCCTGCTGGTGCTGCTCATCGCCGGCCTGTTCGCTCTCGCTCTGCGTTACCGGAAGGCGGCCGCGCGATGAAGGTCGAGCTCTCGCAGGTGTCACGCTGGTACGGCAACGTGGTGGCCGTCAACGACGTGACGATGACCATCGGCCCCGGGGTCACCGGGCTGCTCGGCCCGAACGGCGCGGGCAAGTCGACGCTCCTGCACATGATGGCCGGCTTCCTGTCCCCTTCGGGCGGCACGGTCTCGCTGGACGGCGCCAAGGTCTGGAAGAACCACCACATTTACCGAAATATCGGCCTAGTTCCGGAGCGGGAGGGTGTGTATGGCTTCCTCACCGGCTGGCAGTTCGTCCTGTCCGCCGCCCGCCTCCACGGCCTGCCCGACCCCGTCGAGGCCGCCCGCAAGGCGCTGGCCACGGTGGAGATGGAGGAGCCCAAGGACCGGCGCGTGGAGACGTACTCCAAGGGCATGCGCCAGCGCGTCAAGGTAGCCGCGGCCCTCGTCCACGACCCGCCCGTGCTCCTGCTGGACGAGCCGTTCAACGGCATGGACCCCCGCCAGCGCATGCACCTCATGGACCTGATCCGCGCCATGGGCACGGCCGGCAAGACGATCCTGTTCAGCTCCCACATCCTGGAGGAGGTCGAACGGGTCGCCCAGCACATCGAGGTCCTGGTGGCGGGCCGGCACGCGGCGTCGGGCAACTTCCGCGAGATCAGGCGGCTGATGACGGACAGGCCCCACCTGTTCATGATCCGCTCCAGCGACGACAGGAAACTCGCCGCCGCCCTCGTCCGCGACGCCTCGACCGGCGGCATCACGCTGCGCCCCGACGGCCTGGAGGTCCAGGCCAGCGAGTTCCGCCGGTTCGCCCGCCTCCTGCCCCGGGTCGCCCGGGCCGAGGGCGTACGCCTGCACCAGGTCTCCCCGGCGGACGAGGACCTGGAGAGCGTCTTCTCCTACCTGATCAACCGGAGCACCTGACATGAACACCGTGGTTGCGGGCATCACCTACCGCGCTCTGCTGGGCCGCCGGCGGATCATCCTGCTCCTGCTGCTGCCGCTCGCCCTGATCGGCCTGGCCGTGCTGTTCCGCGTCTTCGGCGGCGCCGACCAGCGCTCGGCCGTGCTGCTGCTGCAGAACTTCGCCATCGGCACCATGTTGCCGCTGCTCGGCCTGATCGCGGGCACCGGCGTCATCGCCCCGGAGATCGACGACGGCACCATCATCCACCTGATGTCCAAGCCGATCTCCCGCCCGGTCATCGTCCAGACGAAGTTCCTGGTGGCGGCCTCGCTGCTGGCCCTGTTCGCGGCCGTGCCGACGTACGCGGCCGGCTGGCTCCTGATCCGCAACGAGGACGGCATCGCGGCCGGCTTCGCCCTGGGCACCCTGGTCGCCGGCATCGCCTACGCGGCCGTCTTCCTCCTCCTGGGCATCGTCACCAGGCACGCGGTCACGATCGGCATCATCTACGCCCTGGTCTGGGAGAGCCTGGTGGGCAACCTCATCCCGGGCGCCCGCAAGTTCTCCATCCAGCACTGGGGCCAGTCAATAGCCGACCAGTTCACCACTTCACCCTTCTTCAAGGCTGAGGTAGCCCTGGGCGTCGCCATCCCGGCCCTGCTCCTCATCACCGTCGCCGCGGTCCTGTGGGCCGGCCAGCGACTCCGCGCGTTCTCCCTCACGGGCGACGAGTAGATCACCTGTAGTGTTGGGGCCATGCCTGCGCGCCTGACAGAGCTGCGGCTGACGGAGTTCAAGACCTTCAGGAACGCTGTACTGCCGATGGGCGACATGACCGTGCTCATCGGCAGAAACAGCAGCGGCAAGTCCAACGCCCTCGACGCGCTGGAGGTGCTGTCACGGCTCGCCGAGGGCGGCCATATCGTCGACGCCCTCGACAGCAGGCGCGGCGATGAGGGGCCGTTGCGCGGCGGGATAGAGGGCTGCCCCCCACACGGCAGCGAGGTGTTCACGCTGGGCTGCACGGTCCTCAACCCCGATCGGGCGACCGAGGACGGCTACACCGCAGTGGATCTCGACCTCACGATCCGTCTCGGGCCGGACCCAGACGTCATCCGCGAGACGATGTCAGGCTGGCGCGGCACCTCGGACCAGCCGAAGCTGGGATCACCAACCAGCCTCTTTGATCGGACCCACGCCCGCTGGAGCGATCTCCCCCTCTCCAGCCTCATGATCCCTCGCCTGCGCTTCAGCGTGTCGGCGAGCATGCTTCCCCGTCATGCCAAGCCCGCAGCGGACGATCTGCTGAATGCGTTGCGCCGCGTGTTCCACCTCGATCCGGTGCCCCATCTGATGCGGCAATACGTGCCAGGCCGTGACATCCGCCTGCGCAGAACCGCAGAGAACCTATCCGCTGTGATCCATCACATGCGACAGTCCGCGCCGGAGAGCTTCGACGAGTTGGTGTGGCACACTCAGGCACTCGTCGAACACGAGATCTCCACCATCGACCTCGTCAGCTCCACCCTCGGCGACGTGATGCTCGCCCTCCAGGAAGGCACGTCATCGACTCCCGCCCGCGAGATGAGCGACGGCCTGCTCCGCTACATGGCCATCGCCACCACCCTGCTCCATGAGGGCGAGAACCTTGACCTGAGCTCGGCCGACTCGACGTCCCCAACGCTGGTCATCGAAGAACTGGAGAACGGCCTGCACCCCTCGCAAGCCTCTCAGCTCCTCGACCTGGTCAAGGCGACGACCGGCGCTCAGGTGATCTTCACGACGCACAGTCCGGCGCTCCTGTCCGCCCTGGCCCCCGAGGACCACGCCAACGTCATCGTCAGCACCAGAGACCGCGCCACCGGCCTGTCCCACCTGACGAATCTTCCGGACATCGAGGGCTACCCCAGCCTGATGGCCCAAGGAGATCTCGGCGCCGTCGTCACCGCGGGCAAACTCGAACGCCGCACACCCGAACTCGACCACACGGAGTTCGACCGCCTGATGGGCCTCGGGCAGCAGTGAGCCGCAGAGTCGAGTTCGTCGACACCACCATCCTGTGCAACCTGCTCGACGTCCCCGGCAAGAACCAGAACCGCGCGGCCGTCGCCCGTGACCTCACCGAGCACAAACGCGGCTGCCAGCTCATCCTCCCGGTCACAACGGTGATCGAGACCGGCAACCACATCGCCCAACTCCCCGACGGCCGGCTCCGCCGCCTCTACGCCGAGAAGCTGTCGCAACTGCTGGAGATGGTGATCGACGGCCGAGCCCCGTGGGTCCTGCACACGGTCGAATGGGGAGCGGGCTTCCTGCGCTCGCTCATCGACGGCGCGGGCACCGGCGTCCCGCTGTCTGACCACGTCATGAGCAAGCTCGGCCTGGGCGACCTGTGCATCCTCGCCGAACGCGAGCTCTACCGCAGCCGCGTGACAGGCGTGGAAGTGGCCATCTGGACCCTGGACGACCAGCTCAGGTCCCACTCGTGACAAAGGTCGGGTACGGCACCGCGATGCCGTACCCGACGAGACTTCTAGACGCAGGCCGTACGGACGACGTCGGCCAGGCGGCCCGCCACCTGTGAGGCGTGCTCCTCCGATGCGGCCTCGACCATGACGCGGATCATGGGCTCGGTCCCGCTCGGCCTGATCAGGACGCGGCCGGTCTCGCCCAGTTCCGCCTCCGCTTCGGCGACGGCGGCGACGAGTTCGGGCACCGCGGCCTTGCCCCTGTCCACGTCCTTGATGTTGATCAGGATCTGCGGCAGCGGCGTCATCACCGAGGCCAGTTCCTTCAGCGGCACGCCCGACTTGGCCACCACGCCCAGCAGGTGCAGCGAGGTGAGCAGGCCGTCGCCCGTGGTGGCGTGGTCGAGCATGATGACGTGGCCCGACTGCTCGCCGCCCAGGTTGAAGCCGTCGGACTTCATCCGTTCCAGCACGTAGCGGTCGCCCACCGCGGTCTCCACCACGGTGATCCCCGCGTCGCGCATCGCCAGCTTGAAGCCCAGGTTGGACATCACGGTCGCGACCACGGTGTCCTTGGCCAGCAGGCCGTCGCCGTGCATGGCGGCGGCCAGTACGGCCATGATGTGGTCGCCGTCCACGATCGCGCCCGTGTGGTCGATCGCCAGGCAGCGGTCGGCGTCGCCGTCGTAGGCCACGCCCAGGTCGGCTCCGCGAGAGACGACCACCTGCTGGAGCTTGCTCAGGTGGGTGGAGCCGGCGCCGGCGTTGATGTTGAGGCCGTCGGGTCTGGCGCCGATGGCCTCGACCCTGGCGCCCGCTCGTACCAGCGCCTCGGGAGCCACCATGTGGGCGGCGCCGTGCGCGCAGTCGACCACGACGTTCAGGCCGTCCAGCGGCGCGGTCATCGTGGTCAGCACGTGCGAGATGTAGCGATCCGCCTCACCGTAGGCGTCGCGCACGCGTCCCACGCCGGAGCCGACGGGGAAGCTCCACTTCTCGCCCAGCCGCCGCTCGATCTCGTCCTCGACCGCGTCGGACAGCTTGAAGCCGCCCCGTGCGAGGAACTTGAGGCCGTTGTCGGGCGCCGGGTTGTGCGAGGCCGACAACATGACGCCGATGTCGGCGCCGAGCGCGGCGGTGAGGTGGGCGACGGCCGGGGTGGGCAACACGCCGAGGCGCAGCACATCCACTCCAGACGCCGCGAGGCCGGCGACCACTGCGGCCTCGAGAAATTCTCCCGAGGCACGCGGGTCCCGGCCTACGACCGCCACCGGACGACGTCCGGTAGCGGCGAACGCGCCTGCATCGCCGAGGATGTGCGCAGCCGCCACGGACAGGTCCATGGCGAGCTGTGCCGTGAGGTCGCGACCCGCGACCCCACGTACCCCGTCGGTGCCGAAAAGGCGCGCCAACTTAGCGCTTGCTGTACTGCGGAGCCTTACGGGCCTTCTTGAGGCCGTACTTCTTCCGCTCCGTGGCGCGGGCGTCACGGGTGAGGAAGCCGGCCTTCTTCAGCGGCGGGCGGTTGACCTCGACGTCCAGGATCGCCAGGGCGCGGGACAGGCCCATGCGCAGCGCGCCGGCCTGACCGGTCACGCCGCCGCCGTCGATGCGCGCGATGATGTCGAACGCCTCTTCGGCGCCGAGCACCACGAAGGGCTCGTTGACGATCTGCTGGTGGACCTTGTTCGGGAAGTAGGCGTCCAGCGAACGGCCGTTGATCGTCCACTTGCCGGTGCCGGGGACGATGCGCACGCGGGCGATCGCCTCCTTGCGGCGGCCGGTGCCGTACGAGTTGCCCGTGGTGACGGGCTTGCGCACGGGAGCGTCAGCGCTGGCGGTGGACTCGGTGGTGTATTCGGACGGGAACTCCTCGCTGCTGGAGAAGTCCTCCACCTCGGCCGTCTCGACGGCCGTCTCGACACCGGTGGGCTCAGCCACGGTTCTCCTCTAAATCTTTCGAAGCTACTACTGGGCGATCTGGGTGATCTCGAACGGCACCGGCTGCTGGGCCTGGTGCGGGTGCTCAGAACCCGCGTAGACCTTCAGCTTCTTGGCCATCTTCCGGCCGAGGGAGTTCTTCGGCAGCATGCCCTTGACGGCCTTTTCCACTGCCTTGTCGGGCCGCTTGTCCATGAGCTCGCCATAGCTGACGGAACGCAGACCGCCCGGGTAGCCCGAGTGGCGGTAAGCCTTCTTCTGCTCACGCTTGTTGCCGCTGAGCGCGATCTTGTCGGCGTTGATGACGATGACGAAGTCACCGGTGTCAACGTGGTTGGCGAAGATCGGCTTGTGCTTGCCGCGGAGCAGGATCGCGACGTGGCTGGCCAGCCGGCCCAGCACGACATCGGTCGCGTCGATGACGTACCACTGACGCTGGACGTCGGCGGGCTTCGGTGAGTACGTGCGCACGGTCGTAGCCTTCTTTATGCTCGCGTCTTCGGCGCTGTCGGGATGCGACAGCTCATTGGTCGGTCGGTGCGGGCACACGACAGCCCGGACCTTCCGTCTCCTCAGTACGGGAGATGACGCCGGACGCGCCGCGCATCGGTCACGCTGGACCTGTGCACACAACAGACGACTAGGCTACCCGCCCGGAGGCGTGGTGGTCAAAAGACCGGTAACCCTGTGCGATTCTACCTGACCGCAGAACGGTTCGATTTCGTTTCCCTGGGACCCCTTCTTTCCCAAGACCAGACATCTCTATCGTTAGCGGCGGTATGTGGCGGAACTCTCAAACCCGGCAAACCCAGCGCGGCCTTCGGCGCCGGAGCCACCTGGGTGTGTTCGTCTGTCTCATGATGGCCATGCTTTTCATGGGAGTGCTGATCGGCCGGCTGACCGGCGACGTGGAGCCCGCCCGCCACGTCTACCTGAACGAGACCGCCCCGCCCGCCGCCGCCACGGCCAACCCCGCCCCGACGACGGCCAGGAAGTCCCAGCCGCAGCTCGACAGGATCCCCCGCGAGGCCACGACCAAGAAGGTCCCGCGCGGCTCCGCCACGCCCAAGCCCACCAAGACGCCGCAGGACCAGATCCCCGGCTTCAACTCTCATGACGATCCCGCGGTGTTCGACGACGGGCGCGAAGGCGTACGGGTGCTGACGGGTGTGGCCTCGAAGGTGGTCCGCCTGACCAACGAGGCCCGGGTCGAGCGGGGCTGCGGTTCGCTCAGGGTGGACAGCGGGCTCAGCCGGTCGGCTCGTACACACTCGCTGGAGATGGCCCGTTCAGGGCAACTCGCGCACAACTCCCCCGATGGCGCCTCGCCCTGGGACCGGATGGAGCGGGCCGGATACCGGTGGGGTGCGGCGGAGAACATCGGGGCCGGATACAACACCGCTGAAGAGGCGGTACGCGGCTGGCTGGACAGCCCCGACCACCGCAAGAACATCCTCGACTGCCGCCTCAAGGCGATCGGCGTCGGCGTCGCCTCGGGTCCCGGCGGCCCATGGTGGACCCAGGACTTCGGAACCCAATGACGAACATCACGGTAATGTCGCCGCATGGTTTCCAACGGCAGTGGGGAACGTGACCACGGCACGGGCAGCGCCCCCTACGGGATGGGAGGCGCCCCGAAGCAGCCGGGCGGCGCGCCCAACGGTGACCCCCTCATGAGCGGCCCCGCAGGCGACGCTCCCGCAGGCGGCGGCCCTGCTGGCAGCCTCTTCACCAACAGCGGACCAGCGAACGGCGGCCCCCGCGACAGCGGGTCCGGTGGCGGCTTCTTCGGCGACGACACCTCCCCGAACGGCCCCGGCTTCTTCGGCGGCGACACCTCCCCCAGCGGCCACCCTGGAGGCGGTGGCTTCCCCGGGAGCGACACCTCCCCGAGCGGTCCTGGGGGCGGCGGCTTCTTCGGCGGCGACAACCCCCCGAGCAGCCCCGGAGCGGGTGATCCCCCGGGCGGCTTCTTCGCCAGCGGCTCCTCCTCCAACAGCGGCCCCCGCAGGGGCCGACCGGGAGGTGGCGACCCCGGCCTCCCCGGCTACGACACCCCCGCGAACGCCCCCGGCTCCTTCGGCGGCGACACCTCCCCCAGCGGCCCCGGAGGCGGCGGCTTCTTCGGCAACGACACCTCCCCGAGCGGCCCCGGAGGCGGCGGCTTCTTCGGCAACGACGGCCCCCCGGGCGGCCCCGCGAACGGCCCCGGAGCCGGCGACCCCGCGGGCGGCTTCTTCGGCGGCGGCTCCTCCTCTGCCGACGGACCGGCGGGCGGCCGACGCGGCGGTGTGTCTCCGCAGGGGCCCGGCGGCGGCAGGCAGGACGGCGGGCTCCCGGGAGGGCCCGGCGGTGGACCTGCGGGAGGCGCCGGGGGCGAAGACTCCACGGGCACCCTGTTCATGAGCGGCCCTCCGGGAGGCGGACCCGCAGGTGGCCGGCATGGCGGACCACCGACCGGTCCCCAGCAGGGCGGTCCCCAGCAGGGCGGCCCTCAGCAGGGCGGTCCGATCGGCCGCGACCCGTTCGCCCGTGACCCGTTCGGCGACGACTCCTTCGGCGGCGGCAGGCCCAACGGCCCCGGCGCAGCTGGGCGTGACGGCCGCGGTTCCGACAACCGTGGATTCGGCGCACCCGGCCCCGGTGGACCTGGAGCCGGTGGACCTGGGGCAGGCGCATCCGGCCCCGGTGGCCCTGGAGCAGGCGCGCCCGGCGGACCCGGTGGACCCGGCGGCCCTGGAGGAAGCGCGCCCGGTGGACCCGGCGGCCCCGGCGGTCCTGGATCCGATGGCCCCACACCCGAAGGCCGCAAGCCCGGCCACCGACGGGCGAAGACCCCCGGACCCGACGCCGCCGCATCGGGCGCCTTCGGAGCCGACGCCTTCGGTGCCGACTCCCCCGACTCAGACGACCCTGGCGCCGACGCGCTCAAGCCCAGCAGGGGCCGCCGTGCCCGCAAGGACGACAACGCGGCGGCAGCCGACGGAGGAACCCCGCAGCCCGCGCAGAGCAGGGTCGGTTGGAGCCCGTACGACGAGGGCAAGCGATCACGCGCCCCACTGTGGTTCGCTCTCGGCGGTGTGGCGGTGCTCGGACTGCTCGGCGGCGGCCTGGCGCTGATGTTCAACGCCGATCCCCCCGTCACCGCCCAGACCGCCGCGGCCCGCCAGACCTCGGCGCCGCTGCCTTCGGTCCCGGCCGGCAAGTACGGCTTCGCCGCCGACCGCGAGACCGACCCCGACGCCATCTCGGTCAAGGAGTTCTTCGGCTCCAAGAAGAAGTTCACGGTCTCCGGCCGCGGCTACGAGATGACGATCACCAGCAAGGACAAGAAGTGCACGGACGGCGCCCTCGGCGACTCCCTGCAGAAGGCGCTCAAGTCCGCCAAGTGCACCCAGTTCCTGCGCGCGAGCTTCCGCGACAAGGCCGGCAAGGTGATCGGTACGGTCGGCGTAGCCAACCTCAGCAGCGGCAAGCAGTCGACCAAGGTGGCCAAGGCCGGCAACAAGGAGAACTACGTCAAGCCGCTGGCAGGCAAGGACACCGTCACCAAACTCCTCGGCTCGGGCAGCGGCGGCGCGAAGATCTCGACGTACGGCCACTACGCGATCCTGGTCTGGTTCCAGAACAAGGACGGCACGAAGCCGGACTCAAAGGGGTCGAAGCGCATTTCCGAGGCCATCAACGACATCACCAAGGCCACGGTGTACCAGGCTCTGGATCACCGTACGCTCACCGGTAACGCGCTGAGCTGAACCGGCATTGTGTGACATGAGTGACAATCGGGTCGCCTGATGCCGCTGGGAACACCCATACCGACATAACGATCTCGCTACTCTCGCTAGGCTCCAGTTATGCGTGGCCAGGAACCCGGATCCGAGCACGATCGCAGGGAGGCCGACGGCTCGGCCACCCCTGCGACGCCACCGCCGAGCTTCGGCCAGACCAGCGAGCGAGACGTTCCACCGGCGTTCAGCCCTTCCGAGGAGGCGGCGGACGGCGAGACTTCCTCCGCCGTCCCCACCTTCACGGAACCGCCGCCCGACATATCCCGTACGACGGAGCCGTCCGGCACTCACCCCTGGGAGGTGCCCGGCGACGAAGCCGCCCCGTACGACTGGTACTCCAACCCCACAGACCCCAACCTCACCCTCCCCCCACCCCAAACCCCCTTCACTCCGTACGGCGGCCAGCAGCCACCCACCTCACCAACCGACCACCCAAGGTTCGGCGCAGCTACCGACGACCCACCGCTGAGCACACCTGCCGACCACCCACGCTTCGGCACAGCGGCCGACGGCCCACCCCTGAGCACCCCCACCGACCACCCAAGGTTCGGCGCGGCTGACGACGGCCCACCATTGAGCACACCCGCCGACCATCCGAGGTTCGGTGCGGCAACCGACCACCCGCCGTTCGGCACACCCACCGACCACCCGAGGTCCGGCGCAGCGGCCGACGGCCCACCGCTGAGCACCCCCGCCGAACGCCCGCCCTTCAGCGCACCCGCCGACCATCCATCGTTCGGCGCGGCTGCCGACCTTCCGCCGTTCAGCGGGCCTACCGATCGCCCGCCGTTCGGCGCGGCTACCGACCACCCGCCGTTCGGCACGCCTGACGTCGGTCACGCCTTCAGCGCGCAGCCCGACCGCCCTCCCTTCGGCGCACCGGGGTCCGACCAGCCACCCTTCGGCGCACCACAGCGCGACCAGCCGCCCTCCAGTGCCCCCGAGGCCGAGCAGGCCTGGCCCGGGCACCCGCAGCCGCCGGCGCACCCGCATTCGGCAGAGTCCGATCAGACTCGCCCCGGGCGCCTGCGCGACATACGCCCGTGGAGCGAGGCGGGGGAAGAGAGCGGCAGGCAGACGGGACGCTGGCCGGTGGACCCGGTGGTGCCCGGCGCACCGCCCTGGGAGCCGCCACCCGCGTTCACCGCCGCCGCGGCGGGCATGCCGGTGTGGCCCGGACCCGTCACCGACCCGCACGCCATGTCGCCATGGCCGGCCGCCACGGGCGAGCTGGAGGCCGTACCCGACGCCGACGATCCGAGCCTGCCCCCGCCCTTCGCCCCGAACTCCACCAACCCGGAGGGCTGGACCCGCCCGGCCCACTTCTTCGACCCGGCCGCCGCAAAACACGACGCCGCCCAGCACTCCGCCCAGGAGCCCACCCAGCATGGGCCCGGCCAGCATGAGCCCGACGAACACGGACTCACCGAACACGGGCCCAACGAAGGCGAACCCAGCGACCAGGAAGCCGCCCGACCTGGAAGCCCTCAGTCCACCGCCATCGGCCACAGCAACGCCGACCACACCAGCGCCGGGCACAACGAAAGCGGCCCCGACGACACCGGGCTCGTCAGCACTCACCCTGAAGCTCCGCACGGCGCGCAAGCCCCACAGGGTCTCCCACAGGGCGCACATGCCCCAGAGGGCGCGCATCCTTCACAGGGCGCGCAAGCCCCACAGGACCCGCAAGCCCCACACGACGCACGTGCCCCAGAGGGCGCACATCCCTCGCAAGGCGCACATGCCCCACACGGCCCGCATGCTTCGCAAAACTCCCAAGCCCCGCAACGCGTGCAAAACCCGCAATACCCGCGCGGTCCTCAGCCGGGAGAGGCCCACCAGGACGACACCCGCCACGCGGACGACACCGACCCCACCGGCATCCCGCCGATCGACGCCAAGTCCGACCGCAAGCCACCCCACCTCGCCGCCCCCGTAGCAACGGCGGAGCACGACGAGGCCCAGCCCTTCACCCACGAGGACATCACCCGCCCCACCCCACCCCGACAGGCCACGGCCGGCCCTCAGCGGGCCCACTTCTTCGACCCCACCGCGGCCAGGCACGACGCCGCCAACACCCCGTCCACCCGCCCGCCGGAACCGGGCGACGTACCCGTCTGGCCCCCCACACCACCCTCCGGCGCAAAGCTGCCAGAACTCCCATCCTCCGGCGACAAATTGCCCGACCCCCGGTCCCCGGGCGAAAAGTTGCCCGAACCCCCGCCCTCCGGCGACAAACTGCCAGAGCTCCCGTTCTCCAGGGACACTTGGGGCCAGCGCTCCTCGACCTCCCTGACCCTGCCCGCCCCCCAGAAGGGCGGACCGGCCTTCCCACCGGGCGCGTTCAAGCAACCCCCGTTCCAGACCCAGCCCCCACCCCCGCCACCACCGGCCAAGAGCAAGCGGGCCCTGCTGGTCACACTGGGCGCCCTGGCTCTGGCAGGCGTGGCGACCGGCGGCTTCTTCGCCTTTCAGGCCATGAGCGCCCCCACGCCCACCACGGCCGCCGCCCGCGCCACCACCTCGGCACCGCCGACGGCCACGGAGCGGAGCACCCCGCCACCGGCCGACGGAGCGGCGGGCACGTCGATGCTCAACACCGAGACGACCGACCCGCAGAAGTTGTCGTTGTCGGAGGCGTTCCCGAGCAAGAAGGTGAGCGCGGCGGGCACCACGTTCAACAGGGTCAAGGCGCACATGGAGACGACCTGCGACAGGGCCGCGATCGGCGCGTTCGCCGACGCGCTGAAGGAGCGGAAGTGCAGCAGGGTGCTGCGGGCCACGTACGTCGACAGCAAGCGCCGCTACGCCGTCACCACCGGCATCGCCGTACTGCCTGACAAGGACGCCGCCACCGCCGCGGACCAGGCCAAGGACCTGTCACGCAACGTCTGGTTCCGCGGCCTGCCCGGCTCCACCGGCTCGGGCGGCGAGCGCGTGCACATCGCGGGCGGCTACGCGGCCGGCCTGGTCTGGGGCCGCTACATCGTCTTCAGCTACGCCACACACGCCGACGGCCACACCCCGGAAGCCAAGGACAAGACCCTGCCCAAGGTCAGCGGGGCCTTCCGGGACCACACCTCACAGGTCCTGGAACGCCGCATCACGAAGGGCTGAGCCCGCCGTCCCCACTCACCGCACCATCAATGCCGCCGTTCGTACTGGCCGCATCATCCAGAGCCGCACCATCGAGAGCCGCACCATCAAGAGTGGCACCATCAAGAGTGGCACCATCGAGGTCCTCATCTTCAAGGGCTGAGGCCGCAGTTCGTACTCGCCGCGTGGCCAATGCCCGCGCGGCGAGTTCCGCCTCCGGCGGATAGCCCACCTCTTCCAGGCACAACCCGTGCGCCGGCGCCACATGCACCCCCGAATCGCGTACGCCCCGCGCCAGCACCTCCCCGGGCCACTCCACCGCCCGCCGCCCATCACCGGCGGCCAGCAACGACCCGACCAGCGCCCGCACCATCGAGTGGCAGAACGCGTCGGCCACGACGGTGGCCTCCAGCACCCCGTCCGCCCGCCGGACCCACTCCAGCCGCTGCAGCTCACGAATCGTGGTGGCGCCCTCGCGCTTCTTACAAAAGGCCGCGAAGTCGTGCTCTCCGAGCAGTCGCGCGGCCGCCGCGTTCAGCGCGCCGAGGTCCAGCGGCCGGTTGTGCCAGACCACCTCCCGGCGCCGCAGCGGGTCCACACCACCCGGGGCATCACTCACCCGGTACGCGTACCGCCGGAACATCGCCGAGAACCGAGCGTCAAAGCCCTCAGAAGCCACCGTGACACGAAAAATCCGTACATCGGGCTCCAGGACACCCCCAAGCCGCCTAACAAGCGCAGAGAGCCGCTCATCGACGCCCAGCGGCCCCCGGTTCCCGTCGAGCTCCCCCAGCGCCGCCTCCGGCACGTCCCCATGAGCGACCTGCCCCCGCGCGTGCACCCCCGCGTCGGTACGCCCGGCCACGGTCAGCATCACGGGCTCGTCGGCACGCAGGATCCGGCCGAGCGCCTGCTCGATCTCCCCCTGAACCGTACGCAGCCCCGGCTGCCTGGCCCATCCCGAGAAGCCGGTCCCGTCGTACGCGAGGTCGAGGCGGAGCCGTACCACAATGATCCTCCCTGGATAGCGAAACGGGCCCGAACCCCCCGCCAGGGGATCCGGGCCCGTCTCATACAGCCTGAAAAATCAGGCCTCGTCCTTCTTCGCCTCAGAAGCCTCGGAGGTCTCAGAGGACTCGGAAGCCTCCGCAGGCTCGGAGTCCTTGGCAGCCGGGGCCTCGTCGGCCTCGGGAGCCTTGGTCTCCTCCTCGGCCGGAGCGGCCGCAGCCGCCGGCGCGGTGGCCTCGGGCTCGGTGCGGCGGGTCGTGACGCCGTTCAGCGGCTCGGTCACCAGCTCGATGACCGCCATCGGAGCGTTGTCACCCTTACGCGCACCGATCTTGGTGATCCGGGTGTAACCACCGGGACGCTCGGCGAACGTCGTCGCGATCTCGGTGAACAGGTGATGCACGACGCCCTTGTCCCGAACGACGGCCAGAACCTGACGCCGGTTGTGGATGTCGCCCTTCTTCGCCTTGGTGATCAGGCGCTCCGCGACCGGACGCAGGCGCTTGGCCTTCGCGACCGTGGTGCGGATCTTGCCGTGGCGGAACAGATCGGTGGCGAGGTTCGCCAGGATCAGCCGCTCGTGCGCCGGGCTGCCGCCAAGACGTGCACCCTTGGTGGGCTTGGGCATGGTCTTTCTCCTCTTGGGTTAACCCGCCCCGGCCGTACCAGGTACCGGGGTCGGGCCGGACCGCGGTCTTGCACCGCGCGGTCCGTTGTCGAGCCCCCGCAGAGAGCGCGGGGACCAGAATCAGTACTGCTCGGTCTCGACGTACGCGCTGTCGTCGTCGTCGTAGCCGCCACCGGCCACCGCGCTCGGGTCGAACCCGGGCGGGGAGTCCTTGAGCGCCAGCGACATCTCGTGCAGCTTCTGCTTGACCTCTTCGATCGACTTGGCGCCGAAATTCCTTATATCGAGGAGGTCCTGCTCACTGCGGGCGACGAGCTCACCCACGGTGTGGATGCCCTCGCGCTTGAGGCAGTTGTAGGAGCGGACCGTGAGGTTGAGCTCCTCGATCGGCAGCGCCAGGTCGGCGGCGAGGGCGGCGTCGGTCGGCGACGGGCCGATGTCGATGCCCTCGGCCTCGACGTTGAGCTCGCGGGCCAGGCCGAAGAGCTCGACGAGCGTCTTGCCCGCGGAGGCCACCGCGTCGCGCGGCTTCATGGCGGGCTTGGTCTCGACGTCGAGGATGAGGCGGTCGAAGTCGGTACGCTGCTCGACTCGGGTCGCCTCGACCTTGTAGGTGACCTTGAGCACCGGGGAGTAGATCGAGTCGATCGGAATCCGGCCGATCTCCTGACCCGGCTGCTTGTTCTGCGCGGCGGAGACGTAGCCGCGACCGCGCTCGACGGTCAGCTCCATCTCCAGCTTCGCCTTGCCGTTGAGCGTGGCGATGCGCAGTTCGGGGTTGTGCACCTCGACACCGGCCGGCGGCGCGATGTCGGCGGCGGTGACCTCACCGGGGCCCTGCTTGCGCAGGTACATCACGACCGGCTCGTCGTGCTCGGAGGAGACGACCAGCTCCTTGAGGTTCAGGATGATGTCGGTGACGTCTTCCTTGACCCCGGGAACGGTCGAGAACTCGTGCAGCACGCCCTCGATGCGGATGCTCGTCACGGCCGCGCCCGGAATGGACGACAGCAGCGTACGGCGCAGCGAGTTGCCGATGGTGTAGCCGAAACCCGGCTCCAGCGGCTCGATGACGAATCGGGACCTGGTCTCGTCGATCGACTCTTCGAGCAGAGTCGGACGCTGAGCGATCAGCATGTGCGGGTTCTCCCCTGTTTCGTGTGGCGACCGCTATATGACGCCACTCCGATATACAAAGCTTAGCCGGGATGCGGAAATCCACACCCCGGCCCAGCCGAAGGACTACTTCGAGTAGTACTCGACGATGAGCTGCTCTTGCACCTGGGTGTCGATCTGCTGGCGAACCGGCAGCTGGTGAACCAGGACGCGGAGCTTGTCCGGCACGACGCCGAGCCACGCGGGAACGCCGCGCTCGCCGGCGGTGGCGCGGGCCACCTCGTAGGGCAGCAGGTTGCGCTTGGTCTCACGGACCTCGATGATGTCGTGCTCGCGCACGCGGTACGAGGGGATGTCGACCTTCTTGCCGTTCACCAGGAAGTGCCCGTGACGGACCTGCTGGCGGGCGGCGTCGCGCGACTGGGCGAAACCGGCGCGGTAGACGACGTTGTCGAGACGGCTCTCCAGGATCTGGAGCAGCACCTCACCCGACTTGCCGGTCTTGCCCGCGGCCTCCTCGTAGTAGTTGTGGAACTGCTTCTCGAGGACGCCGTAGATGCGGCGGGTCTTCTGCTTCTCGCGAAGCTGAAGCTGGTACTCGGACTCCTTGGGACGTCCGCGGCCGTGCTCACCCGGGGGGTAAGGACGGATCTCGATGGGGCACTTGGCGGACTCGCACTTGCTGCCCTTGAGGAAGAGCTTGGTCTTCTCGCGACGGCAGAGCTTGCAGTCCGCGCCCGTGTAACGAGCCATTTCTCAATATCTCCTGGTCAGACGCGGCGGCGCTTGGGCGGACGGCAGCCGTTGTGCGGCACCGGGGTGACGTCCTGGATCGAACCCACTTCGAGGCCGGTGGCCTGCAGCGAGCGGATCGCGGTCTCACGGCCGGAGCCGGGACCCTTGACGAAGACGTCGACCTTGCGCATGCCGTGCTCCATGGCGCGACGCGCGGCGTTCTCGGCGGCCATCTGGGCGGCGAACGGGGTGGACTTACGGGAGCCCTTGAAACCCACGTGGCCGGCGCTGGCCCAGGAGATCACGTTCCCGTTCGGGTCGGTGATCGAGACGATCGTGTTGTTGAACGTGCTCTTGATGTGGGCGTGCCCGTGAGCGACGTTCTTCTTTTCCTTGCGGCGCACCTTCTTGGGCGCACCCTGGCGGCTCTTAGGAGGCATAGGTTGCCTTCACTCCTGAGGTCTTCGGTCCCGCGGCTGCGTGGACTACTTCTTACCGGGCTTCTTCTTACCGGCGACGGTCTTCTTCTTGCCCTTACGGGTACGCGCGTTGGTCTGCGTGCGCTGACCGTGCACGGGAAGGCCCTTGCGGTGCCGGATGCCCTGGTAACAACCAATCTCGATCTTGCGACGGATGTCGGCCTGAACCTCACGGCGCAGGTCACCCTCGATCTTGAAGTTCGCCTCGATGTAGTCACGCATCGGGACGAGTTCGGTGTCGGAGAGCTCGTGCACGCGCAGGTCGCCGTTCACGCCGGTGGCCTTGAGCAGCTCCTGGGCGCGGGTGCGGCCGATTCCGTAGATGTAGGTGAGAGCGATCTCCAGCCGCTTGTCGCGGGGGAGGTCGACGCCAACCAGGCGAGCCATGGTCGGGCATTCTCCTTCTTTGTGGCGGAGGTCTTGCACCGCACTACCCCTCCCCAATGCCCGGGGTGAGGGCCCCGGCCTCCGACCGGGGGTCGCCCGAGTGGTTCGCGCCCGGAAACGGGCCCGCCTGCTCGAGTGTGAGGCGCTACAACTGACTCAGGCTTCTCATACGTCGAGCCCGCACCCTTCCGGGGCGGACTCGGAGAAGCCTTGCGGCGACTAACCCTGACGCTGCTTGTGGCGCAGGTTGTCGCAGATCACCATGACGCGACCGTGCCGGCGGATCACCTTGCACTTGTCGCAGATCTTCTTGACGCTCGGCTTTACCTTCATTGTCCTTCGTGTTCCTCAGACGTCTTACTTGTATCGGTAGACGATCCGCCCGCGACTAAGGTCGTAGGGGCTCAGTTCAACGACAACCCTGTCGTCCGGCAGGATCCGGATGTAGTGCATCCGCATCCGGCCGCTGATATGGGCCAGGACTTTGTGGCCGTTGTCGAGCTGCACCCGGAACATGGCGTTCGGGAGCGATTCGACCACAGTGCCCTCGATCTCGATGGCGCCGTCTTTCTTGGCCAAAATTCCTCGCGTTTCACTGATCGGTCGTCTGAGGCTCCGGTTCACTAAGCAGCCGCGACCCTCGCGCTTCGAAGAGAGCGACGATCAGCAAAGATCGCCGACGCGCGATAGGTCATAGTGAGCCGACTAAGGAGTGTACGACACCTGAGCTCAAAACGCGAAACGCGTGCCAGGTGTCCTGACACAACCACGTAAGAGTCTACCCCACGGCAACAGCGCCTCAGGCCGTTCGAGAGCGCCTAAGTGGGCTTGGGCTTGTTGTCGCCGAAGATCGTGCTCACCAGCAGGATGACGCCCCACGGCCCCATCACCCACAGCGGCCACGGATAGATCAGGTCACCGGACGTGATGCTCACGATCAGCCAGATCACCCAGTTGAGGCCGCTGGCCACGGCCCAGGCGCTCCAGGCCGCCCGCATCCCGGTGTGCATGCCCTGCTTCTCGGGAGCCGGCGCGGCCGTGGCCTTGACGGGCAGGTGGCGCAGGTCCACATCGGGCAGATCAGAGGTCAGCCTGGCCAGTTCGCCATAGGTCTTGCTCTTGTAGAGCTGTTCGAGCCGCTCGTTGAACTCATCCATGTTGATGCGGCCCTGCGCGGTGTGTTCGCGGAGGATGGCGGCGACCCGGTCACGGTCGGCGTCGGAGGCACGCATCTCGGGGCTGTTCGCCATCCCACCCACTCCCGGTTAGCTCTTCTGTTGCGCCAGGCGCCCTTCGCCCCCATCCAGAGCGGTAAGCACCCAAGGACCATTATGTGTCACGGCGACGCTGTGCTCGAAGTGTGCGGACTGCTTGCCGTCAATCGTGACCACGGTCCAGTCGTCGGCCAGCACGCGGGTGCGCTCGGTGCCGAGGTTGACCATGGGCTCGATGGCCAGGCACATGCCCTCCTCCAGCATCGGTCCCCTGCCGGGCCTGCCGTGGTTGGCGATCCACGGGTCCATGTGCATCTCGGTGCCGATGCCGTGGCCGCCGTACTCGGGAGGGATGCCGAAACGGCCCTGGGACTTCACGTACCGCTCGATCTCGTACCCGATGTCGGACAGGTGCCGGCCGGGCCTCAGCGCGGCGATGCCGCGCCACATGGCCTCCTCGGTGACCCGCATCAGCTCCGTCAGCTTCGGGTCCACCTCGCCCACGGGAACGGTCACCGCCGAGTCGCCGTGCCAGCCCTCCAGGATGGCGCCGCAGTCGATGGAGATGATGTCCCCCTCGACCAGCTTGCGGGCATTGCCCGGGATGCCGTGCACCACCTCGTCGTTCACGGACGCGCAGATCGTGGCGGGAAAGCCCTGGTAGCCCTTGAAGGACGGGATCGCGCCCTCGTCCCTGATCGCCTTCTCGGCGATGACGTCGAGGTCCAGCGGGGTCATGCCCGGCTCGACCGAGCGCCTCAGCAGGTCGAGCGTGCGCCCGACCACCAGGCCCGCCGCGCGCATCTTGTCCAGCTGCTCGGCCGACTTGATCTGGATTCCGTGCCTGTTGCGTTTGAACATCTTCTGCCCCCCTGGGTCTCAACGGGCCACGGTGGGGGCCCAATTCCCCCCACAATAGCCGCGAGGTGGCACGGAAACCCGTGCCACCTCCGCGAATCGGTCGTACGCCGACCTCTCAGTCCATGAACGGCCGGATCGCGTCCATGGCCCGCTGAGTGATTTCCTCCACCGGGCCCGTCGCGTCGACGCCCACCAGGATGCCCTCGTCGGCGTAGTAGGAGACCAGGGGCGCGGTCTGCTCCTGGTAGACCTCCAGGCGGTGCCTGACCGTGTCTTCCTTGTCGTCGTCCCGCTGGAAGAGCGCGCCCCCGCACGCGTCACACCTGTCGTCCTTCTTGTCGTCGAACTCGACGTGCCAGATGCGGCCGCACTGGCTGCAGGTGCGCCGGCCGGCCAGCCGCCTGACCACCTCTTCGTCATCGACGACGAGTTCGAGTACGAGGTCGAGCGCCTGGCCCCAGTCCTTGAGCATGTCGCGCAGGATCTCCGCCTGCGCGACGTTCCTCGGGAAGCCGTCGAGCAGGAACCCGTCCTGCGCGTCGTCTTCGGACAGACGGTCACGGACCATGGCGATGGTGACCTCGTCGGGCACCAGATCGCCACGATCCATGTACGTCTTGGCCAGCTTGCCAAGGTCCGTGCCGCCGGAGACGTTGGCACGGAAGATGTCACCTGTCGATATTTTCGGGATGGACAGGTTCGATGCGATGTACTGGGCCTGTGTCCCCTTACCCGCTCCGGGGGGCCCGACCAGAACGAGACGCACTACCGCAGGAAACCTTCGTAGTTGCGCTGCTGCAGCTGGCTCTCGATCTGCTTCACCGTGTCCAGGCCGACGCCTACCATGATCAGAATGCTCGTCCCTCCGAACGGGAAGTTCTGGCTCGCACCGGCCACCGCGAGCGCGACGATCGGGACCATGGAGATCAGACCCAGATAGAGCGCGCCAGGCGCGGTCAGACGGGTGAGCACGAAGTTCAGGTATTCAGCCGTCGGACGGCCGGGACGGATGCCCGGAATGAAACCACCGTACTTCTTCATGTTGTCGGCGATTTCAGCGGGGTTGAACGTAATCGACACGTAGAAGTACGTGAAGAAGATGATCAGCAGGAAGAACGTGGCCATGTAGATCGGGGTGTCGCCCGTGGCCAGGTTCTGCGAGATCCAGGTGATCACCACGTTCTCGCTCGTGGAGAAGAGCGAGGTGATGAGCTGCGGCAGGTAGAGCAGCGAGGACGCGAAGATCACCGGGATGATGCCGGCCTGGTTGACCTTCAGCGGGATGTAGGTGGACGTGCCGCCGTACATCCTTCGGCCGACCATCCGCTTGGCGTACTGCACCGGGATGCGGCGCTGCGCCTGCTCCACGAAGACCACGGCGGCGATCATGAAGATGCCGACCACCATGACGACCGCGAAGGTGAACTTGTTGGCCTGGAAGATGTTGGCGAGCTCGGACGGGAAGACCGCCACGACCTGAGTGAAGATCAGGATGGACATGCCGTTGCCGACGCCGCGGTCGGTGATGAGCTCACCGAGCCACATGATCACGGACGTACCGGCGGTCATGATGACCACCATCGTCACGATCTGGAAGATGTTGTCGGGGTCGAGCAGCACGTCCTGCTGGCAGTTCGGGAAGAGCTGACCGGTACGCGCGAGCGCGATGAAGGCGGTGGACTGCAGAACAGCGAGCCCGATGGTCAGGTAACGCGTATACTGCGTGATCTTGGTCTGACCGGATTGGCCTTCCTTCTTCAGCGCTTCGAGTCGTGGGATGACCACGACGAGCAACTGAAGAATGATGCTCGCGGTGATATACGGCATGATGCCCAGCGCGAACACCGACAGCTTGAGCAGAGCGCCGCCGCTGAAGAGCTGGACCATCCCGTAGATGTTGCCGGTTTCGCCACTACGAGCCTGGTCGAAACAGGCGGCGAGGTTCTCGACGTGGACGCCCGGGGTCGGAAGAACCGAGCCGAGTCGGAAAAGCGCGATGATGCCCAGGGTGAAGAGCAACTTTTTGCGCAGGTCCGGTGTCCGGAACGCCCGGGTAAACGCGGTCAGCACGGTCCCTCCTGCGCGCCTTTACGGCGGTGTGAGTTAGCGATGGTGCGGGGATCTGCCATCTGAAGTCTCATGTCAAACGAGCCGGACAGAAGCCTGCCGTCTCGCGAACTCTAACGCACTACGGGCGTGGGGGCCCATTGTCAAAGCCCCCACGCCTCGTAATAGCTCTTACAGCTCGGTAACGGAACCACCGGCGGCGGCGATCTTCTCCTTCGCGGAGGACGAGAAGGCGTGAGCCGTCACGTTCACCGCGACCGAGATCTCGCCGGTGCCGAGCACCTTCACGAGCTGGTTCTTGCGAACAGCACCCTTGGTGACCAGCGTCTCGACGGTGACCTCGCCACCCTCGGGGAACAGCTCGCCGATCTTGTCAAGGTTGACGACCTGGTAGGTCGTCTTGAACAGGGCGTTGGAGAAGCCCTTGAGCTTCGGCAGACGCCTCTGCAGCGGCACCTGGCCACCCTCGAAACCGAGGGGGACCGTCGTACGGGCGTGGCTGCCCTTGGTGCCGCGACCGGCCGTCTTACCCTTCGACGCCTCGCCACGACCCTTGCGGATCTTGGCCTTGTTGGCGCCGGGGGCGGGACGCAGGTCGTGAATCTTGAGCGGAGCCTTGTCAGTCATGACTAGTCGACCTCTTCCACGGCGACGAGGTGCGTCACCACGGAGACCATGCCGCGAATCTCGGGCCGGTCCTCCTTGACGACGACGTCGCCGATTCGCTTCAGGCCAAGCGAACGCAGCGAGTCGCGCTGGTTCTGCTTGCCACCGATCTTCGAGCGAACCTGAGTGATCTTCAGGCGTGCCATGACTAGCTCACCGCCTTCGCGGCCGCAGCCTCCGCCAGACCCTCACGCTGGGCCTTGAGCATCGCCGGCGGGGCCACGTCCTCGATCGGCAGGCCACGGCGGGCGGCGATCTCCTCGGGGCGCGAAAGGCCCTTCAGAGCCGCCACGGTGGCGTGCACGATGTTGATCGGGTTGTCCGAGCCGAGCGACTTGGACAGCACGTCGTGGATGCCCGCGCACTCCAGGACCGCGCGGACCGGGCCACCGGCGATGACGCCGGTACCGGCCGAGGCGGGACGCAGAAAGACGACGCCGGCCGCCTCCTCGCCCTGCACGGTGTGCGGGATGGTGCCCTGGATCCTGGGCACCTTGAAGAAGTGCTTCTTGGCCTCTTCGACACCCTTGGCGATGGCCGCGGGGACTTCCTTGGCCTTGCCATAGCCGACGCCGACCAGGCCGTTGCCGTCACCGACGACGACGAGGGCGGTGAAGCTGAAGCGACGACCACCCTTCACGACCTTGGCCACTCGGTTGATCTTAACTACGCGCTCGATGTACGAGACGCCCTTGTCGGCGGCGCCACCGCGGCGATCGTCACGACGGTCCCGCCGCTCGCCACCGGTGCCGCCACCGCGACGCGGAGCTGCAGCCATCAGTGGTTCCTCTTCTCAGTTGCCATCAGAATTCGAGCCCGCCTTCGCGGGCGCTGTCCGCCAGGGCCGCGATGCGACCGGCGTAGCGGTTGCCACCGCGGTCGAAGACGACCGCCGTGATCCCGGCTTCCTTGGCCCGCTGAGCGAGGAGCTCGCCGACCTTCTTGGCCTTCTCCGTCTTGTCCGCCTCCAGCGTGCGCAGCGAGGCGTCCATGGTGGACGCGCTCACCAGCGTGTGGCCGACGGAGTCGTCCACGATCTGGACGAACATGTGACGGGTCGAGCGATTGACGACCAGGCGCGGACGCTCGGCCGTACCGACGACGAACTTGCGGACGCGGCGGTGACGGCGGGCCCGCGAGACGGTGCGGGCAGCCGTGTGCTTGCTGAACGCAGTCTTCGGAGCCATGCCTACTTACCAGCCTTTCCGACCTTGCGGCGGATCTGTTCGCCCTGGTAACGCACGCCCTTGCCCTTGTACGGGTCAGGCTTGCGCAACTTGCGGATGTTGGCCGCGACCTCGCCGACCTTCTGCTTGTCGATGCCGTCCACGTGGAACACGGTCGGCTTCTCGACGCGGAAGGTGACGCCCTCGGGGGCGTCGACGATGACCGGGTGACTGAAGCCCAGTGCGAACTCCAGCTGCGTCGGGCCCTTGGCCTGGACGCGGTAACCGACGCCGACGATCTCAAGGCTCTTGGAGTAGCCCTGAGTGACGCCCTGCACCATGTTGGCGATCAGCGTCCGGGACAGGCCGTGCAGCGCACGGACCTTGTTCTCGTCGTTCGGCCGGGAGACGGCGATGGCGCCGTCGTCGTCGCGAGCGACCTTGATCGGCTCGGCGACCGAGTGATTGAGCGTGCCCTTCGGGCCCTTGACCTGGACATCCTGGCCGGTGATCGTGATGTCTACGCCGCTGGGCACAGGGATGGGCAGTCGTCCGATACGCGACATGCTGTGGTCCTCCCCTCTACCAGACGTAGGCGAGGACTTCCCCGCCTACACCACGCTTGCCGGCCTGCTTGTCGGTCATGAGGCCGTGGGACGTCGAGATGATCGCGACGCCCAGTCCGCCCAGGACTCGAGGCAGGTTGTCCTTCTTCGCATAAACGCGCAGACCGGGCTTGGAAACCCGGCGCACGCCCGCGAGCGACCGCTCACGGGTGGGCCCGAACTTGAGCTCCACCACGAGGTTCTTCCCGACCTTGGCGTCTTCGACGGTCCAAGCCTGGATGTAACCCTCCTGCTGGAGGATCTCGGCAATGTGCGCCTTGATCTTCGAGTACGGCATCGACACGCTGTCGTGGTACGCCGAATTCGCGTTTCGCAGACGCGTGAGCATGTCTGCGATCGGGTCGGTCATCGTCATGGCCAGTGGCCTTCCTCGCCGCGGTTTCCAGTCGGTGAAGCACTTTCACTGGTCGAGTCCGCCTTTCGGCTACCTCTTCCGTGCTCTACCGGTGGACCTACAGCGTGGTCACGAACGCTCACGAGGAGCGTCCTGTTCTTCTACTGAAATATGAGTGCCCGATGAGCGGCACCAGGGCCGCTCACCAGGGTACCTACCAGCTCGACTTGGTGATGCCGGGCAGCTCGCCCCGGTGCGCCATCTCGCGGAAGCACACGCGGCAGAGCCCGAACTTCCTGTAGACGGCGCGCGGCCGACCGCAGCGCGAGCACCGCGTGTAGGCCCGGACCTCGAACTTCTGCTTGCGCCCCGCCTTGGCGATCAGCGACTTCTTCGCCATTGGATCAGGCCTCCTTGAACGGGAAGCCGAGGAGCTTCAGCAGCGCCCGGCCCTGGTCGTCGGTCTTCGCGGTGGTCACGATGGTGATGTCCATGCCCCGCGGCCGGTCGACCTTGTCCTGGTCGACCTCGTGGAACATGACCTGCTCGGTCAGACCGAAGGTGTAGTTCCCGTTGCCGTCGAACTGCTTGGGCGACAGGCCGCGGAAGTCCCTGATACGGGGCAGGGCCAGCGCCAGCAGCCGGTCGAGGAACTCCCACATGCGGTCGCCGCGCAGCGTGACGTGCGCGCCGATCGGCATGCCCTCACGCAGCTTGAACTGCGCGATGGACTTACGCGCCCGGACGACGGCCGGCTTCTGACCGGTGATCACGGTGAGGTCGCGGACGGCGCCCTCGATGAGCTTGGAGTCGCGAGCCGCCTCACCCACACCCATGTTGACCTTGATCTTGGTCAGGGCGGGGATCTGCATGACGTTCTCGATGCCGAACTGCTCGCGAAGCTGGGCCGCGATCTCCTCGCGGTACTTCGTCTTGAGTCGCGGCGTCGGGCGCTCGGTCGCGGTCTCGTTCTCGGTGGTCGTGGCAGTCATCAGCTGTCCTCACCCGTCTCGTCGGCCTTCTTCTCGTCGGCCTTCTTGTCGGCGGGCTTGTCGTCCTTGAGCTTCTTCACGTTCGAGACGTGGATCGGAGCCTCCATGCTCTGCACGCCGCCGGTCTTGGCGCCGCGCGGGCCCTGGTGGGTCTCCTTGGTGTGCTTCTTGATCATGTTGATGCCCTCGACCACCACGCGGTCCTCGCGCGGGAGAGAGGCGATCACACGACCCTTGGCACCCTTGTCCTTGCCGGCGATGACCTGGACCAGGTCACCCTTCTTCACATGCAGCGACTTCGGCATTACAGCACCTCCGGGGCGAGCGAGATGATGCGCATGAACTTCTTGTCGCGCAGCTCGCGGCCGACCGGGCCGAAGATACGAGTACCGCGAGGGTCACCGCTGTCCTTGATGATGACGGCGGCGTTCTCGTCGAAGCGGATGTAGGAGCCGTCGGGCCGGCGGCGCTCCTTGACCGTGCGGACGATGACGGCCCTGACCACATCGCCCTTCTTGACGCCCGTGCTGCCCGGCAGCGCGTCCTTGACAGTGGCGACGATGACGTCGCCGATACCGGCGTAGCGTCGGCCCGAGCCACCGAGAACGCGGATGCAAAGGATTTCCTTCGCGCCCGTGTTGTCGGCGACCTTGAGCCGCGACTCCTGCTGGATCACGTCTACTCCTGATAGTCGCGCCGGTTCTCATTTCTGAGCCTGGCGGAACCTTGCATTGTCTTGTTCCCACGGCCACAGCGCCCCTCAGGGCGCCGCACCGCAGGCGACGCGGGACCGTGCGGCCCCGCGTCCTTGGACACCGTCATGGGGGCTCTGGGAGCCCCCACGAGGCGCGGTATGTCAGAGAGGGCCTACTTGGCCTTCTCCAGGATCTCCACGACCCTCCACCGCTTGGTGGCGGAGAGGGGGCGGGTCTCCATCAGCAGCACGCGGTCGCCGACGCCACAGGCGTTGGCCTCGTCGTGCGCCTTGTACTTGGTCGTACGGCGGATGACCTTGCCGTACAGACGGTGCTTGACGCGGTCCTCGACGGCGACGACGACGGTCTTGTCCATCTTGTCGCTGACGACCAGGCCCTCGCGGACCTTGCGGAACTTCCGCGCGTTCTCCGCCGTCTCCGTGCTCTCGGTGGTCTCGGTCTCAGCCATCGCTCGTCTCCTTCTCGACCGTGACGATGCCCAGCTCGCGCTCGCGCATCACGGTGTAGATACGGGCGATCTCGCGGCGGACGGCACGCAGCCGCCCGTGGCTCTCCAACTGACCGGTCGCCGACTGGAAGCGAAGGTTGAACAGCTCTTCCTTGGCTTCCTTGAGCTTCTGGACCAGGGTGTCCTGGTCCTCCACCCGCAGGTCCCCGGCGGTCAGGCCCTTAGCCATCACGCCTCACCAACTTCACGCTTGACGATCTTGCACTTCATGGGAAGCTTGTGAATCGCCCTGGTGAGCGCCTCACGCGCCACCGACTCCGCCACGCCGGACAGCTCGAACATGACGCGTCCGGGCTTGACGTTGGCGATCCACCACTCCGGCGAACCCTTACCGGAACCCATGCGGGTCTCGGCCGGCTTCTTGGTGAGCGGACGGTCGGGGTAGATGTTGATCCACACCTTGCCGCCACGGCGGATGTGACGGGTCATGGCGATACGAGCGGACTCGATCTGCCGGTTGGTCACGTACGAGTGCTCAACCGCCTGAATGCCGAACTCGCCGAACACGACCCTGGTGCCGCCCTTGGCGGCTCCGCTGCGGTCAGGCCGGTGCTGCTTGCGGTGCTTGACCCTGCGCGGGATCAGCATGGTCAGCTCCCTTCAGCACCCGGCTGCGCAGCCGGGCCGGTCTCGGGGGCGGCCTGCGCGGCCGCCTCGTTGTTACGGGGTGCGCGGTCGCCGCGGTCACCACGGCCGCCACCGCCACGACGGGGACGGTCACCGCCACCACGACGCGGACGGTCGCCACCGCCGCCGCCACCACGACGGTCGTCGCGGTCACGACGCTGGCCGGCGCGAGCGCCGGCGGCAGCCGCCTCACGCTCGGCGCGGCTGGTCGGAGCCTCGCCCTTGTAGATCCAGACCTTCACGCCGATGCGGCCGAAGGTCGTACGGGCCTCGTAGAAGCCGTAGTCGATGTCCGCGCGGAGCGTGTGCAGCGGCACCCGGCCCTCGCGGTAGAACTCCGACCGGGACATCTCGGCGCCGCCCAGACGACCGGAGCACTGGACACGGATGCCCTTGGCGCCGGACTTCATGGCCGACTGCATCGCCTTGCGCATGGCACGGCGGAACGAGACCCGGCTGGACAGCTGCTCGGCCACGCCCTGCGCGACGAGCTGCGCGTCGATCTCCGGGTTCTTGACCTCGAGGATGTTGAGCTGGACCTGCTTCTTGGTCAGCTTCTCCAGGTCACCGCGGATGCGGTCGGCCTCGGCGCCGCGGCGGCCGATCACGATGCCGGGACGCGCGGTGTGGATGTCCACCTGCACGCGGTCCGTCGTGCGCTCGATCTCGACCTTGGAGATGCCGGCCCGCTCCATGCCCTTCTGCAGCATGCGGCGGATCGACACGTCCTCGGCTACGTAGGACTTGTACAGCTTGTCGGCGTACCACCGGCTCTTGAAGTCGGTCGTGATGCCGAGGCGGAACCCGTGCGGGTTAACCTTCTGGCCCACTATCGGGTCCTTCCCTTCGGCTCGCGGGACTCCACGATCACGGTGATGTGGCTCGTCCGCTTGTTGATCCGATAGGCGCGACCCTGTGCACGCGGACGGAACCGCTTCAGCGTCGGGCCCTCGTCGACCCACGCGCGGCTCACGACGAGCGTGCTGGGGTCGAGATCGAAGTTGTGCTCGGCGTTCGCCACGGCGGAGCTGAGCACCTTGTAGATCGGCTCGCTCGCCGACTGGGGAGCGAACTGCAGCACGGCCTGCGCCTCCGAAGCGGGCAGCCCGCGAATAAGGTCCACCACGCGGCGGGCCTTGAGGGGCGTGACGCGGACGAACCGCGCCTGAGCCCTGGCTTCCATCGCTTACTCCTCTAACTGCTTCTGAAGGCGTCTATCGCCGGCTGCGCCGGTCGTCCTTGACGTGGCTGCGGAACGTCCGCGTGGGAGCGAACTCTCCGAGCTTGTGGCCGATCATCGACTCGGTGACGAACACCGGGACGTGCTTGCGGCCGTCGTGCACGGCGATCGTGTGCCCGAGCATGTCGGGAACGATCATGGAGCGCCGCGACCACGTCTTGATGACGGTTTTGGTGCCCTTCTCGTTCTGGACTTCCACCTTCTTCTGAAGGTGACCGTCCACGAAGGGACCCTTCTTAAGGCTACGTGGCATCTCGGCTGCTCCTACCGCTTCTTCCTCTTGGACCGACGGCGGATGATCAGCCTGTCGCTGGCCTTGTTCGCCTGACGGGTACGACCCTCGGGCTTGCCCTTGGGGTTCACCGGGTGACGACCACCGGAGGTCTTACCCTCACCACCACCGTGCGGGTGGTCGACGGGGTTCATCGCGACACCGCGGACGGTCGGGCGCTTGCCCTTCCACCGCATACGGCCGGCCTTGCCCCAGTTGATGTTGGCCTGCTCGGCGTTGCCGACCTGACCCACCGTGGCGCGGCAGCGCACGTCGACCATGCGCATTTCGCCGGACGGCATACGCAGCGTGGCGTAGGTGCCCTCCTTGGCCAGCAGCTGGATCTGCGCACCGGCGGAACGGCCCAGCTTGGCGCCACCACCCGGACGGAGCTCCACCGCGTGGATGAAGGTACCGGTCGGGATGTTGCGCAGCGGCAGGCAGTTGCCCGGCTTGATGTCGGCCCCGGGGCCGTTCTCGATCCGGTCGCCCTGCTTGAGGCCCGTCGGCGCGATGATGTAGCGCTTCTCGCCGTCGGCGTAGTGGAGCAGAGCGATGTTGGCGGTGCGGTTGGGGTCGTACTCGATGTGAGCGACCTTCGCCGGAACGCCGTCCTTGTCATGCCTACGGAAGTCGATGATCCGGTAGGCGCGCTTGTGACCGCCGCCCTGGTGGCGAGCGGTGACCCGGCCGTGTACGTTGCGGCCGCCCTTGCTGTGCAGGGGTGCAAGCAGCGACTTCTCAGGGGTGCTGCGGGTGATCTCGGAGAAGTCCGAGACACTCGATCCGCGGCGACCTGGAGTCGTCGGCTTGTACTTACGGATGCCCATCTTTTTCGTTCATCCTTCGTCGGTTACATGGGTGAGCCCGCCGCACCGGAGTGCGACGGTCTCAGCCCCGCGCGGGCCATGCGGCCCGCGCTCACTTCTAAGGCCGCTAGCCGATCTGACCGAAGATGTCGATCCGATCGCCCTCGACCAGGCTCACGATCGCGCGCTTGGTGTCGGGACGCTTGCCGAAGCCGGTACGGGTGCGCTTGCGCTTGCCCTGCCGGTTGATGGTGTTCACGCTGGTGACCTTGACCCCGAAGATCTGCTCGACGGCGATCTTCACCTGGGTCTTGTTCGCGGTGTTGCGCACCAGGAACGTGTACTTGTTGTTCTCATCGATCAGGCCGTAGCTCTTCTCGGAGACGACCGGCTTGATGATGATGTCGCGCGGGTCGGTGACCCGCTCCATCCGGCCCTTGCGCTGCTCGGGCTCGGAGGACTGGACGACGTCCTGCGACTCGGTGGTTGCGTCGGACATCAGGCCTCTTCCTTCCCGCCCTCGCTCAGGCGCGCCACGACCTGGTCGTACGCCTCCTGGGTGAAGACCACGTCGTCGTGCACCAGCACGTCGTAGGTGTTGAGCTGCCCGGCGTCCAGCAGGTGGACCTCGGGAGCGTTGCGCAGGCTCATCCAGGTCAGCTCGTCGTCCGCGTCGACGACGACGAGGACGCGGGCGGCCTGGGTGATCTTGCGCACGGCCTGCAGGGCGGCCTTGGTCTTGGGCGTCTCGCCCGAGACCAGGGAGCTCACCACGTGCACGCGACCGCCGCCGGCCCGGTCGGACAGGGCGCCGCGCAGGGCGGCGGCCTTCATCTTCTTGGGCGTGCGCTGCGAGTAGTCACGCGGCACGGGGCCGTGGACGACGCCGCCGCCGGCGAACTGGGGAGCGCGGGTCGAGCCCTGACGGGCGCGGCCGGTGCCCTTCTGGCGGTACGGCTTCTTGCCGCCGCCGGAGACCTCACCACGGGTCTTGGTCTTGTGGGTGCCCTGCCGGCGAGCGGCGAGCTGGGCCACGACCACCTGGTGGATCAGCGGAACGTTGACCTTGGCGCCGAAAACGGCGTCGGGCAGGTCAACGGTGCCGGTCTTCGCGCCGCTGGCGTCGAGGACGTCAATAGTGGTGCTCACTTGGCAGCCCCCTTCTTGGCAGCGGTACGGACGAGGACCAGGCTGCCGTTGGCGCCGGGGATCGCACCCTTGATCAGGATGAGACCGTTCTCGGCGTCCACGGCGTGAACCTTCAGGCTCTGCACGGTGGTGCGGACGTTACCCATCCGGCCAGCCATGCGCAGACCCTTGAAAACGCGGCCCGGGGTGGCGCAGCCACCGATGGAACCCGGCGAGCGGTGCTTGCGCTGCGTACCGTGCGACGCGCCCAGACCACCGAAGCCGTGCCGCTTCATGACACCGGCGAAGCCCTTGCCCTTGCTCTTGCCCGTCACGTCGACGAACTGGCCGGCTTCGAAGGTGTCGGCCAGCAGCTCCTGGCCCAGGGTGTAGTCGCTCGCGTCGTCGGTGCGGATCTCCGCGAAGTAACGGCGCGGGGTGATGTCGTGCTTACGCAGGTAGTCGCCGAGCGGCTTGTTGACCTTCCTGGGGTCGACCTGCCCGAAGCCGAGCTGTACGGCGGAGTAGCCGTCCTTCTCTGCTGTGCGGACCCGGGTCACCACGCACGGACCGGCCTCGACCACGGTGACCGGAACCATCCGGTTGTCCGCGTCGAAGACCTGGGTCATGCCGAGCTTCTTGCCCAGGACGCCCTTGATCGTCTTAGCCATGTCAGTGCGTTCCCTCAGAGCTTGATCGAAATGTCGACACCCGCGGGGAGGTCGAGCCGCATGAGCGAGTCGACGGTCTTGGGGGTCGGATCGATGATGTCAATCAGCCGCTTGTGCGTGCGCATCTCGAAGTGCTCGCGGCTGTCCTTGTACTTGTGCGGCGAGCGGATGACGCAGTACACGTTCTTCTCGGTCGGCAGCGGCACCGGGCCCGCGACCTTCGCGCCAGTCCGCGTCACCGTCTCGACGATCTTCTTGGCCGAGCTGTCGATGACCTCGTGGTCATAGGCCTTAAGCCGGATGCGGATCTTCTGTCCCGCCATAGTGGCCTCGGTGTCCTTCGCTGTCGTCTGAAAAAGTATCGTGCGGCCTGTTGCCGCTAATCATTTGCGCAGGTCAGACCTGCGCTGACCCCACGAGGCAGACGCAGTCGATCTGCCTTTTCTTCCGTGATCCGGCAGTGACTTCGGTCACGTTCGGCCGAAGCTACTGCAGGATCACGGCGCCGTGCATGGGGCCCTGCGTGGTACGGCGGCCGGTCCCGGGGTTCGGGGCCGACCGCCGGCCCGACGGTACAGCTACTTGATGATCTTCACGACCCGGCCGGCGCCGACGGTGCGGCCACCCTCACGGATCGCGAACTTGAGGCCTTCCTCCATGGCGATGGGCTGGATCAGCTCAACGCGCATTTCGGTGTTGTCGCCCGGCATGACCATCTCGGTGCCCTCGGGGAGGTTCACCACACCGGTCACGTCAGTCGTACGGAAGTAGAACTGCGGGCGGTAGTTGTTGAAGAACGGCGTGTGGCGGCCGCCCTCGTCCTTGGACAGGATGTAGACCTGGCCGGTGAACTCGGTGTGCGGGGTGGTCGTGCCCGGCTTGATGATGCACTGGCCGCGCTCGACGTCGTCCCGCTTGATGCCACGGAGCAGCAGGGCGGCGTTGTCGCCCGCGTGACCCTCGTCGAGCATCTTGTTGAACATCTCGATGCTGGTGACGGTGGTCGTCGTCTTCTCGGCCTTGATGCCGATGATGTCGACCTGCTCGTTGACCTTGACGATGCCGCGCTCGATACGACCGGTGACGACGGTGCCGCGACCGGTGATCGAGAAGACGTCCTCGACCGGCATGAGGAACGGCTTCTCCGTCTCACGCGGGGGCTCGGGAACGCTCTCGTCCACGGCGTTCATGAGCTCGACGATGCTGTCGGCCCACTTCTGGTCGCCCTCAAGAGCCTTCAGGGCGGAGACGCGGACGACGGGCAGGTCGTCGCCGGGGAACTCCTGAGCGGAGAGGAGCTCACGGACCTCAAGCTCGACGAGCTCGAGGATCTCCTCGTCGTCCACCATGTCCGACTTGTTGAGCGCCACGACGATGTAGGGGACGCCGACCTGGCGGGCCAGGAGGACGTGCTCCTTCGTCTGCGGCATCGGGCCGTCGGTGGCGGCGACCACGAGGATCGCGCCGTCCATCTGAGCCGCACCGGTGATCATGTTCTTCACGTAGTCGGCGTGACCGGGGCAGTCCACGTGGGCGTAGTGGCGCTTCTCGGTCTGGTACTCGACGTGCGCGATGGAGATCGTGATGCCACGAGCCTTCTCCTCCGGCGCCTTGTCGATCTTGTCGAACGGCGTCGCGGCGTTCAGCTCGGGGTAACGGTCGTGGAGCACCTTGGTGATCGCCGCGGTCAGTGTGGTCTTACCGTGGTCGATATGCCCAATGGTGCCGATGTTCATGTGCGGCTTGTTCCGCTCGAACTTGGCCTTGCCCACTGGTTCTCTCCTTAGAGAATCTGACTGACTTTCGTCTGCACACTCGGGCCCGGGTGATTCCGAACCCCTTGGAGGCGGGATGGCTCTCACCATCCCGCCAGGGACCAGGACTTGACGTCCCGGCCCAACCCCTCACGGGGTCAGACCAGGAACTACTCGCCCCGGGCCTTCGCGACGATCTCCTTGGCGATGCCCGGGGGCACCTCCGAGTAGGAGTCGAACTGCATGCTGTAGCTCGCCCGCCCCTGCGTCTTGCTACGCAGGTCACCCACGTAGCCGAACATCTCATTGAGCGGCACGAGCGCCGTGATGACGCGAGCGCCTGCGCGCTCGTCCATCGACTGGATCTGCCCGCGGCGGCCGTTGAGGTCGCCGATGACATCACCCATGTAGTCCTCGGGCGTGGTGACCTCGACGGACATCGTGGGCTCGAGAAGCACCGCGTCGGCCTTGCGAGCGGCCTCCTTGAACGCCATCGAACCAGCGATCTTGAACGCCATCTCCGAGGAGTCGACGTCGTGGGCGGCGCCGTCGGTCAGCGTAACCTTCACGCCGACCATCGGGTAACCGGCCAGCACGCCGAACTCGGCGGCTTCCTGGGCGCCGGCGTCGACCGAGGGGATGTACTCCCTCGGGACGCGGCCACCCGTGACCTTGTTCTCGAACTCGTAGCCGTCGTTGCCTTCGCCGAGCGGCTCGAGGTTGATGATGACCCGCGCGAACTGACCGGAACCACCGGTCTGCTTCTTGTGGGTGTAGTCGACCTTCTCCACCTTGCGGCGGATGGTCTCGCGGTAGGCGACCTGCGGGCGGCCGACGTTGGCCTCGACCTTGAACTCGCGACGCATCCGGTCGACGAGGATCTCCAGGTGAAGCTCGCCCATGCCCCAGATGACCGTCTGACCGGTCTCCTCGTCACGGCGGACCTGGAAGGACGGGTCCTCCTCGGCCAGCCGCTGGATGGCGGTGGACAGCTTCTCCTGGTCGCCCTTGGTCTTGGGCTCGATGGCGACGTTGATGACCGGAGCCGGGAACGTCATCGACTCGAGCACGACCTGGTGCGTGGAGTCGGACAGGGTGTCACCGGTGGTGGTGTCCTTCAGACCCATCACGGCGACGATCTGCCCGGCGTGCGCCGACGGGCGCTCCTCACGCTTGTTCGCGTGCATCTGGAAGATCTTGCCGATCCGCTCTTTCTTGCCCTTCACGGAGTTGATGACTCCGGAACCGGACTCGAGCGTGCCCGAGTAGATGCGGATGTAGGTGAGACGGCCCAGGTGCTGGTCGCTCTGGATCTTGAAGGCCAGCGCGGCGAACGGCTCGGTCGGGTCCGCGTGACGCTCGACCACCTTGTCCTCGTTGCCGACCGCGTGACCCTTGAAGGCAGGGATGTCGGTCGGGGCGGGGAGGTAGGCGACGATCGCGTCGAGCAGGGGCTGCACGCCCTTGTTCTTGAACGCGGTGCCGGTGAGAACCGGGTTGATGCTGCCGGCGAGGGTGGCGCGGCGCAGGGCCGCGACCAGCTGCTCCTCGGTGGGCTCGGTGCCCTCCAGGAACAGCTCCATCAGCTCGTCGTCGTTCTCGGCGACGGTCTCGACCAGCTTGTCGCGCCACTCGCGAGCGGCTTCGGCGTGGTCGGCCGGGATGTCGACGGTGTCGTACATCTCGCCCTTGGCCGCCTCCTCGCTCCAGAGCAGGCCCTTCATCTTCACGAGGTCGATGACACCCCGGAAGCCGGCCTCCACGCCCCAGGGGAGCTGAACGACGGCCGGGATCGCGCCGAGGCGGCTGATCATCATGTCGACGCAGCGGTGGAACTCCGCGCCGACCCGGTCCATCTTGTTCACGAAGCAGATGCGCGGGACGTTGTAGCGGTCAGCCTGGCGCCACACCGTCTCCGACTGCGGCTCAACACCGGCGACACCGTCGAACACGGCGACGGCACCGTCGAGGACGCGGAGCGCACGCTCCACCTCGATGGTGAAGTCGACGTGACCAGGGGTGTCGATGATGTTGATCGTGTGACCGAGCCACTCGCAGGTCGTCGCGGCAGACGTGATCGTGATGCCGCGCTCCTGCTCCTGCTCCATCCAGTCCATCGTGGCAGCGCCCTCGTGGACTTCACCGATCTTGTAGTTGATGCCGGTGTAGAACAGGATGCGCTCGGTCGTGGTGGTCTTGCCCGCGTCGATATGGGCCATGATCCCAATGTTGCGGACCTTGGCCAGGTCAAGAGCGGTCGTAGCGGCCACTTTAACTCGCGTCCTCGTCGTCTCGTCGAACCCGCCGGGGTTACCAGCGGTAGTGGGCGAAGGCCTTGTTGGACTCGGCCATCTTGTGGGTGTCCTCGCGCTTCTTCACGCTCGCCCCGAGGCCGTTGCTGGCGTCGAGGAGCTCGTTCATGAGGCGCTCGGTCATCGTCTTCTCGCGGCGGGCGCGGGAGTACTGCACCAGCCAGCGCAGGGCCAGCGTGGTGCTGCGCGCGGCGCGCACCTCGACCGGCACCTGGTAGGTCGCGCCACCGACGCGACGGCTGCGGACCTCAAGGGTCGGCTTGACGTTGTCAAGCGCGCGCTTCAGGGTGACGACCGGGTCGTTGCCCGTCTTCTCCCTGCAGCCCTCGAGGGCGCCGTAGACGATCGACTGCGCGATGGAGCGCTTGCCGTCCAGGAGCACCTTGTTGATCAGGGCGGTCACGAGCGGCGAGCTGTAAACCGGGTCAGACATGAGCTGACGACGGCCAGGAGAACCCTTACGAGGCATTGTTAGCTCTTCTCCCTCTTCGCGCCGTAGCGGCTACGGGCCTGCTTGCGGTTGCGGACACCCTGGGTGTCCAGCGAGCCGCGGATGATCTTGTAGCGAACACCAGGCAGGTCCTTCACACGACCGCCACGCACGAGCACGATGGAGTGCTCCTGCAGGTTGTGACCCACACCGGGGATGTAGGCCGTGACCTCGATGCCGTTCGTGAGCCGAACACGGGCCACCTTGCGCAGTGCCGAGTTGGGCTTCTTCGGAGTCGTGGTGTAAACGCGCTGGCACACACCGCGCCGCTGCGGACTCCCCTTGAGGGCAGGAGTCTTGGTCTTGGAGACCTTGTCCTGCCGGCCCTTGCGGACCAACTGCTGAATAGTGGGCACTGCCACTCCGTTTCGTGCCTTGGCCGGTGTTACGTCAAAAGGTCTTGCGATTCGCAGGTGCTGCCGGTGTCATGACCTGCTGGTTTTTCTTGTCTCGGCGCCCCCGCGCTCGGGCGTGTCGCGCTAGTCACACAGACACGTCCCGCGAGGATGTACGAGCCAGAGAGCCGTCCTGCGCCCGCAATGAGCGCGCGGTCGAGAGCCCGCTAGAAGACGGGCACGATGCTCAAGACTACCCAGCCTCCAGCGACACGTCAAAACGACGCGACAAGGCGGGCAAGCCTTACCGCTCCGGATCGCCAGGGCCTTTCATCCAGCCCATCTACAGCTCCGCCGACCATGATATCGGCCTTCGCGACCATCTTGCGAGCTGTTCGTCGAACCTCCGGCATCGGAACAGTGAAGACTCGACTGTCCGGCCTCTCACCTGGCGGTTAGTGTCCCCTGGCGAACCATCGAGGGAGATCCCACCGGCCCGGAGGTCCTGTGCACCACACAGACGGCCCACAGGGCGCCGTAACGGCGCCCAGCCACTGAAGGGCTCAGCGGGCGTCTCCCTGGAAGGTCCTCAGCCCCGTACGGCGTCTGGGGCGGCCACGGCAGCGCCGTAACGGATCAAAAAGGCAACGCCGTAACGGATGGAAAAAGCGGCGCCGCGACGGATGGGAAAAGCAACGCGCCCGAGCCTCCCTGACGAGAGACCCGGGCGCATCACTCAGAGCATTTACCGGTTGTACTGGCCGAAGTCGTACTCCTCCAGCGGGACGGCCTCGCCGCTGCCGGTGCCGAAGGTGTAGTCGGCCGCGGAGCCGTCGTAGCCGCCGACCGTGTACATGGCCGCCTTGGCCTCCTCGGTCGGCTCGACCCGGATGTTGCGGTACTGCGGCATGCCGGTACCGGCCGGGATGAGCTTACCGATGATGACGTTCTCCTTCAGGCCCAGGAGCGAGTCGGACTTGGCGTGGATCGCCGCGTCCGTCAGGACCCTGGTCGTCTCCTGGAAGGATGCCGCCGACAACCACGACTCGGTGGCCAGCGACGCCTTCGTGATGCCCATGAGCACCGGGCGGCCGGCGGCCGGGGAGCCGCTCTCCGCCACCGTCTCGCGGTTCATCTGCTCGAAGCGCGGACGCTCCACCAGCTCACCGGGCAGCAGGTCGGTGTCACCGGACTCCAGCACGTTCACGCGCTTGAGCATCTGCCGCACGATGATCTCGATGTGCTTGTCGTGGATCGACACACCCTGCGAGCGGTAGACCTGCTGGACCTCCGCCACCAGGTGCAGCTGCACGGCCCGCGGGCCGAGGATGCGCAGCACCTCGTTGGGGTTGACCGCACCGGCGACGAGCTGCTGGCCGACCGTGATGCGCTGGCCCTCCTGCACGAGCAGGCGCGAACGCATCGACACCGGGTACGCGATCTCCTCGGACCCGTCGTCCGGGGTGATCACGATCTTCCTGGTCTTGTCGGTCTCGTCGATGCGAGCCCGGCCCTCGGCCTCGGAGATCGGGGCGACACCCTTGGGGATGCGCGCCTCGAACAGCTCCGTGACACGGGGCAGACCGTGGGTGATGTCGGCGCCGGCCACACCACCGGTGTGGAACGTACGCATGGTCAGCTGCGTGCCCGGCTCACCGATCGACTGGGCGGCGATGATGCCGACCGCCTCGCCGACGTCCACGAGCTTGCCAGTGGCCAGCGAGCGGCCGTAGCAGGTCGCGCAGACACCGATCTTGGCCTCGCAGACGAGCGCGCTGCGGGTACGCACGGTCTCGACGCCGGCCTCGACCAGCTTCGTCACGTGGATGTCGTTGATGTCGACGCCCACCGGGACGATGACCTTGCCGTCCACCTCGACGTCCTCGGCCAGGATGCGCCCGTGCACGTTGGACTCGGCGTTCTCCGCCTTGACCAGGTTGCCCGAGGAGTCCCGCTCGCCGACGTGCAGCGGGACCGCGCGGTCGGTGCCGCAGTCGATCTCGCGCACGATGACGTCCTGCGCCACGTCCACCAGACGACGGGTCAGGTAACCCGAGTCGGCGGTACGCAGGGCGGTGTCGGCCAGACCCTTCCGCTGACCGTGGGTGGAGATGAAGTACTCCAGCACCGACAGGCCCTCGCGGAAGGAGGCCTTGATCGGCCGCGGGATCGTCTCACCCTTGGTGTTGGACACCAGGCCACGGATACCGGCGATCTGCCGGACCTGCATCTTGTTACCGCGGGCGCCGGAGTTGACCATCATCCAGACCGGGTTGGTCGCCGGGAAGGCGTTGACCATGTCGGTCTCGACGTCGGCCGTCGCGTGCGTCCAGATCTCGATGAGCTCCTGACGGCGCTCCTCGTCGGTGATCAGACCGCGCTCGTACTCACGCTGAACCTTGTCGGCCCGGCGCTCGTAGTTCTCCATGATGTCCTGCTTGTTCGGGGGCGCGACGACGTCCTCGATCGAGATGGTGACACCGGAGCGGGTCGCCCAGCGGAAGCCGGCGTCCTTGAGCGCGTCGAGCGAGTTGGCGACCTCGATCTTGGGGTAGGTCTCCGCCAGCTCGTTCACGATGATGGACAGCTGCTTCTTGCCGACCTGGAAGTCGACGAAGGGGTAGCTGGCCGGCAGCGTCTGGTTGAACAGGCACCGCCCGAACGTGGTCTCCAGCCGCAGGGGGTCGCCCTGCTCCCAGCCCTCGGGAGCCACCCACTCGCGCGGCGGCAGGACGTCCTTGAGCCGGATCTGGATCTTCGCCTGGATCTCCAGCTCGCGGCGGTCGAAGGCCATCTGCGCCTCGGCGATGGAGCCGAACACGCGGCCCTCGCCCTGCGCGCCGTCCTTCTGGGTGGTCAGCCAGTACAGGCCGATGACCATGTCCTGGGTGGGCATCGTCACGGGCTTGCCGTCGGCCGGCTTGAGGATGTTGTTGGTCGAGAGCATCAGGATGCGTGCCTCGGCCTGGGCCTCAGCCGACAGCGGCAGGTGCACGGCCATCTGGTCGCCGTCGAAGTCCGCGTTGAACGCGGTGCAGACGAGCGGGTGGATCTGGATGGCCTTGCCCTCGACCAGCTGCGGCTCGAACGCCTGGATGCCCAGACGGTGCAGCGTCGGCGCCCGGTTGAGCAGCACCGGGTGCTCGGTGATGACCTCTTCGAGCACGTCCCACACCACGGGGCGGGCGCGCTCGACCATCCGCTTGGCCGACTTGATGTTCTGCGCGTGGTTGAGGTCCACGAGCCTCTTCATCACGAACGGCTTGAACAGCTCCAGCGCCATCTGCTTGGGCAGACCGCACTGGTGCAGCTTGAGCTGCGGGCCGACGACGATGACCGAACGGCCGGAGTAGTCGACTCGCTTGCCCAGCAGGTTCTGGCGGAAACGACCCTGCTTACCCTTCAGCATGTCGCTGAGGGACTTCAGCGGCCGGTTGCCGGGCCCGGTGACCGGGCGGCCGCGACGGCCGTTGTCGAACAGCGCGTCCACGGCCTCCTGCAGCATCCGCTTCTCGTTGTTCACGATGATCTCGGGCGCGCCGAGGTCGAGCAGACGCTTGAGGCGGTTGTTGCGGTTGATGACCCGGCGGTACAGGTCGTTGAGGTCGGAGGTGGCGAACCGGCCACCGTCGAGCTGCACCATCGGGCGCAGGTCCGGCGGGATGACCGGGATGCAGTCGAGCACCATGCCGCGCGGCGAGTTGGTCGTGTTCAGGAACGCGGACACGACCTTGAGCCGCTTGAGCGCGCGGGCCTTCTTCTGGCCCTTGCCGCTGCGGATGGTCTCGCGCAGGTTCTCGGCCTCGGCGTCGAGGTCGAAGCTGATCAGGCGGTCCTGGATCGCCTGCGCGCCCATGCCGCCCTTGAAGTAGCGGCCGAAGCGGTCGCGCATCTCGCGGTAGAGCAGCTCGTCGCCCTCAAGGTCCTGGACCTTGAGGTTCTTGAAGCGGCTCCAGACCTCGTCGAGCCGGTCCAGCTCGCGCTGGGCCCGGTCGCGGAGCTGACGCATCTCGCGCTCGGCGCCCTCGCGGACCTTGCGGCGCTGGTCGCCCTTGGCGCCGGCGGCCTCAAGCTCGCCCAGGTCGGCCTCGAGCTTCTTCTGCCTGGTCTCGACGTCGGCGTCACGGCGCTGCTCGATGTGCTGCCGCTCGACGGAGATCTTCGCCTCCAGCGAGGGCAGGTCACGCTCACGCATCTCGGTGTCGACATGCGTGATCATGTACGCCGCGAAGTAGATGACCTTCTCCAGGTCCTTCGGGGCCAGGTCGAGCAGGTAACCGAGGCGCGACGGGACACCCTTGAAGTACCAGATGTGCGTGACCGGCGCGGCCAGCTCGATGTGGCCCATCCGCTCACGACGCACCTTGGCGCGGGTGACCTCGACGCCACAGCGCTCACAGATGATGCCCTTGAACCGGACTCGCTTGTACTTACCGCAGTAGCACTCCCAGTCCCGGGTCGGACCGAAGATCTTCTCGCAGAAGAGCCCGTCCTTTTCCGGCTTGAGGGTCCGGTAGTTGATCGTCTCCGGCTTCTTGACCTCGCCGTGCGACCACTGACGAATGTCGTCGGCCGTCGCCAGCCCGATCCGAAGCTCGTCGAAGAAGTTGACGTCCAGCATGTTTGCGATCTCCCCCTCAGACTTCTTCCACGCTGCTCGGCTCACGCCGGGACAGGTCGATACCGAGCTCCTCCGCGGCGCGGAAGACGTCCTCGTCGGTGTCACGCATCTCGATGGACATACCGTCGCTGGAGAGCACCTCGACGTTGAGGCACAGCGACTGCATTTCCTTGATGAGCACCTTGAAGGACTCGGGGATGCCCGGCTCGGGAATGTTCTCGCCCTTGAC